>NZ_CP012665.1:0-600000 GCF_001318295.1 Candidatus Xiphinematobacter sp. Idaho Grape
GTGATGTGCGTAAGCCTCCATCTGTCTACAGTGCCGTTCTAAGATGCTGTGGCTCTCCTCAATATTTTTCTCAGTCTTCCAATCGACCAATAGCCACCTGTTTTGTGTGCGGTGCAAGACAGCTAAATCCACAATTCCTTCAACAATCGCTTCTTGCCTCCTAGGAATAAAAAATGTCACTTCCCTGTATAAGGTGCAGTTTCGACTGGCGAGGCGCCGCGCCAGGCCACTCTGCGCAAACGTTTTCCACTCGTTGTATCCCCGTTCCGGATCTGGACACTTGGGAAGTGTTTCCTTTAGCTTGGAGGTCCAGTTGAGGTCTTGTAACGGAAGAAGCTTGGCGGTCTCGTGCCACCAAACATCATAATAAGAACTAGAATTTTTAAAAACAGGGTGGATAAAATCTGAGCTATCCTCCTGAAGGTTGCTAGTACTACTGTGTAGGATTAATTGTTTAGGAAAGCGGAATGCCAGGCGGCGGGCCCTTTTTATCCAGAAAGGCCGGATGGCAGAAGCTCGCCCTTTTAGGGCAGGTTGTTCCCTACTGCATAGATAGGTGGACGTGGTCGGACAGGAGGGAGTAGGTGAGATCGCCTGCGGGAGGGTTTTAAGAGCTTGTAAGCCACTTTTTCCCAAGACTCGTGCCAGGCTAAATGTTCTTGTGCTAGAAAGAGAGAAACAACGGCAGTCATCGAAGATGACTAGAGTGTTTCTAGCACGGGTAAGGGTTACGTAAAGCAGTCTCTGCATCTCATGTATCCGATTTTGGCAGAGAGACTTTTCTTTGAAAAAAGAAAAGAAGACAGGAATTGCTTGAAAGGGAATTTTGCGGTAGAAGTAGGGCACTAGTACGGTGTCCCATTCCAGTCCTTTGGCCATGTGGCAGGTCATCAGTTGCACTGTATTAGGACGAACTGGCACCATTTCTGTTCTAGACTCTAGACTGGAACGAAGTTCCTGAGCAAATTCTCCTAGTGTAATTCCTCGCGCCTCAGCGTCTGAAGCCTGTGCTAATAGCTCGATATGCTGCCTCTGTCGTACAGAAGAATCTTCACCTGGGAGGGAAAGCAGGCGTTCAAGCAAATGCGTTTTTCTAACAGCAATCTCTACTACTGAGCGTAGTGGGAGTGTGTTTGCTAGCTGTGCCAGACTACCTAACAGACGGAGAGGAGGAAACTCTGCAGAAGCGACGGCATGAAGGCGTGAGGCATCCCCCTTACAGAGGGTCGCCAACTCATAATCCTCTACGGCAAACATCTCGCGCAGTATACCTGCGATCTCAAAGGAATCGGTGGGATGGGCTAGCACCCAGAAGAGGGCACTCCACCATGCATACGTAGGAAGGCTGCCGAGTACTGGAACCTCTGAGTATACTTGGATAGGAATCCCCTTTTCCAGAAGAGTGACAGCTAAGGCCTCTAGCCAACGCTTTCTTGGGCAGAGAATGGCTACATTGTGCCAATCCCTCGCGCGTAACATACGAAGATCAGTTTTTTTTAGCCAGTCTGCTACCTCTTTAGCAACAAGCCGTTTCGCGTCCTCTGGACTAGTTCTCTTTCCTTGAAGATCGATCGGTATGTGAAGTACCTGGCCCCTCTCCTTACCATACGCCGGATGGAGGGGAATAAACGTTGCCTGCCCCTCCTGCCCGTGAAGGATTTCAGGACCTACCTGATTGACAAAGCCCACAATAGCAGTGCTGCACCGGAAGGTAACATGATAGTGGAGCTCTTGACTTTGAGGTGACTCGCAGAGCAGTTTGCGAAATCGCTGATATACCTGCAAACTAGCCCGATCCCCATAGATAGACTGTTGGGGATCGCCTACCATCGTGAGGCGTCCGCCAGAAATTGTAAACAGTATTTCGAACTGTACGGGGTCAGTATCTTGTGCCTCGTCCAAAATCACGCGTAGGTTCTGTCTTCTTAAAAGGGAATTAACTTGAGGATGCTTGAGCAGTCTAGCGGTAGTTGTAATTTGATCCGAATAAAGGATCTTGCCCTGCTGCAGGCGATAGCGTTCGTACTGACTGGCAATAGAATCTAGAGCCTGCTTTCCCCTAGTGTAGACCCACCTGCGGAGGGGAGAAAATGTGGCTTCCCAAACGGCCAAAAATTTCTTTCCGCCGTAGGAATAGGAAGGAAGGGGTAAAAATGGCAAATCACCCTGAAATTTCTTCAACCACTGTTTGGCTATATTTTGTCCTTCCCGCACCTTTTGTCGGGAACTATCTCTGGATTCAGAAATTCGATCTTCTGCGAGGAGGGCAGAGAAATCCAGTTCAGGAAAGGGCAATGGCTGCACTTCTTGCTGTGGGACAGCATCAGGTGGAGGTACACTTAGCAGGTCTTGAATGCAAAAGTATCTTCCCGCCTCTCCTAATACCTTGACACCTGTTTCCACAGCTCGTTCTCCTGCAGGAGAAAACAAAAACTCCCTCCAGAGTTGAGCAGGATTAGGAGTAAGCTCAAGTGGGGAATGTAGGCCAAGGAAGGAACTATAGGTCCGTAGTAACTGGGAACAAAAAGCATGGATGGTTCCAAAAAACACCTCCCCTACAGCCCTGAAAAACTTTTGTGGGGCATTCCTGTCTAGGAGTTCACTATAAACTCGGTTTCTCATCTCCTCAGCTGCACGTCGCGTATAGGTCACTACGACTAGGTGAGGTAGCTCCTCTGGAGTAAGTCGTATAATTTCTAATATGCGCTGCACAACAGACTGTGTCTTTCCTACACCAGCTGGAGCAACAAGGGAAAAGTTTGTCTTGATATCTAGAACAAAAGCTTTTCTGGACTCCACATCGACTGTCCTCATCCCATCGCTAGTAAATTCTTTTGGGTAAGTTCCCACTTAGATTCTAGAATATCTTGTGTAATAGGGAGTGTTGCTAAAGGCATCTTGTTGTAAGAAGTGAATCCGCGATAAAGTTTGCCTCGCATTCCAAAAACCCCCTCCCGAAGGATTCGACCTATAGACAGAAGAAGGGGCTGGATCTCTTCCAACTCCTTAGAGGATAACTGGATACAATTCTGACCAGCATTACAGTGCGGAGCTATACAAGCAGCATCAACCTGGAGTGCTCCATTTGCCAAAGCTGCTTGTGTGTACAGAGAAAGTTGCATCTTGATTCTCGTGTCTCTTCCATTAAAGAGAGGGGAAGTAGCGTTCAGTGAGCGTTTTCCAGTCTTGTAGTCAACTACTACCATGGATGTGTTAACAAAAGGATAAGGGGCCGGATCGCTTTCTGGCAACCGCGTTGAAAGCAGCAAGTCCCACCTGCCATGGATTATAAACGGACCTACACGAACATTTCGAAACGAGTGCTCGGTGGAAATGTAAGGGAATCGGGGGCGAAAGGTCTCTAGATGATTAGAGCATTCCACGGCAAAGCTTTGCGCTTGTTTCCAAGTTAAAGTCCAGTAGGATGGAAGCTGTCTTTGGATAGCACGATAGGACTTTTCTACGGCAGTGCGGGTGCCCTCTGATGCGGCAAGGATGATTTCTCTTCGAGAAGACTTATCTGGGAGCCGTGCCCAATCTGCAGCGGAAACACAGAGATTACGCAGCCAACGGTGCACCCATGTACCTACTCTAGTCGTGGAGCTCTCTGGCATTTCTGCTGGACCCACTCCGAGGAAGATCTTCATCCAAGCGATAGCAGGTTCCTTCCATATTCGCTCTGCGTCCGCTACGGTAATCTCCAGAGGAGAACTTGGAGGGGGAGCTACAAATTCCCAACGCCCAAAGGGGATAGTAGGATCTAATCTGTCAGTCCTGGCCTTCCAAACCAACTTATCAGGAGAGGTGGCAGCGATAAAAGGTACATATGGCTGACTAGAAGGGAAATGAGTACGAAAGCCTTCGCCAGTCTTTCCATATCGCTCGTAAAGCTCGGAAAACCAGACGGACGGACAATCGGTAACATCGTTATTCCTCATTTGAGCAGTTGCTACTAAGTTAGGAGCCTTGCACAGGCTCTGAAAGTCACGTCGCTGTGTAACAGTCTGCTCCTTTTGGAAGAGACTAGGAATGCAGTGGCCAAGAGCAGAGGGATTCTTCCCCATATTGAATGGGCTGTTTCCAGGAAATTTAATGTCAGTAGTGGCTATGCTCTGGCAGAGATTAAGGATGACTGGGGTAAGGCTGCTGTTTTGCTCGCCGGAATCCGGCCACTGTCCTGCATTCATTCCAGCCAAAATGACATGAGTCCAGGGACATAAGGCTGCTTGGTCACGCAGTACTAGCTGAATGGTGGCATAAGGATGAGAGCCCATCGGATCTTGAAGCTGATATTTTTCCCGCAGGGCCTTTTGTAGCCAACATAAAAAGGCATCGCGCTTCAACAGAAGTCTGTCTGGGCGTTGCAAGCGGGTCTGACATGCCAGTAGGCAATCAGCTTCTTTCGTCCAGCCTAGACGAATAAATTCTCCGGTAGTTTTTTTACAGAACTCATCTAATGAGCTACGCTCTGGTAGCAAAGAAAAACTACTCAACTTCCTCCAGTCTTTTTCTCTGTCACCGTGCAGGCTTGCGAATCTCGTGCAAACATGAATGTCTTGGCTCAAGGTCTCTCTAGAAGCTTCACGCAGTAGGTCTATGGTTTGAACTTGATCTGGTAATAGAGCTAAAAATTCAGAAAGGGACTGGGCTGTAGGTGCCTCTTGAAAGATGCACCACTCCCTCCAATGGTTCTTCTCTGGGGAGTATAGGCACGTGTGGCCAATACCATCGAAGTAGGGTAGCCGTAACCTATTTAGAGCTAAAGCAACCTCTCGACTGAGGGGACCGTAAGCAGAAAAAACCACAGCTACCGTTTTTGCGCCTTCCACTACCATTTTTGAGGCCCGCAGGGCAATCGCCCAAGCGAGGTTGTATGTAGTTGGTTCCGTCAAGAATTCTACATGGTCAAATGATCTCTTTTTCCACTCCAGTCCTCCAAGTAAGGTAGCCTTAACATCCATCAGCCGTTCCCAGGATTCTATCCAAGATCTGTCAAGATTGAAGGAAGTCTCACTGGGATTTTCTAAGACTACTTCCAGTTTTTCAGTAGTCTGGTGTGCAAGTGATAGGAGAGGGAAAAGAGACCAGTATCCCCCGTGGAAACCAAAAACTAGTAAGGACACGAACTTTTTCTGCCACTTATGAGAGACCAAACAACAATCTGCCTCACTTACTGTTTGTAGCCCCTGCTCTCTTAGAACCTTATGAAAGTTTTTTGCTAGGTCTGCTATATTTCGCAGTTCTTTGGGCACCTGTGCATGCACCAGTTCAAAGTTATTTAGCAGACCTAATACCCTTAGAAGGATATTAAGGTCTGTTTCTGTAGAGCGGGACCACTTATCTGAAACCCAATCTGCTGCAACTGAGGATGCAATCAAATGGAGCTCCTTATAGCTCGCTATAGACAGTAGCCCTGATAGACCGTGCAACATTCTTTTTCGAAAAGCCGTTGGAGTCCAAAAATGGACGTTCATAAATGTAGTCCCCCGTGAAGCCAGTACCTTTCGTAGTTGGTTTGCTACGACGGAGTTCGGAAAAATGACTGCCGTCTGCCTTTCATCTAAAAACGACTGTTGTGCCGCCTGTTCCACCCAGCGTGTAGCGTGGGTAAACCCCGTTTCCCAATCAGTGTACAAACATAGTTTTCTACTCATTATTTTCCTACTTTCAGCGGAAAACTTGCTGCACTATAGTGTACCTGTTGCTGCGATCTATATTTTTATGACAGCTATTCTTTTGCTGCGGAAAAAGAGCAATAGATTCGCTCGTTTCTACAGGGTCTTTTTCTTCGTGCGTGCCTGGAAGGGCTTCACGGTCTCTTTCTGCTGGAAAGCTGAGGTATACACAGTCCGAGTATCGCTTGTTTTTAGCTGAGGAGGGAGACCCTGAGTAGAATGTTTAGCTTTTCCTGCTATCCCATCATTTCTTTGAAACTTCGGTAAATTTGTATGTACTCGCACTGTTCTGCTGTAAGGCCACGGGGCATTTTTATTTCCTTTGAAGGTCCAGAAGGATGCGGAAAAACTACACAAATCCAAAAACTCGCGCGAGTATTCCAGGGTTGTGATAGGTCCTTCCTAGTACTGCGAGAACCAGGAGGAACAGCTCTTGGAGAATCTGTTCGTCACCTTCTTAAGTATGCCACTACTGCTGGGCCCTCCAATCTTTCTCCAGAAGCAGAACTGCTACTCTTTGCCGCTAGCAGAGCACAACTAGTTCGAGAGAAAATTCTTCCTGCTCTCCTTGCGGGCTCCTTTGTCGTTTGCGACCGCTTCCTCGATTCTACTACAGTCTACCAAGGCACAGCGCGCAACCTGCCGCACAACTTTGTCAAATACGTCAACCAGCAAGTGGTAAGTGGTTGTATCCCAGATATTACCTTTCTCCTAGACATAGATTCCGAGCTTGCGCTGCAACGTATATCCCGGCGGGGCACCCACGTTCTAGATAGAATAGAACAAGAATCCCTGCAGTTCCATACCTTAGTTCGTAAAGGCTACTTGGAGCTTGCTCAGGCAAATCCAGGCCGTTTTATAGTTTTAGATGCTGAGCAGTCTGCGGATTCACTTTCTAAAAAAATTGTGATGACTTTGGAAGAACGATATGGCCCTTTCAGTTAAAGAGGCCTTGGAGTACTTGACTGCCTCGCACAAGGCACATCGCCTTGCTCATGCCTATTTAATCTGTGGTACCACTGGTTCCGGGAAAGAAGAATTGGCCAGAAAATTTGCTGCACTTACCTTGCATTGCTCAGAGGAGGTACTTAGCTCTTGCCCCCCGCATCCGGATTTTCACAGAGTGCAGCCAGTTTCTAAATCTAGACGTATTGTTATTGAACAGGTGCGGCTTTTAGAACAAATTCTCCGGCGGTCTGCTACTAGGACCGCTAAGATCGCAGTGATCCAAGAGGCGGACCGTTTTGCTCTCAATGCTGCCAATGCTTTTCTAAAAACTCTGGAGGAACCGCCTACAGGGACCTATCTAATACTTCTCACTACTAATCCAGAAGTTGTCTTGCCGGCCATTCTTTCGAGGTGTATTCGCATATCTCTGCGTCAGAAAGAAAAATGGCAACCTACCCAGCAAGAGAGGTCCATTGTAGCTCATTTTAATCACTGCCTGCAACTTAGTGTGGGGACAGTTGCTCAAACATTCCAGTTTGTAAGGGGTTTTCAAACCGTATTAGCTGAGTGCAAAGAAGATGCCTCCAGGCAAGCCGCAGCAGAACTCGAGCACTGCAGGCAGCACTATCAAAATAGGACTGATGGCACGTGGTTTGCGGAACGTGCAAGGCACTCGAAAGCCATGATGGAATCTGTTTCCATCCATCTCCGCCATGGCTTAATTACAGCTGTGAAGAGTTTTCTTGTAGAAGGGCTACGCGTCTTCCACCTTGGAACTACTTCTCCTGATCCAGGAGTTGCCTTTTTATCTAAAGTTCCTCAAGAGACTCTCCTCCAGCAAATAGAATTGCTGGACCGTCTCCAGTGTTTCCTGGCCAGTGGGGTCAACGAGTCTCTCGCTCTTGAGGTTTTCTTCCTGGAAATTTTTTCTCTAATCTTACGTGGTGACTTTGAGTCTGATGGGGAATTAACTTCTGAATTGCCACTTCTCCCATCCTAGTCTCAGATCCATCCACTTATGCCTTTCTCACTATGAAAACAGTACTCGGTTTCTCCAGAGATAGCCCAGACCAGAATAAAGAGTAAGTGTCATAGTGACTGCAACAAACATCCACCCACCATGGATCCAAATGGGAATCCACCAGGCTGGCCACAACTGCCACTCTAAAAATGCCGTAAGAATCAGGAAGAAAAAAATGGTCATCACTTGCCAAATTGTTTTGTGTTTTCCCAGTTGTTCTGCTGGGAGAATAACACCCTTGTTTCCAGCGACGAGACGCAACCCTGTGATCAAGAACTCCCGAGCGACGATAACAATTACCACCCATGGCGGAAGATCTGCATAAACGACTAGGAGAATAAACGCCGATACATTGAGAACCTTATCCGCCAAGGGATCCATCAGTATCCCAAAATTGGTCATCAGGTTCCTTCTGCGTGCAAGCGCCCCATCGAGGTAGTCCGTCAAAACCGCTAGGGCAAAGAAGATTAATGCAAGTGTCATGTTCCATCTAAATGGGCTTTCTGTAGCTGCCACAAAGAGTGCTGTAAGTGAGAAGCGGGCCAAGGTAAGGCGATTAGGAAGAGTCATGACTAAGGTTCCACAATTACTTACTTTACTTCTGCTAGAAAGCTTAAGGAGCTACTTCAAAACAAGGTGTACGACACGTGTTGCTCTTCGTAGAAGCATTTCATTTCCCCCTTTGAACACCCTCTTCGACTAATACAAAGTACTGGATGCTAATATCCCCTTGCTAAGGGGAGCCTCTGTGCGAAACCGGCATGAGAAAAACTTGCGCTAGTTACGCTCCTTGTTGCACTTGGACTACCTCTTTCTCTGAAGAGACAATCACTGGCTTTTATGAAAACTGGGTGGAGACATCCGGAAAATCCACTGTTCCATATCGCTCATTACATTCTCCACTTTTCTCTGTGGGTCCATAATCTTGGTTCAAATTAAGTATAAACGTGCGGTGCGGGCCCTGGTTCTCCAGGGCATTACAATTACAATGGCCGCCGCAAACTAACTTTCTCCAGTATCCCTATTGAGATAGGTTGTGCAGGAAAAGTACTCTGGTAGTTATACACATTCTTGGTGCTTTAGTTCCCCCCCCTCTCTCCGAAGGACCAGAGACATAAAGAAACAAACCACACAACCAGCCAGCAGCTAAGAAGAACCCACAGTGCATTCCTTAATGAGATACACAGCCCGCTGTAGCGCCTCCTCCAGGCGTTTTGGTTCCTTCCCACTCCCTCTTGCTCTGTCTACCCTTCCACCACCTGCGCCGCCTACAATGTGTGCAATCTCTTGCATGATATCTCTTGCCGAGAGTTTCGAAATCCAGAGCGGAGGAACAGTTACTATTAATGAGACTGTGTCATCTTCACTACCCCCAAGAACCAGGACTCCGTCAAATTGGCCTTTAATGGAATTAGAAACCGCATCTAGGAGTGCTCCATTAACCTCCCCTAGATTCTCCACAATGGCAGGAATCTCCCCGATTGTACTCTTCCTTCCAGACAGGATGCTAGCAATAGCATCGGCTTGTCGTTGCTGAGAGACCCGTAACTGCCTCTCTAGCATTTTAGACCGTTTAATGGCAGAGTCTATCTTCTGTTCCAATTCTACTACAGGTGTATCTAGTTTCCTTGCCAAGCGACACAACAGTTCTGCTTGACTCTGAATAGAGAGAAAAGCGGCGTAGCCTGCAATTGCTTCGATACGGCGTATACCAGTAGCCACCGCTCCCTCAGAGGTAATTCGGAATACTCCCAATTCGCCTGTAGTTCGGCAGTGGGTCCCAGCGCAAAGTTCCATTGAGTAGCCATCCAACGAACCTGATGAACCCCCGATCTGGACGATGCGCACGTTCTTACCATATTTCTCGCTAAAGATCTGTATGATGTCGGTACGCTTCCTTACCTCAGAGTAAGGAAGTTGGACCCATGAGATTTGTGAGTTTTCCAGAATGCGTTCGTTGACCAGTTTCTCGACATCAGAGAGCTGAACCCGGGTCATAGCACTGCTTCCAAAATCAAATGTCAACTTTTTTGGTCCTATATATGAGCCACGTTGTTCAACGCCATGAGATAGTACTTCACGTAGTGCCCAATGAAGAAGATGCGTGGCAGAATGGTGGCGCTCGATAGCGATCCGCCTTTTGGGGTCTACGGCAGCTTGAACCCGTGTTCCTACCGAAAGCGTGAGGGTATTCTTTTTCTCAGGAGCTAGATGATGATAAAAGGCATCTCCAGAACGAATCGCCGTAAGGACGGAAAAATGCTGGCTATTTTCTGCCTGGAAAGTTTTCAGGTGACCAGAGTCGCCAACCTGGCCACCCATCGTGGGGTAGAAAGGAGTTTTGTCTAGGGCAATCCAAGTCCCATCTATTCCAGTGTAAACATCACGAATGACTCCCGCTGATTCTAGAGATTCGTAACCAAGAAACTGCGTCGTGACGTCTTGTGCGATTGCCTGAGAAAGTTCTCTTTTCTGGCTAGCGCGCGCCAGGGAGCGTTGTTGTCCTACGTACTGCTCAAAACCCGTTTGATCCACAGAAAATCCGATCTCCCTGGCCATCAATTGGGTAAGATCTATGGGGAAACCATAGGTATCTGAAAGGCGAAAGGCATCCTCTCCTGACACTATGGAAGAGCCTAGCGCTCTGAGGCGAGTGATAACCTCTTTGAAGACCTGAAGCCCTCTATCAAGCGTCTTGTGAAAAGCTTCCTCCTCTACGCGAATGATCTCTTCTACTTGCACCTGTTGGGAGATGAGTTCTGGAAAAACATCACCCATTGTCCTAGCAAGAACTGCAACAAGCTGATGCAAAAACGGCTTGTGTAAGTCTAAGGCTTTCCCATGTCGAACAGCCCGTCGTAGGAGTCGTCTTAGTACATAACCACGGCCAGTGTTACTTGGAAAAATTCCGTCAGCGATGGCAAAGGTGAGAGTTCGAACGTGGTCAGCAATAACCCGAAAGGCGGTGTCTACCACTTCTTGGTGGCTCCGATTATCCATAGGAGGTAGGGTGGCTGTGTACTTTTTTCCACTTAACCTCTCAACTTGCCGCAGTAATGGGTAGAAGAGATCAGTTTCGTAATTGGAGACTGAGCAGGAGAAGTCTGTAAAGTCCCGAGTACCCTGAAGGACGGAGGCTACGCGCTCTAATCCCATACCGGTGTCGACATGTTGCGTAGGGAGGGGGGAAATGGTACCATCCCGGAATAGATTGAACTGGATGAAAACAAGATTCCAAATCTCTATGCAGTGCGCGTTTCCAGTGTTAATCAGCTTTCCAAAGGAATCCCCAGAAGGGGTCAAATCTATGTGTAACTCACTACATGGCCCACATGGACCATTGTCTCCCATCATCCAAAAATTATCTCTTCTTCCACCACCATGAACGTGGACCTTGGGATCAAGGCCAGCATCTCGAAAGAGATCACCCCAGCATTCACAAGCCTCCTCATCTGTCTCACCTGGCTCGCCAGGAGCTGGCTGGTAGAAACTGGCATAAAGCCGGTTGGGCGGAAATTTCCACTGGCATACCACGAGCTCCCAGGCCCATTCGATGGCCTTTCTTCTGAAGTAGTCGCCAAAGCTCCAATTTCCAAGCATCTCGAAAAAAGTGTGGTGGTAGGTGTCTAACCCTACATCTTCAAGATCGTTATGTTTCCCCCCAGCACGGAGGCATTTTTGGGTACTAACAGCGCGGGTGGGAATTCCCGGACGAACTTCCGGCCAACTACTTACATCCGGAGGGCATTCCCCTAGAAAAATCGGCACAAACTGATTCATGCCCGCATTAGTAAACAGTAAATTTGGAGAATCTGGTAAAAGGCTGGAAGAGCGGATAACGGAGTGTCCTTTAGAAGCAAAAAATTCAAGGAAGGAGGATCGTATTTCTATGCTGGTCATACAGGCCAATTTTTCTATCGATTGAACTCTATTATATAGTATTTCTGGAGAATTCAGTCTACGTCATCACGTCACCAAACTGATGTACGTAAAGCTATAATTCTTTCCTTGTAGGGAAAGGGAGGGTGATTGCGAGTCCCTATTAGTTCTGCATAGTTAGGTTCTTGCACCTACATTTGGGTTGTCATACTCTTCTCCCTTGTTAAGGATGGCAGTTTTCTGCCTCTTGGCTAGGTAGCTCAGTCGGTAGAGCAGAGGACTGAAAATCCTTGTGTCGGGGGTTCGATTCCCTCCCTAGCCACAGAAGACTTTAAGCTTAAGCTTAAAGGTAAGGTTGATTGTTCATCATGTCGGAAAAGTCTTTTGACAGGGGCTTCTCGCCGTCGCACTCGATTACCGGCCCGTGCTGTGTTCTAGGATTGAAAGCGGAGTTCGTAGATAGCAAGTTGATTCTGTCCTCATGGTTTTTCCCTTGTGCAGGTGGGGACCTTTTTGATTAGGATGCAGACTGTCTTGTTTGAAGCAGCTGTTCATAGACTGTGGGTGAGGCGCCTAGCTTACAAGAAGGAAGTGTAAAGGTGTTGTGATAGACCAAATTGTTCATATTCTTGGGGACGAGGCTGAGTATCTTCTGGCTCATACTAGCCGGACCTTTGTCAAGGAGATGCTCCACTTGCCGGGTATAGACTTTATAGAAAGGGTTTTTTTTCCATCAGATCGGAACAACCGTGTGTTGGGTAACCTGAATCGGATCTATCGCCACGGTCGGCTTAGTGGGACAGGCTATCTCTCCATTCTTCCTGTGGATCAAGGTGTTGAACACTCAGCTGGGGCTAGCTTTGCTGCTAATCCCAAATATTTTGATCCAGAGAATGTTGTTGAGCTTGCAATTGAAGGTGGATGTAACGCCGTGGCGTCTACTTTTGGAGTCCTGGGAGCCGTTGCTAGAAGGTACGCGCACAAAATTCCCTTCTTGGTGAAAGTTAACCATAATGAGTTACTTACCTATCCAAATAAGCATAAGGAGATCCTTTTTGGCACCGTTGAGCAAGCTTACGAATTGGGGGCCGTTGCTGTAGGGGCAACGGTCTACTTTGGCTCGGAGGATGCTTCGCGAGAGATTGTTGAAATTGCTGAGGTATTTGCTTTGGCGCATGAACTTGGTATGGTCACTGTCCTATGGTGTTATCTACGCAATTCCTCCTTTGTAAGGGAAGATGGAGATTATCATCTTTCTGCTGATCTTACCGGCCAAGCCAACTACCTAGGTGCTACAATTCAGGCTGATATCGTTAAACAGAAGCTTCCGGAAAACAACGGAGGATTTCTTGCTCTGGATGGTGTTACCCCCCATGGCTACGGGAAGTCTGACAAACGAGTGTACCTAGAGTTAACAAGCAAACATCCCATAGATCTTTGTAGGTATCAGGTGGCCAACTGCTTTATGGGGCGTATAGGATTAATTAATAGCGGAGGTGCCTCAGGTAAAAACGATTTTGCGGAGGCCATCTATACTGCGGTTGTCAATAAGAGGGCCGGAGGCCAAGGCCTCATCTCCGGTAGGAAGGCATTTCAACGTCCAATGAGGGAAGGGATAGATCTACTCCATGCCATCCAGGATGTTTATCTCTGTAGAGAAGTAACCATCGCCTAAATCATCGCCTAAATAACTATAACCCCCCGTCGCCACCCAGATAATGCAAAAGCCCGCTAAGCCCAAAAGAGCCTAGCGGGCAATCTGGCAACGTCCTACTCTCACACACCCTATAGATGCACTACCATCGGAGCTTGCAGCGTTTCACTTCCGTGTTCGGGATGGGAACGGGTGGTTCCACCACGCGTAATCACCAGATGGCTAAGCCCAGAAAAAATCTGGACCCAGAATATCTGAAGATTTTTCCACCATATATTCCCTGACATCCGCACACAGAATATTTGACTCTTTAATTTGACTCTTTAGATAGGAAAGTCAAACGAGTTATTAGTATTGCTGAGCTGAACATATTGCTATGCTTACACTCGCAACCTATCAACGTGGTAGTCTTCCACGACTCTTGAGGGAGAACTCATCTTGGGACAGGCTTGGCGCTTAGATGCTTTCAGCGCTTATCCTTTCCAAACTTAGCTACCCAGCGGTGCCCCTGACGGAACAACTGGCTCACCAGAGGTTTGTCAGCCCCGGTCCTCTCGTACTAGGGACTGAATCCCTCAATTCTCCTACGCCCACAGTGGATAAGGACCGAACTGTCTCACGACGTTCTGAACCCAGCTCGCGTACCACTTTAACCGGCGAACAGCCGGACCCTTGGGACCTTCTCCAGCCCCAGGATGTGATGAGCCGACATCGAGGTGCCAAACCCTGCCGTCGATATGAGCTCTTGGGCAGGATCAGCCTGTTATCCCTAGCGTACCTTTTGTCCGTTGAGCGATGGCAATTCCACATTCAACCATCGGATCACTTGGACCTGCTTTCGCACCTGCTCGACTTGTAGGTCTCGCAGTTAAGCTGGCTTATATCCATATACTCGTCACTTGATTGACAACCAAGTTGAGCCAACCTTCGTACTCCTCCGTTACTCTTTGGGAGGAGACCGCCCCAGTCAAACTGACCAGCTGCCAGGGTCCCTCACCCGGCTAACGGGCTAAGGTTAGGCACTCCAATATTGAAGAGTGGTGTTTCATTGACGGCTCACCACAGCCCAAAAGCCGTGGATCAAAGCCTCCCACTTACGCTAAGCATCAAAACCGAAATACCAATGACAGCGTACAGTAAAGGTGCATAGGGTCTTTCCGTCCTACTGCGGGTAGGCGGCATCTTCACCGCCATTACAACTTCGCTGAGCTCCTCGTTGAGACAGCGGTCAACTCGTTACACGATTCGTGCGGGTCGGAACTTACCCGACAAGGAATTTCGCTACCTTAGGACCGTTATAGTTACGGCCGACATTCACCGGGACTTAGGATCAAGGCTTCGCCTTGGAAGGCTAACCTCTTACCGTAATCTTTCGGCATTGGTCACGTGTCACACCCTATACATCATCTTACGATTTAGCAGAGTGCTGTGTTTTAGTTAAACAGTCGGTTGACCCCATTCACTGCGGCCCCTTTTAGGGGGCACCCCTTCTTCCGAAGTTACGGGGCTAGATTGCCGAGTTCCTTAACGAGGTTTCACTCACGCGCCTTGGCACACTTATGCCCACCCACCTGTGTCGGTTTACGGTACGGACAGTTCAGGAACACACAATGGCTTTTCTTGGTATTTTGCTGGCATAATCCGCTTCGGCCAAAGCCTCCACGTCCCCCCGAAGGGGACCGCCACTTTCAATCGGCGGCTATACTCCCATCATACGTCCCCACTGCGCTTTAACTGAACTGGTGCAGGAATATTAACCCGCTCTCCATCGTCTACGCCCTCCGGCCTCGACTTAGGTTCCGACTCACCCTGGGAGGACGAACCTTGCCCAGGAAACCTTGGGTTTACGGCGGCCGGGAATTCCACCCGGCTTATCGCTACTCATGTCTGCATTCTCACTTGTCAGCACTCCACTCCCAGTTACCTGAAAGCTTCTCCGTACTGACAACGCTCCCCTACCACTTCTCAGAGAGGTCTCTCTGAGAAATCCAGAGCTTCGGTATCGCGCTTATCGCCAATCATTTTCGGCGCAAGATCACTCGCTGAGTCAGCTATTACGCACTGTTTAAATGATGGCTGCCTCTAAGCCAACATCCTCAGTGTCTAAGCAACCTCACTTCCTTTCCACTAAGCACGATTTAGGCACCTTAGCTGCTGATCTGGGTTGTTTCCCTCTCGACCATGAAGCTTATCCCTCATGGACTGCCTCCCGTGTTTCACCCCGCAGCATTCGGAGTTTGATTGAATTCGGTACCCTGGTATGGGCCCTAGTTCATCCAGTGCTCTACCTCTGCGGGTCAGCACACGAGGCTCTACCTCAATAGATTTCGGGGAGAACCAGCTATCACGGGGTTTGATTAGTCTTTCGCTCCTACCCACAGCTCATCTCAGGACTTTTCAACGTCCACGAGTTCGGTCTTCCACCTCGTATTACCGAGGCTTCATCCTGGCCATAGGTAGATCACCTCCGCTTCGGGTCTAGCACCTGCAGCTCAACCGCCCATTTCAGACTCGCTTTCGCTTCGCCTCCACCCCAGAGGGGCTTAAACTTGCCACAGATACTAACTCGCAGACTCATTAAGCAAAAGGCACGCCATCATCTCTTGCGAGACTTTGACACCTTGTAAGTGCACGATTTCAGGTACTCTTTCACTCCGCTCACAGCGGTGCTTTTCACCTTTCCCTCACGGTACTAGTTCACTATCGGTCGCCAGCTAGTATTTAGTCTTACGCCGTGGTCGGCGCAGCTTCATGCGAAGTTTCACGTGCATCGCATTACTCAGGAATTCCCAGAATGTCTTTCAGTTTTCGGTTACGGGCCTCTCACCCTCTACGGAGCGCTTTTCCACACGCTTCGCCTAACGTTCAAACTATTCTTTGTTAGGGATCCTACTACCCCGGGTAGCAGAGCTATCCGGTTTGGACTGTTCCGCTTTCGCTCGCCACTACTTACGGAATCGCATTCGCTTTCTCTTCCTCCGGTTACTGAGATGTTTCACTTCACCGGGTATTGCTCACACCACTCTATAGATTCAAGTGGCTGTTTCCCAATATGAATTGGGAAGGGTTACCCCATTCGGAAATCTACGGGTCATAGCGTATTTGCCGCTCACCGTAGCTTATCGCAGCTTATCACGTCCTTCATAGCCTTCTGGCACCAAGGCATCCATCATGCACTCTTAATAACTTTCTTATACTAAGAACCTTCTTATACACTCAAAACTGAAGCCGCACTAGCGATCCCAGAGAAAAATTTCTCAAGTAGCACTATATGGACTCAGTTTTTGAAGTTGTTTTCTACCCTGTATGCGGATGTCAAAGAACACTCACCTCGGGAATTCCCGAGGAAAATCTCCCGAAAACCCGGGAGACTGTCTGAATTGAATTCCTCTAAAGCCCTCAAACACGCTATATGCAGCACAACTTATACGCACCCCAAACATAACACGCCGCAGAGCCAAACTACTAGAATAGTCGACATGGGCCTGACTGGACTTGAACCAGTGACCCTGCGCTTATCAAGCGCATGCTCTAACCGGCTGAGCTACAGGCCCGAAACCACATTATACTAATGTGGAGGCAAGGGGATTTGAACCCCTGACATCCAGCTTGCAAAGCTGGCGCTCTACCAACTGAGCTATGCCCCCCGTCTAACACTTTAAGCACATGCCAACGCTCGCCAAGTGGAGAGAGGCCAAGCCTCCTCTTAAAAAACTAAGAGGTCGCCCGAATTTTGGGTCCTTTCCAAGCAAAAACTGAAGTGTGCGTTCCCCGATGTTGTCCCAAACTGTTATTAGCAGGGACTGCCACCGCTTACCAAGCCTTTCTCCGCTTTGGAGAAAGCTTACGGTAGCTACATAATCGACCTGTTACCTTGCAGTAGCGAGGTAACTCGCTCCTTAGAAAGGAGGTGATCCAGCCGCAGGTTCCCCTACGGCTACCTTGTTACGACTTCATCCTAGTTACCGTCCATACCTTAGGGTACTACCTCCCTTACGGGTTAGCTCATACACTTCGGGTACAAACGACTTCCATGATGTGACGGGCGGTGTGTACAAGGCCCGGGAACGTATTCACGGCGCCGTAGCTGATACGCCATTACTAGCGATTCCGGCTTCATGTAGGCGAGTTGCAGCCTACAATCCGAACTGGGCGCACCTTTAGGGATTTCCTCCATCTCACGATTTCGGATCGTTCTGTAGTGCGCATTGTAGTACGTGTGCAGCCCTGGCCGTAAGGGCCATGCTGACTTGACGTCATCCCCACCTTCCTCCCCGTTTCGCAGGGCAGTCTGAGCAGAGTACACCTTGTTAGGATAGTAACAGCTCATAGGGGTTGCGCTCGTTGCGGGACTTAACCCAACATCTCACGACACGAGCTGACGACAGCCATGCAGCACCTGTGTAGCCCCAGCATCCTCTCGGACCGTCACTGACTTTCATCAGCTGTCACGCTACATGTCAAGGCCAGGTAAGGTTCTTCGCGTTGCATCGAATTAAGCCACATACTCCACCGCTTGTGCGGGCCCCCGTCAATTTCTTTGAGTTTTAGCCTTGCGGCCGTACTTCTCAGGCGGCACGTTTAACGCGTTAGCTCCGGCACGGACAGGGTCGAATCTGCCCATACCAAACGTGCACCGTTTACTGCTAGGACTACCGGGGTATCTAATCCCGTTTGCTCCCCTAGCCTTCGTGCCTCAGCGTCAGGAATTGCCCAGAGACCCGCTTTCGCAACTGGTCTTCCTCACGATATCTACGCATTTCACTGCTACACCGTGAATTCCGATCTCCTCTACAACCCTCTAGCACGGCAGTAACAAGTGCAGTTTCAGAGTTGAGCTCCGAGATTTCACACTTGACTTGCCACACCGCCTACGCACCCTTTACGCCCAATAAATCCGAACAACGCTCGAGACCTCTGTATTACCGCGGCTGCTGGCACAGAGTTAGCCGTCTCTTCCTCTAGCGGTACTATCACTTTCTTGTTCCCGCTTGACAGGAGTTTACGAGCGCGAAGCCCTTCATCCTCCACGCGGCGTTGCTTCATCAGGGTTCCCCCCATTGTGAAAAATTCTCGACTGCTGCCACCCGTAGGTGTCTGGACCGTGTCTCAGTTCCAGTGTGGCTGATCGTCCTCTCAGACCAGCTACCCGTCATCGCCTTGGTGGGCCATTACCTCCACCAACAAGCTGATAGGCCGCGAGCTCATCGGAAAGCGCCAAAATGGCTTTAGCTATAGGAGAAGAAACATCCCCTTAGCCACATGCGGTATTAATTCGCCTTTCGGCGGGCTATCCCCCACTTACCGGTAGATCACTCACGTGTTACGCACCCGTACGCCACTGAATCGAATCCGCATTGCTGCAGGTTCAACTCCGTTCGACTTGCATGTCTTATCCACGCCGCCAGCGTTCGTTCTGAGCTAGAATCAAACTCTCCATAAAAACCCTTACCCCATACAACTCTGAGCTGTACAGCCAGTAAGAAAGAATTTAGGCATTCCAACATTTGGATCTTTTGTCTTGCAACCCAGAGGCTCTGTAAGATAACCGAGGCACTCCAAAATCGCCAAACAAAGATCCCTTCCTCAAAACCAACGAGGAACACACATTTCAGTTTTTGCTGTGTGTCACATAAGCAATTTGAGTTCTCTTGTTAGAGAAACCAAATCCAGACTGTCAAATATCCCACCCTTCAGGGGAACCCCCCCAAAAGGGGAGGGCAGTAATCACATAGGCCACCTGAAGAACCGTGCCTCTACCAGCCCAACGTGGGCTTTAGAAAGAGAGGAAGAACCCTGCTACTCCGCCTACCTCCTGCACGGAACAGCGACTTTCCCAGAAAAAAGGGTGCTAGTCAAACAGTTTTTCAAACTTTTTAAGTTGGCTTCACCGCTGAATATCCAAAGAACTTTTAGAGCGTAGACTATCGTTACACAACGATTAGGAAGTCGTGGCAAATATTCAAATGTTCACAGAACATGTGCTCCACAAGTTCTATTATCACATCGGAATTTATACTTGGCTTGGATCTCAGGATTCACTCAGTTTGAAGCCCGTCCTAGAGCTCCCCTTCAACCCTGTAGGCAACCAAGCAAATGTGCATGCTTGAGTGAAGCTTGTGTCGAAATACTGAGTCCAGCGGACACCTGAAATTGCCACGGAACTGGTTCCGTAGTTGATTTCACATCGGCTTCCATCTGCCAGGCAGACAGGGGGGGGTCCCACTTCCAACATCAGACTCGCTACCTAATTCGCAGTGATTGGAGCGTATACCAAGGAACCCTATATAACTTTGCTTAGGAGCAGCTTTAAGATCCAGGTAAATTTACAGCGATCCTTTGCTAGACCTTATATCTATGATGCGAAGCTGAAAAGAAGGATGCTTACTGAATTCATTCCGATCTAGGTGGAACGCTACATCCCATGGGGGATGGGGCATACAAAATCCAACAGCATTGAAGAAAACAGCTTCTAATTGTCGACGGCCAGAGCTGAGCTTCAGACTTAGGTGCTGCTTATTCCCCATCCAATGTGGGCTGTGGACGGGTTGTAACTGACGAAGAAGGAAGAGTGGTTGTGGATTAGAGGATCCAAATGGTTCAAGCTGATCTTGCCATTCTAACAATGAATGGGAGAGGCTTTCAGCGCTTACTTCTGCATCCAGGTATAGACGTGGGATAAGCATTTCCTCTGTAATTAGGCTCTTTGCAACTTCCTCAAAGGAAGTGCAAAAACTCTTAAAGTTTGCTTCCAACAAGGTCAACCCAGCTGCCATTCGATGGCCGCCAAATCCTTCCAACTTATTCGAACAGCGCCGCAATGCCTTAATGAGCGGAAATCCTTCAATGCTTCGGCCACTTCCCTTTCCCACTCCACTACCATCAAACCCTATAATGAGAGTAGGACGATGGTAGCGCCGTGCAATGCGTGACGCCACGATACCTAGCACGCCGCTATGCCAATTTTGATGTCCTGCGATGATGGCGGCATTGCGGGTGTGATCATGATGCGCTTCTATCCAAAACTCCACTTCTCGAGTAACAGACTTTTCTACAGTTTGTCGCTCACAATTTCGTGTGTTGAGGTCCGTCGCAAGCCTGATACACTCCTCGGGGTCATCAGAAAGTAAAAGTGCTAAAGCCTGATGGGCAGTACCCAACCGACCAGCTGCGTTGATACGTGGGCCAAGACGAAATCCAATGTCGGCAGAGCAAATTGATGCTTTGACACCGGCAATCTGCGTGAGTGCCGCTAACCCTGCCCAACGAGTAGTTCTCATTTGTTTTAACCCCCACTTCACAAGGGTACGGTTCTCCCCTATGAGCGGAACGAGGTCTGCTACAGTAGCTAGGGCAACAATATCTAGATAGTCTTTCAGGTTTATGCCAGGAATGGTGTGATATTTCACAAGGGCATGTGCCAGCTTAAATGCAACTCCCGCACTACAGAGATAGTGAAAGTCTCTTCCCATTTTTGGATTGACCAGTGCTGTGCAATTAGGATGCCTAGAATGGACTTCATGGTGATCGAGGATCACTACATCTGCTCCACGACGACGGACTGCAGCAACCTCTTCTGCCGAGTTGGTCCCACAGTCCACTGCAATGAGAAGGTCAGGACGGTGTTCTGCGAAGCACCGCTTGATACCTGCAAGAGTAAGACCATATCCTTCTTCGGTACGCCGTGGTAAAAAGCACTCTGCTCTTATCCGATAGGCAGCGAGGATGCGAGAAATGAGTGCCAGAGAGGCAATACCATCTACATCGTAGTCTCCATACAACACGATCTTCTCACCGTTGCGCATTGCAATATCCACGCGTTCCACAGCGGGGGACATATCCGGCAATAGCTCTGGAGCAGAGAGAGATCGGAGCTTAGGATAAAGAAAACTTTCCACGGAAGCAGTGCCTGTGAGTCCTCTTTGCAAGAGCAGAGAGACAAAACAGGCTGGCAGCCCAAAAGTACTCTGTACGCTGTCGAGGGAACGCATATCTGTTGCCCTGGGAAGGATCCACTTTCTTTGCATCGAGAGAGGCATAGCTAACGTAGACAGAGGAAATAAATGCTCTTCTGCACCGCAGAACACGCCCACACCCCTTTTGTTATCCCCAGGATAGCAGGCAGGATCAATGAAGAATGCAGGCTCTAAAAAGAGCCAACCTAATTAAACTTTCATAGAAACCTTCTTCAGTAACAGCTGTAGCCAGTTTTTTTTCTAAAAGGTGTGTGCCACATGGTCAACGGCCAAACTACGCACAGCAGGCAAAGTTGGAAACTTGTAAGTGATGGTTCTCAGAGTTTGGTGCCCTCTACTTTTCCATATCTGCTTCCTGTAACTTATCTGTTCAGGCTGTTCCGGTATGACTCGCGATAGAAACTCACTCTGTAGTACCCGCGCTCAAGGCAAATGCTACTAGCATCCAACTGGCAGTGAAACGAATATTCCATGCAATTTCTATCACTCGCCTGATGGGAGGATGAAATTCCCACGTGGACGGAACTGAGGATAGCACACGTATAAAGGAGCAGACAATCAACTACACTGATAAACAGGTTTGGAAAAGAATGCCTACGGCAGTAGAAGCGTAAGTGCCTTTTCTTCCTCGCTAAGAAATACCACGCATCTAACAGGGCTATGTTAGCTAGTGGCAGCATCCCTCACTTTCCCGTAAAGTTGAGAGGCGCAGTAATATCGGGGTGACAGGACTTGAACCTGCGACCTCGTGGTCCCAAACCACGCGCTCTACCAAACTAAGCTACACCCCGACGCAACTATCAACCCACTCAAAAGAGTTGAAAAAACAAATTCGACCGAGTGCCCAAGCAAGGGACTAAGGCTACGCCACCTTGTCACCATTCTAGCTACTTTCGCCAACACTCGTGAACACTGCTGACTCGGGAGGGCAACGCCTGTCTGCAGCATTCTTTAACTCCGTGCCATGTGTTTTTAGCTAAGACCCCAACGGGCGGCCGCGGACCCCTTTTCTATCATACGCAAAACTTTTGCGCAATGGGAACGCGACGACCCATACCAAATGCCTGTTTGCTCACCTTAATACCAGGGGCTGCCTGCTGGCGCTTATGCTCATTAGCATCGATCTTACGAACAATCCAGCGGACCGTTTCTGAGTTAAAGCCTTGGCGGATGATATCCTCAGGAGTCAAATTCTCCTCTATATAGAGATGGAGAACAGAGTCCAGGATTTCATAGGGAGGGAGAGCTTCTTGATCGGTCTGGTGGAAGTGCAGCTCAGCGCTAGCTGGCTTTTTAATGGTATTGGCAGGAATGACCATTCCGTCCCGGTTGATGTATTTAGCAAGGTAATAAACGGAAGTTTTAGGAACATCGGAAAGGACGGCTAGTCCGCCACACATATCCCCGTAGAGAGTACAATATCCGACAGCCAATTCGCTTTTGTTACCTGTGTTTAGTACGATGCTATCCATCTTATTGGAAAATGCCATTAGAGTGATCCCTCGGAGACGCGCTTGTAGGTTTTCCTCTGTTACGCCATCAGGATACCCATTCAATGTAGGCATGAGCTGATGGCACAAGGATTCAAAAGTACTGATGATGGGAACTTGTAGGCAGCGGATACCGAGATTTTTTGCCAGGCACAAGGCATCTATGATGCTAGCTCGAGAAGAGTAAGGACCAGGCATAGCAACACCTAGCACATTTTCTCTGCCAACAGCAGCGACTGCAATAACGGCAGTGACTGCCGAGTCAATTCCTCCACTAAGCCCTAGTACGCATTTCTTAAACCCGCATTTTTCCACATAGTCATGCACACCTAGTACCAGAGCCCGAAAAAGATCTTCCTCCTTCTGGGACACTCTGCCGATAGCCTGGGTGGGAACTCCCTCAATGAGCTCTAAATGTTCCTGAAATCCGGGGAGTCGCCTCCATCTCCCCAGGGGGGATACTACAAGGGAATGTCCATCAAATACCAACTGGTCGTTACCACCCACAGAATTGCAGTAAAAGATCGGTACTTGATGCCGGGTAGCAATCTCCTGAAGTACGCAGAGCCGATCTTCTGTTCTACCAACCTGAAAGGGAGAAGCACTCAGGTTTAGGATACTCTTGGCACCAGCTAACACTAGCTCTTTTACAGGATCTCTCTGGTAGCCTGTAGCCCAAATGTCCTCGCATACCGTTATGCCTACTAGTTGGTCAAGGAGTTGAACAGGACAAACTTCTTCCGAAGGCTCGAAATAACGAGCCTCATCAAAGATACTGTACGTAGGCAACAGTGACTTGTGCACTACCTGGGGCGAGCGACCAGGGATTAGAATGGCTGCTGCATTGTGAAATGGCTTTCCGAAAATTCCCTTGTGGTAATCCACATATCCTACTATTAGGGCTGCACTATCAATCTGAGACTGCAGACGTTTCAAGGCCTCGATGTTAGCTTGGACAAAGCCTTCCCTAAAAAGGAGATCTAACGGAGGATAGCCGCAAAGAGCTAATTCAGGGGTGAGGACAATCTCGGCGCCTCGACTGCTTAGCGCTCGGTAAGCAGATAGAATTTTGTCCGCATTTCCAGAAAAGTCCCCTATTGTAGTGTTGAGTTGGGCGATACCAATTTTCAATCGCCTTGAAACTGCACGAGAGAGAGGCTCTTGGGCAAGATAGAAAATCACTTTGGCACCATAGAATTTGAAGCTAGACTTCAGACACAAAGTACCTCGCATAGTTGCACCTCCATGATGAGTAAGTTTGATACCCGTGGTGCAATTGCTCTTTACAATATGGACTGCTGGGGGGACGGATACTTTACTATTAACCCTTCCGGGAATATTACGGTGCTCCCCACGCGTGACCCGTCCTGTCAAATCGACCTGTATGAGCTGGTAAATGAAGCCCGCCATCGTGGGCTTTCCCTACCGCTGGTGATCCGTTTTCAGGATCTTCTTCGGGACCGTGTAGAAACCATTCAGCGTTCTTTTATATTGGCCATTGAGGAAGCAGGATACCGCAACACCTACCGGGGAGTTTTTCCCATTAAAGTCAATCAACTTCGAGAAGTAGTCGAAGAAATTCTGGACGCTGGGGCCCCCTTTCATGTCGGCCTAGAGGCAGGTAGTAAATCCGAGCTCATGGCTGCTTTAGCTATCCATACGGATCCAGAAAGCCTTGTTATCTGTAACGGTTATAAGGACAGGGAATTTATCCGCACAGCTCTCTTGGGAAGAAAGTTAGGTAAAAGGGTGATCATCGTTGTCGAGAAGCTGGAGGAACTCTATCAAGTGCTTCAACTTTCTAAAGAAATGAGTGTTGAACCATACATTGGAATGCGTGTAAGGCTCCAGTCCAAGGGAGCCGGCAAGTGGGCTACTAGTGGTGGCACAAATGCAAAGTTTGGTCTTTCTACTGCTGATTTAGTAGTAGCTTGTGATACTTTGAATAGTGTAGGTCAGTCTGACATTTTTAAATTACTCCACTTTCATGTGGGATCCCAAGTGCCAGATATTGGCACCATCAAAAGAGCAATACGGGAGGCCGCTCGATTTTACTCTAAGCTGCAAAAAATGGGATATGACCTTACCTACTTAGATGTGGGAGGTGGGCTGGGTGTAGACTACGATGGTTCTAAGACCACCTTCAATAGTTCCACCAATTACACTCTTAACGAGTACACCCGGGACATTGTACATAACATCATGGAAGTATGCGACTCAGAAGGAGTGGAGCATCCTATCATTGTAAGCGAAAGTGGACGAGCTACTGTGGCGCATCACTCGGTTTTGATTGTGGAGGCCTTTGGCTCTATCGAGAAAAATGCTCGGGATCCCGTTAGAAGAGTTTCCGCTGAAGATCCTAAGTTAGTAGAAGAAATTTTAGAAATACGTGACAATCTGTCCCAAAAAAACCGCCTGGAAAGCCTTCATAATGCTCAACAAATTCACGAGCGGGCCCAAGCCATGTTTGATCTTGGGCTACTAGAATTACGACCAAAAGCAAAAATTGAAACTGTCTACTGGGGAATAGCCTCTGCTATCGTAGAGGCGTTCCGCGGCATACGCTATGTTCCAGAGGAGGTCAAGGAGATAGAAAATATCCTTGGAGACCAGTTTATTTGTAATTTCTCCGTTTTTCAGTCCTTACTTGACCACTGGGCGCTCGGGCAACTTTTTCCTGTACTTCCAATTCACCGCTTAAACGAGCTCCCTGAAAGAAACGGTACACTTGTGGATATCACCTGCGATTCAGATGGAAGGGTAGACAAATTCATTGATCTCCAAGACGTGAAGGAAACCTTGTCTATGCACCGTTTTCGTCCTGGTGAGCCTTATTTCCTTGGTTTCTTCCTTGTAGGAGCATACCAGGACATCATGGGAGGGTTGCACAATCTTTTTGGGAGGGTAAATGAAATTCACGTCTTTATGGATGAGGATGAAGAGAGGGGCTACTACATTGAAGAAATCTTGCCTGGAAGTACTGTAGGCCAGGTACTGTTCCTCACACAATGGGATGTCAATGAACTGATACGACGCATGAAGACTCAAACCGATGCAGCGATTAAGAGTGATAAACTGAAGCCAAACGAAGGGATGCGTTTGCTCAATGAATACGAAAAGGGGTTCTCCTCCTATACTTACTTAAAGTTCGAAAACGGCATATTCTAGCCCATTGCTGACGCATGATGCAGAAACGACAGGTTTGAGTAGGTTCCACCACCCCCTTGCAAGGGGAAGAAAGAAAGCTTCTATTATTTCTGCACAGGATCTGGGAAATAGCTTCTTTGCTTTTCAGAAATAGGCCGCCCTAACTTTTCCAACACAAGAAGCATATCTCCCCATACTTTGCGTTTTTCTTGGAGGGATTGGTTTCTAAGCAAGTAAGAGGGGTGGTAAGTAACTAGGACAGGTGTGTTGATATACTTCAACCATCGCCCGCGTAATTCCTTCATTGGCTGTTGTTGACCGAGGAGTCCTTCTGCGGCTGTATTCCCTAAGGCGACGAGAACACGTGGCCGGACGATGGCGATCTGCTCATGAAGCCAAGGGAAACAGGCAGCTACCTCTCCGGATTTAGGCTTGCGGTTTCCGGCGTGGCCAGGGGGCATATCAGGGCGACATTTCAAAATATTAGTAATGTAGACTTCGTTTCGACTGAGACCCATGGTCTCTATGATACGGGTTAGCAAAAGGCCAGCTCGACCTACGAAGGGTTCTCCCTGCCTATCCTCATCCACTCCTGGAGCCTCCCCAATAAACATCAATTCTGCCCGCGGATTGCCTGCCCCAAAAACAACTTGAGTGCGACTAGCTGCTAAGTGAGGGCACCGTATGCAAGAAAGCGCTTCTCTGCAAAGTGACTCTAGCGTCCACTTTTCGCTCCGAGGTTGTGGCAGGGGAAAGAGGGGAGCCTTATCAAAACACTGTGGAAGAAGCGAGGGAGCAGCAGTGGAACGGGGCCTCTTTCGCATGCGACCGATAGATTGTAGTTCTTCTAGAACGTGAATAGAAGCATAAAGCCTCTTCCCCCCAATTCTCCGAATTGAGAGGAGGACACCACGAGAGAAGCTCAAGGCTCGATCGAAGCTGTCCATTTGGAAGGGACCTACAAACGCAGGCGAGCAAAATTTTTCAGTAAGAAACGGCAACATCCCATCCCGGTAAATCATCTTGCCACAAACCTGCCCATTAGCGAGGACAAAGTGCTCTTTAGAAAAACAATCAAAACCTCTGATCGTCTCGCGTAATCTGAACTACTTATGAACTCACTGGAGAGGTTCATTCTGATGAGGTGATTCTGGAATTATTGAGTAGTGTGCCCTAGTAAGGTTAAGTTAGCGCAACATAACGCCCTCACGTATGAGATCCACTGCTCCCTCGCAACTGTTTTACACGCTCTGCAGAAAAATGTGATCGGCCACTGAGGAAAATCTCATGGGGTTACCAGAGGAGAATAATTTTGAGCTTGCCTAAGCATAGGAACGATGATACCTATGTTCTCTGGCTTTCTAGGGGGCGAAAAGGTTTCGACTGAGGGTTGAAGCTATACCTGCATGCCGAGGAAGACTCGTTGGCCTCGTAAAAAACCGAGTCGAAAAAAGATAACTGCTAACTACAGGAATCAACCAGGCGTGGTCGCAGGCAGTCCTGCGGTTGCGCTGCTCGGCTAGTAAAGGGCCGTGGCGCCTTCTTCTTGAAGCCTGCTAGAGAAGAAAAGGCGACGATAGCAGGCTGGCCGGATGTAATGTGTCTACACAGGCGGCGAGGTGAAGTACGGACACTAGAGAGGTAGTCAAGGATGGTGGCCTTTCGGGCGACCTCTGACAGTAGAGAGGGCCACGTAAGCATGTAGACGGTAGGGCAGATAGCTTTCAGGACACGGGTTCGATTCCCGTCGCCTCCAGAGAGAGCAGCGCCTAGGGAGAGGAGAGTGTTCTCCCGATCCCCGGTGGCAAGTTATGGATTTTATTTCTCGATGCAGTGTGCAATAGAAAATGGGGAAGAACATGACACCAGAACTGCAGCGAGCGATTGAAGCAAAGAACTTGAGCCAAGTTACTGCGGAACCCCTGAAGCTTTTGGCCCCTGGTGTGTACTGCTTTCATGAAAGTTGGGGAACAGGAAAAATCGTGGAATGGCAACTGACTACAGGACACATTGTGGTCGATTTTGAAGGCAAGAGGGAGCATCCTATGCAGGTGCAGTACGCTGCACGGGCTCTGCAGCCACTTCGTTCCGGTGACTTACGGGTGCGTGTTCTTCAAGATGCAGCGGCTGTGCGTTTAGAGGCAGAGTCTCTTCCTGTCAAATTTATTCGCTGTTTTTTGCAAGATCACAACGGGAAGGTTGCTCTCAGTTCTCTCTCCTCTACCCTTGTCCCAAAAGTCTTTGATACTGCCGGCTTTAAGAAATGGTGGGGTACTCTTAGGAAGAAACTTAAGTCCAACAGGCACTTCCACTTTCCTTCCAAGAGAACAGATCCTATCGAGTTCCGTCAGGTGCCTCTCTCCTCCCATGAGAGTCTCCTCGCCAAATTTCAGGCAGCACGGCACCTCAAAGATCACATTGTAATTGCCGATCAAATCCTAAAATCACTTGACGATTTTTCTCAAGAGGAAGGAGAACCCCTAAGGGGAGTGGCTCTGCATCTCGGAGAGATGGCTTCTAAGTGCCGTAAATTGCGGTCTGCACAGGCCTTGGAGTTGCTGCTTGCGCGAGATGCAATTTGTTCTAGATACAGGAGTTTACGGCTCGAGCCTCCCTCAGTTACCATAGCAGATATTCTTCAAGCAGAAGAAGACCGATTGCCAGTTGTTTTTGCTGCCCTTCCTTCTGCTAAGCAACATCGAATTCTCGATGTCTTTCCAGAAGTGTTTGGTAAGAGCTGGAAGAGGAAAGTACTCGGTTTAATCCAAGGAGTCAGCTGGCGCACAGTGGTTGGTATTGCGCGTCTTTTTGAGCGCAGGGACGCACTTCATGAGTTTCAAAAAGCCGTATTCATTTCCATAATGGACCGTTCAGTCTCCCAAGAGATTCTTTACTGGGTCTGTAGAAAACGAGGAGGTTATTTTCTCCAGCATCTCTTCAACGCAGATCTTCTTGTCAGCGTGTTGATCATCTTGGAGCATAAACGACTCGATGATGGAAGACGTTCTCGTCTTCATGATCTCCTCCTAGAGGATAAATCGTTATTCCAGGATCTACTCTCCGACGCAAATCGACAGACCGTTCGTGACATCATGCGCCGTCTGCTTCTCAGTTCTGTCTTTGATGATGTAAATCGCCGTTCGTTACTAGCTCGCATCATCAAGATCCATCCCGAGATGCAGAACATGGTAGTCTGTGAAAAGGCGGGAACCTCCCAGGAGGCATTCACTGTTTCTTGGACTAGCCTCGAGCGACGCAAGGCAGAGTATGACGACCTAGTCGGTCGGCAGATTATACAGAGTGTAAAGGATATTGCTGTTGCCCGATCCTACGGTGATCTCCGAGAAAATCTTGAATTTAAGTCTGCTAGGGAGCAGCATGCTGCCTTGATCAGAAGAAAGACTGAATTAGAACTTATGCTAGCTAACGCACGCGGAACAAACTTTGAATCTCCTGATATCTCCAAAGTCTCTGTCGGCACTGTGGTTAGCTTAACTGAAGTTCTCTCTGGTAATACCGAGACGTATAGTATCTTGGGAGCTTGGGATGGCATGCCGTCTAGGAATATCATCTCCTATCAGGCAGCTATGGGACGCGTCCTCCTAGGAAAGCGTGTAGGAGAACTCGTCGAGCTACAGGATAGCAATGGGAAACCCCAAAAATGGCATATCGGTGCCATCCGTCCCTTTGAGAATTTTGAACTACTTTAAGGATTCAAGAGCACTAACGTGCTACCTTGAACAAACAGCCTCTTCCTCTTATGTTTTTTCGTTATGATTTCGACGCAAATTGCTGCATTAACAGCACGGGAAATTCTAGATTCTAGGGGACATCCTACAGTAGAAGTAGATGCCAAGTTGGCAGGAGGTGCCATAGGGCGTGCTGCGGTACCAAGCGGTATTAGCATTGGTGAATATGAAGCTTTAGAGCTGAGAGATGGTGAGGAAAAGCGTCACCTCGGCAAAGGAGTTCGGAAAGCGGTTCAAAATGTAACTGATCTTCTCGCGCCTGAAGTCGTTGGAATGGACGCGTTGGACCAGGTAAAAGTGGACAGACGCATGATCGCCATGGATGGTACGCCTAACAAAGAAAAAATCGGTGCCAATGCAATTCTGGGAGTCTCTCTTGCTACGGCGAAAGCTGCAGCCTCTCAACTTGGTGTGCCCTTATACAGGTACCTTGGAGGTTCTAATGCAAAAGTGCTTCCTCTCCCTATGATGAATATCCTTAATGGAGGAGCGCATTCAGATGCGCCGATCGATTTCCAAGAATTTATGATTGTACCCAGGGGAGTTGGTAGCTTCTCAGAAGCCGTTCGCGCGGGAGCTGAAATTTTCCATGCCTTGAAAGGTGAACTCAAGTCTAGAGGTCTTTCCACGGCTGTCGGTGATGAGGGCGGCTTTGCTCCTAACCTTTCCTCAGTTAAGGACGTCATGGACGCTATAGCTAAATCAGTAGAAAAGGCGGGTTATAGCTTTGGAAAGGATATCTACATTGCCCTAGACGTAGCTTCCAGCGAGTTCTATGACACTCAGTCCGGGCAGTATATTCTCAAGAAGTCAGACAATTCCAAACGTTCTGCCAAGGAGATGGTCTCCTACTATCAAACACTTTGTTCGGACTATCCAATCTTCTCTATTGAAGATGGTTGTGCAGAAAATGACTGGGAAGGTTGGAAGCTCTTGACTGAGACGCTTGGGGACAAAATCCAGTTAGTTGGAGATGACTTGTTTGTAACCAACATGCGATTTCTCCGCAAAGGTATCCGACAGAAGGTCGGCAATTCCATCCTAGTTAAGGTTAACCAAATTGGTTCTCTCACTGAAACTTTTGACGTAATTGAGATGGCGCGCAGGAACAAATACACCCCGATTATCAGTCATCGTTCTGGAGAGACCGAGGATACTACCATTGCAGATATTGCTGTGGCAGCCAATGCCGGCCAAATTAAGGCAGGATCTCTCTCTAGGACTGATCGAGTGGCAAAATATAATCAGCTGCTCCGCATTGAAGAGGAATTAGGAAATAGCGCTGTTTATTGCAAGGCTGGTACTTTCTGATTCTGAGGATTCAATATACCGCCAAGTGTGAAGTGATTACTACACGATGTCAACGCAGGACAAACCGCTGGCATACGGTTAATCAGCTCCTTAGCTTTACTGTTATTTTAGGGGGATTGACGATAATGGGGCTTCTCTTTATTCCTATCCTGGACAGGACAAGGGAACTCAGGAGAGCTCTAGAAACGAAAGAGCAGGAACTGCGGGTTGCGCTTCTCTTGCAAAAAAGGTGGGAGCGAGAAGTGTTCCTTTTGCGGTCAGATCCAACATACCTGGAGACGATCGCACGCGACAAGCTCGACTTAATGAAGGCAGGGGAAATTATTTTCCGACGGCTTGATAGAAGACCCCCTGCCAAAAAAATGGAGTGGGAGGAACGGGAGAGGCGTTTTTCTACTCAAACTGTCATCAGTTCATTTTTCGTAGCGAATGACTCCCGCGCGCATTGTTTCGATGCATCCAACGCGCCAGAAGTAGTCCTACTAAGGCTGAAGGTTACGTGAGAGAACAAGGAATCTGACTTTGTCCGTCTTGTGTCCCGATAGCAGCAAAGAGGGCATCGGTGATGCGCTTTGCCATTTTGGCAATCTGACGCTCATCCTGTCCCTCGATAAGTAGCCGTATTTTCGGTTCTGTTCCGGAGTAGCGTAGGAGGACTCTTCCCCTGCCTTTGAGGACTTTCCGAGCGTGCTCTATGAGGTTTTGTACGTGGGAGAGAGAACTAATAGGGGGCTTCTTTCGCACCATTAGATTTCTCTGCACTTGAGGATATTTTACCAAGCAACGCTTAAGCTCACTGAGTGGCTTTCTGGATTCGATCATAATACGCAAAATCTGTAGAGCACTCACGATACCGTCACCAGTGGTAGTGTAATCTCTGAAAATTAAATGTCCGCTCTGTTCCCCCCCAATATTGAGTCCATTGCGTAGCATTTCCTCCATCAGATAGCGATCCCCTACATTAGTTCGGATGACACGCCCTCCACATCGAGTAATGGCTTCGTCAAGCCCAACGTTACTCATGACCGTAGCCACAAGGGTCTTCTTTACAAGAAGATGCTTACGCAGGGAGTCCAGTGCTACAATTGCCATAATTTCATCACCATCCAGTAGATCTCCTTTTTCGTCGCAAAAAAGAACACGGTCAGCATCCCCATCGTGCGTAATTCCCACATGTGCTCTAGTTTTAAGAACAAATTTTTGGATAGCTTGTGGAAAAGTACTACCACTGTCTTTGTTAATGTTTATCCCATTAGGGGCATCATGTAATACACATAAGTCTGCACCTAGCTCTCGTAGAATGTTAGGGGAAGACTTGTAGGCAGCCCCGTTAGCGCAATCAAGGGCAATGCGTAGGTTTCCAAGAGTGTAACTATGAGGAAAACTCCGCTTAGCGTGTTCTACATAGCGGATTAATGCGTCATCAACGTGAACTACGCGGCCAATTTTAGCGGCAGTGGGATGGATGATGGATCTTCTGGTCCCAAGAAGGACGAATCTTTCAATGGAAGCTTCTACAGAATGAGATAGCTTGTAGCCATCGTAGCGAAAAAATTTAATACCGTTGTCCTCGTAGGGATTGTGTGAGGCGCTTAGAATCATACCAGCGTCAGCACGCAGAGAGCGCGTAATGTAGGCAACCCCAGGAGTTGGCAATGGGCCAACAAGTAAGACATCTACGCCAAGTGAGGTAATACCGGCAACTATGGCGCTTTCTAGCATGTAACCAGAGAGACGTGTATCTCTCCCAAGGACTATAGTATGCCTCTCTCTCGGAGGATTAGGATTTCCACTTCCTCCTGTGCTAAAGACGTAAGCCGCAGCACGACCAAGCCGAAGCGCAGTTTCCGCTGTAATCGGCTCAATATTAGCAGTCCCTCGTATTCCATCAGTCCCAAAGAGTTTTTCACTCATGGTAGGTTACGGAACGACGTATCCATTCGGGAGGAAACGGGGACTTCATTGCATTTTTACGTACAAAGTACCAGATCACACTGGCAAGAACTAGACAGAGCAATTTTGCCCACCAGTTGGAGATAAGACCCCTCATGTCTCAGCAAGCAACAGGAGTTGGTTTAATTGCTGTTGGAATTCTTCGGCACCCAAGTTGGGCCTAATAACCCCATTGTGGCAAATGGAAATATGCCCAGTTTCCTCAGAGACGACAATTGCCACGCTGTCCGTAGATTCCGTCAGTCCTAAAGCTGCACGGTGCCGCAAACCAAGGTTTCGATCAAGATCTTCACGTTGGGTTAGAGGCAGGATACATGCGGCAGCAACAATATGGTCCTTATGTAAAATCACAGCCCCATCATGAAGAACTGTTTTGGGATGAAACATAGTGAGGATAAGTTCTCTGGAATAATCACAATTGATGGGAACACCAGTTTCAATAATGGGACGAAGGCTGATCTTTCTCTCAATAACAAGAAGAGCTCCAAAACCCTTGTTTGAAAGCTCAATGACACTACCCACCAGCTCCCCAAGCGTTTCATGCTTCTCAGAGGTTGTCAAAAGAAAGTGGTTACTACCAAGCTCCGTAATAGCACGCCTGAGTTCTGGTTGAAAAATGATGACTAGTGCCAACGCAAAAAATCCGGAAAGACTGTGTAATAGCCATTCAATGACCGTGAGGTTAAAAAACCGTGAAAGCAGGGTAAGTATTATAAAAATCAGGACCAACCGGAGTAGTATTCGCCCCCCCTGCATTCCACGTAGACGAAGACAGGTGTAATAGAGGACAATGGCCAAAATGCCAATTTCTGTTGTTGCGGTCCAATACTGCTCAAGAAAACTGAGCGCACTATACATCGAACATCGATAAATCTTAGGGAAGTAAGATGGCTTCTGTCATTTTAAGAGCCTCACGATGAGGTGCAGGCTCATGTACTCGAAACAGGCGGACACCTTTTTCCCTACAAAAACTTGTTAGGGCTACCCCAGGCCAAAATCGGCTTTCCACGGACCGAGCACCAGAAGTTACTGAGAGAAAACTCTTGCGAGAGACTCCGACAAGTACTGGATACTCTCCTCCAGTCAAAACCGAGAGAGCACTAAGGAGCTCCCTATTGTGAGAAAAGTTTTTTCCAAATCCAATTCCAGGATCAAGTGCTATACTCACAGGATCCACTCCGGAGGACGTTGCTATCTGTGCTCTTCGAAGGAGGAAATCCCGGACTTCTGTAGATACACTTGTGTAGTGAGGCTTTTGTTGCATGGTGTGAGGGGTACCCTGCATATGCATCAGCACTAGACCAGCCTTTGTCTCTGCTGCTACGGAAAGCATTTTTGGATCTCCACGAAGAGCTGTTATATCGTTGATGATATCCGCTCCCTCTTCTAAGCAGCAATGGGCTGTCTCTGCCTTATAGGTGTCGACGGAGAGCAGAATATCACTCTTCCGGCGTAATGCTTGTACAACCGGCAACACACGAGCTAATTCTTCTGCAGTGGAGATAGGTAGGGCACCAGGACGAGTGGACTCACCGCCGATATCTATGATATCCGCCCCTTCCTCTATCAACTTCATTCCGTGGAGAACAGCAGCTTCTCCACCAACATGTTGGCCTCCGTCCGAAAAGGAGTCAGGTGTTACATTGAGAATGCCCAGGATAAGTCCTTGCCGAGAGAGATCTATATTCTTTTTCCGGGCACGCCAAATCATTCACTTCTTTCTGGGAAGTCGCACAAAAGTAGAGTACGCGTGTGCGTCTAGGCCTTCAACCTGACAAAGGGTATCGATGAAGGGCAAGCTCCTCCGTAGGGAGTCCTCGTCAAAGCGTAAGATGCTGGTGCGCCTCTGAAACTGGTCAGCTGTTAATCCTGAAAAGGATTTCCCTGCTCCTCCGGTGGGCAATTCGTGGCTCAGGCCTGCCAGAAAATCTCCCGCGGCTATAGGAGAGATACCTCCAAGAAAAATTGCACCAGCAGCTACTAATTGCCTAGCAACTTCCTCAGGATTACAGGTTGCTATAGAGACGTGCTCACTAGAAAATCCGTTAGCCATTTGAATACACTGGCCCATTCCTTTGCAAAGGATGAGGCGTGCATTTTTTAGAGAATCTCTTAATTGAGTCTTACGGGAACAGAGCTTCACTTGTTCCTTAAAGGATTTATGGACCTTGTTCAGTAGTTGGGGAGAATCTGTAAGCAGTATAGCCACGCTCCCCGAACCATGTTCGGATTGCGCCAGAAGATCTGCAGCAATCCAGTCTGGATGAGCTGAAGCGTCTGCAATCACCAATACTTCGCTCGGTCCAGGCAGTAAGTCCACAGCTGTCCATCCAAAGACTTGCCGTTTTGCTTCCACCACATATGGATTACCAGGACCAAAAACTTTTCGTACTGATGCAATAGTTTTTGTCCCATAGGCCAGAGCAGCAATTGCCTGGGCTCCCCCTATACGGTAAATCTCAGTAGCGCCGCAAAGAGAAAGCGCTGCTAAAAGGGATGAGCTAAGAGAACCATCCGCTCTACTGGGGGTAACCACCACGATCTCCTGCACACCAGCGGCCATAGCTAATGTACATGTCATCACCGCTGAGGATATCAGAGGCGCTGTCCCTCCCGGTACGTAAATACCAACACGATCCAAAGGATCAAAACGCTCTCCTATCATAGCTCCTTGCGTATTTCTGGAGGACCAATTTTTCCGCAGAGTCCTCCTTGCAAATTTCAAAAGATTGGTACGTGCTGCTAAAATAGCACGACGTGCGGAGGGAAGGAGAGTAGCAACTGCAGAAGCAATCTCTTGTTTGTCTACACGCAACTGCGACGCCTCTAGTTCCACCCCACTAAATTTTTTTGTGTAGTGCAGAAGAGCCAAATCGCCACGCTTTCTTACGTCTTGAATAATTTTGTGTACGCAAGATTGCACTTTACGCACTGGCTGCAAAGTGCGATTGAGCACACTGAGCTGCTCACCGAAATTACTATCAGTGTGCCGCAAAATCTTCATCTGACACGGATATTGCGTTGTGTAACGGTCGTTGGATCGCCGATAACGGTAACCAGCACGGGAGTTAGTGCTACTCTGCACAGCGCGTATCCCCCCCACAGGGGAGGCGCTGTTGCATCGCAATACTCTGCTGCCACACGCTTCGGAAGGGACGTACTACCGCACCCCCTCGACTGGAAAAAACAGCCACACATTTTCATATGGGAGAAGAGCTAAGGAGGGCGCGCAGCGTTATGAAAACCAACCATCAATGGCAGACACCCAGCTGGTTGTCAACATTCCTGACCAAGAATGCAAGAAAGAAATCTTCAAGCTGTAGAGTCAGTAGGTAACTAGATAAGAAGCGAAGCTCCTAACTATCTATCACAGCTACAGTGTAAGGCTGGCACGAGATGCGCAAAGAACTTCTTCTAGTTTGAAGCACTATCAAAAGGAAAGTTCAGTATGGGAACTACCCAGGCCTAGTTAGAACTAGTCCGGCAAAGAAACTTTATCAACTTCCTCGCCAGCTCTCCATGCTATCTAGAGGAGGGTTGCCGTGTATTTGCACCTTGGTAAGGATGCGAATCTCCACGGGCCACGAACCGACAAAGACAGCCTCGTGGGTTGTTTACTTACATCGCAACTCGCTTGTCAAACTGGCTCCAACAGCAGCGCAAGGCTTAACTAGGTATATAGGAAAGCACTACAGGCTTCTCCTTTTGGAACCCGGCTGACTCTTTGTGCAGGTTAATCCCTGTAACAGATGTCCTTCAATGAAAGATTGAATACCGCCGTCCATGACCTCATGGACATCAGTAGCCTGAACTCCAGTTCTTAGATCCTTTACCAATCGATATGGCTGAAAGATGTAAGAACGGATCTGATTCCCCCAAGCGATGGTCCCCTTTTCTCTAGATTGAGTATTTCTCTCATCCCGTTTCCTCTCTACCTCAATTTGATAGAGTTTGGCCTTAAGTAACTTCAAGGCTGTATGGCGGTTTTTCAGCTGACTGCGTTCATTTTGGCAAGACACGACTATGCCTGAAGGGGAATGGGTAATTCTTACAGCAGTTTCTACTTTATTTACATTTTGCCCCCCCTTACCACTACTGCGGTAGGTATCAATTTTCAGGTCACGCTCTTCCAAGTGGATAGGAACTTCTTCAATTTCGGGTACTACGTCGACGCTTGCAAAGGAGGTGTGGCGACGTTTGTTTGCATCAAAAGGGGATATACGCACCAGGCGATGCACCCCACGCTCTTGCCGAAGATAGCCGTATGCATATTCTCCAAAAACCCGTAGAGTAGCATATTTAACGCCCCCCTCTGCTTCCTGAAAGCTTACCTCTTCATACTTCATAAGAGGATTACGCTCTATCCAACGGGCGTACATTCGTATGAGCATGCGTGCCCAATCACAAGACTCCATTCCTCCAGCCCCCGCATGAATGGTAAGAAACGCTGAGTTTCTGTCAAACTCTCCGGAAAAGAATTGGATTAATTCGAAACGCGAAAGCTCTTTTACCAACCGTTGATACTCAGAATCTATCTCCGCTACTATAGCAGCACGCAACCTTTGAGAGGGCTCCTCGATGGCGATCTTTTTAAGTATTTCCAGCTCTTCCAGCTTCTTTTGCAATACATGAAACGGGCTTAGCTTGGAACGCAACTCGGATGCCTTGTGGACGATACTTTCAGCCCTTGCACGATCTTTCCAGAAAGACTGAGACGCCATCTCGATCTCCAGTTCCGCTAGACATCGGGAAATTGTGGATAAATCAAAGAGACCTCCACAGCTCGGCCAAGCGTCCGTCGAGTTTGGAGGTATCTACCAGTTGGAGGTCTGTAATCATTAGCTACTTTTGTAGCGCAAAACCAAAACAGCTACCAGACAAGACTGAGCTCACAGCCGGCATGTTATACTTTTATACGTAGAGAGTAAAAACATCCTATTGCTGGCCTATCTGCCCCCCAGAAAATGCTTCTGTTATCTCATTCATGTTCTCTCTGTGAGAACTATCACCTGCCAATCACTACAAACTCCTAACTAGTAGAGCGCCCCAATTTCCACACGCCGATTTTTAGCCCATGCAGTCTCATTATCCCTTGAATCTATGGGCATCTCCTCACCAAAACTGACAGTTTGTAAACGATCGGCCCTCACCCCTGAGCTAATCAGAGCCTGACGTACCGTATTCGCACGCCGCTCCCCCAAAGCCCGATTATACTCCTCAGTACCCCATGAATCTGTAAAACCCGCAACAATAAGCATCTTGCTATGCGACCCTCTTATAGAAGCAGCAATATCCCTTACTTTACCTTGCTCCGCTCCGCTGAGCGCAAAGCTATCAAAGGAAAAATAAACAGGCTGATACTGACCCCGCTTGACACTGCTCCCAAAGAAGTCTCCTCCCTCTACGCGATCAGGTAATGGAACGGTGTTAATAAAGTCTCCATCGACTCCAGCATACCGCTCCCTTTTTGCACGACAGGCAGAAAAACCCATTCCGACAGCTACCACAAACGCAAAAGAAAGGATGCACCTCCTCATAATCTTCATAAACAAGTTGCTCCTTCTTGCACCGGAGCACAAGTCCCACACTCACCGTCCCCAATAAGGCTCAGAAATCTTCTCATACCCCCGAAGGACATATGTGGTGCGGCCAGTTTGGGAGTCAAGCAGAATAAGAGAATTACCATCTGTAAAGATCAAGTGTCTTGAATCTGCTCCCCAAGTGGGGTTTTCCCCCCGTGCTAGTAACCTGGTATCTCCTGCCACCAGATCCTTTATCGCTACAGTAAGACTACCGCAAGACCAAACATTGAATGCTATCTTACGCCCATCTGGGGACCAATTTGGCTCTGTGCAATAGCCAAAGCCCGTGCGAACATGCTCGGCCATCTCATCATTCCTGCCGTTTACTCTTACCCGATACAATTGTGGCCCACCAGTCTCATCTCCAACATAAACAATTTCATGACCATCTGCAGACCACGTCGGTGAAGATGCTACCCCATGCCAAGTATGGGTGATCCGAGATACTTTTTTTTCCAACATGTCTACCACGTAAATTTCCGGTCTTCCGTCTCTGCTTACCGTACAGGCAATACGGTTGCTGTCTGGGGAAAACGCCGCCCCTGAGTTGGTACCCGGAAACCTTACCAAGCGATAGCGAGCACCAGAGAGGAGATTTACCAAGTAAATATCCGCATACCCGCTCAAGTAACCCGTATAAGCCAACCGATTCCCTCCGGGACTTAGCGTAGGCCTAACACTCAGGTTACGATCATGCGTCACCTGCTCCGGCGTACCACCATCGTAGTCGCAAAGATAGATTTCTTTCTTACCAGTTCTTGCAGAAACGAATGCCACACGCTTGGAAGCCACTCCTTTTTTACCTGTCAAGATCTGCACAACATCATCCGCGAAGAGATGAGCCATCATCCGAAAATTATTCCTATAGTTCTTGGATAGAATACACCTGCCTGAGACGTCTGTTAACCGGCCTAGTAAAGATCCTCCAGATATCGTACCGGACACAGTGTATGATGCCTTTTCTTTTCCAAGAAAAGCAAACCATCCACTGAGATCCAGATCATTTCGCAAAACGTGAGTAACAGCAGTGCCATTAGCACCGATAATCTGCGACATTACCAGGGGAATGCGATCACTATTATAAATAGTAATGGTTGGAATCTCCTCAGCAACGGCAGCACTTACAATAAGATAAGAGAGGAGGAGGCCACCAAGATTTTTCATCGATGAAGCTCTCTGTTAGTTTTTCCCACTACAAGTGGGAAATGATATTGTCCCCAAACTCAGAACACCTGATTTCAGAAGCATCTTCCATCAAACGGGCAAAATCATAAGTTACTCGCCTAGTATCAATAGCAGCATTAAGTCCTTTAACTAAAGCATCAGCAACCTCATGCCACCCCAAGTAACGGAACATCATTTCACCAGAAAGGATAACGGATCCTGGATTAACTCGATCTAAGTCTGCATACTTGGGGGAAGTGCCGTGGGTCGCCTCAAAAATTGCGTGGCCTGTCACATAATTAATATTGCCACCTGGCGCAATGCCAATGCCACCCACCTGCGCAGCTAGTGCATCCGAAAGATAATCTCCATTCAGATTTAGGGTAGCTATAACGTCAAACTCTTCCGGACGTGTAAGCACTTGTTGCAGGGCAATATCGGCAATAACATCCTTAATTACAGTTCCATTAGGTAATCGACACCAAGAACTCCCTTCTATCCCTATGGCCCCAAATTCCCGCCTGGCCAGATCATAGGCCCACTTCCGAAAAGCGCCCTCTGTAAACTTCATGATGTTCCCCTTATGAATGAGAGTGACACTACGACGATTCTCATCAACAGCATATTGAATAGCAGCACGCACAAGACGCTCGGTACCTGCTCGACTAACCGGTTTTACGCCGATACCCACTTCTGTTTCCTTATAAAGATCGGAAGGCAACCCTGCAACCCTAGCCCATTCTAACCCTCGTTCCTTAGATCCAAAGCGGATCTTTTCAAAAAAAGTGGGGAACTCAGATTTCAGAAACCTACACACAGAATTAGCTTCAGCGGTACCGGCTTTAAATTCAATACCTGCATAAATGTCTTCCGTGTTTTCACGGAAAATGACCACATCCACTTTTTCTGGATACTTGACTGGAGAAGGCACTTTAGAAAAGTGCCGCACGGGACGCAGACAAACGTAGAGGTCTAACATTTGGCGAAGGGCGACGTTGAGTGAAGAAATGCCTTCTCCTACGGGTGTGGAAAGTGGCCCCTTAATACCTACAAGATATTCTTGAAACGCTGCAACCGTCTCTTTGGGAAGCCAGTCGCCAAATTTTTCCCTAGCTGTTTTTCCAGCACAAACCTCTAACCAGGCAACCCTGCGTTTGCCGTTATAAGCTTTCTCCACTGCTGCATTAAATACACGCTCGCTAGCGGCCCATATATCCGGTCCACTTCCATCCCCGCGGATAAAGGGAATAATAGGACAGTCAGGCACAACAAGTTTCCCCCGAGAAACGGTGATCTTGCTACCTTGTGATGCAATAAACGCTTTGCAAGTCATAAATTTTATGAGCCATTCCAGCACTAAAAAAGCCCGGATATCCGCTCCTTCTCGGTACACTATCTCGCCCAGCGGGCCAAGGGAAAGGAATCAACTATCAGAAAGACGCTGTCTGCCAAGGCAAAACCGCGATGTAGTGACGGACAGCGGTGCTGAGTACAAAGTGTGGCCCAGGCATGCCGGCTTTCACCCACACCCAACCTATCCCAGGGCAGCGCAACAGGAGGAATACGAGCAAATGTATGGGAGAAAATCAAGGTCAAACCATCCTGACACACAGGGCGACAAATGACTGCTCTGACACGTTGCCCACGCGCCATAGCATGACTTCTCCCATTGGGGAAAGAAAAACCGAACGATATAAAGTTTAGCACATGCCAGCCATTGAGAGTTGAACGACAGGCAACCCAAAGTGATCTTCACTCTCTTCTTACATGTTGCTGACGTATGCGCCTTACCCTATAGCTATTGCGTGTGTCGTTAGTGCAACGAACTTGTCTGGCCTGTACAAGGAGACTAGTAGATGCGAAAATTGAACAATCTCGTCATTTTCTAGCACTTACTCCAGAGTGAAAGACGACATTAATCCTACTCTATTCAGAATTGAGCAATTTGAGCGACTCACAGCCTACCGATTCATCTAGATCAGAGTGGCAAAGAACTGCAGGGAATCCCTCCTTGCCAGAAGTTTTCCGAAGTGTCCATGTACCGCAAGAAGGACAGGGGTTCTTTGGATTTTGTCGCAAGCTTTTGGCATTCTCTGGGCCAGGTTATTTGGTAGCAGTGGGTTATATGGATCCAGGTAACTGGGCAACTAGCCTGGCTGGCGGAGCGCAATTCAACTATACCCTTCTCCCCGTAGTTGTCCTTTCTAGCTTTGCGGGGATCGTTTTACAGTACCTTGCGCTGAAGCTAGGAATTGCTACTGGAAGAGATCTAGCTCAGGCATGCCGTGACTGCTTTACTCCGGGAGTAAATATAGTTCTGTGGATCACATGTGAAATTGCTATCACTGCCTGTGACTTGGCCGAAGTAATTGGATCTGCCATTGCCCTAAATCTTCTTTTTGGCCTTCCTTTGGTGTATGGTACGTGCATCACGGCCATGGATGTTTTGTTCATTCTTTTCCTGCAAAATAAGGGATTCCGCCTTATTGAGGTATTGGTACTAGTGCTCATTCTTGTCGTTGGAGGAAGCTTCCTCGTCGAAATTATCCTAAGCCACCCGGACCTGGAGCAGATGCTTTCTAGCTGTGTGCCTTCGATGGAGATTCTGCAGAATCCAAACATGCTCTATACAGCGATGGGCATCTTAGGCGCAACGGTAATGCCGCACAACCTCTACCTCCACTCAGCCATTTGTCAGACGCGTAACTTTGGGCCAACTAAGGAAGGACGGAAGCAGGCCATTTTCTATGCTACGCTGGATTCTACGCTCGCGCTTATGTGCGCGCTCTTCATCAATGCGGCTATACTTGTCGTCTCTGCAGCTGTCTTCTATAAAGGAGGATATTTTGAAGTCGCTGAAATTCAGGATGCTTATAAGCTTCTTAGCCCACTATTGGGTACCGGAGTTGCAAGCTTTCTATTTGCTTTAGCTCTACTAGCTTCAGGACAAAACTCTACGCTAACAGGCACCTTGGCAGGTCAAATCGTAATGGAAGGGTTTCTTAATCTGCGCATTCATCCCAGTCTACGCCGCCTAATTACACGGCTCCTAGCAATCCTTCCGGCTGTATTTGTCACCGTTATTGCCGGAGAAGATACCACCGCTCGTCTTCTGATCTTGAGTCAAGTCATTCTAAGCTTGCAATTAAGTTTTGTAGTGATCCCACTGGTCTTCTTTACTAGCGACCGAAGCAGGATGGGGAATTTCGTCAATACCTCAGGCCTAAGCCTTCTTTCTTGGACTCTTGCTATCCTTATTGTGGCTCTGAATGGCTGGCTTTTAGTAGGAACCCTTCGGAACGGGTTTGGAACAAAGAGTTTCTCCCTCTAAGAAAAAATGCTCGCCCCCTTTTGGCCACTTTCCCTATAACGCTGAAAAGGTTGGCTAGGTGATAGGGTCTGGGACCCTACATACCCCCTTGCCTTTCGATCTTTTCACACGCGGGGAGACTACTAGCAACGTCCAAGCAGCAACTTATCCTAACCCAATTGCCGCACTACAGTGCAAGCCCAGCCCTTGCAAAAAATAACAAAGGAGTGTCTGCTTGCACACAACAGGTAGGTACCGGTGATAGTGGCCTCCTAGTCTCGACTCTAAGGCAGCAATTCCACGAGTCATGGCCCAGAAGATCCCGGGTTGTATCTGAAGTATGTTTGGACTCAGCCCTCCTAAACACTTCTCACTTCTATCTGGTAGAAACCAGCCCTCTGGGAAGACTGCAATTTCCCGGCGAAGAGTTGTAACGGCGGCGGCTGGGATAGGAACCTAAGAAGACGAACTTCTCACACCACTGAGAGGCTTCCTCGAGCGCCGCTTTTACAGAAAGATCTGCTACAGATCCGTCTACCTCTATGAGGAAAACATAACTCTCTGGTTTTCCAACTAGTGGATGGGAAATAATCATACACAGGTTAACAGCACGACGCGAAAACGGTTCCAGGAAGAAGTATAGACTGCCGCAGACATTTTTCAGCTGAAATGTCGACGAAGTTTTCCATCGTCTTGATGCAGCAAGAAATCCCCATTTGCCTGGACGACCTATGACAAAAAACCTAGTCACATTTACCCCTCCTGGTTGGATAGGAAATTGAAGAATGTCCAAGTGGTAGAGGGATGCCACACCAGGGGCGGCGAGCGCTGCCGCATTACGTGAAGTACTCGCCTTAGCTGCTGCAAAGGCTGTACTCTCAACGGAGACGACACGAGCACTAGGAAAGTTAGTAGCCAGCCATTCCTTATGATGCCGAATGGGAACAAAGTGCGAATATATACGGCGTATTCTCTCTCCATTATGCCCAAGAAGTGCAAGCTGCACATCTAAAGATAAATCTTCCAGAATGTGGACGGCCCCAACCTTGGCTAGAAGCATATCTACCGTATCATAAATTGCTCCCCCAGAAGAATTTTCGATTGGAACCACTGCGCAAGCCTCTGGGTGATTCACTAAGAAGTCGAAAATAGCAGAGATATTAGGTTTGGCAATCAGCCTGGTGTTCTCTCCGAAACGGCGTAATGCCACCAGGTGAGAGAAGGTCCCCACGGGGCCTAGATACACGATAGATGGGCCAATACCCTCTGCCATAAAGATATTTCCTCCCAGGACAAAAAGTACCTCCGCACAAAATCCTCCCCCTTTGGTTTAGACGGAGACCTCGGAGCCCCCTCTCTTGAGCGAAGAAGGGGTGAACAAGAGGAGAAACGAGCTTCTATCGAAGAATTTTACTTCATTAACAAAACTGCACGGGCACGTTTAATCTGTCGAGTGATTTTACGGTGCAAACGAGCAGGCATCCCAGTCGTACGACGGGGAAGAATCTTTCCACTTTCCGTGACGAAGCGCTTAAGAAGATCTGGATTTTTGTAATCGATAGCACTAGCAGCAACATCAATCCTCCTTCGTGGCATCGAGCGGTTGGCTTTCCGGAAATTGGAACGCCGTCTAGCGTCTCTGGGTTGCATGAAGCTCACTTGATTTCACGGTGAAGGGTATGCCTCCTAAGGTAGGGGTTGTACTTCCTCTTTTCGAGTCGTCCCTGGGTACGGGGACTTTTCTTATTTCTAGTGGTAACATACCGCGACACAGGCCTTCCACCAGCTGCGGCCTCAGTACATTCTAGCGTGATAATTTCTTGAGCCACGGGAATACTTAAGAGCTTCTCTCACTCCTTATTGTCAGCGGACTCTTCTTCCTCTACCTCGTTGCCCTCTTCATCAACTAGTCCGAACAAAGAAGAAACAGGTTGACGTACCCGCTGCGACCGACCACGCCTCTCGAGCTCAGACTGACATTCAATCGTATAACGAGCGAAGGGGAGAGCCTCTAGACGGATCTGAGGGATCGTCTTCCCACACATCTCGCAGAGACCATAGGTGCCGTTCTCTATGCGCTTGAGCGCCTGGTCAATTTCATAAAGAGAATCTTGCTCCTGGGAAAGCAGGCTTAAGGAAAAGTCACGGTCGTAGGCATCACTACCAGCATCTGCCTGATGCATCCCAAACGCAGAGGCTTCGCTACCCTCTGCACGGGAACGCAAGCTATCTCTTCCGACACCCCGCATAGAATCCAGTAGGGTATCCTTTAGAGTCAAAAGGCGCTCGCGCTGATGACGGAGGAACTGTATCTTTTCCTTTGCCACGGCACCCCCAGATGGGCTGAGTCCGGACAAGGCAGGTGAAGTGGCGCTAGAGGGAACCGACCGCCCTGCCAGAACTCCAGAACCCTTTTCCTCCGTGTAAGACCTGTCTTTGGGTGTAGCCATTTAGCATCAGAATACAAGTCCACGCTAACTCTAGAAACATCCTCTAGCAAGCAAAATGCTTTCTTTTCTCAGAAAACCAGCTTTTACACCCTCCCTCGATCTACATGAATGGTGGAGGCAACGACCCGAATAGCTGATGGACTAAAGGAAGGAGTATTGAAGCACACTACAGGCAGGGAGCCTTCTGCTGTCTATTGGTGGGTAACTTCGAAAGATAGAAACCGTTGCCTCAGCGCTGGCGAGATATAAGCAGTCACCAAAGCAAACTCGTCTTTGTAATAAGCAGAACTTACACATCCACCCCGGTGGAGTTCGGCAAGGAGGGCGGACTCAGCAAGGGGAATTTGGTATTCTACTTTTAATCGCCAGGTGCTTAAGTCCATCTCCAACTGTTGGAGAAAAGCGTCAATCCCTATTCCAGTATAGGCTGAAACCGCCACACTGCCTGGATAACGCCTTAACTGCGTCTGGATAAGCTCCGGGTTGCGTACGCAATCTACCTTGTTGAAAACAAGGACAACCTGCTTCCCACCCACTCCTAGCTCTTTGATGGTCGAGTCGACCGCTGCCATTTGTTCGTAGTACCCCGGGTGGCTAAGATCTACTACGTGAATCAGAAGGTCTGCTAATTGTGTTTCCTCCAGCGTGGCCTTAAAGGCGTCAATCAACGTGTAGGGAAGTTTACGAATGAAACCTACGGTGTCTATCAGCAAAACTTTTTGCCGGCTTGGAAGGAGAACTTGACGTGTAGTTGGATCGAGGGTAGCAAAGAGTTTGTCTTCCGTAATAACTTCAGATCCAGTGAGTCGGTTAAACAAGGAAGATTTGCCGGCGTTTGTATATCCAATGAGTGCTGCGACGGGCCAATTTTTTTTCAACCTCCCTCCTCGCTGAATGAAGCGGTTCTTGCGTACAGCAGCGAGCTCCCTTTCTAGTTTGGCGATGCGTTCCTGAACACGCCGACGGTCTGCTTCCAGTTGCGTTTCACCTGGCCCTCGTGTACCGATACCTCCAGTTTGTCTAGAAAGGTGCAACCACATACGCGTCAGTCTGGGGAGGAGATACTGTAATTGTGCAAGCTCAATTTGAAGACACCCTTCGCGGGTGCGTGCTCGTTGGGCAAAAATATCTAGGATAAGCTGCGTGCGATCCAGAACTTTACAATTAGTAATGTACTCTAGGTTTCTTCCCTGGGCTGGGGAGAGTTCGTCGTCAAAAATAATGGAAGAAGCCTGCTTTTTACTACATTGTTGAGCAATCTCTCTAGCCTTTCCTTTCCCTATATAGAACGGGGCTGTCGGTCTTTCTAATCGCTGTATACAGGTTTCTACAACCTGTATGCCGGCGCTAGATGCTAATTGACAAAGCTCGTCCAACGATTCTGCAATGTCCCATAGTGCACTCCCCCTACACGACCCTACTAGTAAAGCCCTCTCTCGATGGGAAGAAGAAGTGAGATACACAACGCAAACTAGACTAGCTTTTCCATTGTCATGTTACGATAACCTACGCATCTTTCTACCTTTTTAGTAAAAGGTCCATGGTTGCTCCCCACCCTAGAGGGCTAGAGTGGGATAGACAACCCAAGCTTGCCTCAATGACTCCTGGACCTAGGTACCAAATGTTTTGGTCTCAGCGGCAATTCTTTCCACCACAGCACGCATGCTATTGCCTTGAGACAGGCACAGCGGAGTGAAGGTGGTCCAACTTTTGAACCACGCCAACTGCCTTCTTGCGCACCGATACGTCACCGCGCAAATTGCGCCCCGACATTGCACCTCGTTCGACTCTCCGCTGAGCCACGCGATAATCTCGCGTAATCCAATTGCCTGTGAGGCCGTTCTTCCTATTTGACCGCGCATTCCTCCTACCTCTCTGACCACGCCCCGCTCCCACATATGGTGGACACGGCCCACAATGTTCCTGTACAACTCTTCCCGTGCGCGTACAAGCACAAAAGCCCGGGTAGCAATAACCCGTCGGCTTTTAGTGCGAAAGCTTTCCAAGGGCTTGCCAGAAAGCTCGCAAATTTCCACTGCTCGAAGAACTCGTCTTCTGTTACGTATGTCAACCCTTTTGTTTGCATGTGGATCTGCCTTGTCAAGGCGCTCCAGCAACATCTCAAGGGATAACTGCTCCAGTTCACTGCGTAGGACTAAATTGCTTGCTGGAATAGGATCCAAACCCTGGATCAAAGCCCGAAAGTACAATCCTGTTCCTCCGACTACTATCGGTGTTCTGCCACGTTGAAGGATATCTGTGATCTTTTCACAGGCTTCTGATCTATAACGCCAGGCGTGATAGTCCTCCTCAGCAGATATATGGCCTATTAAGTGGTGAGGAACTTGTTCCAATAATGTTTGATCCGGTTGGGCAGTCAAAATAGATAGTCCAGAATAGACCTGAAAGGCATCTGCTCCAATAATCTCACCCCGGATCCTACGCGCTAATTCCACGGCGAGTGCTGATTTTCCTACTCCAGTCGGACCGGCTAGGAAGATCGGTTGTGGAAGTGAGCTATATAGTCTAACGTCGTTCTTCGGTTGTTTTGGCTCCACTAATTTTTGGCTCCGCTAATAATTATTAGTTTCACTCCATGTGTTCCTCTTATGCAGTTCAGCAACTGCCCGACGTGTCTCTTTCTACCGTTTGCATCTGGACAAATGCAAAAACCCCTTCGAGCGATAGGTCTGGCGGCTGCAAACTACTTCCACATTCCAAACATTGCCGATCCTGTTGAATAGCTCAAACAGATCACCCTCTGTGGTTTCAAAGGATAGACTGCTCATAGACACGTGGAGAAGTCACTTCTCAATCCTAGTTCCTAAACCAAAAAGTGGGTGTCGGGATTCATATACTTTACACTGGACCGAGACAGCTTTCCTCGATCTCCTTTTTTTCCAAAAAAAAGATCCGCGGCATTCTGCCACAGCGAAGTTCCCTTTGCAATTCCCCTTCCAATCTCTATATCCCTGTGTGGGGAGCGGCCTTACTTTTTTCTTTTACAATCGGAATCATGGCGCCGGCGATGGTTACCTCGATGGGAAGAGTGAAGAAAGGAGCGCTTTATGGAACAACGAGAAGGGTAAGGTAACCTTTTGAAGAAACAAGGCGGGCGGTTTTGCTACCAACGCAACTCTGCTGTGGTTTTCGAGGGGACAGAAGATCCCCACCATCCCATAGGGACTGGCGATATTTAGAGGTAGCAAAGGCTACCACGGACGGCAATAGCCGAAGCTAGATCTCAGAACTGGTTGGCTTACTTTGATCAAGTTCTTTTGTTGCCAGGCGGGAGAATTGTGACACAGGGGCAGGAGGGCGCTGCACAAAACAGAGGAAAATGCCATCCCTTTTAGCAGGGGAGCTACCTGTTGAGCATAACGAATCTCGTTCGCTTTCAATTTCAAACCACTGATAGTTCTATAGTATCGAATGCCATTACGGATGGCTAACCCTTAGCATTCAGTCAGCATAGGATAGATAGTTCGGATGGTATGGACTGCAGCTCTCACATTGTGAACCCGAAAAATGGCGGCTCCCCGTAGTAAGCCTGCCACTACGCAAGAAACTGTACCGGCGTCCCGCCGACATGGCTTGCTAAGCCCTAATACCTCTCCAATGACGCTCTTACGGGAAACCGGAAGCAGTAGAGGAAGAGGGAAAAAACTGCTGAGCATTCTTAGCTTCCGGTAGATGGTCAAATTGTCGTTCCTCTGTTTTGCAAAATCAATTCCAGGATCTAGAAGCAGACTATTCCTTTTGACACCTGACTGTTCTGCCATACGAATTTTTTTTAAAAAAAAACTCTGCAAGGTGCGCATGATATCAGAGTAGTGAACATGTCTATGAGAAACTTTTGGCGCTCCTCTAGAATGCATAATTACTAGTGCAGCTCCCGTCTCAGCACAAACAGACGCGTTTTTCCCTGTAGTAAGGCCACCTACGTCATTAAGAATATGTCCCCCGCAGTTCAAAATGGCTCGCGCTACATTAGGACGCCAGGTGTTAATGGACAGGAGGGGTAGCGGAGAATGGCCACTACTGTTGGCCACTACTTCGCTAAAGCCTTCTACGAAGGGCATCATCCTTCGAATTTCTTCCTCCTCGCTAATTGGGGCCCGATTGGTACGAGCACTTTCCCCTCCGATGTCCACGATATCTGCTCCTTGGGCAACTATTTTCTGGGCATAATGGAGAGCCAAGGTGGGTTCGGATAAACCATCGCCGGAAAACGAGTCACTGCTTAAGTTGACTATGCCCATAACCAACGGGCATCCACTCCAGCAAATCCTAGCTCCTCGCGCCTCGAGTAGAAACTCTCTTCCCATCTTCTTGCTCTCCGCAGTAATTTTTTCATCCTCCTCACTAGGCCAGAGCTCAATTCCTTCTGGGGAAGGTAAAACGGGAGCAATTTCTGACAAAAGTAGATATAAATAACAACTCCGACACTTTTCTTTTTTGATCAAACAAGTACAATGGCCATCTGGTAGTATACAGGAAGGAGAGCTCCTTGACATCATTTTAAACAGATGGGGGAATCTCAGCTTCCTTTTGCCCATCTTTTTGACAAAAGAGGCATTGGCTGAAGAGCCAGGGGAAGATTAACACTGTAAGAATTCCCGTTCTCAATCTGCCGAGGGTTAATTCTGTTGTCCCACAATGTCGCTACCCTATAAGCCTTCACCGATAGTAGTGCATACTCGCAACTCTTGAGAGCCACCGGTCCCACCCAACAAGAGAGCCCCCTTTTGCCCCTTCTTAGAGGAGGACCGGGAAAACAACAGGTGGTCTCACCGTAGGGAGAGTTTATCAAACAATAATTTCCCTCGTCGCCTTTAGAAGCCAAGGATTACCTATGCTGTACCCACTTCCTCCTAACAGAGTCCGTTTCCAGATGGAGCTGGGTCCCATTTGGGGAGGCTCCTGTCGAACTTTAACCAAGTTACCATCCCATAGATTCTTCTTCAAAGCGAGAACGGCGAAATTCATTTTCTCCCCACACTACTGAAATTGATCTTACTTGGAAGCAAGGAAGCCAACCGCATGCACAATTTACTCCATTTTCCATTGTTAGGGAATAACTACAAAGTCCGCTGTAGTAAATAAAGTTACCCCGCTTTGCTGATGGAAGAAGCAATATCGATTGGGCAAAAAGTTGCGGCAACTATTCCATTAATTTTGATCCCTCTGCGGCTTTATCATATAGTACCATCATGGTGTGTGTGGGATGTGCTACTCCGATGCAGATGCTTTGCCCCGCCCGCGAGGGATTTCCTAGCGAAGCCTCTTACACCCTGCAGGAATGCTATTGACTAGATGAACTCCATCTCTGCTTCAAAGAATCGTTGTTTGCACCTCTTCGCAAGCGTAGCAACAGTTTGTACTTTTGTGCTGATTTGTAGCGGTGGACTAGTTACTTCTAAAGGCGTAGGAATGTCTGTCCCAGATTGGCCGACTACCTATGGATACAACATGTTTTTATTTCCCATCTCTCGGTGGACGGGGGGGGTACTGTATGAACACACCCATCGGCTTCTCGCCTCAGCAGTTGGACTACTCACCTTCTTGTTGACGGCCTGTGTTCTGGTTGTGGAAAAGCGCCGCTGGGTCCACATTATAGCCATCCTATCTTGTATCAGTGTAATTTTTCAAGGAATACTAGGAGGGCTTCGGGTTACCTTAAACGCGAACTTAATAGGCACTCTTCATGGGATGGTCGCACAATCCTTCCTAGGTCTTTTAGGTATCCTAGTAGTGGTAACAAGCGCCCCATTTCTCTCGGGGGAGTATACCAGTTTTCGCGTTGTCAAGGAACTGAAGTGGGTGGCTATGATAGTAACAGGGGTAATTTTTGCCCAGCTAACAGTAGCCGCTGGTATGCGTCACACCCACACTGGGCTTTCCATTCCAGACTTTCCCACCGCTTATGGAAAATGGTGGCCACCGCTAGACTCTGCTTCTGTTGCTCGAATTAATAATGTGCGTGCAGTGCATGGTCAGGCAGCTACCAGTGCAGCTCAGATTGCTCTTCAGATGGCGCATCGAGCTCTTGCTGCCCTTACGTTTGCAGGAGTAGTCGTGTTTGCATGGCTGGCTCGCCATACCCACCCACTTAACCAATGGGGAAAAATCTGGATGCTTTTAGTCGGTATCCAAATAGGGCTCGGGATGTGGATAATCTGGTCAAACAAGGCAGCAGATATTGCTACAGCACACGTGAGCATTGGGGCGCTAGCCTTTTTTTTAGGAGTGCAATTAACGTTCCGGTTATTTTGCGCTGTCGATAGTCCTATTAGGCTGCTAAGTGAGCCCTGACGTATGTTGCGATCTGTCCTCATCGGCTCGGTGAAATGGTGGGAGATTGCCTGTGACCTTAATTTGCTAGTCAAGACTCGCTTGTGCCTCTTAGTTCTTCATACCACCCTTGTGGGATTTTTGATGGGGCGACGTGACGTCTTATTTTCCTATAGGACACTGTTCATTACACTTGTTGGCACCGCCTTGAGCGCTGGTGGAGCTACTGCGCTAAATCAGTGGTTAGAACAAGACTGGGATGCTTGTATGGAACGTACTCGCAATCGGCCGTTGCCAGGAGGACGGTTCTGCCCTTCTGGGGCTCTTACGGGAGGGATCTTAAGCTCTCTCACCGGCATCTTCATTCTACTTCTATTTGTGAATAGACTGTGTGCAACTCTTACAATTTTTACTATAGCTAGCTACCTTTTTCTTTACACTCCACTAAAGCGGACTACTTCTTTAAACACTCTGGTGGGAGCTGTATCTGGGGCACTTCCTCCTTTAATCGGCTGCGCAGCAGTGCGTGGCCAAATTGGAATAGAGGGGTATTTCCTCTTTACTACATTATGGCTCTGGCAGGTGCCTCATTTTCTTGCTGTAGCCTGGATGTATCGCCGTCAATATGCTAGGGCAGGATTTGTCATGCTATCCAAAAGGGATGACTCTGGCATAGCTACTTCTTTTCAGGCACTGGTTTATACTATCCTCCTCCTGATAGTCTCGCTTCTTCCCGTTGCAGCAGGTCTTAACACCATATTTTATCTCCTGCCTGCGCTGTCTTTAGGCAGTTGGCTAGTTGTCCAATCATCAAAATTTATGCAGGAACGCTCTTATGCCAATGCCCGTGCTCTGTTTATTTCCTCTATCTTCTACCTTCCGTTACTCCTCGGGGCCCTATTGGTCACAAGAAGATAAAGGCACTAAAGAGGATAATCGAAGCTAGCAAATTTTGGTCTCACCACTAGACTTTGGAACCCCATGAAAAGTGCTGTTGTGCTTTACAAGCCTTCCTACCTCTTCTGGTTACTAATTGTTGTGGGTGTAGCCTACATGGGGCTCCGTCACACCTTTCTATCTAGCCAGAAGAAAGTCTTAGACCACTACGGAGGTGTACCAGAGTTTCAACTCTTGAACCAGGAGGGAAAGATGGTTACTCTAAAGGATCTAAGGGGAAATATTTGGGTTGCAGCCTTTGTTTTTACGCGCTGCCGGGGACCATGCCCCATCATTACCACTCATATGGCCAAACTGAGCAAGATCCTCAGAGAGGGGAGTCGGGCAAAACTAGTAAGTATCACGGTGGATCCGGACTACGATACGCCAATGGTCCTGTCCAGATATGCAGAGAATTTTCATGCGGACCCCAAAAGGTGGATCTTTCTCACTGGCCCAAGGGAAAAAGTAGAGGCACTTGTGGTAAGTGGCATGTATCAAGCTGTTGTTCGCGGTTCCCAGTCAGGGGGGGCTATCCATTCTACCCAACTGGTCCTTGTTGATCCTCACGGGCAAATTCGTGCGATCCATGATGGCACAAATCCACAGGTAATTACCCAAATTGTTAGGGATATTTACGGGTTAGAACAAGAATTCGCTGTGAACTAATTCTGTGAATATTCAGAGACTACCTGCTATTAATGCCTGCCTTAACTTTCTTAGTAGTGTGTTCATTATAGTTGGGTGGTGGTTTATCTCTCTCAAACATAAGAGACTACACATCATTAGTATGCTTATGGCCACTGTCACTTCCATCGTGTTTCTTATTTTCTATCTTGTTTACCATTTCAATACGCAGGCAATCACACGTTTTACCGCTACAGGCATCATACGACTTGCTTACTTTACCCTGCTGACCTCTCACGTGGTACTAGCATTTAGTGTCCCTCCATTGGTTATTCTAACACTAATACCAGCAATTTATTCTCGCTTTGATAGGCACCGTTATATTGCCAAGTGGACTTTACCAATCTGGCTGTATGTTTCTGTAACTGGTGTTCTTGTCTATATGACACTCTACCGATGGTTGCCTTCTACAGGTAGTTAATCCACTATGAAGAATTATCTTTTTCCAAAAAATCCCCCTCTTTTCTAGGCACTTTTCAGGGTCTACTAAATTAATAGTGGATGGCACGATCCGATTTTAGCATTGCATGATGTTTTAGCAAAAGCGCGGTTAGCTCAGCGGTAGAGTGCTACCTTGACACGGTAGTGGTCACAGGTTCGAGTCCTGTACCGCGCAATTGGTTTATCCATGACAGACCATGGGTCTGTTTTCCTTGTGGAGTTTATCTTTTACGGCACTCAGTGAGTTTTATGTTGGCCAAAGTGACCTTTTTAAGAGGACCTGGAATCGCTCCGCTCAATGACTAGAACTCTTCCGGGCTGATCTCAGATAGCCCCAGGGAGATGTTCCGCCCAGCAACTGCTGACCTCCGCTCCTATTCCAGGGGCCGGCATAATTGCTGAGTATCCCAAGGAGGCTTATGCAAAAGTTGAGACGGAAACCCTTAAGGCTAAGGAGAGTGTGGCCAACCAGCACGCTTCACTCACATCGATGTGACTGCCGATAAATTTATGCAATACCCCCTCACGAGAACTGTGAAAAAACCAATAACGCACCAACCATCGCTTCCCTCCCCTTTACATAAAATGGAAAGAATGTAATGGCAAATCGATGCTGACAGAGCCATAGAGCCTTATAGAGACAGCAACCCCTTTATTGAGAGATAAGAGAGGCTAGTAGCGGGTTGTTAACCATTATTATCCCACTCATTCCTCCTTTACGTTGCGTTTCCCATCTGGATGGCCTGCCCGTAACTCATTCCACGTCCAGGGTCGAGTGCGCGGCACATTCTTTCGAACTGTTGCCACCATCTGTGAAGTAATAGGCGTGGCTAAATTATCCCACTCCGTACGGATATAGGAGAGGACGGCCGCGATCTCACTATCGGACAAGTGACTCCATCCGGACATATACCCGTCATAGACGCTACCTCGCACCACAATGGGCCCCTGCAGTCCATGGAGAAGGATTAAGATTAGATGTTCCTTAGAATGAGAACCTCGTGCAAGAACCCACTCACTTTTGGCTAGTGGCGGATACAGAGAAAGAGAGCCTTGCCCACTAGCTTGATGGCAGATCAAGCAATTTGTTCTGAAAATGTAGCGGCCTAGTTTCTTCCTTTCAGAATCTCCGTTGTGCAGAGAAACACCGGAGATACCAGTGTATAGTCTAGTACTAGAGGGGAAGAGCACCAGCACTGTCGAAAAAAACAAAAGTATTCCCCCACCAGCAAGCCATAGGAACGGACTCCTAAGTAGGCCATTATTGAGAGAAGGCTTCACTTATGCAATGCAGTTTGAAAGATAGAGATAGAGACTTCCTTAGCTAGCTATGGACAATATAGTCCCCCTCTGAGGAATATGAATCATCCTGGGTAAACAGCCACGCGAGTACGCTCCCCGTCTGAAACTCTCTCATCAAGAAATCAGACCATCCACGGCGTGTAAGAAGATCCAATGGTATGCGACAAAGTGCCACGCAGCGCAGAACTTCCCGTTCCATAAGATACAGGTACATTCCTCCCAACGACAACAGCGGAAGTTCCTTTTCCTATCTTCGGTTTACCTATAAATCCCTAAGGTTTCCTTCGGGCATTCATAAATGATTTTACGCAGCAACCCAGAAAGGTGAGGCACAGTACCGCCATTGTGATTTGCATCCAAAAGGCAACTAGACGTCCGCCCTCTAGCGCAGATACTTTGGCAACGTTTGGAAAGGCACGCACCATAGCGCTAACAGCCCCTACAAGGGCCACCCCTATCGCCCAATGCATAGCTAGCTTCCTCAGGTGAGCGCTGCGAGCAGCGATCATACCCAGAAACAGGATGAGTATTCCAAAAGAAGATGGAATCAAAGCAGTCGCCGCCCTACACCCTGTCCCTAAAAACCCAGCAACCCCCAAAACGCCCAACAAGACTCCAAAGCATATGGCTAAAACCGGCATGCAGCCTAGTTAGCTTGACTTCAGGGTAATTTGTCAAGCGTGCAGAAAAAGCACCCGCAGGCTTTTGCCGAAACAGGTGAATGTTTTGTTAATCTACTTGCGTGGTTTCTAGGCATCCTTTCTACATCTCCTCTCTTTCAAGAACCCCACGTGATCATAGGTACATGACCAATATAGACATCATGAACACGGTGAACTTCATACTGGGCCTGGTTCAAGTGAACCATCCAGCCTGAAGCTGATCATAATCTAACATTCATACAAAAATTTCGACTCCAACCGGGCAGTGATCTGAACCAGGGATAAACGGCCAGATAAAAGCATCACAGAGGGATCCTCGTAGATGGGCTGAAACACAAAAATAGTCGATTCTCCATCCTACGTTCCGTGCTCGCGAAGATTTTTGGTAACTCCACCAGGTATAATTCCCACCCTCAGTGTGAAATATTCGAAAGGTATCGAGGAATCCAGCAGCAAGAATTTTCGAGAAGGCCATTCTCTCTTCGGTAGTAAACCCAGCATGTCGTGCGTGCTCATGAGGTCGTGCTAAGTCGATTTTTTGATGAGCAACGTTCATATCTCCACAGAAAATGATAGGCTTTTTCTTCATCAGGCGAAGAAGGTACCCAAGAAAAGCAGGAGTCCACTCCTGAATGCGATAGTCTAGGCGGGTTAGTTTCCTCCCAGAGTTAGGAGTATAGACATTGACTAGATAAAAACCTGGAAATTCAGCAGAGATGACGCGTCCCTCGTTGTCATGTTGGGCTATTCCTAGCCCAGTAGTGACCAGCAATGGCAGTTGCCGAGTCATAAGCAATGTGCCGGCATATCCATATCGGCTAGCGGGGTTCCAAAAAAGATGCCACCCAGCAGGCCAACAAACATCTGCTACTTGGCTAGGGTATGCTCTTATCTCTTGGAGACATATGACCGTAGCCTGACTCTCCCTTAGAAAGGAGAAAAATCCTTTCGAAAGGATGGAGCGAATTCCGTTAACGTTCCAAGAAATAAGTCTCAACTGGCTAGATTAAGATCCATGTTAGCTGTGAGAAAAGTATGTGAGGGGATAGAAGGAGAACGAGCAGGAACCCTGCGGTGCAATGACCACTATCCAGGTGAAAATCTATTGCTTCTGCTTTCCCTTTAGTCGATACTTTGTCGCTGCTACGGTGGAGGTAATGCAGGGCTCTGAGCGCCAGCCGGAGAACCTGTGCACTCCGTTGGTTCTTTAGCAACCTGCTCTACGTCTTTATCCCCTCGTCCGGAAAGATTAACTAGAATGATCCTCTCTCGAGGGAGAGTAGGGCCTATTTTGAGAACGTAAGCGATGGCATGTGCCGATTCCAAAGCCGGCAATATTCCCTCACAGCGACTAAATATCCGGAAAGCCTCCAGCGCTTCAGCATCCGTTGCATAATTATACTCTACTCGTCCTATCTCACGAAGTAGACTATGTTCAGGACCAACTGCTGGGTAATCTAGCCCCGCTGAGATAGAGTGTGTCCGCTCAATCTGACCATCTTGATCAGCAAGAAGCCAAGTCTTGGTTCCCTGGAGAATTCCAACCCTTCCGCCCTGGAAACGAGCCGCGTGGCATCCTGGCCGTATACCACTCCCACCTGCTTCAACTCCAACCAGCTGCACAGACATGTCCTGCAAAAAAGCGTAAAACAAGCCCATAGCATTACTCCCACCCCCTATACACGCAACAAGTAGATCGGGCAAACGCCCCTCACACGCAAGGACCTGCTGGCGCACCTCCTCGCCAATAATGCGATGAAAATCTCTCACTATTAGTGGATAAGGATGAGCACCCAGTACGGACCCCAAGACATAGTGCGTCGTCCTAGAATTTGCAACCCAATCCCGCATTGCTTCACTAACTGCCTCCTTGAGAGTAGACTGTCCAGCCAAGACAGGAACTACCTGCGCACCCAACAGGCGCATACGAGATACATTGAGCGCCTGACGATGCATGTCCACTGCACCCATATAGACAACACATTCCATCCCAAACCGTGCAGCAGCCGCAGCCGTAGCCACGCCATGTTGCCCTGCTCCAGTCTCAGCAATAACGCGGTGCTTACCCATACGCCTGGCCAACAAGATCTGTCCTATTGCATTATTAATTTTGTGCGCACCCGTATGGAGCAAATCTTCACGCTTAAAGTAGATACGAGCGCCACCCAGTTTCTCCGTTAGCCTCTCTGCAAAGTACAGCGGCGTCGGGCGCCCGCAAAAGTTGTGGAGAATACTCTTCCACTCTTTCCAAAAAGCAGGGTTTCCCTGGATCTTCTGATATTCTATTTCTAACCTCCTCAATGGATCCACTAGCGTTTCAGGGATAAATCTACCCCCATAGGAACCAAAATACCCGCGAACGTCAGGAGAATGAAGCAAGCTCTGAACTTTTGTCATATGTCCCAGTATGAAGCATTTCTACCATTGCTGCAACCCCCCGCCGATGCGGTGCTGGCATTGCCATTTGCTCTAAGTCCCTTAAGGCAACCTTCTGAAGTTTCCTCCTATCCTCTGCTAGCACTGCACACCTCCAAATCCGCATCGTTACCTCGTGACGTGTTATGGAAAACTTAACTATGCAGTCGCAAGGACCCGATGGTCTTCTCCGTAAGGTGGGTAGAATCCACAAACCAACCCACCACCGCTCAGAAGAGCGAATGAGCCAAATTGACTCCTCATCATACAGGAATGCGCGATGATCTTCTACCTTCTGAGGAAGCATGTGAGGACGTTTGACAGGCCTAGACTCCGGAGTGCGGGCCCGACACTCTACACGTAGTGGACATTGAAAGCATAAGGGTTTCCGCGGTTTGCAAATCAAAGCACCCAGCTCCATTATAGCAGAGTTGTGCAATCTCCCACCACCTTTGATAGGAAGAAGAGAAATCGCCATCTCACGCAGATCGCGAATACCGGTAACGGTGTTTACTGGACGAGAGTAATCGAACAAACGGCTGAGTACACGCGCAGTATTAGCATCTACCACCGGCACGCAGGCATCAAATGCGAAAGCAACCACTGCATGAGCAGTGTAGTCACCAACGCCTGGCAAACATTTTAACTCTGCTGGGGTTTTGGGAAACATAGGAAGCTGCGCCAGTATTTTGGCTGCTCGATGCAGATTGCGCGCGCGGCTATAGTATCCCAATCCCTGCCATAACCCAAGCACAGCATCCTCAGGAGCTTTCGCTAAGATCTCAATACCCGGAAACTTTTCCATCCAACGACTAAAATACCTCAGAACAGTTTTTACCTGCGTCTGCTGAAGCATGATTTCTGAGACCAAAATAGTGTAGGGGTCGACAGTGCGTCTCCACGGTAAATCCCTGCCGAATTTTTGAAACCAAGCACGGAGATTGCGCTCCATCTTTTGTTGGGCCATACTCGCACCGTATGCGGTCTCTAGCGTCTCAACCACTTGCTATTCACACTTACACTGCCCCACTCACCCTCCGTCAGGTTGAAAAGCTCCGCCAAATATTGACGCTCCACGGGTTTCAGCTTGCAATTCAGCCTCATACGGTCTTCTGCGCACAGAAGGATAAACTGCGCATAGTTGTCTACCAAAAGGGCCCAAAGGTACTCATCCAGGGCAAGGGTATCGAGGATTTCGTCACGTTTCAACTAGAACCTAATGTATTCGAACAGGCTTCTTTTGGCTATACTGAGGCAGTTCAATCGGAACTCCATGCACCACATTTTGGTATTGATGAAAGTGGGAAAGGCGACTTTTTTGGCCCCCTAGTCATCGCTGGGACCTACGTGGACCACAGCCTTGCGCACATCTTTTCCTCACTTGGAGTGCGAGATAGCAAGCGTATTTCTTCAGATAAACGTATCCGCGACCTCGCACGGCAAATCCGCAAATCTGGCGCCCCGTCGGAGGTCATTGCCATCTCGCCACTGAAATACAACGAACTATTTCTCCGATTTGGCAACCTAAACAAGCTTCTCGCGTGGGGCCACGCTCGCGTTCTGGAAAATCTCTGCAAAAAACAGCCGGATTGTCCATACGCCCTGTCTGACCAATTTGCAGATGTGAGCCTTCTTCAGCAAGCCTTAATGACTTATGGTAAAAAGCTTTGCCTTAAACAACGTACTAAAGCAGAATCAGATGTCGCAGTAGCTGCCGCTTCTATCCTAGCTAGGGAAAAACTTATCGACTGGCTAGATGTCGCGTCTGCACAGCATGCTCTTCGTCTTCCGCGTGGTGCCTCTCTGGCTGTTAAAAATGCTGCCGTGACTGCTGTAGAAAAGCATGGCCTGCATATTCTTCACAAAATTGCAAAGATTCACTTTAAAACTGCTACGGAAGTTTCGCTTCTTGTCCGCCGTTCTCATTTGCCCTAGGTATGAGTTCTTGTCCAGTGGATTGGAAAAATCTTGAGGCTTTCCAGGAGGTGCGGGCGGGGATTTTTCTGATCGATAAACACTCCATTTAAGAATCGAGCTCAGGAAGCTGAGCAGAACCATGTATACTATAATGCCCACAGTGGATAAGGACCGCGTATGTAGTACCCTATGCGCCGTTGCCAGACTTGCGTACATTTGCCTATATGCTCAGCTCTTCTGGTGGCACACTTTTTCTTTCTAGCCCCCTCCTACATATTCCCTTGCCCATCCCTGTTTCCTGTAACTATAAGGAGCTTCTGCCATGATTCCCGTCAGCCTTCTAAGAAAACCTTATAGGCGGAAGAATTTTTTCACAATCGTTTGACTTCAACTGAAGTATAGACTATTCAACTGGGGTATAGACTATCTGTACGGCTGGTACTCTTTTCTCTTATGAATAACATAAACAACACATCTCGTATTATTGTGCCTATAATGACACATCGTTCCAACGGAAGTGATGTAGTCAAGGGAAGTAAATGCTATGAGGAGAAGTGCAAAACTCAGGAGGAATTGGCTTTAGAGAAGAAGAGGGCTGCTTCCTCTCTCTTGAACCAGAGGGTTGCGCTCTCTAAATCCAAACTGGACAGAAAGGATGACAGAAAGGATATTAAGAAAGACGCAGACTTGGAGCGCGTAGATCTAAGATCCTCCAAACTGGACAGAAAGGATGACAGAAAGGATATTAAGAAAGACGCAGACTTGGAGCGCGTAGATCTAAGATCCTCCAAACTGGACAGAAAGGATGACAGAAAGGATATTAAGAAAGACGCAGACTTGGAGCGCGTAGATCTAAGATCCTCCAAACTGGACAGAAAGGATGACAGAAAGGATATTAAGAAAGACGCAGACTTGGAGCGCGTAGATCTAAGATCCTCCAAACTGGACAGAAAGGATGACAGAAAGGATATTAAGAAAGACGCAGACTTGGAGCGCGTAGATCTAAGATCCTCCAAACTGGACAGAAAGGATGACAGAAAGGATATTAAGAAAGACGCAGACTTGGAGCGCGTAGATCTAAGATCCTCCAAACTGGACAGAAAGGATGACAGAAAGGATATTAAGAAAGACGCAGACTTGGAGCGCGTAGATCTAAGATCCTCCAAACTGGACAGAAAGGATGACAGAAAGGATATTAAGAAAGACGCAGACTTGGAGCGCGTAGATCTAAGATCCTCCAAACTGGACAGAAAGGATGACAGAAAGGATATTAAGAAAGACGCAGACTTGGAGCGCGTAGATCTAAGAAAGGGTGGTAAGTTCTTCATTCCACTCGGCCTCTCTCGTCCCGAGATCCTTAAGGAAAAATGGAACGCCTTCAACGCATGGAAGAAGGAAGCCCTTTCCTAAATAAGGGAAGACTTGCTGAAAGTGATATAGTCAGTCCATGTTAACCTAGATGAAGAAGCTGCTTTTCGCGTGCTGCTCCGCACGCGGAGAGCAGCACGCGGGCTTCTGATTGTTGTTCCCGCCGGGGCCCTTCCCCTCCCTTCCTCAAGAAGGGAGTTTTTTTGTCTCGTCTTGCCACGTCCGCCGTTCTTCAGAGTTAAGGGGGCCCCTTTAGATCTTCTAACGACTCTCTAAACAGAACGAAAATAACGGAATACGGAATATAATAGAGTCAGTTAGTAACTTAGTATAGCTTTCTGTCCCAAGAGTTGGGTCATTGTGGCCCTTCTGTGGCCGCGAACACCTGCTATGTCCATGATGGCTTTGATATGCAGTTATTCGTTTCAAGATTCTTTACAAGAATTCTCGTTTTTGGAACAGATTATGCTGCATAGAACCCGTAAGGAGAACATTTACGAAAAATGTCTAAATCCTCTAAAATCTTAGGAATTGACTTGGGAACGACGAATTCGTGCATGGCAGTTATGGAAGGTGGAGAGCCTCTGGTATTAGAAAATTCTGAAGGCGCTAGAACCACACCCTCAGTGGTGGCCTTTTCCAAGAATGGAGAGCGTCTAGTAGGACAATCTGCCAAACGGCAAGCCGCTACCAATCCAGCTAATACCATATTCAGTGTCAAGCGGTTTATGGGTCGCAAATTCGATGAGATACAAGACGAGCTGCACCGCATTCCATATAAGGTTATTAAATCAGCTAACGGCGACGCCCACATCCAAGTCGAGGTAGAGGGTGAGATAAGAACGTTCTCCCCCCCCGAAATTTCGGCGATCATCCTAGCAAAGCTTAAAGCTGATGCCGAGGATAAACTGGGAGAAAGTATCACACAGGCAGTAATTACTGTTCCAGCCTATTTCAATGACTCACAGAGAAATGCAACCAAAGATGCTGGGCGTATTGCTGGCCTGGAAGTTTTGCGCATCATTAACGAACCTACGGCAGCCTCTTTGGCTTATGGTCTTGACAAGAAAAAAGATGAGAAAATAGCGGTTTACGATCTTGGAGGAGGCACGTTTGACATTTCCGCATTGGAAATAGGTGACGGCGTTTTTGAAGTGCGTGCCACTAACGGTGACACCCATCTTGGAGGGGATGATTGGGATAACCGCATTATGGATTGGGTTATAAAGGAATTTCAAACAGATGTAGGAATGGATCTTTCTAGGCAAAAAGATGCCATCCAGCGCATTAAAGAAGAAGCCGAAAAAGCAAAAATCGCCCTTTCTAGCACTCAAGAATATGAAATCAGCCTGCCCTTTATCACGGCAGATGCTTCTGGGCCAAAGCATATTCAGAAGAAGCTCACTCGCGCAAAATTAGAGCAGCTGACGGATGACCTATTCGAGCGTACCATTAAACCAGTGGAGAACTGTCTAAGGGACGCGAAATGGGAAAAGTCCAATATTGAAGAACTGGTCCTTGTAGGGGGTATGACCAGGATGCCGAAAGTAGTTGGAACTGCGCGGCAGCTTATCAGCAAGGAACCTCACAAGGGTGTAAATCCGGATGAAGTAGTAGCAGTAGGAGCAGCAATTCAGGGGGGTGTACTTAAGGGGGATGTGAAAGATATCCTGCTCTTGGATGTTACTCCTCTTACCCTTGCTATTGAAACTGCTGGAGGTATAGCTACAGCGATGATTCCCCGTAATACTACAATTCCTACGCGTAGGTCTCAGGTGTTTTCGACTTACTCTGATAATCAGCCTGGAGTAGAAGTTAAGGTTCTACAGGGGGAACGCCCGCTGGCCCGCGATGATAAACAGCTTGGCGTATTCCATTTGGATGGAATACCACCGGCTCCCCGTGGTGTCCCGCAAATTGAGGTGACATTTGATATCGATGCCAACGGAATTCTCAGTGTGTCTGCTAAAGATCTAGGAAGTGGGAGGGAACAGAAGATTTCTATTACAGGATCTAGTGGCCTTAGCAAGGAAGACATCGAAAAAGCCCAGCATGCTGCGGCAGCCCATGCTGAGGAAGATCGTAAGATGCGGGAGGAAATCGAAACCCGAAACAATGCTGACAACCTTGCCTATCAATGTGAGAAGCAGCTAAGAGAGCTTGATGTCAAAGCAGATAGTGAGACCAGAAAAACTGTCGAAGAGGCAATTGCCCAAGTCCGAGCGGCTCTTAAGGAAGGTGACATAAATGCCGTTACTAAAGCGTACGACAATCTGCAGCAGAAGTTTCAAGCAGTCAGTGCTGAACTTTATAAAAGGGCTGCTTCTTCTCAAACGCCAGACACATCCAGCAGCTCTGACTCTGGAGATGCGACACCTCAGACTGGAGGTAAGCAGGGTGGAAATGTCGTCGATGCAGAATTTGAAATGATGGATGAAGACAAAAAGAAACGTCCGGAAGAGTAGTTCGTAATTTTCAACACTTTAACAAGTGCTCTATCCCTGGGGTAGGAAAGTGCTCTTGTTAGAACCCAAACAACCTAACACATATACAAATCTAAAACTATGGCAGCTAGTAACTTTAAGCCTCTTGCTGACAGGGTACTTGTAAAGCCCAGCGACGAGAAGGAACAAGTGAAACACGGCATCATTATCCCGGACTCGGCCAAGGAAAAGCCACAGGAGGGAAAAGTGATGGCACTTGGAACTGGAAAAATCGATGATAACGGTAGGCGGATTGAGTTTACCGTCAAAGTTGGGGATACAGTTCTCATCTCAAAATATGGTGGTACAGAAGTACAGCTCAATGATGAAAAGTATCTCATTCTTCGTGAAGATGACATTTTGGGAGTTATTGGTATTTAGGCACCACGTGTAGTTTATAAAATTCACTCATAGTAGATATTCTTATGGCAGCGAAACAATTACTGTTTGACGAAGAAGCTAGGCAGGCTCTCCTGCGCGGTATATCAAAACTGTCCAAGGCAGTTAAGGCGACTCTTGGTCCTTCAGGTCGAAATATTATCTTGGACAAGAAATTTGGAAGCCCAACTATCACTAAAGATGGTGTAACTGTTGCGAAGGAAATTGAGCTAGAAGATCCATATGAGAATATGGGTGCTCAACTGGTACGCGAAGTAGCCTCCAAGACTTCTGATTTGGCAGGTGATGGTACCACAACTGCAACGGTGCTCGCCGAGGCAATCTATCGCGAGGGGTTGAAAAATGTAACCGCAGGTGCGAACCCTACCCAAATTCAGCGTGGCATCCAAAAGGCAGTTGATGCTCTTGTCAAGGAGATTGGCCAGATTTCTAAAAAGGTTAAAGACAGCACTGAAATCGCCCAGGTAGCGACTGTCTCTGCCAACTGGGACTCTACTATTGGACAGATCATAGCTGACGCCATGGAGAAGGTTGGTAAGGATGGCACCATTACGGTTGAAGAGAACAAATCGATTGAAACTGTCTTAGAAGTGGTAGAGGGTATGCAGTTCGATAAGGGGTATCTTTCTCCATACTTTGCAACTAACACTGAAAGCATGGAGGTAGCTTTGGAGAATGCTTATGTTCTTATCCATGAGAAGAAAATTAGCAGCTTGAAGGACTTGCTTCCCTTGCTTGAAAAGATAGCAAAAGCCGGTCGTCCGCTTCTGGTTATTGCTGAAGATGTAGAAGGAGAGGCTCTTGCTACACTGGTAGTGAATAAGTTACGTGGTACACTGCAGGTTGCTGCCGTTAAAGCCCCTGGATTTGGAGATCGCCGTAAGGCAATTCTTGAAGACATCGCTATTCTTACTGGTGGGCGTTGCCTTACAGAAGATTTGGGTATACGGCTAGAGAACGTTCAGGTCGAGGATTTAGGGCGTGCCAAGCGGATCACGATTGACAAAGAAAACACTACCATCGTGGAGGGGGAGGGTAAGAGCTCAGATATTCAAGGTCGTGTGGCCCAAATTCGTCGTCTAATTGAAGAGACTACCAGTGACTACGACCGTGAAAAACTACAAGAGCGTCTCGCTAAACTTGCAGGGGGGGTAGCTGTCATCAATGTAGGCGCCGCTACGGAGACTGAAATGAAGGAAAAGAAAGCTCGTGTTGAGGATGCGCTACACGCTACCCGTGCAGCTGTTGAGGAAGGTATCGTTCCCGGTGGTGGAGTTGCCCTCATCCGAGTACAGAGGGTCTTGGATAGCCTTCACTTCGAGGGGGATGAAAGAATCGGTTCGAATATTATTCGTCGGGCCATCGAATTTCCACTGCGTCAGCTGGCTGACAATGCTGGAAAGGAAGGCGCTTTGATTGTTGAAGAGGTGAAAAAACGTAAAGGCAATGATGGCTATAATGTAGCCGCCGATTCCTACGAAGACCTCGTGAGAGCTGGTGTGGTAGATCCTGCTAAAGTAACTCGCACTGCGCTGCAGAATGCTGCTTCTATCAGTGGGCTTCTTCTCACTACGGAGGGCCTTGTTACAGAGATTCCAGAGAAAGAGAAGCCAGTGACACCACCTGCTCCAGGCGGAATGGGAGGTATGGACTACTGAAACTAGTTCCAAGAAGGGGTTTAACTACCCCATGCCCCTTCGGGCAGCTCCGATTTTTCGGAGCTGCCTTTTAGCTCTTTTTTCCAAATTGCTGCTCTTGCCCCTAACGATCCAGCCATGGGCCCCTCAGGCGAGGAGCATCTCGCCAAAGGTTCTCAATAGCATAAAATTCCCGCTTCTCTTTTAGAAAAAGGTGTGCTACCACTCCACCGTAGTCGATCACTATCCATTGGCTAGCAGGCGAGCCACTTACTGACAATGGTTGCAGCTGCAGGCGATCCCTTAGTTGCTCGCGGATAGAAGAAGCAATCGCCTTGAGTTGTGGCTCCGAGAGCGCGCTACCAATGAGAAAGAAATCCGTCCATGAGGAGATGCCACGTAAATCTAAGAGCACTAAGTTCTCTGCCTTCTTTTCAGAAGCTGCATGGGCACACATTTCTATCACACCAAATCTCTCTCTCATAAAATCTCCTAGAGGATAACCAAAATGGCTGGTGTAGAAATAGTAAAATCCTTCAACTTAGCCCCACCAAATAGGGAGTAGAATCCAGAGTAGTGTTACGCCATGTCCTTTTTTGCCCTAGCAAAAGGAATAGGGACTACAGGTCCTTCCATCCATCTTCCAGATGAAAGCAAGTCCGATACCACCTAGAGCTAAGCAGCAGCTCATGAACAGGCTCTGGGAGTAGGTATCGGATCGAGTAGCCTCGAGAAAGTCGGTTCCGTATCTCTGAGGAGGAAATGTCCAGTCTCCTCCTAATGGTAGGAAAAGTGGTAGTCCCCGATGTAACCGCTCCCCTGCTCAAGACGACAAAATGGATCTGACGACACAATGTCTTATACTCTTTCCACTTGGAAAGAGTAGGGAGATGGTCGTCCCCAATGAAGTAAAAAAATTCTGCAGTAGGATAACGTCTTCGCATCTGACGGACTGTATCAATGGCATAGGAGGGACCGTCGCGTCCCAACTCACAATCGTCCCATTCCAATTCAGGCTCTCCTTTAAGAGCGACTTCAAGTAGGTGAGCACGAAACTTACCTGGAACAGGAGAAGGCAAGGAGAGTTTGAATGGGGAAACTTTGGCAAGGATAAAAACCACTTTGTCTAGGCTTAATTGCTCTAGGGCATCTCGAGCCAAAATTAAGTGACCATGATGGATGGGGTTAAAGCTCCCGCCGTAAAGACCAATCTTCATAGGGGCGAGTAGAGAGAGCAAGCCTGTAATTAAGAGGTAAAACAATCACAAAGACCTTCTAACAAGTTCCCAGAGACTTTTTTCAGATACGGTTATAAGCAGCGCCAATTGACGGAAATTTTCCGCTTACGAAAAAAACGGTCCGTATAGAACAATTCTCCATGCTGGAGAGCATATTCATGTACCAAGCGGGTTACCTTTACGTCAAAACAACAGTACTCCGCAATCTGTAGGAGTTTTCCCTCCCTCCACCATCGAATAGCATCCAATCCATCTGCTATCTTCCCAATACCCAATGTTGCCTGAGCTAGTGCATTCAATGCCAAACGGTGTCCGACTGCCCTTTCTACATCGACCATTAAATCTAACGTTGGCAGATAGTGCGGCAGGTCCAAGACCGTATATCCCATAAGAACTTCATAGTCAAAGTGGAGGATATTGTAGCCGACTACCATATCCGCCCGTTGAAGCCGTGTAACTAATTCCCCCACCTGTTTTTCTGGGTAAATAGTATAGTTTCCATCCTTGGTACTAAATATTACTGCCAAGGACACTTTCATTAACTGCTTACGATTCCATCCCCCTACATCACCTGCTGTCCTCTGCGTTTCCAAGTCAAAGTAAACTATGTCTTTTGTCACAAATTTATAATAGAATCCGCCAGCGGCTGGGTCCCCTTCTCCCATAAGACTTATTAGTGTGGCCACGGTACATATACGGGATAGACCGTTTGCCTGTCCTTTTATTTTCTACTCCTAGATAAAAAGCCTTAGAATGAGAACCTTCGAAAGCCTGAATTCCAAAGAAATTCTCGCCCTCGCAATTTCTTTGGAGGAAGAAGATGCAAGAATTTACAGAAACTTCGCAGATGCACTCCAATCTACTCACCCTAAGAAAGCTTCTGACTATGGAAAACTTGGAAGAGAAGAAAGTGGCCACCGTCGCCATCTCCTAGAAATCTATCAAACACTCTTTGGTTTCACCACTATACCCTCTATTCGCCGACGAGACATTCGAGGTTTTATATCTCGTAACCCTGTTTGGCTAATTCATCCATTCAACGCTGAAACAGCTGCACGTGAGGCGGAAACCATAGAAACAGAAACCAAGCATTTTTATGAACTCGCCGCTCGGAAGAGCGATGATATCACGATCCAGCAACTTCTAGAAGATCTTGCTGAGGCAGAACGTTCTCACGAACTTAGTGTTAAACGACTGCGGCGGGCAGAAGAAAAGAAAGCGAATAACGCACGTCTCTTCGTGTTGCAAGTAGTTCAGCCAGGGCTTGTGGGGCTAATGGACGGCTCCGTTTCTACGCTCGCTCCAGTATTTGCCGCTGCTTTAGCAACACATAGAAGCTGGGAAACGTTTCTGGTGGGGCTTGCCGCCAGTGTAGGTGCTGGAATTAGTATGGGATTTGCAGAGGCCCTTTCCGACGACGGAAGTCTCACCGGTCGCGGTCAACCATGGGCCCGTGGAGGTGTCTGCGGACTCATGACTATCCTTGGGGGAATTGGCCACACTCTCCCCTACTTGATAATCCATGAGATAACCATTGCTACTCCTGTTGCCATTGGTGTAGTCGTGGTGGAGCTTTTTACCATTGCATGGGTGCGGCACAGGTATATGGCCATCCCATGGACCTCAGCGCTTTTCCAGGTGGTTGCTGGAGGGTTGCTGGTTTTCTTCGCTGGCATGCTCATTGGAAATGCCTAGCAACAACCCTCCTCTTTAGCCACCAATTAATTCTCGGTCTTGAGCTTAAGCAACCTTTCTACAGCAGGTCTTAGCTCCTCTAGGGTACCTGGATCCATGCGGTCTATAAAAAGGACCCCTTGAAGGTGGTCAAATTCATGCTGAATAGCACGGGCTAGTAGCCCTGCGGCATGAAATTCCATCTTTTTTCCCTCCAAATTTTGCGCATGGAGAAAAACGCGAGAAGGACGAGGTACCAGCCCTTGAATGGGATAGGATCCCTCTGCAATCGGAAAACTAAGACATCCCTCCAGGGCATACACTATCCCCCCATAGGTTTCGATTTTCGGATTCACCACCACAGCTGGCATTGAGAGCTGAGAGGGAGCAGAGCCTACGGCTGGGAACATTGCGTTTAGGCATGTGTCTTGAGGTAGGTTTAACACAAAAAGCTGCAAGGGCGACCCCACTTGTTGAGCTGCTAAGCCAATCCCGTTTGCATTGATCACAGTTTCGGTCATATCTGCCACAAGTCGAAGAATACGCTTGTTTATCTGGGCGACATTTTTACCCTTCACACGAAGAGTAGGGTGTCCATAGCTGACAATTTTCAGAATCATATAGATTGTCTCGTCTCAAGTTTTCCACAATTCCTTTAATTTTGTGCTTCTGTATCACCGTCTAATCTGGTCTAGGTCATAGCTTTGTTAGAGTGAAACCCAAAACTGGATTGGAAGTGACAAGCCCTTCAACAAGCTTGCTGGTTGGCAACGGGGGGTCCCTGCCAAGGAGGGATTTTGGTTGTCCCATGCGGCAAAAGTCTCAGGGAGATAATCCATGAGTTAAGACTCTCACTAGAGCAAAACGTGGCCGTAAATTCAAAAAGAGAGTCCAGCCATCTTTTAGTTGCTAGAGATGTATGGAAGGAAAAGAATTGCTGCAACCCATTAACCTGATCCCCAATCTGAACTATATACTCGAGCTAGAGTGCACAACCTCCCGTAAAAGCAGTAGCCCAAAAGCCCTATCTCTCACACTCTACCAAGTCCAGCATGTGTTGCGCTCTCAATTCCACAAGAATCTGACCAAGATTGAGGATCAGCTATTTCCTGACAAGGGGTGATAGAAGCTAGGAAAGAAGGGATCCACACTAATTCTAGTGCAAAGCAGATCACATGGGACAGCGCAAACTGCCTTTAACTATCAATATACTCAATGAGATCCGATATTTTTACAACTCTTGCCGGTAACTGCTTGCAGATCCTTAAACCAGAGGAGTTACAGATCAGACTAGCAGCAAACCGTCCTCTTAGAGTAAAATTTGGAGTGGATCCTACTACACCGGATATTCATCTTGGCCACACTATCGCTCTCGATAAACTACGCCAGTTTCAAGAAGCAGGCCATGACAGCATCTTGATCATGGGAGATTTTACAGCCACAGTCGGGGATCCTAGTGGGCGCTCGATTTCCCGTCCCAAATTGACTTATGAGGAAATCATGTCCAATGCTCTTACCTATCAAAAACAAGTATTCAAGATTCTTGATCAAGAACAGACGCATGTTGTCTTCAACAGCAAGTGGTTCAGAACAATGTCGCTTGAAAAGATAATCCATCTGAATAGCCTTGTTACTATTCAGCAAATCCTCCGAAGGGAAGATTTTAGGGATCGCATAAATCAAGGGTTCCCTATACGCCTCCATGAAGTTCAGTATCCAATTATGCAGGGATGGGACTCCGTGCAAGTCCTGGCAGATATTGAATTGGGTGGGACGGATCAGCTCTTTAATATTATGGTGGGGAGGCATCTGCAAAAAGAAGAGGGGCTGCTTCAGCAGATTGCCATGCTTCTTCCGCTGTTGGAAGGGATGGATGGTATCCAAAAAATGAGTAAGAGTCTTAACAATGCCATAGGTATCGCAGAAACTCCGGAGGTGATGTTTGGAAAGCTCATGAGTATTCCAGACGCCATAACGGGGCGCTATTACGAATTATTACTTCGCGACTCCATCCCCTCATCCAGCATCCATCCTATGGATGCCAAGAGGGAACTCGCTCGTCGGATAGTCAGTAAATACCACTCATGGGAAGCGGCGAGAGTAGCTCTGGAAAGCTTTAACCTTAGATTCAGTAAGAGAAACCTTGAGGGCCTTAACCTCCCCCCCTACTCCCTTGCAAAAGGGAAATATGATCCGACATCGATTGTTATCTCGGTCTATTCCAGGTGTTTTGGCATACATAAATCTCGCGGAGCAGTACGGCGTCTCATCGAGCAAGGTAGTGTACGATGGAGAGGGGAAAAAATTTCTGATCCGCATGTACAATTTACCTTTGATTCCTCAGGAATTCTCAAGCTAGATAGAACGCACGCAGTCCGTTTATCCGTTTAAGGTAAAGCATTTCTCCTTATGGCTTGCTGGTCCTTTTGAAAACACGGAACCAGTTTCCAGAATACTTCTTTAGGCCCTCCAAAAGGGGGGAGTAGTGTCCGCCAATTTGGGCAGATTTTGGGAGTTGAGACAAGACACTAGCGACGGAAAGATTCTCTAAGTCTAATACCGTCCAGCACGTTCCTACGGCTGTTTGATGATGAGCATCACTCCCGGCAACCATTCCCAGGGAACGTGTCATGGCATATATGTGAGCTTGCTGGTTATATTTTTTTCGGAGAACTGCTGCATTGAATACTTCCAATACTTCCAATTGCATCTGATCCATAATTTCAGGAGAAATGCTGGCACGCCATCGATCAAAAGGGTGGGGAGGAATAGGGACTCCTCCCCGTGCGCGAATCTCTTCTGCTACTTGAAGAGCAGAGGCTCCTCTCCGATCAGGGATGGTACTTCCAATGCACAGCAAATGTCCATCGGCAGTAGAAACCTCTACCCCTGGAAAGACTAAAAAATCATCCACTGGCAACCCATCCTCCCGCATGAGTCCATTTTGGACACAATACCGAAGAGACTGGCAATCATTATGATCAGTGATAGCGATCCCACTTAGTCCACGGGACTTAGCAACTTCTACGAGTTGCTCCGGACTACTTGAAGCATCTGTAGAAAAAAATGAATGAGTATGAAAATCAAAACGATAAAGCATCTTTACTGTGCTACGCTGCAACGCGTAACTATCTATCCAAAATGGACATGTTTCCAGCATTTAAAGAGTGGGCACTAGTATGTGAAGCCCTTGGAAGAGGGCAACAAAATATCTTAATCCGAAAGGGAGGGATTTCTGAAGGCAAGTCTGGGTTCCGGTTCAAGTATAAAGAGTTTTTTCTGTTCCCCACTTGGTTCCATGGGCAGCTAGAAAAAACAATACTACAAGACAATCTATTCCCGTTTTTTGCGGGAAATACATTGGAAATCCGCTATTTAGCCTCTGTAGAGTGGGTGCGATTTATACGGGACAAAGAAAAAATCGTCCACCTTCGAGAGTTTCACATCTTACAGGACTTTGTAATCCAGGAGCGTTTCCAGAACAGAGGGTGGGGCATCCATGTAGCTCTAGTACGAGTATTTCGCTTGAATCCTCTGCACTATATTCCATATGAGGAAAGGTACGGTGGGTGCCGCTCGTGGGTAGAAGTTCCTCCGCAACGGGAAACTCCTGTCCTGGTACCCGCAGTGGGTGACGAACTACACCAACAACGTAAGCAAGCGCTAGAAACAATCCTTAGCTAAAAAGGCGTTATACTCCTTCCAGAAGGATCGACTTCCTGAACCTGGCTGTCCGATAATAACTAGATATGGAGTCAAGCTTACGGTTGGTTTGCAATGCAGGCAGCAACGAAGCCTTGGAAGAGGGGATGTGGATCATTAGGTTTGGACTGAAATTCTGGGTGAAATTGACAGGCAAGGAACCAAGGATGGTCTCGTAATTCGACCAGCTCAACCAGATCGCCATCAGGTGATATGGCACTAATCACAAAGCCATACTTCTCCATCTGTGCCCGATAATGTACGTTGAACTCATATCTGTGTCGATGCCGTTCCTGAATTTCCGTCCGCCCGTACACCCGATAGGCGAGTGTATTTTTTTGAATGATAATTGGGCATCTTCCCAACCGCATAGAGGCCCCCTTGTTCTCAACTGTAAGTTGCTCACTGAGAATAGCAATAACAGGGTGAGGAGTTGCAGGATCAAATTCCGTGCTGTTGGCATGCTTTAATCCACATACCCCCCTGGCAAATTCAATAATTGCTACCTGCATGCCTAGACAAAGCCCAAGATATGGGATGCGAGATTCCCGCGCAAACTTAGCAGCAAGAATCTTACCCTCTACGCCTCTATCTCCAAAGCCGCCAGGCACAAGAATTCCGGCCGTCCTACGCAGATATTTCTCTGCCCCTTCATGTTCAATACGTTCTGCATCTACCAAAGTTAAATCAACTCCACAGTCATTGCTAGCGCCGGCATGCGTCAGAGATTCATAGATACTTTTATAGGCGTCTTGAAGTTCGGTATACTTCCCAACAATGGTAATACACACACGAACCTTTGGATGGATTACCCGGTACACAAACCCCTCCCAGCTGGCCATATCTGGCTCCGGTGTCTGGAGTTTTAACGCCTTACAGACAAAAGAGTCCAACCCCTCAGCCTTCAGATTAATGGGAAACTCGTAGATAGTATGCTCCACATCGCGCGCCTCGATTACCGCTTCATAAGAAACATTGCAGTAGAGGGAAAGCTTTTGGCGTACTTCCCTATCCAAGGGCTTTTCGCTACGGCAGATAAGGGCTTGAGGTTGAAGGCCAATCTCACGCAGCTTGGCCACGCTTTGCTGTGTAGGCTTGGTCTTTAACTCCCCTGCAGCCCTAATAAAAGGGATCAAAGTTACGTGAACAATGATGGCATTACCAATGCCAACTTCGAGAATGAATTGCCGGATCGCCTCAAGGAATGGTAGACCCTCAATATCTCCAGTTGTGCCTCCGATTTCCGTAATCACTACATCTACGCTAGACGTCCAACTAAGGCGACGAATACAGGCCTTAATTTCTTCAGTGATATGTGGAATTACCTGCACGGTTCTCCCAAGATATTCACCTCGCCTTTCCTTGGATAGGACTGCTTCATAGATCTGTCCGCTAGTAACGTTATTGGAACGGGAAAGAACACACTGCGTAAATCGCTCATAATGGCCAAGATCTAGGTCGGTTTCAGAGCCATCTGCTAACACATAAACTTCCCCATGTTGAAACGGATTCATGGTACCAGGATCCACATTGAGGTAAGGATCCAACTTTTGGAGGGAAATTTTCAATCCTCTCCGCTCAAGAAGAGTCCCAAGGGAAGCAGCTGCGATTCCCTTTCCAAGGGAACTTACGACACCCCCAGTCACGAAAATATATTTCACGCGGAATTAAGGAGAGTGTGGCTAACTGGAAAGCCCAATACCCCTAAGGAAAGGCTATGTTTACCGACACAGCTACTAAGCGACATGCCATACTCACACCATCTACCTTCTCCTGGCATAAAGAACGCGGAGTCCATGTACTTAGACGTCTAGACAGATAGACACATCATGGAATTCTGATTCCACAAAGCTTTTTTATATCCGGGGCACCGTAATGCCTTTTTGCCACATATACTTTCCACCACGATCTGCGTAACTCACATTGCAGGGCTCATGTGCAAGGTAAAAGATCACTTGAGCAAGTCCCTCGTTAGCATAGACCCTTGCAGGCAGTGGAGTAGTATTGGAGATCTCCAGTGTAACATATCCTTCCCACTCTGGCTCGAAAGGAGTAACGTTAACGATGATTCCGCAGCGCGCATAGGTAGATTTCCCGACGCAAATAGTGAGTATCTCCCTTGGGATCCTGAAGTATTCAACACTTCTGGCTAGTGCGAAAGAATTAGGAGGTATAATGCAGATGTCCGCTTTGATATCTACAAGAGAGCAGCAGTCAAAGTTCTTTGGGTCGACTACTGTATTGAAAACATTGGTAAAAACTTTAAACTCGTCCGACACCCGCAAGTCGTAGCCGTAGCTAGACAACCCGTAGCTAATAACCCGCTGACCATCCCGGTTAGACCGGATTTGCCTGTCTACGAACGGCTCAATCATAGAGCACTCAATGGCCATTCGGCATATCCATCGGTCCGAACAAACTGACATAGTAGGCACATTCTCCCAAAAGGGGTTGAGGAAGTAAACCCTTTATATGGGAGGTTGTGCTACAACAATGCAAAAACTTAAAAGACGTTCCCCTCCCTTCTATGGAAAATGTTATTATTGTTGGCGGTGGATGTGCTGGTCTCACCGCAGCTATTTACACCGCCAGAGCGAGCCTGTCGCCTCTAGTTATAGAGGGCACCCAACCTGGTGGGCAGTTAACTCTCACGACTAGCGTAGAAAATTTTCCTGGTTTCCCTCATGGGATTGAGGGCCCAGACTTAACGCAACGTATGCATGCGCAGGCAGACCGTTTTGGAGCAAGATTCGAGTACGGCGTACTGGAGGATTTTGAAGCTTTTGATCGAATCCAGCGGGTAAAAGTCGACGGTACTTGGCGCGAGAGTCGAGCACTAATCATTGCCAGCGGCGCCTCGGCCAGGTGGCTAGGTCTAGAACAAGAGGAACAACTAATTGGCCACGGTCTTACTTCCTGTGCGACCTGTGACGGGGCTTTTTACAAAGATGTACCAGTGACTGTCATCGGCGGAGGGGATTCTGCATGTGAAGAAGCCCTATTCCTCACTCGTTTCTGTTCTACTATATACCTAGTCCACCGCAGGGATACCCTGCGTGCCTCATGTATCATGGCAAAACGAACTCTCACACACCCGAAAATTCAGCCTGTGTGGAATTCTACTGTGCAGAGATATCTCCTGGATGCATCCGGTATGATGCGTGCCATTTGTGTTCGCAATACCATCTCTGGGGCCCAAAGGGAGCTTAAAGTTAAATGCGTCTTCATCGCTATTGGCCACACCCCGAACACGGCGCCTTTTAATAGTAAGCTGGAACTCGACAAGGCTGGCTATATTGTGCTAAAGCGCGGGACGCAAACTAGCCTACCTGGTGTCTTTGCAGCCGGTGACGTAGTCGACTCTATCTATCGCCAGGCCATTACAGCAGCAGGCCAAGGGTGCTCCGCCGCCATGGACGCGGAGCGCTGGCTAGCTGCCACTTAGTCAGTAGTAACGGCCACAGAACCCCCTTTCGCATGAAAGGAGAGGCTCTCCCCGTCCCTTCTTACATCTACCTGATCCCCGCCTTTCAGAGTCCCACGTAAAAGCTCTTCCGCCACAGGGTTTTCTAAAAAACGCTCAACAGCTCGTCGCATCGGACGAGCACCATAAGCGGGATCGTACCCCTTTTCGATTAAGAATTCAATCGCAGTTGAGTCCAAGCATAGATTGATTTTCTTGGCACGGATGCGCTCTATGACCTTCGCCACCTCCAGATCGACAATGCGTTCCAAATCCAGGCGCGTGAGTGAACGAAAGACAATAATGTCATCCAGCCGGTTTAAAAATTCTGGCTTAAAAACCTTTTTAGCTTCTTCTAGAATTTTCTCTCGCATGGATTCGTAGTTATCCTGGGGCTTGGAGACCCCAAATCCTAAGGCCGTCTGTTTCTTGATTAGCTCTGCTCCCACGTTGGATGTTAAAATGACAATCGCGTTCCGGAAATCCACCTTACGGCCAAGGCTGTCCGTAATCTTACCCTCCTCTAGGATCTGCAGAAGGAGATGCATTACATCCGGGTGAGCTTTTTCGATCTCGTCGAAGAGCACTACCGAATAAGGGCGGTGGCGTACAGCCTCTGCAAGCTGACCTCCTTCTTCATAGCCGATGAAGCCAGGAGGAGAACCAATCAGGCGTGTAGCAGTGAACTTTTCCATATACTCGGACATGTCAAGCTGGATTAAGGCGTCCGCGTCTCCGAACATAAACTCGGCTAGTGTCCGCGCAAGGAATGTCTTACCTACTCCAGTAGGGCCCAAGAAGATAAAAGAGCCGATGGGACGCTTTGGATCCTTAAGATCCGTACGAGAACGTCGCAGGGCCCTGCAGACAGTAGCCACTGCCTCGTCTTGACCAATAAGCTGCTTCTTCAAATCATTCTCCATTGCAAGAAGTTTGGAAGCCTCCTTTTGTTCCATGCGACTTAGTGGCACCCCGGTCCATTTCGAAACAATATGGAGAACATCTTCCTCTGTGACGCAAACCTCCTCTTCCTTACGTCTTTCTCCCCACTCAGTAAGAGCAACTTCTAACTTCTCTCTGGCTTGCCTTTCGCAGTCACGCAACGAGGCAGCCTTTTCAAAGTCCTGCAACTTAATAGCCGACTCTTTATTTGATCGAATAACCTCGATCTCATCTTCTATATCCTTTACGTTGGGTGGCCTGGCCATTGAGGTGAGACGAGCGCGAGCACCTGCTTCATCCATCACATCTATGGCCTTATCTGGTAGGAAGCGCCCAGTAAGGTAGCGCTCTGAGTATCTTGCCGCCGCTTCTAAGGCCCCATCAGTAATTTTAACGCCGTGGTGAGCTTCATACTTCGGACGTATACCCTTAAGAATCTGGATAGTCTGTGTGGCAGATGGCGCCTCCACCTTCACTGTTTGAAAACGGCGCTCTAGAGCAGCATCCTTTTCAACGTATTTTCGATATTCACTAAACGTAGTTGCCCCAATACACTGAAGCTCACCTCGACTTAGAGCAGGCTTGATAATGTTAGAGGCATCCATTGCTCCTTCCGCAGATCCAGCTCCGACAATAGTATGCAACTCATCAATAAATAAGATAACGTTCTTGGTTCTCCGAATTTCGTCTATCACCGCCTTAATCCGCTCCTCAAACTGGCCACGATATTTCGTTCCTGCCACCATAAGTGCGAGGTCCAAAGTGACTACTCGTTTGTCCCTCAAAATTTCCGGAACGTTTCCTTTAACTATTGCCTGGGCAAGTCCTTCAACAATAGCAGTTTTTCCAACTCCGGCCTCCCCGATAAGAACTGGATTGTTCTTTGTACGACGACAGAGAATCTGAATTGTCCGCTCAATTTCATCATTCCGTCCAACGACCAGATCTATCTCCCCCCTTTTAGCACAGTCAGTAAGGTCTCTCCCAAAAGCGCGTAGAGCTGGGGTCCTGCCACCTCCCTTCCCTCCGCCACTCCCCACCGCTTCAGCCACCATAGGCTCTCCCTCTCCTTCTACGACATTGAAATTAGGATCTAACTCCCTTACGATCTCGTTCCTGGTGCGTTCAAGATCTACTTCCAGATTCTTTAAAACCCTTGCAGCGACTCCTTCTCCCTCGCGAAGCAACCCTAGCAGCACATGTTCGGTACCAACATAGGAGTGCTGGAAGCTCTTTGCCTCTTTACCAGCCAGGGCAAGAACTTTTTTTACACGGGGAGTATAAGGAATATTTCCTACTATTTTAGCTTCCGGACCGGACCCCACTTGCTTTTCTACCTCCATACGCACCATTTCCAAATCTAAGCCCATTCTTTGGAGTACACTAACCGCCACACCCTCTCCCAATTTAATTAGTCCCAGCAGCACATGTTCGGTACCAATGTAGTTATGGTTGAAGCGATCTGCTTCTTTACGGGCAAGTGCTAACGCTTGTTGTGCACGCGGTGTAAAATTGTTCATTATAGGGGTTCCCTACCTTTTTTCCGGCATAGTGTTAATTTTGGCAACATCCGGCTGAGACATAGAATTCAACTTTGTCCGAATAATGGAAGAGCGTAATGCGTCTCGAGCTTCAACTTCCATCTTCTGTACACCTTTTTGAAGGTGCGCCGGCTGGGTTTCAATGAAAAGCTCATCCACGAGATGCCTACTGCCATCGTGAAATAAACCCAAATCTATCCCAAGTTTAATGATAGAGAGCAAATTGAGCGCTTCCTTTGAACCAATCGAGTGAGCATGGCAAAGTATACCGTAGGCACGCCCAATTTGGTCCAATAATATGACAGAACGCTGCTCCACAAGGACTTGTCGCGCGTTATGCTCATGCTCGAGGATAGTTTCAATTACCTTATTGAGTCGTTCAATAATCTCTTCCTCTGACTCACCCAGTGTGGTTTGGTTGGAAACCTGGAAAAGATTGCCAACAGCCTCAGATCCTTCACCATGGAGTCCGCGGACAGCTAACCCGATCTTGTTAACTGAATTGATAATTTTATTCACTAGATCGTTCATCACTAGTGCAGGTAGATGCAGCATAGCGGAAGCTCGTATACCGGTACCGATATTGGTAGGGCACGCCGTGAGATATCCAAGTTGATCGTGAAAGGCAAAGTCAAGCGTCATTTCTAGCTTACTGTCCGCCTGGTTAATCATATTGAACACTTTGGTTAGCTGGAGACCGGAACAGATGGCCTGCATGCGCAAGTGGTCCTCTTCATTGATCATAAAACTGAGGGTTTGAGCAGTGTTCATCACAATGGCACTTCCCACTCCCTTAGCTGCATGTTCCCTACTAATGAGATGACGTTCTACTAAAATTTGTTTTTCCAGCGAAGAAAGCGATTCCAGGTTCTCCGTAAAGGCATCTTGCATTTCTGGGAGAGATTCAACAACAGGCTTGATTGTCTGCACCACTCCCAAGCGCTCCGATTTTTTAGCCCAACCAGGGAAAGGCTTGCCACGCAAGTTCCTAGCCAAGCGCACCCTGCTACTGATGACGATGTTCCGATGAGGTCCTTCCCCCTTCAGCCATTCACCTGTATTGGCAATGATGTTAGAGAACTTCATCTCATGTACACTCCGACTCTAGCTGATGAATCTTATCCCGAATTGCTGCTGCTTTTTCATACTCCTCAGCCTCTACAGCCTGTTGCAGTGTATCGTTTAACGCTTTCAGACGCTCTTGATAGGAGCGAAGCTTGTGGTACAGAACAGGTACCTTACCGTTGTGTCGAACTCCCTTATGCATGTTTTTCAACATACCTAAAAGTAGCCTCGAAAAGGCATCATAGCAATTACTACAACCTAAGCGTCCAGTTTTCTTAAATTCTGTTTGCGTAAATCCGCAGATAGCACACTTTGGCACAGGAGGCTGCACGTCTACACTCGGAGCTGTTCCTAGCCCCACCAAAAGTTCTGCCAACTCAAAACCCACAGGATCACTTACCCCCTTGTTCTTTGAACAAGCTTCACAGAGATTGACCTTCTGCATCTTTCCCTCAACGATTTGAGTCAGAAAAACTGTTGCTTCCTTGCTTTGGCAAACGTCACATCGCATATGATCAATAAATCACAGTACCCACCCTTCGTGTCAACTGGTGGAATTCACTAGTTAAACGCTGCGTTATGGGACCAGGCACTTCCACTCCTATCCGCCGACCGTCTAACATCGCCACTGGAATGACTTCCGCAGCAGTACCAGTTAAAAAGCACTCATCTGCCACAAAGACCTCATGACGGGTAATATCAGCCTCCTTTAGGGAAATTCCAAGATCTAATGCCAGATCGAAAATGACAGAACGGGTAATTCCTGCCAACGCCCCAGCAGTTACCGGTGGGGTAACTACCCCTTCATTTCTCACGATGAAAATGTTGTCAGCCGTACACTCTGCGACGTATCCCCACTCGTTTAGCATAAGACCCTCCTCAGCCCCAGCCTGAGAAGCCTCTATCTTGGCCAAAATATTATTAAGGTAATTGAGAGACTTAACCATAGGGCTAAGCGCAGTTGGGGTGGTCCTACGAGTCGTGCAGGTCACGACCTTCAGCCCCCTCTTGTAAATTTCCGCGGGATATAGTCTGATGTAATCAACAATGATGATCACTGCGGGGAGACGGCAGTGTTCTGGGTTAAGTCCCAAGTTGCCGACTCCCCTAGTCAGAAGCAATCGGACGTATCCACTTTGCAGTTGATTAGCTCGAACAGTCTCTAACAGTGCTTGTTTCATCCCCGACTTAGTTAATGGAGGTCTTAGGCAGATAGAGTGGGCAGAGTTAAAAAGGCGATCTATGTGAGCCTCCAACTGGAATATTCTACCGTCATAGAATCGGATTCCTTCAAAAACTCCATCTCCGTAGAGTAAGCCATGGTCAAACACGGAGATTTTCGCGTCTTCTTCCTCATAGAGGGTACCGTCAACATGGATCTTCATAATATGTTCAGTCGTTGCATTTAGTCTTGTTTGGTGCTTTGTCCTCTTTCGGACAGGAAAACCTCATTCCCACTACGGGACGAAACTCTCCTGATAAGGTGTGGATTCCTGTAGATACCTTAGGGTAGAGCAATTCTTTCTTGGATAGAAAGGTAACCTCTTTTGTCGGTCGGACATGCTATGAACCTTTGTAGCCTCTTTTTCACTTGGGTTTAGCGACCTTATCCCCTTTGGGCTTCTTACCAAGTTCAGGTAAAAAGAGTGGTTCTCTTGTTGGTCAATATGTCCGTGAACGTCCTGTGCACTGGCCGAGGGCAAAGTTATGGCTTTCTTTCTGCTTTTCCCGCATGTGCCGTAGAACAGAGGAATGCTTCTGGCTATATTCTGCCTGCAGCTTCCTCTTATCCTTTTTAGCACACTGCCTTGTATAACCTCTTGAAGTTAAGGCAATTCCTTCTATTCTTTTGCATTTTTAATCCATGCAAAAGCACTAGAGAAAGATGTTCCTGCTCTAGTTAGAGCTCTCTTTATAGATCCTGTGTATCTTGATAGCTATTGGAGGAGGTCTTAGCTTGACCTTCCAGGCCTACGGTAAATATAGGAGCTAGGCTCTGCCGTCGAATTTTCTTTGGCTGAACGGATACAAGAAACCGACTGCTTTCACGAATCTGAATTCATGGCAGAAGACGTCCTATCCTAGCAGGGGTGCAAGTAAAGAAGGGGGTCACTACTTCTTCTCGAATAAGCTAGCCCCCTTCCGTCACCCCATTGAGAAGGCGATGGCTGCTCACGTCTTTTGGCAAGCCGACGGCCTTAGGGAGGGGCCCCATCCCCCCTTTAGTCGACAAGTCACAAGCCAAGCGGGTAAGTTTTATATAAGCCCATACTTCAACTGGGAACGCATGCAAGTGAAGCTATGATACTTGCTTATCCCTGATCTCCTTCCCGCCGACGTTCCTCCTCTATGCCACGGAGAACATCGGACATATCTTCTACCTCATCCCAAACCTCTTGACTGACATAAATTGGTGCGCATTGCTGCGCAGCCATCGCGATACAATCGCTGGGACGTGCGTCCAGCTCAATGATCTTCTGCTGAAGTAGCTCATTTTCTGCAGCAATAATCAAGCGTCCATAGTAGGTAGTTCCTTTTAGTTGGTTGATGATTACCCGATCTACGCGAGCACTAAAAGCGGTTAGCATAAGCCCGACAAGATCATGTGTATGCGGCCTGTCTTTCTGAATTCTACTGAGAAACATACTAATTGCACTTCCTACTCCAATGTCTACATAGATCACAAAAGTCTTTTCCTCGTTGCCAAGGAAAACCGCACAGCTACTATCAGCAGGAATCACCCCACGCACCTTCACTTCCTTCACTGGCTTGCTCATATAACCAAGATATCTACCAGCAGAGTCAAGTTAGTACAACCTCCCATGGGTTTTCCGCGCCAATGTCGCCTACATGCGCACACATCTAGTAAGCAAACACAGACGATTTTCTCTGCCAGAGAGTTGCGAGGCCGCTAGAATTGCGTTCCTTCTTCCATCGCCCGCAGCATAACCGTAACAATCCAGTAGAAGCCAGATTTGTTCTTCCGCCAAAGCCGCAGAACTGACACATATTCTGGCTCCATCTACGTGCCTGCGTAAGTCTCCATTCCCCAGAGACTTTTTGCCAAAAACGTAAGTAAAATACCATGCAGAATCTGTGACAATCTCACATGGTAACATTGGTCCTTCTCATTTATCCTTGTGTACATCTCAACCTGGAGAGGGCAGACAACAGGTAGTAGGTATGACTCGGTGAGGTAAACCCTCCATCCAGGGAGCCTAGCGCTAACGAATGGCTATAAAAATTTGCCTGATTCTTTGTTGACAAAATATAGAATGTTTAGCACCCTGAGGGCAGGTTTTGTTTGAGCAAGTGGCTCGCAAGCTGCCGCTGCGGAGGTGCTGGCTGGCTGTGCGTGAATTACCTGGGTTTATCTTGAAGACTCCTATCCACATTGCTGTCACTGGTGCTGCCGGACGTATCGGTTATTCCTTACTCCCTAGGATCGTTTCCGGGGATCTTTTTGGCCCTGATCAGCCCGTTGTTTTGCAGCTTATCGAAGTGCCGTCTGTTCTCAAGTCACTGGATGGCGTTCTTATGGAGCTTCTCGATTGTGCTTTCCCTCTGCTGGAAAATGCCATAACCACTACTGATTTAGAAGAAGGATTCCGAGGTGTCAATTGGGCGCTACTCGTTGGAAGTGTGCCAAGAAGGGCTGGCATGGAACGCAAGGATCTATTGAGTATCAACGGGAGGATCTTTGTGGATCAGGGGCGTGCTATTCAAAGGAATGCTGCATCAGACGTTCGAGTGCTAGTGGTTGGTAACCCATGTAATACGAATTGCCTAATCGCTATGAATAATGCACGGGATGTTCCTGACAATCGATGGTTTGCAATGAGTCGGCTCGATGAAAACCGTGCTAAGGTTCAACTTGCAGAAAAAACTGGTCGACATTGTCGAGAGGTTACTAATGTTGCTATCTGGGGCAATCATTCCAGCACATTGTACCCAGACTTTCTAAACGCTCGCATTGGAGGTCGTTTGGTTTGTGAAGTCATTTCGGATGTGGGGTGGCTAAGGGGTGGTTTTATTCAAAGCGTTCAACAGAGAGGTAGTGCCATCATTCATGCTACGGGGCTTTCTTCTGCACAATCTGCTGCACATGCAATTGTAGAGACTATTCGCAGTATCGCCGAGCCAACGAGTACCGGAGACTGGCATAGCGTGTCTTTATGTTCAGATGGAAGTTACGGTATAGAGAGGGGCCTTGTTGCTTCCTTCCCCGTCCTCTCTAGGGAGGGCTGTGTAGAAATCGTGCAGGGACTCCAAACAGATCCGTTTGGCCAATCAAAGATAGCGGCTAGCATAAGTGAGCTCAGGGAGGAACGTTCAGTGATTAGGGAACTACTGAAAAATTAGGCTTGTAGAGCCCTGCGGCTCACGATCACAGCGGGTGGTTTTGCACGTGGTGACGCACTGCAATTCCCTTGAGGAGAAGGAACTCCTTTACAGCCTGGAGAGTATACCTTCCAAAGTGGAAGATGCTGGCTGCTAGGACGGCGTCAGCGCTGCCCTCTGTCAGGACTTGGGCTAGGTGGACCAAATCTCCGGCACCGCCGCTGGCGATTACTGGAATCCCAATGGATTGGCTCACTGCCTTGGTAAGCTTGCAATCATAGCCGCTGCAAGTTCCATCTGTGTCCATACTGGTCAGGAGAATCTCACCCGCCCCCAAGTCCTCCACACGATGGGCCCACGCGACAGCCTCCAATGGAGTTGGCTTACTCCCCCCGTGGGTATAAACGCGCCAACCGAATCCCGGCTCATGCCGGGCATCAATTGCCACCATCATACACTGCGAACCAAAGTTCTCCGCACCCTCCCTGATCAAATAGGGAGTCTGAACGGCTGAGGTGTTAATACTTACCTTATCAGCTCCTGCCGAGAGCACAGCCCGCACATCTTCTATGCTGCGAATCCCACCTCCTACTGTAAGGGGGACAAAACACACCTCAGCCACCTCCTCTATCAGAGAAATGAGGGCCCGCCGTCCGTCGAGAGAAGCGTTAACATCTAAGAAAGCCAACTCGTCTGCCCCCTGCGTATCATACGCCTTGGCACACTCGACAGGATGGCCGACATCTTTCAGTGCTGAAAAACGCGTCCCCTTAACTACGCGGCCATCACTAACGTCAAGGCAAGGAATAATGCGCTTTGCGAGCATACTCTTTCAGGAAAGCAAGACTCCTATTCCCATATATCGAACCACCGTGCGCAGCAAGCGAAACACCCACAGCCGTCGCGATAAAGGAATAAATTATAAAACAATAAAAAACAATAAAAAGCCCAAGGCGGGAGCTTAATGGGTTAGTACTGAAACTGGTCGATAATTTACTCAGTGCAGCTCTACCCCACAATTAGGGGCTGATTTTACCAGCATCGTAAACGCCACAAGCAGCAGAGGTATTACGTGCAGTAATCTAGTAGAACCCACTTGGCTCCAATGAGTTAAATCCAGCGCCTGTGATCCTTACCTTTCTGCTGATCTTTCCCTATTTCATTTTAGGGGGTGTTTCCTGCTAATGCAGCCTATCTGACTTGCGCCTGGAGCTAAAACCCTTAGCTACAACTCGCCCCAAGCCCACCCCTAAGAGCTTCTCTCAAGGGACTACTTGGGTCCGGCGAGACCATGGCCCTTACTCCTTTCTCTCAATTCCATATCAAATGCGGAAGACCCCGTGGCATCAGACAAGCACTTCCTATGCTAATCGAACTTGCCTTTCCCTAGTTTGCATTATGATACCCACCACTACCAGCTTACTTGCGCAGAATCCGGGTAAAACGCCCATCATTGGTGGTCCTCGTGCTTTTTAAGACAAGCGATCGACAAAACAAAATCTGGGCTTCCTCTAGCTTGGACATGGACCCACTTCTCCTTTCCTGCTAGGAAAGCTGTTCCTGCATCGAATGCACTCTCTTAAAGCGTGGAAAAACAACGGACGCTTGCACAATCAGCTACCCTAACTGGTATCTCCCTCCACACTGGAGAAAATGTCCGCCTCACTGTCTATCCTGCCAACCCAGGCCACGGAGTAAGGTTTCGACGCAAGGATCTACCTGATCAACCTATCGTAGAAGCAAAGGCTGAAAACGTGAAAACTGTCGAGCGCGCTACTACTATCGTTAAGGGAAGTGTCCAAGTGCATACTGTTGAGCATATTCTCTCTGCACTCGCCGGTATGGGAGTTGACAATGCACTTGTAGAAATGGATGCAAATGAACCCCCTATTGGGGATGGTAGCGCTCAACCCTTTGTACAACTCATCCGTAAAGCAGGCATTCTTGAACAAGAAGCAGTGCTTTCTCAGTTTGAAGTTCCAGAGCCCATCCATGTGGAGAGCCGAGAGGGTTCTTTGTTAACTGTTGTGCCTGATAGTAAGTTTCGGATTTCTTGCACACAGGTAGGCCCTGGGGGACGGTTCACTCAGTTTCTATCTTCCATTATTACCCCAGAAACATATGAGAAAGAAATCGCCCCCGCACGCACGTTCGTCTTCTACGAAGACGTGAGAGCGCTGATGCAAAATGGATTGATAAAGGGGGGAAGTTTGGAAAACGCGATAGTGGCCCGTGGGGATTCTATCCTTAGTAAAGAGCCGCTTCGTTTTCCAGATGAGTTTGTGCGACATAAGATTCTGGATATTGTTGGTGATCTTGCCTTGCTGGGACGTCGACTTTGTGGTCATGTGATTGCCGTTCGTCCGGGACATGGACCTAACACAGAGCTAGCTAAACTACTTGTGAAACGACACGTGCAACTGCTAGCCACAGCCACAATTCCAGTTATTTCCAGATCGCCAGTGCTGGACGTTAACGAGGTGATGAGAACGCTGCCTCACCGATACCCCTTCTTAATGGTTGATCGTGTTGTAGAGCTTAGAGATGACATGACAGCTGTAGGAGTTAAATCCGTTACCATCAACGAACCATATTTTCAGGGGCACTTTCCAGGACATCCAGTCATGCCGGGCGTTCTTCAGTTGGAAGCCATGGCTCAGGTGGCGAGCATTCTTATGATGAGAAAAACGGAAAATTCAGGAAAAATTGGGTACTTCATGAGCGCTGATGATGTCAAATTTCGCAAACCAGTAATGCCAGGAGATACCCTATTCATCCATGCGAAGATGGTGCATGCTACCAAACGCTTGGGAAGAGCGTATTGTAAATGCTTTGTCAACAATACAGTGGTTTCCGAAGCCAGTTTGTTATTCGGCCTCGTTGCATCATGACAAAAATCCACCATACTGCCATCGTGGACCCTACGGCAGTTCTGGACGAGGGATGCTGTATTGGCCCTTATTGCAATGTAGGTCCTAAGGTTTTTCTTGGAAAAAGCTGCTTACTTTACAGTCACGTGGTTCTTCATGGTCCCTGTGCAATAGGAGCACGAAATACCTTCTATCCTTTCTGTTCTATCGGTCAGCGCACGCAAGATCTTAAATATGAGGGCGAACCCACCCTTCTAGAAATCGGGGAGCGCAACACCTTCCGGGAGGGCGTTACTGTTAACCGAGGTACCACTCCAAAATCGAAGACTGTAATTGGAAACTACAGCAACTTCCTGGCGTATAGCCATGTGGCCCATAACTGCAAAGTTGGCAATCATATTGTTTTTTCAAACAGCGCCACACTCGCTGGACATGTTTGTGTGGGGGACTACGCGATTATCGGCGGCCTAACTGCGGCACACCAATTTTGTCGCATTGGTCAACATGCTATCGTAGGAGGGTGTTCTAAAATCGTACAAGACGTTCCCCCCTTCATGATTGCCGATGGAAACCCAGCAGAAATCCACGGAGTTAATGTTATAGGGTTAAAGCGCTTTGGATTCGGAGAAGGTGAGCTTCTAACATTAAAGGAAGCTTATCGCCTTCTCTACCGTTCTAACCTTAATGTGCAACAGGCCCTAGAAAGGATCCGACAGGAGATGGAACCTAATAGGAATATCAATGCTCTTATCTCTTTTGTTACCTCTAGCAATCGAGGTATCATACGATAGTGTGCGTGTTTTCCCCTTTTGATGTAACTCGATTACGTAGTAGTCAACACTTAAGTGGGCTTCATTCTTACAGCAAAAGAGGAGAAATCAGGAGAAAACGGTGTTGAATCCCTCTTAATTCGGATTATAAGAATCCGGCATGGATTACTTGGAACGGGCCAGGCATGTTATCTCTATCGAGATAGAAGAAGTACATCGCATCGGGCAACGCTTGGGCGCCAATTTTTTAGGTGCAGTAAATTTGATTAAGGATACACTCCAAAAAAAAGGGAAGATCGTTGTAGTTGGTGTGGGGAAATCAGGTCATATTGGAAAAAAAATTGCAGCCACCCTTACCAGTACGGGCAGTATGGCTGTTGTTTTAAGTTCTCTGAATGCGCTGCATGGTGACCTCGGCATTATCGCCAACGGGGATGTGGTTCTTTTCTTGAGTTACAGCGGCGAAACGGAAGAGATAGTTAGTATTCTCCGAGCCATCATGCACTTTGATGTCAATCTGATTGCAATGACTGGTAGTACCAATTCTAGCCTAGCTAGGGCTAGTGATATCGTATTGGACGTAGCCGTTTCGCAGGAAGCATGCCCGCTCAATCTTTCTCCTACCTCTAGTACAACAGCAATGCTGGTAGTTGGAGATGCGCTAGCAATGGTACTTCTGGAAACAAACTGCTTCAGCGCAGAAGACTTTGCCAAGTTTCATCCCGGTGGCCGCTTGGGGCGTTCTCTTTTGTTAACGGTAAGAGACATCATGCGCACTCGTGAAGAAATGGCTCTTGTCTTACCTTCAGCTACCGTCTTGGAGGCCGTTCAAAAGATGACATGTAAGCGATGTGGTTGCGTCACAGTTGTGGATTCCTCTGGCCATCTTGCCGGAATTTTTACCCAAGGTGATTTTGCCAGACATTTTCCTAGTTCTCCTGATATTGGGAGTCAAATGGTCCATAAGTTTGTTACGCGGCATCCTGTAACGATTGCTGATAACGAACCTGCCGCTGAGGTTCTCCATGTTCTACAGAAACATCGGATTGATGATCTAGTAGTTGTGGATGCTTCCAACCGGCCAATTGGATTAATTGACTCGCAAGACCTAACGCGCTTAAAGTTAGCCTAGGTGTTGTAACTGAAATACCCAATGCGGAACATCTCTTGGGAGTGAGGGAGTTTCTCCATTTGACTGTAAGGACCGGACCTATTGATCTCACACACTATGGCTCTCGCGAATGATCTACGTAAGGGAATGGCTATTCGTTACAACAAACACCCGGCCATTATATTGGAGGTGCAACACCGAACTCCAGGTAATCTAAGAGCTTTTGTTCAGGCACTAATTCGCTATATCAGCACTGGAAAGTCGGCCGAGGTAAGGTTCTCTTCTACCGAAAAAGTAGAGCTTGTAGAGATAACGCGCCAAATCCTTGAGTTTAGCTATACCGATTATCATGGATATCATTTTTTGGAACCAAAAACTTACGAGACAGTTAGTCTACAGGAAGATCTAGTGGTTTCTATCAAAGAGTACCTTACAGAAAACCTTTTAGTGACTGTCTTAAAAATAGAGGGAAGTCCGGTTCAAATCGAATTACCTTCTTCGGTTAATCTGAAAGTCATAGAATCCCCAGAGGGAGTCCGTGGGGATTCGACTAATAATGTGCTGAAGCCCGCAACTTTGGAGACTGGAAAAGTAGTCCATGTACCCCTCTTTATTAAGGAGGGGCAAGCAGTAAAAATAGATACCCGTACGGGTGCCTATCTAGGCCGAGCTGATTAGGAAAATTAGAAATCCGGAGATTAAAAGAATGAAAGCTCCTGTAGAATCTCAATGGTATAAAGGCGCAGACGAGAGATAGGAGGACAGTGTGTGATCGCCTAATAGAAATGGGGGGTTCTGCTTTATAGAATTTCACATTATCGCCGCCACGTTGCTCGTAACCGAGTCTATCCCAATACAATTGGGAAGGAAAGCATCTGAGCAAATGGTTCCAATCACTACGGTTGCTCTGCGAGACACACTCCTCCATTCGCAAGTAGTTGAACTCCTATTTGGTTCACACCTAGATCTAGAGATCTTATAAAGCCGCCTAAAGCTTTTGCTCCTTAGCAAGCCTAGGTGTCTTACAAACAATCCATGCCAGAAAACCCCTCCATTTAGTCAACGCAAACACACCCTGTACGGCAACATCCTTCAAACAACCGCGTCTGATCTTATCAAACTTATATGATACCTTTTTGCACTTTAGCCCAAGCAGCCAGTGTAGCTTCTCAAGCAACTACTGGGCCGGCAATGCTTAACCAACTCGTCCTCTTTCTTTTTGTCGTTGTTATCTTCTATCTTCTAATGGTACGCCCACAGCAAAAGAAACACAGAGAGCATCAGCGCCTACTACGGGGTCTTAAATCAGGAAATAAGGTTATTACCAACTCAGGTATACATGGCCTTATTTCCAACGTGAAAGACAAGACAGTTATCCTGAAGGTGTCAGACAATGTAAAAATTGAGTTTGAGAAGTCGAGCATCATAGAGGTTGCACAGGCACAACCCCCAGACCAACCTAGTTAAGAGGGGGGTAATTCCCGGTTGAGAGCCAATAACTGTGGAACCTGACAAGATCCTGTGTCACCTATCCTCCTATTTGCTTTTTGGTTGATTGTTGTAGCTCTGCTTGGATGGTACTGTATAGAGGATTTTTCAGGCCGCAGGCCTATTCTTGGTCTAATCCTCAGCGGTCTTTTAATATCTTTTTGCCTACAGCAAGTATGGCCTCCGTCAGGAAAAATTCCATTGGGTCTGGATTTGCAGGGAGGTAGTTCGTTCCTAATCAAACTAGTCTGTCAACCTGGCGAAAAAATTACACGGGAGATGTTGTGGCAGGCGGTGGAAGTTGTCCGTCAACGCATCGACTTGCTTGGGGTAAACGAGCCTATTATTGCCCCACAGGGAGAGAATTGCATCCTTGTTCAGGTTCCGGGAATAGAAACTCCACAGCAGATAGAGGAAACGAAGACCCAACTGCAGCGGATGGCGAAGCTAGAGTTCGCATCTATTCACCCTGAAAGTCAGCGTCTCATCCTGCTAATTGAGTCCGGCCAGGGAATAATTCCACCAGGCTACATCGTTAAGACGGAACAATTTAGAAACTCTGAGGGGAACGTCCACACAGTTAGACACCTTGTCAGAAAGCGTCCTGAAGTTACGGGAAACCACGTTGCTTCTGCTCATATTTTCTTCGATCAACAGGGGTATGGAGTAAGTCTTCGCTTAGATAGCGAGGGAGCTAAGCTTTTCGATGGATTGGCAGAAACTCACTTGGGGCAACCTCTTGCAATACTCTTAGATGGACAGATCCAATCCACTCCTATTCTGAAGGCACGCCATTACGGTGGAGCAGCTCAGATCACCGGTAATTTTACGGAGCAACAGGCAAGATATTTAGCAAATATCTTACAGAATCCACTCCGTATACCCGTAGAAATTGAGGAAATTCGCAGTGTATCGGCCACTTTGGGACGAGATTCGGTGCATCAGGGACTAATTGCTGGGTCAATGGGAGTAACACTGGTAATGGTGTTCACGGGAATATATTACCGTTTAGCTGGCCTGATTGCTCTCTTTGGGTTAGCTGTAAATATGCTTCTCCTTCTGGGTATGATGGCCATGTTTCGCTTTGTTTTTACGCTACCCGGAATTGCTGGCGTCATCTTAACAATTGGTATGTCTGTGGATGCTAGCGTGCTTATCTATGAGCGTCTTCGGGAAGAGCTAAGAACTAGAAAGGCACTGGATGCTGCGCTCCACGGGGCGTATGAGAAGGCATTCAGCGCCATTTTAGACGCCAACGCTACGACACTTTTGGCAGCAATCATCCTCTTTTGGCAAGCAACTGGGACGGTGCGAGGATTTGCGATAACACTTACGCTAGGAATTATAACATCGCTCTTTTCATCACTGATCGTTACCCGTACCCTTCTCCATTGGGTTGTCACCAAAGGATACCTCCGGAAACTACACCTACTGGACTGGATTCCTAAATGGCAATTTGACTTTCTGGGGAAGCAGAAACTAGCTGTTGGAATTTCGCTGTTGCTCCTGATCGGTACCGTGGTATTCCTTACCCTGCGAGGGAGGGGGAACTTTGGTATTGACTTCCTTGGGGGAGATCTCCTCGTCATGCAGTGCCGGCAACCTTTTTCTATAAAAGAAGTGCATCGTGAATTGGAACAGCTAGGTTTTGGAGAAACTATTTCCGTTCAACTCGCACATGGTATTGGTCCTGAAAAACTCGTCATCCAAGGCCCCAAAGGTTCTTCCAAAGCAATTATCGCCGCTCTCTCTGACACATTTTCAAACCGAGGGCTACAGGTGGTACAACAGGACACTGTTGGCGCTCGGGTTGGGAGGGAATTCGCCAAAAAGTCGACCTTTGCTCTAGGACTGAGCATAGCAGCCATTCTCTGCTACGTTGCCATGCGCTTTGAATTTGCATTTGCTCTAGGAGCAGTTGTTGCAGTAGTGCATGATGTTCTCATTACGATCGGTCTCTTCGCTTTTACAGGCGGCGTTTTCTCTCTTATCCTGGTGGGAGCCGTCCTAATTGTTGCTGGGTACTCCGTCAATGACACAATAGTGGTCTTTGATCGCATCCGAGAGAAATGGAGTGGTAGTAAATCCCTAAGAGTCGTCGAGGCATTGGTAAATCAAAGTATTAACGAAACCCTTGGGAGGACTGTTTTAACTGGTGGTACCACTTTACTTTCTGTGGCAGCCCTTTATTTTATTGGAGGAGAAATTCTTCGAGACTTCGCTTTTACAATCCTAGTTGGTGTGTTTGTAGGGACCTATTCCTCAGTGTTTGTGGCATCACCAGTCGCCGTTTGGTATGCACGCCGCAAAAGGAAAATTTTTGGGGCCAGCTATAAGTAAAGGTTGCCATGGGAATAGAGCTTCACTCCGCCTTCCTTTAGAAGGAATCATTGACGTTTCAGAGGGCTTCCACTAAGGTGGCGCCTCCTGTTGCAAAAAAAGAAAGTAGGTGAAATTGTGGCTGAAGTAGTTGTTCGTAAAGGAGAACCCATCGATCGGGCGCTGAAGCGCTTGAAGGGCAAGATCGATGCGGATGGGATATTAGATGAAGTGCGGCGTCTGCGTGCCTTCGAAACTCCAACCCAAAAAGCTAGGCGGAAGGCCAAAAACAATGCCAAGCGGAGTAAGATGAAGCTCCGCTTCCATATGCATTGAAATTGTTGGGTTGACTGTATGCCTAGAGCTTTGGTCATTGGATGTGGGTTCGTTGGGGAGGTCATAGCCGATTTGCTTTTTCGGAGTGGTTGGGATGTTTACGCAACCTGTAGAACCGAGCAAGCAACTGAGCGGCTTGCTCGTAAACCTTATCCAGTAAAAGCTTGTGATGTCATACAGAGTACAAGCCTCCAGTCACTCTCTGATTTGCAATTGGATGCAGTTTTTTTCTGTGCTAGCTCTCGAGGAGGGAATGCGGAATCCTATCGGGCGCTATACCTCCGAGGAAGCTACAATATTTCTAGAATTCTTCACCCCAAAAAAGTCCTTTTTACCAGCAGTACTTCTCTTTATGCCCAGGAGAGTGGGGAGCTTGTGGATGAGCAAAGCCTCACAGAACCTAAGCACTCGGCGGGTAAGATTCTGCTGGAGGCAGAAAGCGTGATACTGGGATCTGGTGGAACCGTTGCGCGACTAGCTGGGATCTACGGCCCAACACGTAGTGTGCTCATGAAGAAATTTCTTACAGGGGAGGCTCGATTGGAAGGCGATGGGCAGCGTTGGATAAACCAAATTCACCGGGAGGATGCAGCGCGGGCTTTAGTGTATCTCCTATACGCTCCAGCAGGTATTTACAATGTCTGTGACAACAGGCCAGCTATGCAGTGTGAGATATATCAGTGGCTGGCAAACTTTTTTCAAATGCCATTGCCTCGGCAAGGTCAAACAAATCCAGAACGTAAGCGGGGATGTACCAACAAGCGTGTTAGCAATCAGAAACTACGCGACAGGCAATGGGCTCCACACTGGGTGTCGTATCGAGAAGCTATTTCTAGTATCGCCCCCACACTCGTTGAAGCCCCAAAGAGAGGTGGTAGACCTGGGAAGGAAGTGCTTTAGTATTGAGAAAGGCCGCTACAATATCTCCCCTTTCTAAGGGGAACTCCTCCTTTGGACACTTGACTGTCAATAGAAGATTGACCGATAAAAGTTTTGGGAAGGAAGCACGCCATTTTGAGATTTCTCTTGAAGAGGAGGGTTTACAGTATGAGGTTGGGGATTCAGTCGGAATTCTTCCGACGAATGATCCACAGTTGGTAGAAAGAATTTTAAGAGTACTTCAATTCTCTGGTACAGAGTCCGTCCAGACGTCCGGTGGGAGTGTGGTCTCATTGCAGCAGGCACTGCTCGGTGGGTGCGCCCTTACCAGACCCTCTAAACAGCTTTTATCGGCAATTGCTAAAAGAGATCCCTCAGCTGCTTTTCTTAAAGACTTGCTAGACCCCAGTGCGATGAAAAAGTTGGGCCAATATCTCTTCGGGAAAGACATACTGGATTTTCTGGAGAAATTTAGATCTATCCGCTTTACGCCAGAAGAATTTGTCGGGCTTTTGAGAAAAATGCAGCCACGCCTCTATTCAATTGCCTCTTCTCAGAAGGTCTATCCATGTTCTATTCATCTTACTGTAGCTGTAGTCCGTTACATGAGCTATGACCGCCTGCGCCGTGGGGTATGTTCTACTTTTCTTGCTGAGCGTGCCGCAGTAACTCCTTTGTTTATACACTCAGCCAGGCATTTTCGTCTGCCGAAGGATCCAGATGTTCCCATAATCATGGTGGGACCAGGGACTGGCATTGCGCCCTTCCGGGCGTTTTTACAGGAACGTAGGGCTATTGGAGCTAGGGGAAAAAATTGGCTATTCTTTGGGGGGAGAAGGTACGCTTCGGATTTTTTTTACCGGAATGAACTAGAAGCTTACTGTACAGAGGGAATGCTCCATCGCCTGGATGCTGTTTTTTCCAGGGATCAAGAGCTTAAAACCTATGTTCAACACCGCATGCTAGAAAAAGCCAAAGAGTTTTACCATTGGCTAGAATCTGGTGCTTATTTGTACGTCTGCGGGGATGCTGCACATATGGCGAAAGAGGTCGAAAACACCTTACATGCAATTGTAGAAAAGGTTGGGAATAAAACTAGCGACCAGTCGGGAGAATACGTCAAAAAACTGAAAAGTGAAAGGCGTTACCGATGCGATGTCTATTGAAATCTATCCCTCGTTCTCCGCAGAAGCTTTGCAATGAGATAGGAGTCATGGGAGTAGGAAAGGATACCCGTAGCGGAGAAGATGCCTTTGGGCTTCCAGGGTCTCAACTCCAGGATGGCAGGGTTCGTACGCTCTTACCATTTTAGGCTTTTGAAACGTTGAGCAGCCTCTAGAGCATTCAGGCGACTGCCGAAAGCAGAAACTCGGAAATATCCTTCGCCATGTTTCCCAAAGCCACTACCGGGAGTAACCACAATGTTTGCCTCCTTAAGAATATGATCGAATGCCTGCCAGGAGGAAACCCCATGCGGACCGCGTACCCAAATATAGGGAGCATTAACACCACCAAAAACGGCCAGTTGAGAGCTATGCAATGCCTCTCGGAGTATACGCGCGTTACCCATATAATGACTCACCAATTCGTGGACTTGAACCTTACCTGCAGAGGAGTACAAAGCCTCAGCAGCCCGCTGAACGGCATATCCTACACCGTTGAATTTCGTGCTAAAACGCCGATTCCAAAGAGGATGTAGCGCTTTGCATTCGCCTGTTCCTGTATCTGCCTCCAATTCCTTAGGAAGGACAGTAAATGCACATCGTACCCCCGTAAACCCGCCATTCTTAGAAAAGCTACGGAATTCTACAGCACACTTCTTCGCACCCGGAATCTCATAGATTGAATGGGGGAGTGTAGAGTCAGTAATGAAAGCCTCGTAAGCTGCATCAAAAAAAATAATAGCGCGGTGCCGAACTGCGTATTCTACCCATATAGCAAGCTGCTGGTAGGTGGCCGCAGCGCCTGTTGGGTTGTTGGGGCAGCAAAGATAGATGAGATCTACTGGCTTAGTAGGAATATCTGGAATAAACCCATTTGCCTCAGTGCAGGGTAAATAGACGAGACCTTCGTAACGCATTCCCAAGGCATCTACTGCTCCAGTATGACCAGCCATGACGTTGGTATCTACGTAAACAGGATAAACAGGATCCGCTATTGCAATACGGTTTTGATCCCCAAAAATATCAAGAATGTTGGCACAATCACATTTAGAGCCATCTGAGATGAAAATCTCGTCCTCATCTAAACGTATGCCACGGCTGCGATAGTCATTCTCCACAATGGCATGGCGGAGGAATCGATAACCCTGTTCCGGCCCATATCCACGGAAGGCTTTCCCACTCCCTAATTCATCTACTGCCCTATGAAATGCAGCACAAGCAGCAAGTGGCAGAGATTCGGTAACATCTCCAATTCCACACCGGATAAGACAAACGTCCGGACAGGAATCACAAAACTCCCTTACGCGACGGCTAATCTCGGGGAAGAGATACCCTCCTTTGAGTTTCAAGTAATTGGAGTTCAGGAAAGCCATATGCAAAAGGTACGGCCCCACTTCACCTTTCGGAAGAAAGCCTCTCAGGAGAGAGTAACCCTCGAATGGTAGGCCAAAACGAGACACCAACGAGCAAAAGAGCTACGCCGCACCCTCCTTTTGTACCTAAAAAAACTCAAGAAACCTTGGCTGCTAAATAATATCTCTCTGCCTGATCCCAATCCATAACATTCCACATAGCCTTCACATAGTCAGCACGACGGTTCTGGTATTTCAGGTAGTAGGCATGCTCCCAGACGTCGAGACCAAGGATTGGGGAAAACCCCTGAGAAATCGGACTATCTTGGTTGGAGGTAGAGATGATCTCGAGCTTGCAGGATTTGTTCACTACTAGCCAAACCCAGCCACTACCAAAGTGAGCGATACCTACCGCTTCAAATCGAGTTTTAAATTCTCCGAACCCATGAAACTGACTAGCGACAGCGGATGCTAGCTCCCCCACAGGAACGGGGCTAGAATCCGGGCTGATGATTGTCCAAAAGAAAGTATGGTTAGCATGTCCTCCACCGTTATTTCGAACAACTGTGCGAATCTCCTCAGGGAGGCTCAGGAGATGCGAGATAAGCTTCTCAACGGGCCGGTCCTGCAGTTCAGGAAAGCCTTCCAGTGCCTTATTCAGATTCGCTACGTAGGCACCATGATGCTTATCATGGTGAATCTCCATGGTCGCAGCGTCGACGTACGGTTCTAAAGCCTCAAATGGATATCCAAGAAGTGGTACAGTATATGCCATAGTTCGAAATGAGTGAATGGCCGCCGTTGTAGCCTACCTCCCCACTTTAATCAAGTAAGATTGTGATTTTGTAAACTACTCTCGATATGCACACGGACTGGAGAAGTACTATCTAGGTGGATATCCCGTTGAGCAAAAGGCATTTGAATCCCTTCTGTCCGAAACAGTTGGTCGATTCGGAGGCGAAGATCGCTTCCTGGCTGTCGTGGATCCACCTCGATGCCTAATTTTACCCAGTAGTAAACGCCGAATATAAGACCGTCACTTCCAAATTGCTCAAAAAACACGCAATGTGGCGGCTGTTTTAGAAGGTACGGAGTTTCGTTCAGGGCCTGAGTGACCAACTGCATAACTCTTTCTACAGAAACACCGTAGGCCACAGTAAAAGTGAAACTGAACCGATGGTTAGGCTCTGTGAGCGTCCAATTGACGACATTTTTTTCTAGCAAGAGGCTGTTTGGGATTAAGACCTCTACCCCATCTCCGCGACGCATGCGAGAGCAGCGACTACCAAGAGCTGTGATTGCTCCTGTATGAGCATCTACTTCCACAATGTCACCTACATTTACCTGACGTTCAAAAAGTAAAATAATCCCACTGATAAAGTTATTGATAAGATTCTGGGCTCCAAAGCCTACACCGATAGCAAGCGCTCCGCCCAAGTAGGCAAAAACTGTAAGAGGAATCCTGACCCAGCTTAGTACGCAAAGGGCCAGGAGAAGAATCATAGGATAGAGCACGAGTTTCTCCAACAAAGCGATGCGTGCAGCAGGAAGTTGAAAGCGAATTTGAGCAGCCCTTACAGAGGAGTGAGCAACTTTTCCCAGAAGGGAGTAACCTACTAAAAAGAGGGTTAGGGCGATAATAATATGTCCCACAGTAACGGAGTGTTCTTCGACGACTACCTGGGTCCCGCCGACCATTTTAGTTTCTCTGGAATGCAAAACCTCGTAATTGAAAGTACCAGCAACCGTTGCATACAAGGCACCCCATATTTCCTTGAACCCAGTAGGCAATGGCAGCGGTGGAGCCATTTGCTGCAGTTGGCGTAGCCAATCTGAAAGTCTCCACTGAAGGGTTTCTACCCTCCAGAGAAGCCGCTGTTGCATCTCATTTTGTTCCTGAAACAACTTAAGCTTTTTAGTAAGAAACTCACGGTCCGAACCTTTTAGTCTCCGCTCATCAATATGCCTTTTGATGCCTTCAATGGTAAGCTGCTTGGAACGTACTTCTTGCTCCAGATGTGGTTTCCATTTTTGGATTAGCTCCAACTTTGGTTTGAGAGCAGAAGCTTCCCTCTGTGCATCTGCAGTAGAAATCTTATCGCCCAGTTTTGTGAGGGACTTCCAGTAAGCCGTCTCGGTGTCTAATATGTGAAGGTAGCTGCGTCCATCCTCGATTATTTCCTCAACTGTTTCGATCTCTGCTTGCGCGAGCTCATATTGTTGGCGGGCCGAGATAACTTCTGTGCTGTCGGAAATTCGATCTGATCGGATTCTGAGATAGTTTTCTCGCGCTTTGTTCAAAGCAGCTTGTGAAGATTGGTCGCGTTTATGCGCTTCCTGAATGTAGTGGTTGATATCTGCACGCTCCTTTTCTAACTGATTTAGAGCTTCTTTCCCTTGCTGGGGACGGATGGCAGTAATATTTGCTTGAATCAACTTTTTATCGGCGGTTGCCTCTTGCTTGAGTGCACCTATTCGCAAAGTCAGAGTGTTTTTCCTGGCAAGATCAGCCAAAACTAATAGCTCTACCCCCCTTTTTTGCAATTTAACTAGTTCCCGCCTCCAATTGTTGTTTCTACTGGGATGAGGGCCAAATTGCCGGATCGTTTGGTCCAACTTAGACAAGTGACCCACAGATTGTTGAGTTCTATCTAACAAGAATTGCATTTCACCTTGAGCTGCCTCTAGGGCTTGCTGAGTAGCATAAAAGCGCTCTCGAATTAACTCAACGTCTGTGCTAGAAGACCCAGGTTCTGTACCTAGCTTTACCAAAAATTGACGTGCTTCAGCATTCTTTTGAGTATGATGAAGCGTCTCCAGGTTTTCCAAGTAACGCTGTGCGTTTCGCAAAACATTTCCAGCGGCAGTAACAAGATCTAGTTGTAACGTTGAGGGAAGACTTGCGTCGGAGAGAGCACTAGCCGTCTCTTCACCCTGCATGCGTGTCAACGTAGATTGGGCTTCATCGATTTCCCGTTTGGCGTCCTGCAATTGTTCGGTGAGAGTTTTTTCGGATGATGTCGAAGCAGCAGATGGGAGAGAACCAGAAAGGCCTGGGAATTCTGGAAGTGCTGATGCAGGTACAGGAAACACATACAGGGAGGCGAGAAGGAGTAGTCGTAACATAGACACATTTCCTAAAATTTTTTCTGGAAAGACCACAGGGAAATTTATGTGAGAGGCCGAAGAGATCCTTTTGACACGTAGGTCAAGTTAAACAGTCCTCTCTCGGAGAGGGTTGGATCAATTTGTAACCTATCAGAGAAGCTGTAACGAAATGTAATTCGTGCCCATGAAAGAAGGACATGGTGATGAGAGTTCCGTAATGCAAATACTCGCTCCTTTACAGGCATGTGGACGGCGTTGCCGAAGATAAGACCGAGCGAGCAGAAATTGGGAACGAGGATGAACTTTTTTCCTTTCAACTTTTAGCTAAGCAATCTTGTTAAACAACCCGCTCAAGTAGGGCAACAGCTGTTTCTTTCTAGAAACAATTCCATCTAATTGCCAAATGAAGGGACTATTCATCGGATAGTCAATTTGGTGTAGGTAATCTTCTCGACCACGCAAGACGAGAAGAGAGTTTTGTGTATTAATATCCGTAACGAGGAGGGCGGAGAAGAGGTAGCCATGCTTAAGGCGGTAAGCTTCCAGCGCATTCGCTAGACTTTCCTGTTTTCCGGGTAAATGAGAAAAGTTTAATTCTTCAATTTGAGAAACTGTAAAAGTGTAGCCTTGCTCACAATACTCCTTACAGTCTGCGACAATGGCCTGCTGCGCGCTTGTAGTCAGCAGAGGCGATCCCGTAGAAAAGATGTCATCTGCAAGTTGGGAAGGATTTATTCCTGTAGCCTTCGCGAGATTACCTAAGATTTCGCGGTCCTCGGTGGTAGCAGTGGGCGAGGTAAGGTTGAGCGTATCAGAAACGATACCTGCCATCAAGATTCCCGCTACGTTTTTTGGGATCGATAGTCCTGCCATCTGGTAGCAGCTGGCCACGACAGTGCAAGTAGAGCCCACAGGGCGATTGATAAAGAGGATGGGTGTCTCGGTATTGATGGATCCCAAGCGATGGTGATCCAGAATTTCTATGATCGGCACCTCACTAGCTCCTGTAACTGCCTGACTTAGCTCATTGTGATCTACTAAAATTAACTGCCTGGGGACAGGCTTCAGAAAATCGCTCTTGGAGAAGACCCCTAGCACTGTCCCCCCTCCCTGTTCAAGCACAGGAAAGATAAATTGAGGGGAAAATGCCAGAGATCTACGTGCTTCTTCTAAAGAAAGGTTAGCACGGAGAAACTGGGAATTCTTATGGAGCATTTGTCGAGCACGAACAGCACAGCGCATGTGGATAATGGCACTGGAAGTATCCAACTGGGTTAGAAGGAGGACAGTTGCATTTTTCTTACAAATCCCCACTAATTTTTTTGTAGGGACGGCACCTTCCACAAGGAGAATAGCTCCGATCCCCAGTTCAGCTGCCATTTCCAGAACAGGAGGACGGTCCCCTACAATGACAATAGTACTTTTGAGATCGGCAGATTGAAGCGTAGCGGAGAAAGAATTTTCCGCCCCTGCTCCCACCAAAAGCGAATAGGTCTCTGGCTTGGAGGGGGGAGACGATCCAACATTCTTGGCATTAAGGCTCTCACGAATATCAGCAAGGCTAGCATATACAGTACAGCCTGCATGGACTGTTTTCCTATCACCATTGAGGAGTAAGTAATCAGTGAGTTTGGGAGTGGAAAGCATACCGACATAGCAACCAGTTTTATCTACCACTGGTAAACTACGCACATGGCGTGCCACCATCCGAGAGAGTGCGTGTAGGATAGGTTCATCCAGTTGTGCTGTCACTACTGCTCTCTCCATAACATCTTCGACACGGGGAGAGACATCACTTAGAAAAAGGGGAGCAGAGAAGCCAAACCTTCTTAGAACGTAGTCTATCCTCTGGTTGGTGTTTCCACAGCGCGCCGCTGTGATCCCAGTTTCTCCATGGGCACGTTTGAACGCCGCGTACGCTAAGGCCGAGCAAATAGCATCCACATCTGGATTCCTATGTCCGACAATGAAGGTTCTCATTGTGAATAACTAAACCCCCCATTGTCTGTGCGCCCCTCCTAGCTATGAACCTGCTGAACGCACTACTTCGCGAACTTTTTTACCGACATATGCCAGAACTGTTGGCTTAACTAAAGGAACCAGAAACCTAAAGGTTGTCAACAGAACTCCCCACAAGGTGAAGGACTTCAGTGGTGCCAGCGAATGGTCACCCCTCTCTTGAGAGTAGAGGTTTTTCTTCCTTCTCCCAAGAAACCGAGCGAGAAGGAAGCCAGTTATACTGGCTAGCCCAAGGAAGAGATTTAAGTGGATGCGCACTGACCTTCGAATTTTTTTTGCGACATTTAGCTCTTGGGCCAATGTAAAAAGACTGTTTCCTACAGCTAGTCGGCTTTGTCTGATTTCCGCCAAAATGAGTTGTTTGGTGGGAAAAGAGTTCACTTGGTGAAGAGCCTTAGAGTCTTCAGGTCTTCCTTCACCTCTGCGAGGGTGGCCGTAAAAATTGGTTTGTGCTTGCACCTGGTAAAGATGCTTACACATGCTACAGCGCCCATCCCATGGACCACAGCAAGCACCAGCAGCAACCATTCCCATGCCTCTCCAGCCAGCCTGGCTAGGGACAATATCAAGAACGAAAGTAGAAGCAAATAGCTGATCAGAAAGAGGAGGGTTGCGATCACGAAGGTAACGACCAAGCGAAAACAGCGCCTACCTGCCTCGCGGCCCTCCCACGCCGCCAGAAACAACCGCGCAGTAAAATGTCGAACCACCCCCCTCGCTAGAGCCCTTAGCTCACCAAAACTTCCTCCCATTCCTCAACTCTCCCGAGATGGTAAACCGGGCATGGATGCGTTTAAAAATTAGCGTCGCCAAAGGACGAATCCTAAGACAAAGCCAATTCCTGCTGCGATTCCGACGGACTTCAACGGATGAGAATGAACATAATCCTCAACATTAGATTGGAGAGTTTTCGCCTTAGCGGAAACCTCTTCAAGGGCAGCCTCGGTTTGCTCTCGGCAAGTATGGATCTTCTGAGAAGCCTGGCCACGCAGGGTTCCGCAAGCGTCAGAAGCAGCCTCGCTGAGATTTTGGGCTGCTTTTCCAAGGTGATCCTTGCCACTGGAAAGTACAGCCTGAGCCTCTTTTTTCACTGTATCACCTACGTGTTTCGCGGCCTGGGCAGTGGCTTCCCATGCCCTACGGGCATGCTCTGAACTGCTTTCTAATTTCTTTTTTGCCGATGCTGAGATAGCTTCCGAGGTTGATATGGTTTCAGTTGGATCTGACATAGGAATTGTTTCAACGTTCCCCGGACTCTACTCCCCATATCAGGTAGTTGGCAAGCATGATCGAGACTTGGTACCAATATTGGATTCGCCCTTTTATTCTAGCAGAACTAGCGAGCAATCATACTTCCCTTCATGGGGTGTCCCCATCAAGATGTTTTGTACACTGGCCTCAGTTGCTTCGCGCACTGTCTGTGTATGCCACAACCAGGGGTCTGGGCAGCTGAATGGTGGCGTAGTCCAACGTAACGGATTTACCTTACATGTTGGCTTACACATTGGACGAGAGAAGCATTAACAAGGAAATTGACGGCCGCCTTTTTGGTAACCTTCTCTCCAAAGAGCTGAACCCGTTCCTTACTTGATATATTGCTTTTTTGGAGAAACTTGCCATATCACGACAATTACTATACGGTGGCTAGCTTCTCTCCCTGAATGAAAAAGAGGCAGGGGGCCGCTCTCATTTCAACCAGAACAGCAATACCTATCCTCCAAGGCGGGATATGCTAGGGATATGCTAGCTAAGCATGTCCCTTGATTCTCTCTTCAGAGTGCATCGAAATTATGAAAAACGCAGCTAAGAGTAATACCAAAACGCAAAAAATAGGAGGACAATGGTTTATTTAGACTACAATGCGACTACCCCTCTGGCTGAAGAAGCGCTTAATGCTATGATGCCTTATCTGGCCAATAAGGATACTTATGGTAATCCTTCTAGTCAACATAGAGTAGGAAGGCGAGCTAGGGCAGCTATCGACAATGCTCGCGAGGTACTTTCTTCCTTGCTAAAAGTGCACCCGCATGAAATCATCTTTACAGGCGGGGGTACGGAGGCTAATAACCTGGCTGTTCTTGGTCTGGCTCGTGCCAGGCTTCCAGGGAGGGGAACTCACCTTATTACTTGTGCCACAGAACACCATGCGGTACTGCACTCCTTCGAGTACCTTCGTCGTGAGGGTTTTGAGGTTACTATCCTTCCGGTGGACCGTTTTGGGCAGGTAGATCCTAATCAGCTTAGTGCTGCGATTCGTCCAGAGACTGCGCTAGTGTCTATTATGTCAGCAAACAATGAGACAGGGACTCTGCAACCCATTTCAGTTTTAGCGGAGATCTGTCGGGAACAAGGGGTGTTCTTCCATAGCGATATGGTACAAAGCTTCGGCAAGCAGCCGATCTCTCCTCACGAAGTTGGCGTAGATGCACTCTCAATTGCTGCCCATAAGTTCTATGGCCCCAAGGGGGTTGGAGCGCTTTTTCTCCGCTCAGGAGTTTCCATGGAGGCGATTCATTTTGGAGGCTCCCAAGAAGGTCGACATAGACCAGGTACTGAAAATGTAGCCGGTATTGTCGGACTTTCCTCAGCAGCAGCTATGGCTACAGGGTTTATGCCTGGGGAGGCTTCTAGACTAATGGCATTGCGCGAACGTCTGTGGGGAGGCCTGAGCGATATTTACCCGGAGGCGGTGTGTAACGGACATCCTAAGGATATTCTGCCAAATACACTCAACGTCAGCTTTCCTAATGTGCAAGGGGGCGAGACCTTGCTTATTGCTCTCGACCTGGAAGGGATCTGTGTCTCCAGTAGCTCGGCGTGTATGGTAGGTTCTATGCAGCCTTCTCATGTTCTCCTTGCCATGGGAGTTCCTACAAGTCTCGCACAATCGACCATTCGTTTTTCCCTGGGGCATTTTACTACGGAAAAAGAAATAGAAACTACCGTACATGCTATGCAACGTGTTCTACACCGTGTCGCAGGGTTGCGGATGGATAAAATGTGCAAATAGGCTCTAGACACTTTTGTTCCTTTGGTTGAGTCTTGTTCACTTTATTCAAAGCAATGACTGAGGGTTGTGGTGCTTCCTGCCACCTTTTACTCATTAGGAGATTCTAAAGGTCAAGGACCCCGCGATATTAGACCCTAAATAGTCAGCATCCCTAGGTTAAGAATAATCTCATTAGTCTCATATGAGATACTCATACTAGTCTTGTTTCCTTGATTTCTCCCATGCAACTCTATCCTATCGGACCATTGAGGGTATATTTTATGTATACCTGTGTTAAGGGATGCAGATGCAACTGGTAGCTACAAGGATGAAACAAGAGGGGGCGGTATGCTACCAGGAAGATGAACGATAATCTAGACTAATATAGGAGCTAGGAATTGTGGTGTAGCTGTGTCGTATCTGATTAGCATTGGGACATTCCAGTTTGGAGTGGTTATTAGTCAGCAAATATCGTGAATGACATATGGATAAGGAGAGTCTTATCTGGAGAAGAGTTAAGTCGGCAAGAGATACAAGAGGCGTGCTGTATGCTTCTCGACGAGAAAGGTGCTCCTGAAATGAAGGCAGGGTTTTTGCGCGGACTGCATCGCCGTGGAGAAACGCCAAGCGAAATAGCCTCATTCGCAGAAGTATTACTGGAGCAGAGCATTAATCCTGTGCCAGCCGCTCTCCGCCATTCTGGCGTTCTTCTAGATGTCTGCGGGACAGGTGGAGACGGGCTCGGACTTTTTAATGTTTCAACCGCAGTGATGTTTGTTGCTGCGGCATGTGGAGCTCTAGTGGTGAAGATTGGCAACCGGGGCTTTACCTCGCGTAGTGGTGGTGCGGACGTGCTAGAGGCTCTTGGAGTCAACATATCTATGCCTATCGAGAGGGTCCCCATAGTGCTTGAATCTACCGGTTGTGTATTTCTCTTTGCAGCAACCTATTATCCGGCGTTTCAAGCAGTTGCCGCAGTACGTCACCTTCTTTCCAGAGAAAATATCCCCACCGTTTTCAACCTTTTGGGTCCTCTCCTTAACCCTGTTCGTCCCAACTACCAGTTAGTGGGGGTCTGTGACCCACTGTTAATGGAGAGCTACGCCTACATTTTAGGTCTGCTTGGAAGAAAAGCGGCATGGGTAGTTTGCGGCAATGTTGAATCGTCGGATAAAGTCATGGATGAAGTTTCTATAGCAGGGCAAACAACAGTGTGCACTCTTCAGCAAGACGGTAGAAAAAGGATTTTTCAGATCTCTCCCCGCTATTTTGGGATTGCCGCGGCTCGCCTGAGCGATCTTCTAGGTGGAGATGCTGGGGAGAACGCACGTATACTTCTGAACATCCTGAAGGGATCAGACTGTGGTCCCCGAAGGAACATGGTCTTAGCAAATGCTGCTGCTGCTCTCTGCGCCTGTAAAATTGCAACTAATCTTCTCCATGGTGTAGAACTTGCTTCTGAAGCTATCAATTCTGGGGAAGCATTCCTCCGACTACAGAAGCTAATCAAGTTCAGCTACTAAACAAAGTTGTTGTGTTCTGCCTGAAGAATTGCTTCTACTTTCCCAATGTCATTGGGGGTATCTACACCTATGGAGGCACGCTGCGTAAGGAGCACTTGAATCCGGACGCCATTTTCTAGTGCTCTGAGTTGTTCCAGCTTTTCCCACCGTTCTAGTGGAGAGGGTTTCCAAGAAACGAATTTTAAAAGAAACGCTTTTTCAAAGCCGTACATCCCTACATGCAGTAGCCGACAAGGGTAATCCTCTTCATGCTGGACAAAGGGGATTGCACTGCGAGAAAAATAGAGTGCATGCCCTTGACTATTGATTACTACCTTGACCATGTGAGGATTGTTCGGATCGGCCCACTTTGGGAACGGAGTTGCTGCTGTGAGCATTTCCAAGTGCTTGGAGTTGTCAATGGTCTGTACAAGGCGCTGTAGGAGATATGGATCCAAAATTGGTTCATCACCCTGAACATTGATGATGTGGGTAACCCCCCCTGGTAGCCTGGCAGCCACTTCAGCAACACGATCGGTTCCGGTAAGGTGCGTATGGGAAGTGCGGACGACTTGTGCACCAAAGTTCTTTGCCGCTTGAAAGATCCGCTCATCATCTGTGGCAATGTAGACATCATCTACTTGCATACAACAGCAACACCGCTCCCACACATGTTGTAATACGGGCTTCCCAGCAAGAAGGCATAAAGATTTTCCAGGAAATCGTGTGGAAGCCCATCTTGCTGGGATGATAATGACTAGACGTCCCATAGTGCTGATTTACGCAGAATAAAATCTATAGCCGCCACAGCATCCTCGAAAATTTTATCGGCTCCGCAACTCAGATGTTGTGTGCCGTATCCAGTAGTTACAAGGAGGGAGGTCATGCCAGCTCGTCTTCCACATTCGATATCAGTAGCCTTATCGCCGATGAAATAAGAGTGTGGTAAATCCACAGAAAATGCTTTTGTAGCCTCCAGGACCATTCCGATATCGGGCTTGCGACGCCGTTCTATTCCACCAGGGACTGCAGGACAGAAGTAAGTAGCATCAACCTGATAATCCAGTTGACGCATTAATTCACAGTGAACTGCCTCATACTCAGAGAGTGAAATCTTCCCATATGCAATGCCACTTTGATTGGTAATGACAAAAACCAACCATCCCTGCATCCGCAATCGACGAAGCGATGCACACATCCCAGGGATGGCATGTACATTGACAGGATCATGGCAAAAATGGACTTCCTTCATTAATGTCCCATCACGATCAAAAAAAACAGCAGGTTGCTCGTTATTATTTTCCGTTGCCATCTTACTGTTCAAAGCTTCCCTTTAGTTCCTCCGCAGTCAGGGTAGCTGTACCCAACTTTCCGACTACTATACTAGCTGCATGGTTAGAAATTTCAGCAGCTTCCTCTGGTGTAGCACTAGCACATAGTGCCAAAGTATACATGGCAATAGTGGTATCTCCCGCTCCGGAAACATCAAAAACCTCCTTGGCGTGAGCGGGAATATAATGAGGGGAAAACCCAGGACGGATCAGAAGCATACCCTGCTCACCCAGCGTAATCAGCAATTGCGGAAGTTCCCAGCGTGCTTGTAGCCTTCTGCAGGCTTGTAACAATTGTCTATCTTCTACTGGATTAGCAATGTTAACGAGCGCAGACGGAACGCCTGCAAAATCGAAAACCTCACTTCGATTCGGTTTTATAACAGTCACACCGGTCCAATCTAAAAGATTTCTAGAGCTTGGATCAGCAGCTATGAAAACACCTTTCCCATTAGCCATATGACATAACTGATCTTTCAACTCTTGATTGAGAAAACCCTTGCCATAATCTTCGAAGATGATGCCGTCCAGTGAAGGCAGCAGTTGCTGGAACATCTCTAGGACCTGCTTGCTTGTTGTTCTTGTGTCAGCAGTAGAGAGACCATTGTTTTCCCTGTCAATCCGGACTATCTGCTGGTGGAGAGCAACAATGCGGGTCTTCACAACCGTAGAAAAATTCTTTTGCTTAACAAGATAGCCTGTTAGGATTCCTTCGTCCTTCAGCAGCCGAGCTAGGCAGTCTCCTGCAGAGTCCCTGCCAATGAGACCAAAGATGTATACAGTTTGGCAAAACGGCTTGAGATTTCGGGCTACATTCGCGGCTCCACCGGGGTAGTGAGTTTCACTTTGGACTTCTACCACTGGGACAGGCGCTTCTGGAGAGACCCTACACACCCTTCCCCAGACAAACTCATCTAGCATAATATCTCCGATAACAGCTAGTCGCTTGGTGGCAAATGTGCAAAGAAGTCGTTGTAACCTGTGGACATTCATTTTCTTAGCGACCTAAGGATTACCTTTTATTACAACAGCAGCATAGTTTAGTTGAGATGTCTAATATAGCCTGCTCTTCCGTGACATAATAATCGAAAATGTTTCTCGGTTCCACGTAGAAGCTCCCTTAGGGGGAATGTACGCGGAGGATCAATCACAACCTTGCGAGTGTACAGATGTCCCTGTACGATAATCATCGGACAGATTCCAAATCATATCAGGACTGCAGAAATTCCCATGATGGATAGACTCTCTCTTTTTCTCCCAAGAGCAGGGTCTAGTGGCTTGTGGTCTGCCACGCTACTTAACCGACCCCTTATGAGCCAATAAATTTCTCATAGATGACAGCGTATTACCACAAAAGTCTCAACAGAGTTGGGCCTTCCAGGCAAGAGCGTAGGAAATGTGATGCCTCACGGGATAAAAATCCCAGCCAAATGGAGGCAATCTGCATGGCAGTGTAGCTCTCAGCGCGGCATACACATCTTATGCTCCTTGTACCAGGCCCAGTTTGGGCGCACAAAAAACAGTATGCGTCCCTCTTGCTCGCTTCCCTACTTATGGGAAGTAAGGTCTCATCGTGTCAGAGGAGGTTACGCTTATACAAGCGCGCATTGGAAAAAGAGGGACCTGTGCGGGGAAGACTAAGCCAGCACTTGTACTTGTTAAGGTACACATAGTCAGATTGTATGGAATCATTAGTCCTAGAATTTGACAGCGCTCGCATGCTACGATCTCTCTATGGAAACGAGGAGCGTTTTCTGTATGACATGGAAAGTAAACTCGGCGTTCGAATAATAACTCGGGATGGGTGGATACGTATTGAGGGTAAGCGGTCTGCCGTGGAGAGGGCATGTTCCGTTTTCCGGGAGTTAGAAAATGCCAAAAAGCATGGAATTAACATCCGACAGCACGAGTTTCAGCACGCGCTTTTTTCCTCCACAAGGCTACATGGCGGGAATACTCTCTCTAACCTCGTGGAATCAAAGATACTATGCTCTCCCAATAAACCTCCGGTCGTTCCTAGGACAGCAGGGCAGAAAGCATACATAGAGGCCATTAAGAATGCTGACATTACTTTTGGGCTAGGTCCAGCCGGGACTGGAAAAACCTACCTGGCTATGGCGCTAGCCGTCGCCGCACTGAAACAAGACAAGATTGGCAGGATTATACTTACACGTCCGGCGGTTGAGGCAGGAGAAGCTCTGGGATTTTTACCGGGAGACTTGAAAGATAAAATCCTTCCATACCTACGGCCCTTCTATGATGCCTTGCATGATATGCTGGGAACTGATGAAATTCAGCGTAGCATATGCAAGGGTGTGATGGAGATTGCTCCCTTGGCCTACATGCGGGGACGGACCCTCAGTCATGCCTTCGTTGTCTTGGATGAATCTCAAAATACGACCACAGAACAGATGTTTATGTTTCTAACCCGTCTGGGAGTGGATTCGAAGTGCGTTATCACTGGGGATCGAACACAAATTGATTTACCGAGAAACAAAAGAAGTGGCCTCCTCGAGGCTGTAGCAGCCCTAAAGGGAATCCAGGGAATTGAATTCCACCACTTCTCGGAAAGGGATGTTATGCGGCATCCGCTTGTACAGCCTGTAATACGTGCTTATCAAGCCTACCGTGGGCAGGGGCCGGAGAGGCAGGGCAACAACACATCCTATAAGCGCCCCCCGCAAAAAGAAAAGAGCCCCCAGCACGACGAAGTAGGGGGGGACTGAGCCTTTAAATCCGGTCGCGGAGACCGCGAAAGAAGGGATTCCACTCCCTTCCTATTCTCCGCAAGCATCGGGATAGGGACAACCCCCACTCTACGAGGAGTCACATAGGGGGTTCTGGTGCTTTTCGCAGACGTGCAGAATAAATTATTATAAAAGGATTTCTCATCCTTCTGTGTTAGTCTAACTTTTTCCCCTGCAACCATGCCTGCGGTTAGCAGCTCTCAATTCCCTACGAACAGAAAGGCTGACGCTGGCATCTCTCTGTACAGTTTGGCAATGATAAGGTCTCTAATGGATGTGTCTAATAGGATGTATAGAAGAGAGCAACACTAACCCTCGTTTATACTGTTTTCAGCGCCTTATGCGTTTTTCTGCTAGCGTTTTGCTTCTAGGAAATAGGTGCACAACCCTACATACAGAAACTTTTCAAGACTTTAAGAGCATTTGTGTGCAGACCTGTTTCTCCTAATTTCCTTAGGTTATCAGTAGGTATAGGCTGCATATGAAATCCGGCTATCATTTTTGGCAGGATCATGGACCCAAAATTTTGTGGAGGAAAACCCTCCTGGCCGAGCAGAGTATGATCTTCTAGGAGGGGGCCCGCAGGGTATAAGTTAATCTAACAACGGGACGCTAGCAAACTGGAAAGGTAAGACCATGAACAGGTATGTCCCTGAGATGCGCGCTTTGACACACAGGAAAACGGCTCTCGTTATCCCGAAATGAGAGTCTTTCCGGCTCTCTAGAGCCTCTCCACTTCTTAAAAAATCGCTGACTCAGGGCACACTCTCCACAAGCACATTATATCTTGGAGATGGTAGAATACTCCGATTAATCTTGCAAGTATGCTCCGTTCACATATTACCTCTGCCCGCGGCGTTATGAGGAGAGGAAGAAGACCTGCTGGTGGGTCTGCGCACAGTCCATGGAAGCAAACTGGTATTCACCTGGATCTGGTCAACTATCAGCGAGAGGTGCGCGTGGATATGCCTCTTTTGAGGCAGATGGGGGTCCTGGCTCTGCCTCACTGTTCTGATAAGGTGGGTGGGTCTGGATCTGTCTTGTCGGACCTTCCTGTAGTTGAGGTAGCTATTGTGTCCGACGCTGTTATCTCGGCAGTCCATAGGCAGTTTCTCGGAGAAGACTCTGCTACAGACGTTGTAACATTCCCGTACGGAGAGGTCATTGTTAGTGCGGAGACTGCTTCTGTCAATAGTAGCTTTTACAGACATTCTCCAACGGTAGAAATCGCTTTCTGTCTGATTCATGGGCTTTTGCATCTTAATGGCTATAGCGACCATACTACACTGCAAGCTGCAAAAATGAGGAGAAGGCAGACTAAGATCTTAAAAAAGGTGCACCAAGAACTATGGCTGGGGGATCATACACGGCACTACTGGCGGATCCTTTTACATCTAACATAAAAACGGCTGCTGTAGCAGCAGACCGAATACAATCAATAGACAGGCAGAGGTGTAGAAGCTTGGTACACTAAGGAAGATAATTAAAAAAACCAGTTATGCACGCGGGCGTACTTCGTCCATATCGATGGATGAGAATGCCAGAGGCCATTAAACTCCCGTCTATAAATGGAGGGGTCCATTGTGAGGCTATTAGAGACGAAGTGTTTCGTAATCCAATCGTTTCTGGCAGAAGAATTTCCAGAACGGAACGAAGGAGCAAATTGGAATGGATTTGGGGCCTGATGTCTCTCAATGATCCCAGAGAAGTAAATACTACGCTGTTCTAGCTTCCAAAGGGTCTGCGGGTTTTTTTTGGAAAAGGCCAAATAATCAGTGTTAGTAGGAGGAATGCCCACACGATATTAGACACCTCTCATTATTCCTTAGGCTGGAAGAAAGAGGGACAGGGCTACGTCAATCCGGGATGCACGAATACATTCCTGATTCTGCTGTCATCTCCTTGGCCAATCCAATCAATAGGAATCGCCCCCCTTTAAGGAGGAGGTTATGTCCATTAACCCATAGGGATTTGAAGAGTAGCATTCAACTATAGGCTTGAGCATCAGATACTTGAGAAGAATCAGTTGAGTACTTTTAGTACCCTAGGGGTCGTCGGCACCGCTGAGGTGGCCAGCTTGAACGTGGGTCTAGTGTAAGGGGGATTTGTTGGACCTGAGCTCTGATGTTAGATTGATTCGTTTTTTCAGTCGAGCACTGCCTCCTGACCTGTACCCCGCCGGAGTCCATAGCGGGGTACAGGTCAGGAGGATGATTGACCTTACGGTCTTCTCCAGCTATTTTTCCCCCATGCATGCCAGTCAGAATTCGAAGGCTCCTTCCTATCTAGGCGTGGGAGGTGGCAAGCGTGTGCTTGTTGGCATGAGTGGTGGAGTAGATTCCAGTGTTGCCGCTTATCTGCTTAGGGAGGGAGGCTGGGACGTGATTGGGGTTACCATGAAAGTCTGGCCGCAGGACTGCTTATCTCGCACGGAAGATAAATGTTGCGGACCACAGGCGGTCGCGGATGCACGTAGGGTAGCGCATGTTCTTGACATACCTCACTATGTAGTGGACGAGGCTATGGACTTTGAGCGTTTAGTGATTGACTATTTCTCTAGGGAGTATCGCGCAGGACGTACGCCCAACCCATGTATCATATGCAATGAGAAGCTTAAGTTTGGAAATCTCTGGGAGAAAGCTAAGTTTTTAGATGCTGACTATGTTGCCACCGGACACTACGCTACTATTCGTCACACAGAAACTGGGGCTATACTGTGCAAGGGAACAGATTTATCTAAGGATCAGTCCTATTTTCTATTCAGTCTTTCCCAAGAGCAACTTACAAGAGTTTTGACCCCTCTGGGAGGGATGACTAAACCCGAGGTTCGTGATATTGCACGTCAATTGGGTATGCAAGTTGCGGACAAGAAGGATAGCCAGGAAATATGTTTTATACCTAATAATGACTATAAAACCTTCCTCCAGAGCCACCTTGGTAAGAAGGAACTCCGTACGGGGGGCATCTACAATACCTCTGGCAAATATTTGGGACCTCACGATGGGATCGAAATGTATACCGTCGGCCAACGTAAGGGCCTCCCAGGGGGGTCTCCACAGCCTCTGTATGTTGTGGATATTGATCCCGCCCACTCCCGAGTCATTGTGGGATTTGAGACAGAGTTGATTCGGGAGGAATTTGAGGTCGAAGGGATGAATTGGCTGGGAGTTCCCCTGGAGGGGAGTATAGAAGTAAGTGTTAAAATTCGCTCTACTCACCGTGGCACATTGGCTGTATTGCATCCAATGGACGGCAAGCGCGCTTTGGTACGATTGCAAGAACCACAACGTGCTATTGCTCCAGGACAAGCTGCCGTTTTCTATCATCATGATCAGGTAAGGGGTGGTGGTTGGATTTGTCGCAAAAAAACGTCGGCAGGATGATTCAGCTTGTTCTAACCACATTCCCAAGTTCTGTTCAGGCTAGACAAACTGCACGCCAGCTTGTGCAAGCTCGTCTGGCTGCCTGTGGCACCGTCCTCCCGGGAGCAATCTCTATCTATACCTGGAATGGAAATTTAGAAGAGAATCGGGAATGCCTCCTTCTACTGAAAACTACTACGGATTGTGTGGAAAGACTTCAGGTCGAAATTCAGAGAATGCACCCCTATAATGTGCCAGAAATCCTATCGTTTAAGGCAGATTCCTGCTTTGCTGCCTATGCTGTTTGGATCAGGCAGTCTTGCACACAAAGTGAAGGGGGATGAGGGGATGGCAAACCTGTCTTTTGGAAGAGCACAGAACTAGGCTTTTTCTAATTGCTGCTTTTTAGGACGCTAGTTGCCTTGGGAATAACGACCAAAAGGCAAGAGGGACGGTTTGTTTCTCCCTTAACGCAAATTCCCGTCCCGCTGCGTCCTTTCCACAGCCGCGGAAAAACTAAATTGACATCCGTAGTCTTTATTATCGCCTCCGCCCAACAACCCAGCCCTTGACATGCCAGCACGCACTCCGGAGAGTCCAAGATTAATGTCCTCTTCTTTCTGAAGAGTTCGTATCCTGGTCAGACTGGGTAACACTCCCCTTTGGTCCACTGCTTCATGAGCGTTTGGGCCGTTTCCAGAAGCAATCGCCTTCTGCAGAATTTTCGGCTGGGAGGGGAAGGACTAATTCTTGCAATGTATGAGTACTTGGAGGTAACCCTAAGTACTACTTTCCGTTTCCTGGAAGGACAAACAGATTCTCACCCGCTACACCCTTAGATCTACAAAGGCGAACTTGCTATGACTTTCCTTGAAGAAATCTTGAAGGCCGTGCGGAAAGAGCTTAGTTCGGCAAAAATACAACGCACGCCTGCAGATTTACGGTCGATGGTAGCAGATGCACCACCAGTTATTGCGTTGGATCAGAAATTGAGGAGCAGCTTTTGTCTTATTGCTGAAATTAAAGAAAAATCTCCTAGCGTGGGGCCTATGCGCGCTGAAAATGTCAAAAGTGCACCAGAGGCCTACGAGGAGGCCTCTATCGTGCAGGCTATCTCTGTGCTTACAAACTTCTCCTACTTTGGCATGTCCATCCAGAAGCTGGGAGAGATCCGCAAGAATTCCTCAAAACCGATTTTGCGCAAGGATTTTATCGTAGAAGAATACCAAATCTGGGAAGCTCGCGCCTTTGGTGCAGATGCCCTGCTGCTGATGGCAAATGTGCTAGATGTTCCCCGCCTTCGTGGTTTCTATGATCTATGCCGTGAGTTAGGTATGGAAGCTCTTTTCGAGGTCCATACCGATGAAGAAATTCATCTCCTTCCACCAGACGCAAAAATAGTGGGAATTAACAGCAGAAGGTTTAAGGATAAAGGGGGCTTTGTTGGGGTTACAGGCATGTCAAATGAAGATCTTAGCGTCAACCTAGACGCTTTTCAGCTCGTCGAAAAGCTACCGGTGGCGGCTATCCGAGTGGCGGAGAGTGGACTTTCTCCCTCGATGTTGGGCCATGTGCGTGGGAAATTTCAAGCTGCCCTGGTCGGCACTTCGTTGCTGCGTGATAACCTGGGGGTGCGGGCTGGCCTTGCAGACTTTGAAAAACAACTCTCTTGCGGTAAGTCTTAGCTCGATGCTGTAACTTTACGTGCACCTTCTCTGGTACTGGTTCCTGTTGGAAAAGACTGTAAGCTTGTAAGTTACTCTTACTTCCAGTAGGGTCTCGCCTGTCTCATCCGAGCGAGTGCTCATATGTAGGAACTGAAAGAATGGGAAATTAAAACTGCAACATTCGGGAAATCTTTCGCGTTGTTTCCTCCGTGCTTGCTCATTGAGCTGTGGTGCACCCATACCCCGCCCATTCTGCCAGATTTTTCTTGTTTTGTCCAAATGTCTCCTCCGGACGACCGTTCCATCCATTTTGCTGCTTATGCTTATTCAGGACGGACTTTTAACTCAGGGTATACCGGGTTTCGTATGGAGCAGGTAGCCTCAGCCGTTGTAGAATATCAGCTGCTGTCTCTCTGTAAGCACAAATGACCCCGCGTTGTTTTTCGGCATTTCCTTGGCGGATGCGACATTTTCAATGGTCTTGAGATGCTAGGAATGATCATCTTTTCTGCGCATAGAATTCTCGCTACATTTGAAAATTACCCTGTCCTTCTATTGCTCCCCCTTTTTTTAAGGGGGCGTAGGGGTCAGTGGTAGATTAGCGATCCATTTACCGTTTTTCTCTCTAGCGCAATCCTTAAAAATTTGCTTGAGCCAGAATGGATTTCTTTACCCATATTTCTTGCTTTTTATTCCAGTTGGTTGGGGGTACAGTAGCAGCCCTGGTCTTTTTATCAACGGACCTTGGGATGTACTCTTCTGTCTTATTCCAATTGCCATATGTTTTCTCTGTCTTTTAAAAGTTTTGCTTTTGACAGGACTAGTGGTTTGTTTCTGGGTGACGTCCCTTTGTGTTGCTTATCCACACTGCTTCTCCTTATCGGAGGGTTGTTTCTCTTAGGTGAAAGGCCATCAAGAAATACCTAATACATCACTAGACTCTCTACGCCCTTCCGTATTTGAACAGTTTTATGGTCAAGAGAAGGCCGTAGGGCGGTTGCAACTAATGGTGGAGGCGGCGCAGAAGCGTGGAGATGTTCTGCGACACATCCTTCTGAGTGGTCCGCCCGGCTTAGGAAAGACTACGCTGGCTAACATTATCGGCGGTACTGTGGGCACTAATGTAAAGACCACTAGTGGACCTCTACTAGAAAAAGCGGGGGACCTTGTAGGTCTCTTGACGGATGTACCACATGGGGGGGTGTTGTTCATTGATGAAATACACCGCTTACAACCTGCCATTGAGGAATATCTCTATTCTGCCATGGAGGATTTTAGGCTGGATATTGTTATTGATCAAGGTCCTAGTGCGCGCAGTATCCGTCTCAATCTCGCTAAGTTCACTCTTATCGGAGCTACTACCCGTTCTGGGATGATTTCATCCCCACTACGTTCTCGATTTGATATGACCTGCAGATTGGATTACTATAGCGTCACTCATCTACAAAAGATTGTAGAACGTAGCGCTAGTTTGCTAGACCTTCCTATCGACGCAGCTAGTGCCTCGGAAATCGCCCGTCGCTCCCGTGGCACTCCGCGCATTGCTAACAACTTGCTCCACTGGGTGCGAGATTATGCTCAAGTTCGATTTTCCGGCATTGTCACTCAGGAGATAGTTGTTCGAGCACTGACAATGCTAGAAATCGATGAGGAAGGTGTCGACAGAATGGACAAGCACATTCTAGAGGTTCTTATTGGCAAGTTTGATGGGGGACCGGTTGGAATAAATTCACTTGCAGTGGCTGTTGGAGAGGAAGTAGGGACACTAGAGGAAGTACATGAGCCGTATCTAATTATGCAGGGATACCTCCAACGTACAGCTCATGGGCGTGTCGCTACTGCACGCGCCTACCAGAAAATCGGTATTTCCTCTCCCGTACCACATGAGTCCATTCCAAAGTAGGAATCATGGGCTTCCATTCTGAATAGAAGCTAAGGTTCATTTCATCCGGCTAAGAAAAGACCGTTCGAGGTAATTGATCATCTATCCCTGGAGGGTTTTTGTATCATTACCGTTTGGCTTTTCTCCCCGCCTCATTCGGTTTCTCGAGAAGCCTGCGTGGCCTAAACACAACAGGAATACACTCATACAGGCGCAATACGAATCCTGATAGCATCAGGAATTTAGTTCAGTTCTTCACTCCTAGCAGAGAGCAGGCGAGAGGCTACATAGCTGGCACCCTTCCTCAGGGAGAACCCAACCCCACTCGCAGTACTATTCTCCCCTGAAGCCATAGTCATGTTATTCCCTTCGAAGTAGAGCATCAATGCTACCCTAGATACTCTACATAAAGGTTTATATAGACTATAAAGAACACTGGCGGATCTGCCCTTAGGGCCGGAGGTTATTTTCCCATTTAGTAGCAGATTAAATTCTCAGTGTGTCACACTCTACACTAGGAAGTGCCTTCGGAAAGAATACACATATGCTGGACAGAACTTAGCCATCCATCTAGATCCTCTTTCCATCAGTGATGGTACTGGGATCCACTTGCTAAGCTAATACGATCACCTGGTTCTAGGTACTAGCACAGGGGGTATAGCCTTTTTGCAGGAGAGTTGCAAACGTTTCTTCTGAAAGGTTAAGTGCTAATGAAGTCTGCCTGCCCCCATGCATGGGGCGTACAGGCAGTTTTTTGGAAGTAAGACGAGAAAATCCTGCAGGAAGCATGCTCTGGTGTAGGACTGCACCGCACTGGGCATGGCCACAATCCATCCAAGAGACAACTTTTGGTAAACCCCCCATCAGCATTAAGTTTAGGGTGTCAGCTCTTCATAATTTATGGTGAAAACTATGCCTCATTTATGATTCCCGTCGATGGGGGCTATTGGTTATTTTCTCGCAGCTTCCTCTCCTATTTATTAGGATGCGTTTTATGCACATTCATCTCAGTCCTCGGCATCTAGTTCTAACTGCCGCTATTCATTCGTATGTAGCAAACAAAATTTCTCACTTAGAAGAGATGACAGAGCAGATCCTAGCAGCTCATGTGGTTCTTCTCCATGATGAGACACGAACGAAAAAATATGTAATTAAGGTTCACCTAGCAATTCCAGGTCCAGACATTTACGCAGAAGATGCTGAGGACGACCTTTATGCTGCTATCGATAAGGTCTCCACAAAGCTAGCAAGGCTTTTGCGTAAGCGTAAGACAAAAATCCAAGAACGGAAGAAGCACATTTCACAACTTGCAAAGGAGAGCAGTAAACGTGGATATGGAAGACGGTAGAGTAATGACAGCTCTTTAGAAGTGGGTATCAGCCAAAAGTTTTCAGGTGACCTTGCAGTTCATACTTCGTCCTCTAACTGGAGAGGGAGGATGGCACGAGTATAACCACAACAGCTTCGCCAAGGTTAGCCTGCAGATTTTCTTTTCAAGTCTTCAGCGCGAGGAATCTGCTGATGATCACGGTCTCGTTATGGCGGTCCGTACTTGCTGAGAAGTAGCTCGCAGCAGAGATTACCTTCCGGGATTACTTTGTTGCTTTCCCTATAGAAATCTCTTGAATGAAAGGGCTTGGACGTATTCGCAGGGTGACTACCAATGGAGAATTTTGTACTCTGGCATTTACTATACTGGATGCCTGGTTTCCTTGACTCTCTGTGGTGGAAGGGGTTGCTTTTACCTCTTCCCCTCTCCCAGAGAAAAGACGGCAGTATTCTACTTCTACTGCATCGTGCTAGATGAAGACAAAAAACAAATATTCTGCCTAAAATGAAGGGAACACGAGAGTTTGTTGCAGACCAAAGGGCAGACCTCAACAAGTCAGAGGTCTATTCAGACTATAGATCTAATAGGTTTTTGCTTCTTCCAAGAATCTAAACCATGGGAAGTAAAAAGTGAAAAGTAGGAGCTGAAGTCATGGCTGACACAATGCCCATTATCCAACAGAAGGCAGCCTCTGCTGCAGAAACTCCCGTTAAATTGGAAACGCTGAGAGAACAAATTGATGCAGTAGATGCACAGATTTTATCACTTTTAAACAAACGTGTGACTATGGTTCGCAGGATAGGAGAGCTAAAGCAGCAGGAAGGTCTTCCCATCTACGCTCCCGATAGGGAGGAGAAATTGCTTCGCCACTTAGTAGAAAAAAACAATAGCGCTTTATCTGCAGCATCGGTTCATGCTATCTATCGGGAGATTATCTCTGCCTGCCGCGCCCTGGAAAAGGAGGTAGTGGTGGCCTGTTTAGGACTTGCAGCTGGAATAACTCATCAGGCGGCCTGTCGTCGTTTTGGTTCTACTGTGCAATATGCCTTTTGTCAGGAAGCTGCGGAGGTGTTCAGACGAGTTACTAAAAATGAAGCGGATTGTGGAGTAATCCCTATCGCTACTGGTACTACTGAAGTAAGAAGTTCAGTAGCAGCACAACTATTAAGTGACTTAGCAAGGACTGAGCTAAGCATATGTGCCGAAATCTCACTAGATTCTAGGAATGGGGGGAGTGATCGGTTTTTAGTCCTCAATCGCGTTCCGACCCTCCCTTCGGGAGCGGATCGCACACTTGTCTTGCTTCGCTTGGAAAACAAACCTGGAGCACTAGCTACCTTAGAGTCTTTCAAGGAGCATTCCACTAGTTTTACCCCGTTAGCCAGTCAATCATCCACTGAGAAGAACGGTACTGGAGACCTTTTCTTCCTAATGGAAGCAGAAGGGCACAGCACGCAGCTACAAGCTAGCAACTCCCTTCTAGAGCTATCCAGATACTGTCTGACTGTAAAAATTCTAGGCAGCTATCCTAGGCAATAGTACGGTGGAATTAACACGCGAACATCATGACTTAGGGTACTGCACCAACAATAAAGGGAAAGGAGAATAACAAAATCCAAATTTTGGGCACGGACTAGCATGATAGTCAAGAGACTAGGTGGGCTATACAAGTTCATTCTATGATAGTACTATCCAACTGATAGTGGGTGTCGCCGCGGGTTGTGTGTGGTAGGCCAAATGGGGTTAAGGAACGCTTGTCTAGGCATCTCACGCGCAGGGCGCAGATAAGGGGGGATCTATCCGGCGCTATTTAGTTTCTCAAAATGTTGCTGCTCTTTGTTAGTTAAGAGGGCTTCGGTCTCTTTATACTGCGTATTGATAGAGAGCATGGCTTCATACTGTGCCAGGGCTTGGATATAACCAAACCGTGCTTGGAGGACGGCGGTTTGCGACTGGAGTAATTTGATCTTGGCATTAAAAACTTCCAGTTGGGTTCCTACGCCACTGTCAAATTGCTCGCGGGCCAGTCGAAGTGTTCCCGCCGCCTGCACTACATTGGCTTGTTGGCTCCTTATAACCTCTTGAGCCTGCCGTAAGTCGGCAATGCTCTGCTGAATACTGGCAATAACAGAGCGTGCACTGTTGTCGTATCTGATTCTAGACTGCTCCAGCAACGCCTTAGATTGTATGACCTCGCTGCTATAGGCATTGAGTCCACCAAAGACGTTCCAAGTCCCATTAAGACCGAAAAACCATCCACCCGTAGCTCTCCTAGGATGGGAGCGGGTATTGTTTTGAACGAGATATCCACCACCTAAAGTGATCTTAGGATACCTATTAGAAATAGCTTCCCTGACCGAAGCTGCTTGCGAGAGGATGCACTCTCGCTGGGCTTTTAGAATTGGACTTCTGGCAAGTCCTATTCGAACGGCTTCTTCTGAAGAGACGGCGCAGAACCTTACCTCTAGATCACCTACCACACGAAAGGGAATCTCTGCGTGTTTCGTATAGTTCATTCCGAGAAGTTTAACAAGTTGATGCTGAGAGATGCACAAGTTGTTCTGCACTCTCACCAGAGTAGACGCCGCACTAGCAACGGCTGCCTGAGCCTGGAGTACGTCCAGCTTTGGAACGGTGCCCACCTGGTAGTGCTTCTTTTGGCTCTCTAACTGGTCTTCTAGCAGGGCAACAGATTGCTCCTGAACTGCGACGAGAGCGCGATCGAGAATGACTCGAAAAAATGCAGTTTTTACCTGTGCAATAACACTATCGATTGTGCTGCGTAAGGTAAAGAAAGACATATTCTCCTGATGTTTTACGGCTCGCATGCCGGCTAAACTTCCTCCCCCGTCGAATACCAGCTGTTGGGCGGCGAGTTGTGTCTTCCAAAAAAAGTGATTCACCGTACCGCGTCCACTAGGGAATTTCATGGGAGAGCTATCTGTAACGGGCGGAATCTCATTAAAGGCGTTGGTAATTGAAGATGGCACATCTTGAAAAGCACTAGTTGCGACAAGTCGTGGCAGAAGCTGGGCACGTGTGCTAATAAGCTTTCCATGAACAGACCGGATTTGCTGGATGGAATTCAGGATTTCTGGATTGTGTCGAAGCGCATATCGCATGGCATCGTTGAGAGTGAGAAGCTTGGGATTAATGCCAAGTTTTTTTATCCTATCGGGACGGACATGAGGAACGCTATCACTGGCAAGCAATGGTGTTACAAAGAGTACACCAGAGGCGGAAAAATTCGCTACGGAGGCCAGTGACATCCGGTTAGACCGACGAGAACAGAAAGGTACTGGTAGAGACGTCAGTGGAAAAAAGGGAGTAGCTTGGTAGGATGCGACTGGAAAAGAACTTTGTGCCCCCGAAGAGGGAATAAGAAAAAATGACGGGGAAGTAATCGAAAGCTCTGCCTGGAGAGAAGTAGTAAAAAGGACAGTACTCAACACACTTCCCAGATGCCACTTTCTAACTAGCAGGCGTAGGTCTTCTTGAAAGTTACACCTGGCTAATTGACCTTCAGGACGGGTACTCGACAACTTGCCAACTGCTGTGACTCTTTTTTCAAAAGGGGAATTTCTTCTATAGCACTGACTATCCTGCCCTTCCAAGATGTTACTCCTCATAGTGTGAGCCTGGCAGCATGCAAGCGGCATCCTGCAATATTGGAACGGGGATTTACAGGGAACAGAATAAAAGAACATGACCGGGCGCCTCTCGCGAGGCTTCTCCAACATCCTACGCTACTGTTCACTTATCGACTCCTTGCTGAGGCTGGTTCCAAGAATGCAATTTGCGGATTTTGCCAAACTCTCTCAACTCTCTCCATAGCTGGAGGCTTTTTCAGGCCACTTCTAGCCCCGACGGACATAAACACAACACCTCCAAGTAGCGTGTGGCTCTTGCAGTCCCTACAAATGAGGCCGCGCGGGAACTGGATTCTAGCAGCAGAAACCCTCTAGGAAAAAACTCCAGGCGCGCCCAACTAACTAGCCCTTTACCTCGGATCAAGCAATGATGAACTTTATTCTCATGCGACAGCAGGGACTTCAGTAGAAGTGTGGGGGCATATTGGGCATAGCGGGAAGTTCGAGTTTCTTCACTCACACTACCTCCTTCCCGGTGGTATCGCTTTTCAGACTTGACAATGACTTAGCGCTTACGCTCGAGCAAAAAGAACGCAAGCTTCTGGAGAAGCTTGGCCCTAGGCCCGAAAGATTCAATGGCGCGGCGAGCGCTACAAGTGAAACGCGCGGCCTCTCGCCTTGAGGCCCCAACTCCCATGAGTGCAGGATAGGTAGCCTTTTTAGCAGCAACATCCTTGCCAGCACTCTTTCCAAGACATCCGCTAGTCTGCGTGACGTCGAGGATATCGTCAACAATCTGGAAGGCAAGGCCAAGGTTTTCACCAAATGTTGTGAGCGAAGCAAGGTTTGATGGCGTTGCGTTAGCAACCATAGCACCAAGACGTAGAGAGACAACAATCATTGCGGAGGTCTTACACCGATGAATGAAGTAAAGCTCCGAAAGCCCACGCTTTTGCCCCTCTCCCTCTAGATCTGCTACCTGTCCAGCAATAAGCTTGCGACTGCCAGCAGCACGAGAAAGCTCGGAGAGAAACATCTGAGGAGAATAACGCAGTGTGGGATGGGCCTGCGCTAAAATTTCAAATGCGAGCGTCAATAATGCATCACCGGCCAGGAGGGCGATAGCTTCACCAAAAACCTTGTGGGCAGTGTAACAACCACGGCGAAAATTGTCATTGTCTAAGCAGGGAAGATCATCATGAATAAGCGAGTAGGTATGAACACACTCAAGGGCGGCAGCTACTGGCAGTGCATCTTTTTCTTTTCCACCACAAATTTCACAAGCGGCTATGCATAAAATGGGACGTAGACGCTTCCCCCCTGCAAAAAGGCTGTAGCGCATAGCGCGATGCAAGCTCTCCGGCTTGATGGATGGATGAGGCAGAAAGTTGTCTAGTGTTTTATCTATCAAGCGAGCCTTTTCGCCAAGATAGTGAGTCAATTCCATAACCAAAGACAGTCTAATCCTCCAGGCTGTTGCAGTTTATTGGATGGCACACACCCAAAGCCATTCTGATATAATTTAAGTGATATGACTGAGTTCAGGGCCTTAGGAGACACCACTCCGGAGGCTGTTGCAAACTTATCTGGCAGCAGCTGGTATAGGCTCCTTTAGGCAGCCCTTCCCCTACTTTAACCTATTATGTGGGGGTTACACAGTTTTGTGGTGATTTGATGCTAACACTTCAGTTGGAACCGGAAGAGAAGTAGACGGCCCTAGGAATCTGTGGTCTCGCGCCCAGCCGCAACTTCACCCCAACGCATTTCCTTTTGCAATAGGAAGGGCCTTTGTATGAGGCTAGGACCCCATCAGAAACTCGAGGAGGAGCCTTGCCGGAGTCCTCCTAGGCGTCGCTCTCTTGTCCCATAAAATGTTGTGATATCCTCTTGTGCCTCACAATATTGGAGAGCAGCTCCCAAAATACCCCTCTACCTGGAATGCTCTAGATAGCGCTGTTTTTCTACCCAAATAGAAAGCAGAGCAATATCGGCTGGTGTGACTCCGCTAATGCGTGAGGCTTGGCCAAGCGTTTCCGGGCGTACCTGAGAAAATTTTTGAATTGTTTCATTCCTTAGCCCAGTAACTTGAGAAAAATCTATCCACTCGGGGATACAGAGAGCCTCCTGACTGTTGGCGCGAGCTACTTGTTCTTTTTGGCGGTGAATATATCCCTCATATTTCAGTTCGACTTCTACTGATTCCCAAATAGAGTCCGGGTACTTATTGCGCCATGCTGGGTCTACGGCAGAAAAAGAATTTTCTGGGCGACGCAGCCATACAGAAAGAGGTACTCCGTCCTGTCGTATCCGATGTGCTTCCAGCATCAATTCCTGAAAGGCGGAATTCCTTTCTTCATAACAGTGCTTACGGATTCCCCCTACTAGTCCTACTCGAATTCCTTTTCCTGTTAGGCGGAGATCGGCATTATCCTGGCGGAGGAGTAGACGAAATTCAGCCCGGCTAGTGAACATCCGATAAGGTTCTAGTGTTCCACGGGTTACTAAATCATCTACCAACACCCCTATATAGGCTTCAGAGCGTGATAATATCCACGGTGGCCTACCTTGCACCTGTAAAGCAGCGTTTGCACCAGCCACAAGTCCTTGAGCTGCAGCCTCTTCATAGCCAGAACTTCCATTGATCTGACCAGCAAAATACAATCCAGTAACCTGATGGGTCTCCAAAGTGCGCTTTAATTGTGTGGGTGGACAATAATCGTACTCTACGGCATATCCTGGCCTGAGAAGCTCTGCGTTTTCTAGGCCACGAATGCTCCGTATCAGTTCATATTGTACCCCAAAAGGCAGGCTGGTAGAGACACCGTTCACGTAGACCTCATCTGTGTGATGCCCTTCTGGTTCCAGAAAAACCTGGTGCTGGGACTTATCAGCAAATTTTACCACCTTGTCCTCTATAGAGGGACAATATCTAGGCCCCACCCCCTCAATACGTCCATTATAAAGAGGAGACTGATGGAGGTTCTCTCGAACAATCGCGTGTGTCTTTTCATTAGTACAAGTAATCCAACAGGGAATTTGCTTCACGTGAAACCTTCCATGCTTCCAAGCATTAAGGGTAAAGATATCATTTACACCTCGTTTTAGGGTATGAGAGATGGCACTAAAAAGTGGAGGGGGCTCTTCGCCATCCTGTCGCTGACAGGCTTCAAAGTGGATAGATTTTGCCAGAAGGCGGCAGGGTGTGCCTGTCTTGAACCGACCAATTTCAAACCCCAACTCCTGCAGGCATTTACTTAACCCTGAAGCTGTCTCTCCCAGTCTTCCTCCTTCTTGATTGCATGTGCCAACATGCAACAACCCTTGCAAAAAGGTGCCTGTGGTAACCACCGCAGCTGATGTACGGTAACAGACTCCCAATTGCGTCCTAATACCAACTATGCGTCGTTCCTCAACATAGAGATGAGCCACAGCCGCCTGATGAATCTTCAGCTCTGGCTCCCTTTCCAGTAAAGCCTTCACCCGAAATTGGTAGGCCTTTTTGTCACATTGGGCTCTCGGTGCCCGGACGCTGGGGCCTTTGCGCATATTGAGCATGCGGAACTGGATACCTGTGGCATCTGTATTCAGTCCCATTATCCCCCCCAAGGCATCAATTTCCCGAACTATGTTTCCTTTGGCCAATCCACCGATTGCAGGATTACAAGACATCTGGGCAATAGTATCTGCATTCTGAGTCAGCAAAAGAGTGCGACACCCTAACCGCACAGAGGCCATGGCCGCCTCTACTCCGGCGTGCCCGGCACCGATTACTACTACATCAAAGTTCTCGGGATAGTTGAAGACTGACATGTCTACTTTATCTTTATGAAGGAAGTAAGCACCCAGCAGTAGATCAGTAAATTACTGAAAGTCGAGCTTACTCACCGCATCAAAAAAACAAGCGGGATCACTCGCTGAGAACGAGTTTCTCTATACTGTCCTGTTTAGCCCGAAGCTCTAGAGAGTGTTCCCTCTCTCCGAAGAGCGTTGGCTTCCTCCGTCACTCTCGATATTAGGGAGGGGCATGACAAGAAACTTCCGAATACTCGAGTGGGAAAACACATAGAGACTTATGTCTAACTTTATCGTCATCGGCAGTTTATCTAGTTGCGTAAGACTTGTCAGACCTTTCTGCCAATGGAACTCGAAGCGGAGATTTCAAGAGAGAACAATAGCACCTCCGTCCACTAAAGTTAATACGCGCTTCTTCTTATCACTTAGTAGGAAGGCAGAGGTGAGTTTCCCAGGATTGCTATTGTCAAACTGCTAGCCTTCATTGAGAATGGTGAGGCGCACTTTTGTAGTGCAATTAAGTTACGAAATAGGGTATCACGGCACGCCCAAGCCGTGCTCAAAACTCTCGAAGACACGCGTACGGATGAACAAAACTAGTGTTGCAAATAAAACCCAAAAGGAAGTGAATCTCCTGGACTTTTCCAAAGTTAGAACTAACGCGATATTAACATCCGACCAGAAGGTTGGGTTTCTCCGTGGAATGATGCGCATTCGACGCTTTGAGCAGGCTGCTCTAAAATACTACAATCAGGGGTGTATGGGTGGGTTTCTTCATCTCTATATTGGCCAAGAGGCTGTTGCCGTCGGCGCATTATCCCTCTTGAGTGTAGATGATCATGTCATTACTGCCTACCGTGACCATGGCCACGCCCTCGCCATAGGAATGGACATGAATGGGTGTATGGCCGAGCTATTTGGGAAAGCCACTGGTTGTTCAAAAGGAAAGGGTGGGTCCATGCATTTTTTTTCACCGGAAAAGCACTACTGGGGAGGACATGGGGTAGTGGGCGGACAAATCCCATTGGGATTAGGTGTTGCCTACGCTTTAAAGTACAAAAAAATCCGGGGTGCTGCGCTCTGTTTTCTAGGAGATGGGGCAATTAATCAAGGGACATACCATGAATCCCTTAATCTTGCTGGTCTTTGGGACTTGCCAGTTGTTTATATCATCGAGAACAATCAGTACTCGATGGGAACGAGCGTGGAGCGCTCTTCTGCTTTTAGGAATTGCCTGGCTCAACGCGCAGAAGGTTATGGAATTGCCTGGGATACAGCCAATGGAGAGGACCTCTATGAAGTCCGGGCAAAAACTCAGGGAGCCATTCAACGAGCCCATGAAGATTGCCGTCCCACTGTCCTAGAAGTCAGAACCTATCGCTACTATGGACATTCGGTTGCTGATGCAAATGCAAAAAAATACAGACCCACTGAGGAAATTGAGCGCCACAAGAATTTTCACGATCCTATTCGGCTTTGGTGTGAGCGTCTACTTGATGAGGCAGTTATCACAGAAAAGCTAATAGATCAAATCGATGAGGAGGTTAAGTGTGAGGTAGAGCTTGCTGTTCAGTTTGCCACCAGAAGCCCTTCTCCAAGGGAAGAAGCCATTTTTGAAGATGTCTATTATGAAGTAGATCATGCGACCCAAGCTGGTCGTAGCGGTACACATTTTTTCCGGTAACTTTTTCCGATAGTTGATTTCATGCCTTTGATTACCTACCGCAAAGCTCTTAATAACGCACTTGCTGAAGAACTTTTGCGTGATGAGAATGTAGTAATTGTTGGTGAGGAGGTTGCTGAATACGACGGAGCTTATAAAGTTACCGAGGGTTTGTGGAGACGTTTTGGAAGCAGGCGTGTGGTGGATACTCCCATCAGTGAGGCTGGATTTATCGGGCTAGGAATAGGGGCCTCTATGCTAGGAATACGCCCAGTGATTGAGCTCATGTTTTGGAGTTTTGCCTACGTGGCCTTTGACCAAATCATTAACAACGCAGGATGTATTCGGTATATGTCAGGAGGTCTTATTCACCTTCCACTCGTTATCCGTGGCCCTGCGAATGGTGGAACGAATGTAGGGGCTACTCACTCACACACTCCGGAAAATTTCATCGCTAATACTCCGGGCTTAAAGGTGGTTTGTCCAGCAACAGCCTATGATGCAAAAGGGCTAATGAAGGCTGCTATTCGCGATAATGACCCGGTCTGTGTAATGGAAAATACCCTACTTTATGGAGAAAGCTGGGATGTCCCTGAAGAAGAGTATCTTATTCCTCTAGGCGTAGCAGATATTAAGCGCAGAGGAACAGATGTTGCACTCATCGCCCACGGTCGGGCTGTACTTACTGCTCTAAAAGCTGCTGATATCCTGGCGAGGCAGCACTGCATCCACGCAGAAGTCGTCGATCTGCGCTCCATTCGGCCACTGGATGAAGAGGCGGTCCTGAATTCTATTCGTAAGACTCACCGGGCTGTCTTAGTCGATGAGAATAGACCCTTCTGCGCAGTGTCTTCCCAGATCGCTACCCTCATTCAGGAGAAAGCCTTCGATGAATTGGATGCCCCTGTGGTTCGCGTCTGCACCTTAGATGCTCCGGCAATCTATAGCCCTGAGCTTGAGAGAGGGCAGCTTCCCACTGCGGAACGGGTGGTCAATAAAACTCTTTCTATTTGCTAATAAGCCTTTCCGATCCTAATCCTATCATCCTGTACATTTTATGTCCTCCATTCCCATCGAAATGCCTAAACTGAGTGATACCATGACTGAAGGGACACTCCTTCACTGGCTTAGAGAAGAGGGTGATAAGATCGAGATTGGCGATGTGCTCGCCGAGATAGAGACTGATAAGGCCATTATGGAAATGGAAGCTTTTGATGAAGGTGTATTAGAAAAAATTCTCGTACCGGATGGCACAAAAGTCCCAGTGGGTGCCCCAATTGCTCGACTTTCTGGGAAAACATCTGCGACTTCTCACGCTGCTCGCTCAGCAGCTGCTCTCCACACTCCAACTATCGTCGCCTCTTCTCTACTAGCGACCCCTTCATCCCTCTCCTCTAAGTCCTATAGACGGGTAATGGCCTCCCCGTTAGCCAAAAAGATTGCTGCAGAACTAGGAGTAGACCTTTCCCAACTTCAAGGCACCGGTCCTGGTGGACGTATTGTCTCCAGAGATGTAAAAACTATAGCAGTAAGTTGGAGCAGAGGCAGTAGTTCGTCTGCTACCTCCCCCCATATTCCAGTTCTCTCTCGCCGGATTGAACTCAGTGGTATGCGACGCTCAATTGCCTCTAGGCTATTGGAGAGTAAAACTAAAATCCCTCACTTTTATTTGCAGTTGGAAGTGGATGCTGCACCACTCACCAGACTCCGAAAACAACTCAGCGAAGATATGCAAGCCACTAACAATCAGAAAATTACTGTCAATGACTTTGTGCTACTTGCAGTTGCTCGTGCGGCTACCTCTTATCCTAAAATCAATGCAACCTTCACCGGGGATGCTATCTTACAGTATGAAACCGTTCATCTAGCTATAGCAGTTGCCGTAGAGGATGGAGTAGTAACACCGGTCGTCCGAAATGCCCAAAACCTTTCCCTCCGGGAAATCAGCCTAGCTGTTAGAGATCTTGCTATTCGTGCCAGGGGAAAAAAGTTGAGACTGGAAGAGTACCAGGGAGGTACCATTACCGTTTCCAATTTAGGTGTGTATGGGATAGAGTCATTCTCCGCAATTATCAATCCTCCTCAGGCAGCCATCCTTGCTGTGGGAGCTATCGTGAAAAAGCCTGTGGTAACCTCCGAAGGTCAAATTATTGTTGGCCAACGGATGTCGCTTTCACTAAGTTGCGATCACCGCATAATAGACGGTGTTGCAGCTGCTGAGTTTCTTACAGCTTCTCGTAAATTTCTTGAAATTCCTGAATCCCTGCTTTTCTTGTAGTACCCTACCCTGATCCTATCATGGCTTACGATCTTGTTGTTATTGGAGGAGGTCCAGCTGGCTATGTTGCTGCCATCCGCGCTGCTAAGTTGGGGAAGAAGGTTGCCTGCGTTGAGGCAACCCGGGCAGGAGGAACCTGTTTAAACTGGGGCTGCATTCCAACAAAGTCTCTGCTACGCAACGCCGAGCTCTACCACATAGTACAACGACAAGGGGAAGAGTTTGGGCTTAAATTTGATCATCTTTCCTTTGATTGGAACAGGGTTATTGACCGTAGCAGAAAGGTAAGCGACAGACTTGCAGGAGGGATTGAACAACTATTTAGGAAGAATAATGTTGACTACATTCTTGCTAGTGGATCTATCCCTCAGGCGCACCTCGTGGAGGTAGTAGATCAGGAAGATAGGCGTAAAGTGTTAGAAACCTCTAAAATCCTTCTTGCCACCGGGGTCGTTCCACGCGAAATGGTCGGCCTACCATTTAACGACAGAACGGTTGTCAGCAGTAAGCAAGCCATGGTTCTTCCACAGCCTCCGAAGGAAATCCTCATTGTTGGAGGGGGGGCCATTGGCATTGAGTTTGCCTACTTCTTTAATGCTTTCGGCGCCAAGGTAACTGTTATAGAGGTAATGCCAAATATTCTCCATCTAGAAGATACAGAAGTTAGCGAAGTACTGGCAACATCTCTTGCTAAACAGGGTATTCGCCTTTTGACTAGCACTAGGGTGGAAAAAGCGGAGATTAAAGGTGGAAGTGTCTACCTCACCCTTTTAGGGAAGGAGGGCGAGATGGCTCTACAGTCACCCACCGTATTGGTAGCGATTGGCGTGTCCCCCGTCCTGCCGTCTGGCGTATCGTTTGAACTTGATCAACGTGGATACCTCAAAACCGACGATTACTACGCAACCAGTGTCGATGGGGTTTATGGTGCTGGGGATATTATTGGCCCACCATGGTTGGCTCATGTAGCCAGCTATGAGGCAATTCAGGCGGTTAATGGTATGTGGGGATTATCAAAACCCAAAAAAACTTCTGTCTTCCCAAGCTGTGTCTACTGTCAGCCCCAAGTGGCTAGTGTTGGTATGACCGAAAGGGCTGTTAAAGAAAAGGGACTGCAGTATCGGGTGGGAAAGTTTCCATTTTATGCCAGTGGAAAGGCATTAGCTGTCGGAGAAAGTGAGGGATTTGTAAAACTTATTTTTGGCGAACCCTATGGGGAACTGTTGGGAGCTCATATCATCGGTAGTGATGCTACGGAGATCATTGCAGAACTTGGCCTCGCAATCACTCTTGAAGCCACGTTTCACGATGTGATCGATACTCTTCACGCACATCCTACCTTAAGCGAGTCCATTAAAGAAGCTGCAGAAACAGCCTATGGGTTAGCTACTCACATCTAACCCAAAAACAACTCCATCCTAAATCTTCCAATTATACAAAAAAATCGTCGAATGCATTTGCATTCCTCAAGGCATACTATCCACTAAGGGGGTTGAGTACTTGTAGTTTCCAAGTTTTTTGCGTTGGGGATGTCTACAATTACATTCGAGAGGGATCAGTCTTGTCCTTGTGCGTAAAGGGGAGTAGCAACGCCAGGAAGGGAATATTTTGCGTGTACTTTGTGCAAAAAAGAAGTTACCGTGGATGCTGGGTGGCAGCTGCTTGTGGTGTCGTTGGTGGTGCGGCAGTGCGCTGTAGAGAAAAAAACCAGATCTTGTTTATCGCATGTCCAAGCTTATGAAGTCCTCGTCCTCTACTCAGCAAGCAGCCACAGCTTCTTGTGAAGAGGCTGTTGTACCGACGGCTCAGGCATTAGGTGAGGCAATGGTCGTCGTGACTAGCCTGTTTTTTGTGTGGGGGTTTCTCACCTGCCTCAATGATATTTTGGTTCCTCATTTGAAGGCAGTGTTCAACCTTAACTATGCAGCGGCTGCACTCGTTCAGTTTGTCTTTTTTGGTGCTTATTTTATGATGTCCCTCCCTGCTGGAAAAGTTGTAGGACGGTTAGGATACCAGCAGAGTATGGTAGTAGGGTTGCTAACAGCGGCGGCGGGAACACTGCTTTTCTATCCGGCAGCCGGTTTTGCCTCCTATCCAATTTTTCTTGGAGCCCTCTTTGTATTAGCCTCTGGGATTACGCTTCTCCAAATAGCAGCGAATCCCTTTGTTTCCTCCTTGGGAAAGCCGGAAACTGCCTCCAGTCGATTAAACTTGACCCAAGCTTTTAACTCCCTGGGGACAACTGTCGCTCCCTCATTTGGTGGGTGGCTAATCCTGGCTGGGACAGAGGCGGGGGCCGTTATAACAGACAGGGTAGCTAGGGCTGCGTCGGTGAAAGTTCCCTATCTGATTATCACAGGGATTCTCCTGCTTATGGCTTGGTTTCTCAACAAGTTTCAATTGCCGAGGCTAGCCGCCATAGAGGGGGATCAGAAGCGCCACGGTAGCCTTGTGGAAGTACTATGCATTCCAAACCTATTTCTTGGTTGCGTTGGAATTTTTCTCTATGTGGGGGCTGAGGTAGCAATTGGGAGTTATCTCATTAATTTTATGGGTGAATCTACCGTAGCAAGTCTCTCTCCCAGGACGGCAGCTACCTATGTATCTTATTACTGGGGTGGAGCGATGTTGGGACGCTTTCTCGGATCTCTCCTCCTTCGAAAGGTTGATGCTGCCTGGCTCCTCAGGTTCAACGCTCTTGTTGCTGCTTCGCTCTGTATGCTAGCATACGTTTCGCGCGGAACGATTGCCATGTGGGCGATACTACTGGTTGGTCTCTTCAATTCTATCATGTTCCCGAATATTTTTACCCTTAGTATTCGAGGGCTAGGACGCCTTACTAGTCATGGTTCTAGTCTGCTCATTATGGCGATTGTAGGTGGTGCCATTATCCCAGTTCTTATGGGGCGCGTGGCAGACGTTATAGGATTGCACCAATCATTTTTTATCCCGGCAATATGCTATCTTTATATTGCCTATTATGGGTTCTATAGCTTAAAGGCCAAACGTGCTTGAGCTATTTTTAACCTTCTGCAGAAGGAAGTAAGGTGGATGTCAAGTAGTAGGCGGACGTATCTATCCCTGAAGGGAGAAGTTAAACGGACGGGAAAAGCGCTAATTGGATCGGATCGTAATGAAAAGGCCTGTTGTCCTCGTCGTTCGAGACGGTTGGGGGATTAATCCAGAAGGGAATGTTAAAGCAGTAGAAAACGGTGATGCTACTCTTCTTGCAGCGACTCCTTACCATAACTACCTTTACGGTGCATTTCCACACAGTACACTCAGGGCAAGCGGAGAGGATGTCGGTTTGCCATCCGGACAAATGGGAAACAGTGAAGTAGGACACCTAAATTTGGGAGCGGGGCGTATTGTTTATCAAGACTTAACTCGAATCAATAAGGCCATCCAGGCAGGAGTTTTAAGCACCAACCCTGTTTTACAACAGGCTTTCTCTAAGGCGCGCTCAAACCGGCTTCACCTTTTAGGTCTTGTATCGGATGGGGGCGTCCATAGCCAACAAATGCACCTCGTAGCACTCGCCAATGCTGCTCGTACAGCAGGAGTAGCAGAAATTTTAGTGCATGTCATTACGGATGGGCGTGATTCCCCTCCTACAAGCGGAGCGCAATATTTGACTCAGTTATCTCAGGAGTTAAGTGCGAGCCAAGCGAGAATTGCCACCGTAGTCGGCCGCTACTTCGCTATGGATCGCGATAAGCGGTGGACAAGAAGTAAAGTAGCATGGGATGCAATAGTCTTGGGACGAGGGGAAAAGACGAAAGACTCACCGTCCATTGCGCTAGCGGGCCATTATGCAAGTGGCGAGACAGATGAATTTATAAGACCGCTTATTTTTTTGTATGCGGACCAGCCGCGTATTCACGACGGGGACGTTGTACTTTTCTTCAATTTTCGTTCAGACCGAGCTCGGCAGCTGAGCATGGCATTTCTACAAAACGACTTCAGCGAGTTTTCTCGAGAAGTAACCCCAGCGGTGCACTACATTACACTGACCGAGTATAGCTCCGACTATAAGTGTCCAGTTATCTTTCCCCATCAGACTTTAGAAAACGTTCTTGGAGAAGCTGCTAGTAAGGCAGGACTGCATCAGCTTCGTATAGCCGAAACGGAGAAATATCCCCACGTTACCCACTTTTTTAACGGGGGAATAGAACAACCCTTTCTTGGAGAGGACCGTATAACCATCCCCAGTCCGAGGGAAGTTCCAACATACGACCTAAAGCCAGAAATGAGTGCTACTGAGTTGGCGCATACCGCAGTGGAAGCTCTAGCTCACTATGATCTAGTTATCATGAATTTTGCCAACCCAGATATGGTGGGACACACCGGAGTCCTAGAAGCAGCAATTCAAGCTGTTGAAGTTGTCGATAAGGGGGTAGAGAAAGTTGTGGAAGCGACGCTTGCATTGGGTGGGTGTTTGTTGATTACAGCTGACCATGGCAATTGCGAGAAGATGCGTAATGCAGACGGGTCGGCACACACGGCCCATACAACTAATCCTGTCCACTTGGTTTTTGTTTCTAGAGATGCCTGTCGCTTTACAGTAGACAATGGGATTTTAGCAGATATTGCCCCTACGCTTTTATCTCTACTCAATCTGAAACGGCCATCCCAGATGACAGGTAAAAATCTCCTTAGACGTAAACTGCCATAAAAGTCTGCTGAGCTGAGAGCTCTTTATGATGGAAGCAACTCTCATTTCAGAGTTGAAGGCAGCTATCCGGGATATTCCCGATTTTCCAAGGATAGGTGTTACTTTTAAAGATATTACGCCTATCCTTGGGAATGGCACACTTTTTCAGGCGGCTGTGGCTCAAATGGCGGAGGTCTGCAAAAGGGAGCAGGTTGCAAAAGTCGCTGCTGTCGAAGCACGTGGTTTTATCTTTGGAGCTGCCATAGCAGCCTTCCTGGGAATCGGCTTTATTCCAATACGGAAAAAAGGGAAACTTCCTTTTCTAACCCGCGCAATCCGTTACTCCCTAGAATATGGCTCTGGGGAGCTAGAATCCCATAAAGATGCATTCCTTGCTGGCGAACGAATCTCCATTGTAGATGACGTACTAGCTACCGGCGGCACTGCTCGTGCTGCCGCTACCCTTGTGCAAGAATCTGGAGCGCAAGTCGTTATTACACAGTGCTTCCTCGAGATTTCTCTCCTGAAGGGTAGATACGCACTTGCTCCATTGCCAGTTTTCTCCCTCATTCAATTTTGAGATATTCGCTGTGTACAATCTTCTAAGAACCGCAGAGAACACATCAGGAATCGAAATAACCTGAGCCCACAGCAAGACGAGCGGAGAACTTATCTCCGCCTACAAGTGTTCCATGGAAAAGTGAACAAACTCTAGTGTGCCACGTCGCTCTGAAGCATACCGCGGATCGACAAGATATGGCACTGATTTTCTGGAGTAGAGCAAGATTTTTCAAATTTTTGCGAGGTAGATGTAGTTCCTAAAAAGCACTGTTGTTTTTCTTTGTTTTCACCAAATTGTGTTGACCTTCCTTCCGGGGAATATTGAGATGTTGTCTCAAAATGGAGAATCACCAGTGAAAAGCACAATCAGCAGCGAAATTTGCACCACTCTACGGCATGCCAAAGTAGGTCAGTCTCTCCGCCTAATTCGACTTAATGGAGAGCCTACCTTTTGCCACCGTCTGAGAGAAATGGGTCTCTGCGAATCTGTTCAGTTTCGTAAAGTCTCGAGCGGGGTGTGCCTTATTTGTTGGGTCTGTGGAGTGCGTCTTGCCTTCAGCCATCAGCTGGCTGATAAAATTGTTGTCATTCCATATGAGGAGACTGCTGCTTAACTCTCCTGTTCGAATAGCACCGAGCACCGTTCTACAGCAGTCCCTGTAGTCCTCTGTCTCATTGGTCTCATGGATCTGAGGAATTTTGGGGGAGCAAAGGGCCCCCTCTTCGTATCAGCGCCCACGCATACCTGCACTGGGTGCTATACCACAGGCGCTGGCATTAATGTAAGCTTTTCCCGAGAGGGGTGTTTATGTTTTCGTTCCCCGTATATTACCGGGAACTCGTCATAGATTGAAGTCGGTGAGATAACCCATGATCTCTGTGCTTAATACTGCCTGTTCTTCTTCCAAACAGATTACAGCTGCTTTAGTTGGGAACCCTAATTGTGGAAAAACAACTCTCTTCAATGCACTTACTGGACTACGCCAGAAAGTAGGTAATTATCCGGGGGTAACTGTGGAAAAAAAAACTGGAAACTTTAGTGGCCCACATGGGGAGCCCATACGGCTAATTGATCTCCCTGGCACCTACGGCCTCAATCCAACCTCGCCTGACGAGCGTATCACTACAGAAGTTCTTCTCGGATTACGAACCGATATCTGTCCTCCTGATTGTATTATGTGCATAATAGATGCCACTAGTCTTCGGAGACATCTGTTTCTGGTAAGTCAAGTCTTTGAGCTAAGAATTCCTATTATCCTTGTTCTTACCATGATGGATCTTCTCAAGGGACGGGGGAGGGCCATCCATGCTGCAAAGCTTAGTAAGGAACTTGGATGTCCGGTTATTCCGTGTAATGCTGTTGACCGCAGCGGGTTAGTAGAACTACGGCAGCTTGCTGTTAAATACAGAAAGAACTCTCCGTCCCCTTTTTCAGAGTCTTTCCCACTTTTGAGAGAAGCTACAGCGCGCTTGTCTAAAGTAGCGACTCCGAGCCACAGGGCGGCTGCTCACCTTGCCCTGTTCGAACCTTGCGCCAGTCGGCTCTCGCTCTACAGACTACCGGCGCCGCTTATAAATGAAGTTCTTCAGGAACAATCTATCTTGGATAGCAAGTGCGTCGGATGGAGGCATATAACTGCTGCTGCTAAGTACCATAGGATTCAGAGAATTTGCTCCAGGGTTCTTTACCGCTATTCACACCAGCAGGCAATAGTAGATACGACTGACCAGCTTGATCATTTCCTTACACACCCAGTTTGGGGTTGGATGGCATTTTCCTTTGTGATGACGGTCATGTTCCTGACCATTTTTATCGTTGCTGCTTATCCAATGGACTGGATTCAATCTGGGATTTCCTTTGCCAAGAATTGGGTCAAAAGCACTTGCCCAAGAGGAGATTTGACAGATTTACTTTCAGACGGCGTGATGGCTGGTTTAGGTGGAGTTCTTGTCTTTCTACCACAAATCTTGATCCTATTTTTCTTTATTGGGCTCTTAGAGAACACTGGATATATGGCTCGAGCAGCCTTCATGATGGACCATTTAATGAGTCGAGTCGGTCTACACGGAAAATCATTTATTCCACTTTTGAGTTCATTTGCCTGTGCTATCCCAGGCATTATGTCTACCCGTGCTATTCCTGATGCTAGAGATCGCCTGGCAACTATTTTAATTGCACCGTTTATGAGCTGTTCTGCAAGAATACCGATCTATACACTGATGATCGCATTGCTTTTGCCTGCCAACATGCCTTTTGCCTACCTGGCCAAGGCTAGCTTGATGTTCTCTATGTATGCCATAGGGGTCGCAGCAGCCTTTACCTGCGGGTGGTTTCTAAAAAAAACCATTCTCAAGGGTGATCTCTCCTGCCCTATGGTGATGGAGTTACCTCCTTACCGTTTCCCCTTATTTGCATCTATACTCCAACAGGTGTATCAGCGTGCCGTAATCTTTTTAAAACGTGCTGGCACTGTGATTCTCGGGATTTCTATTCTTCTATGGTTTTTTTCCACATATCCAAAGTCAGGCGTCCAGTCTCCAGAGGATATACTGGAACACAGCTTTGCTGGAAAAATAGGATTGACTCTAGCGCCTATCTTCCAACCGCTGGGATTTAACTGGAAAATCAGCATCGGTCTTCTTTGCGCTCAAGCGGCACGAGAGGTTTTTATTAGCACCCTCAGCATAGCCTACAGCGTAGGGGGGAGAACAGAAGAAATGAATAAACCGCTACGTGAAGTACTTCTCAGAGACCACTGGCCAGACGGGCGACCTGTCTTTACCCCCCTCGTTTGTATTACAATCATGGTGTTTTTTGCTCTTTCTCTCCAGTGTATTGGTACCATCGCCATAACACGTCGGGAAACAAACAGTTGGAAATGGGCCGCGTTTCAGCTTGGCTACATGTTTGTTGTAGCATATGGAGCGGCACTGCTAGTTTACCAAACCGGTTGTCTCCTTTCGCTGGGATAAAAAGATTTACGTGATCTAATTAAAGTATCTACGTGCTAATGAATGAATGCCGAACTTCAAAGCATTGAAGCTATGGGGATTGTGGCCATTTCTGCCGTGCTTCTCTTAAGGGGGGCAATGAGAAAAAGTGATAAGCCCTGTAAGGGGGGGTGTGGCTGTCATATGCTTAAAAGGAGTCTTTTAAAGAAAAGTAAAATACAGAAGAAACCCAACGGCGTCCGCTAAATATTCCATCGACTTGTATGAAAGGGGACCACGGGAGAAAAAAGACTCAACAACCACCCAACACCTGATTCTACCGTGGTTATCAAGTAGACTTAGATTAACAAAACGGCTGCGCTGTCGTAGACTCAGGGATTTTGCTAACTCTACAAATGACTAGCGTAGTCCTTTTGTAGCCCTTTTTCACGAGGCAGGGAGCTTTTCGAGCGTTATTTCGTTTGGGCAAAAGAAGCCTTCCTAGGGAAACTTCTAGTAAGCAGCCAAGGAGAAAAGACAATAGCCCACGCTCAAAAAAACTCTCTAGAAGGCCGACTACCCTGAGTGAGGAGGGTTTCGCAGCTCTCGTCCTAGATCGTTCGAGTGTATACAGCACAATGGTCCGCGAGGGAGGCATCTCATTTCAACAATGCCCTCGATGCAGGTAGAACGTAAGAGCCTGCAGAAGAAGCACGCGAGAAGAGCACTCCCAAGGTGGGCTCCTAAATCTTTGTCCGAAAGAAATCAATGGTAACCTGCATGCCCTCTTCAAGGGAAACTTTTGGTTCCCATCCAAGAATCTTCCTAGCCCTAGAAATATCAGGTCGTCTCATCTTGGGGTCGTCCTCTGGGAGAGGGCAAAACTCAATTCTTGAGGGCTTCTCTGTAAGGCGAGTAATTTCTCTGACAAACTGGAGAATACTCATTTCACTAGGGTTTCCGATATTCACTGGTTGGTGATAATCACTTGCCATCAGGCGGTAAATGCCCTCAATGAGATCTGTCACGTAGCAAAAACTACGGGTTTGGGATCCATCACCAAAAATAGTGAACGGGTTTCCGTTAAGGACTTGGTCAATGAAAGTCGGGACCACGCGCCCATCCTTTAGTCTCATGCGCGGGCCATATGTATTAAAGATACGGACAATTTTAGTATCCATCTGGTAATGACGATGGTAAGCCATAGTCATGGCTTCTGCGAACCGCTTAGATTCATCGTAAACTCCACGTGGACCAATCGGGTTAACATTGCCCCAGTAGTCCTCGTTTTGTGGATGAACAAGAGGGTCACCGTAACACTCTGATGTAGAAGCAAGTAAAAATGCGGCTCTTTTTTTCTTTGCAAGCCCGAGTGCATTATAGGTTCCAAAAGCCCCTACCTTCAAAGTAGGGATGGGGAGTTCTAGGTAATCAACAGGGCTTGCCGGGCTGGCGAAGTGCCAGACAAAATCTACGTGATCTGGAAGGAGGATACACCCAGTGACGTCATGATAGACAAACTCGAAGTTTCTGTTGTTAGCTAAGTGCTCGATATTGGAAGCGTTCCCAGTGGCTAGATTATCAATAGCAATGACTCTATGCCCCTCAGACAGAAGGCGATCTGTGAGGTGGGAGCCAAGAAATCCTGCTCCGCCGGTGACCACGCTTGTTAACAGTTGGGGAGACATGGTTTAGGCTTGTTCTTCTTCCTGTCTCTAACGGAATTCTTGCGAGCAGAAGGAGAAATGTTCCTTCTTGTTAAGCCAAGAGACATGCACTCGTACTAGAACTCAAGCGAGTTCAACTTTCCAAAAGAAAAAAAGTGCAAGGATAACTATCCCTCTAAGGGGAATTGATAGCTCCATAAAACCCCGGCGCCGTGCTAGTTCCGTGTATATCGCGAGAAAAGTTAAATATCCAACAAAATGTCCTCCCCTTTATGTCTTAACCGTCCCAATGTGATAGGAGTTCTCCACTGCCTTGGATGTTTGGTAGAGACGCAGCTTTATGGAATAGATGCCATTGAACTTCGACTAGATTTGTTGGAGGGTTTGCCGTGCCTACAGGAAATTACTAGCTGCCGCAGACCTTTTATTATTACAGCACGTCATCCAAAAGAAGGAGGCAACAAGGACTTAGCCGTGGCGCACCGTCTAAAACTTCTTAGCGCGAGTATGCCCCTTGCGGCTTTTGTAGATCTAGAGTTGCAATTTTGGGAAGAGTTATCTCCAATCCTGCAGATGGCCAAAAGATCTGGTGTGCGGGTCATTGCTTCATTCCATCATTTTTCGGAGACTCCCTCTATCACTGCACTTCTAGAGAGGGTCTTCCTGGCAAAGCAACTCGGCGCGGACATTTTCAAGGTAGCTACATATCTAAACAATCCCAGCGACCTGGCGTGCCTCCTCCGGCTTTTAGACTGCACTACATCTTTGCTTCCTGTGGCAGCAATGGGGATGGGTCCACTAGGAACAGCAGCCCGTCTGGTGCTAGCCAGGTGCGGTTCCACATTCAACTATGGATGGTTAGTACGTCCTATGATTCCTGGTCAATGGCCAGCAAAAAAACTTGCCGAAAGACTTAAAGAAATAGCCTAAAGGAGGACTGATTTGCTTCCTAAGAAGGAGAGAGGGTTACCTGAGAAATGTCGAAGTGGAATACCTTTTTAACTAGGTTTGTGGTATGTCAAAAACGTTAGTAAGTTCCTTGATGCAGGCTACCGAAGGCTTGGCCGAGTAATTGGACTATATCTCCCGCCAGAAGAGATTGAGGGGATTGCCCATGAGAGAAGATGGCAATCTCAGCTGCTCTCCCACACAGCCAGGTGCCAACGCTTGCAGACTGCCGGGGAGTCAATCCTTGCGCAAGAAGGGAGCCGCATACCCCAGTTAGGACATCCCCCATCCCTGCTGAACCCATTCCGGGGTTTCCCGTGCTATTTATCAAGGGAGGTGTGTCCATCTCTGCCACGATGGCACGTGCTCCTTTAAGGAGCAGAGTGACGGCAGGGCAGCCAGATACGAAAGCTTCTGCAGCTTCTCGCCTTGGAAGTTTTGCTAATTCAGGAGATAAGCGAGTAAACTCACCAGGGTGAGGAGTAAGAAGTCGCAATCCGCGGCATGCGCGGAGTACCTGAGGTTGACGGGAAACAATGTTGAGCGCTCCTGCATCCACGACAGTTGGCATTTGCGCATTCCTTACTATCTCTAAGATCTCCTCTGCTCCCTCTTCTTCCTCTATCCCAGGGCCAATGCAAAGCGCATCCAAACACTGCTGGAAAATCTCATTGAAAGATCGAATAGGTAAGACAATAGCCTCTGGAGGCAAAGAAGCTACCATGGATAAATACAATCCTAATTTCTCCTGGAGGAATAACATTACAACACCAGCCCCAGCACGAAGCGCTGCATGAACACATAATCTAGCTGCCCCAGGATAGCACCGACTTCCAGCCAAGATGCCCACTCGGCCATATAAGCCTTTATGTGAATTAAATTGGCGAGGTGATAACCAATGTTTAAGAAAACATGGCGTAATAAGCTCGGCAGGATCCCCCTTTCCTGGGGGAAGCTCTATAAGAGTAATCAGAGCTAACCTACCAACATAGTTAGTTGCAGTATCAGCTACCAATCCCCTTTTTACGAATCCTACAGTAGCTGTGAGATCAGCCGCTACACAGAAGGCACTCGGTAGACCGCTATCGGCGTCAAGGCCTGTGGGAATATCTATTGCCAATACCCAAGCACCTGCTTCACGGAGGTGATGGATTTGATTGATAGCAACACAAATCTCCATACATGGAGGGCCATTAGTTCCTATACCTAGGATACCGTCTAGCACGACCAACGGAGCACCAGAAAGGTGGAGAGGGCTATTTTGTTGGGCTAGGACGGACTGGCGGAATTCCATTAGCTTGAGGGAAGGGAGCTCACCTAACATTTCCTCTGGAAAAGCGCAACGGAACTGGGCATGCCATCCCCGATTAACTAGGAGGCGAGCAGCAACTAGAGCATCCCCCGTATTATTACCCTTTCCACCGAAGACCATCAACCGGCCAGGATGTGGATAAAATTGGTTAACGATTTTTGCAACCGCTGCTCCAACTACCTCCATTAATGCCTCTACTTTAACCCCTTGCGCAAAAGCGGCTTCTTCGCTAGCCCTCATTTCTAAGTTAGAAACCAACACGTTTTCTCTTCTCTAAGAGAATAAGCCCTTCAGTTTTTCGTAAAAAGATCGATGTAGAGGCATATTATGTTCCCCGCAGAGTTCAGCAAATTCTTCCAATTTCCTGCGTTGTTCACTATTAAGACTCGTAGGGACTTCCACCTGGACCTTAACATGCAGGTTGCCGTGGCCAGAGCTACGTAAGAGGGGCATTCCTCTGGAAGTGATACGAAAAAGAGTGCCGTTTTGCGTACCCGGTGGGATCCTCAGCGTCGCAGTGTTCTCCAAAGTAGGGACACGGACTTCTCCACCTAATGCTGCAATGGTAAACGGAATTGGGATTTCGCAGTGTAGGTCTGATCCGTCTCTCTGAAACATGCGATGCTGTCGGATGTGGACAACAACATACAGATCTCCTGGAGCACCTCCCCGGATACCAGCTTCCCCCCTACCCAAAGAGCGCAAACGAGATCCGTCTTCAATGCCTGTTGGAACCTTTAGTTTCATGCGTGAGCTCTTTTCTACGCGACCTTCTCCACCACAGGGTCGACAAGGCTTCTCAATGACACGTCCAACTCCCTGGCAAGTAGGACAGGTTTGTGAAATCTGGAAGAATCCCCTTGAGGCTACTACCTGACCCCGGCCGCGACACATGGGGCACGCTATATTGCGGGATCCCGCCTGCGCCCCAGTACCCTCACAGCGCTCGCACACATCCAATTTCCGAATTTCTATCTCCTTCTCGCATCCCTGAGCAGCTTCTTCAAGCGAGATCTTCATATCATAACGTAGGTCAGATCCGCGTTGATAGCCTTCCCCGTCCCTGCCTTCTCTCCCTCCAAAAAACTGCTCAAAGATTCCTCCGCCATTCTCACTACTGCCAAAGACTTCCCGAAAAATATCAAATGGATCATGGAAACCAGTCCTTCCCTGAAAACTTGCTTCTTGTTGGAAAGCAGCATGCCCATAACGATCGTAAGCGGAACGCCTCTCCGGGTCCATAAGGACATCATAGGCTTCGCTAACTTCTTTAAAGCATTCCTCTGCTTCTTTATTACCGGGATTTTTGTCTGGATGAAACTTTACCGCAAGTTTTCGGTATGCACGCTTGATTTCGTTAGCATCCGCGTCTTTGGAAATTCCAAGAATTTCGTAATATCCTTTCTTCTCCCTCATGAGCCTGCCACGCCTTTGGAGGTTACCACCGTAGACGGTCGCAGAAGCCGGTCACCCAGCTTATAGCCGCACCGAAGTTGGCGAATGATGTAGCCATCTTTTATCTGATGGCTATGTTCATGACTCACTGCTTCATGTAGATTGGGATCGAAGGGTGCATCTTTCACATCTATAGCTTGCACCCCATTCTCCCGCAGAAAATCCTGAAGTTTTCCACGTACCATATTCATACCAACGAGGATTCCAGCAGTATCAGAGGCATTTTTTGCAGCCTCCAAGCCTAGCTCAAAACTATCTACTACGGGAAGAAGGCGCTCCAGGAGATCTGTATTTCCATAGCGGATGGCTTCATCCTTTTCCCTAAGAACGCGTTTACGATAGTTCTCTAACTCTGCTTGGCAGCGTAAAGCTAAATCCTTAGACTGCTCTACCTCCATTTTCAGCTTGGCAATTTCTGCCTCCAGCTCTGCCAGCGGAGGGATACCAACACCTTCTCCTGCAGAAGGTGCGTGGAGGTCTTTACCCTTGACTGTTTCCAGCGCAGTCTCTTCTTGTATTTCCGTTTCGTTTCCTACTGGTTCAAGCGTAGTCATATCTTCTTAGTGAGAACAAAGATAACATCGTCATGCTGTGGAAAAGTGTCTCCGCACCTCCACAAATTTTTCTGTCACCGCCTGCTTTCTGCGCCATCCCCTCGGGGACATACCAGACCATCGGAAAAAGCACCGAAAGAATCCTTGAGCTCCCTTTGGCTCCCACAGTCATTTCCAGAGTGCATCTGTTGCTTCTGTCCGTACAGAGCAGTGGATAATCGTTTTGTGATAACTGTGTACATTTTGCCCCGGTAGAGCAGCGAGCGCAGCAGGCAATGCCGCCAGAGGATCTGTACAAGTTCCTATAAGCACCTAGATATAAGCACCTAGAAGGGCGAATTACCTACGAAGCAAGCGGACCTATGCGGCCCTCATATAGTTTCTGGAACGAAAAACGCAAGATTTTTTTCTTGCTGCTGGAAAGGACTACTGTCTCCACAAAAACGATCGGCGGAGAGCCACAACCTTTCCTTCCACAATAAGCAGCGCCCTCCAGGAGACAACTCTTCCAAACTTTAAGTAATCTTCCCCTACCACTCTGAACTTGGATTCATAGGAACCAAGCGCATTAGGGTAGAAACACTCCAATGCCTGCGTCTTGTTGCCTAAGGAATTCTGATGGTACTCAAACCGCACTATAATGTTTGCCCTTGTTGAAGTACGCCATAAAAATGAAAAGTAATTTCCGCGTAACTGGTTAAACTGGTTTTGAGAGATTGCGCCGTGGTTAATTAAGTTACGTTCAAAGTTAATTGCTTCACAGCTTGTAGGAATAAAGGAACTTGGCTCATTAAAAAATTGTCGAACTTTTTTCAGCTGAAACTGGCTATTGGGTGCCAATGGAAGCACTAGTAGCTTGCAAGGTACGACCGGTGGTTGCAAGGTAGTGGCACAGCTTGTAACGGAAAGGAAAAAGAGAAGAATTTGGCCTCTTCTTACCCATTCGCCCCCGTTAGACGGGATGGTGGGGGTTTTCCCCCTCTTAAGACTCGAGTATATGTACTGACAGAATGCACGAACGAGCCTACCCTTCTGTAGGTGATAGTCTGCCATCTTGCTTGAAACTATCTTGCCTCTCGCGTTGGAAGGAGCCGAAGATTGCATCAGCCACATGTATTGGTCGTTGCAGTCTCCTGGGGTAGGTAGATCTGGCAATTCTTTTCCAAGCGTAAAAGTTTTACCTTGTTTCTGAATGAAACTGATAGAATGCCGTGATCCTTGGTGTGTGGCTCCGCTTGTCCACTCCTTCCAACAGGGACAACGGTGGTAGCGATGCCAACACTTTATTTTGCCCTCTTCAGCGGTGGGTTCTCTTTTATATGCTTTGTGCTTTGTTATTCTGCTGCTGGCCCATTAGGTAGTTTTCCGACACGGCTGTTTCTGGGCTCTAGACCATTCTTCTTCCCCTATGTCCCACTCTCCAAAAGCAAAACTTCCCTTTCTCAAACTGGTGAGAGCGGCCTGGATACCCTATCTACAAATGCTGCCCTTCTTAGGGCCATATCGAAAACGGTTTACACTTGGGCTAATGTGTGGGATTGGGTTTGCGCTTGTAAACGGGTGTGTACCGTTAATTATCAGGTATGTAGGGGAGAAAGTTTTCCGTACAGGAGCTAGCCAAGCTGAATTGATACATGCTGCGGAGTCTAACCAGGGGGACAAATTAAGCCTGTCAGTTATCTTGATTTGCCTGCTCATTCCACTGACAATGCTGACGCGTAGCGTCCTGTCCTACCTAAGTACCTATTGCATGCGGTGGGTTAGTCTCCGACTTCTGACGGACATGAGGCAGGCATTGTTTCTACACTTGATTTCACAGTCAATGGACTTCTTCAACCAAGCTAGGGTTGGCAAGCTAATTTCTCGCGTAATGCATGACACACGCACGGCGCAGGGAGCCCTTGTTTCGATAGCCTCAGAACTTACTAAAGCCCCTCTCTCCGTGCTGCTAGGAGTAGGCGTCCTTGTGCGTATCGACTGGAGATTCAGTTTAACTACTCTCGCACTCCTTCCGCTTTGTATCGTACCAGTTCTAATATGTGGCAAAAAGGTTCGCCGTGCCGGGAGAGAGGAGGAGAATGAGGTTGGGGCCATGTCTGTAATCCTCCAAGAATCTCTTACCGGCATCCGCATGGTCAAAGGATTTGGGCGAGAAGCCTACCAAGCCCAACTCTTCAACAAGTCCAGCGAGGCCCAATTGGAACATAGCCTAAGGATCTGCAAAAGTGCTGAAATCGTCCAACCACTTATTGAAGGTGTCTCTGCCTGCGGCGTCTCTCTTGCGTTGATGTACGTGTACTACTGGGAAATGTCAGCTGTAAAATTTCTTGTTCTGCTCGTAGGCATCTTCCTCCTCTATGAGCCTGTTAAGAAGCTTAGCAAAATTCCTCTTGAACTCCAGAAGTGTCTAACTTGTGCTGTAAACATCTTTGACCTTTTACGATTGAGGCCCTCTACTCAGGACTGGTCAGAGGCACGGCAGCTTGTCAACCCGCAAGGGAATGTACGATTTGAGAGGGTGTCATTTTCCTATAGGGATGGCAAAAAGGCACTGAGCGACATCTCACTTTCAATCCGTTCCGGATGTCAATATGCCCTGGTAGGAGCTAGCGGTGCAGGCAAAACCACCATACTTTCGCTTTTATTACGCTTCTATGACCCTCAGGAAGGGCACATTCTGCTTGATGGAATAGATATTCGGCGTCTCACTCAGGAGTCCCTTCGCAAGAATATCGGACTAGTCAGTCAGGACATCTTTCTTTTTCATGACACGATTCACGAGAACATTCGCTACGGGCGTCTAGATGCTTCCCAAGAAGAAGTTGAGGAGGCAGCTAGGCTTGCATTTGCGCACGATTTTATTCTAGAACAGCCAGAGGGCTACAATACGATTATCGGCGATAAGGGGTGTCAACTTTCTGGGGGACAAAAGCAGAGGCTTTCCATCGCTCGAGCAATTCTCAAAGATGCTCCTATTCTGTTATTGGATGAAGCGACGGCAGCATTGGACTCCCAGTCTGAACGTATGGTTCAGTCTGCCCTGGAACGCCTAACACGAGGCCGGACAACGATAGCTATTGCTCATCGTCTTTCGACCATTTTAAACTCGGACGAGATCATAGTAATGGATTGTGGTCACCTCGTTGAACATGGATCTCATATTCAGCTGCTCCGTAACTCTGCGACTTATCGAAAGCTCTATGAGTTGCAATTTTCTGCTCATCCTCATTAGCAATGAATACATCTGTTGTCTCTACTTCCCCATGAAAGTTTCTCGCGCTCTCATTTCCGTTTTTGACAAAGCTGGCCTGGTCTCCTTCGCTTCTAGGTTGGGAGAGCTAGGCATTGAAATGCTTGCTACTAGTGGTACTGCCAGAACGTTACAAGTTGAGGGGATTCCCGTGATGGAAATCTCCGAATTCACTGGATTTCCAGAAATTCTAGGGGGAAGGGTAAGAACTCTGCATCCGAAAGTACACGCCGGGTTACTTTATTTGCGAGAGAGGGAACAGCATGTGCAAGAGGTACTAGCCCACGGAATTCAGCCAATAGATCTTGTTATCGTTAACCTTTACCCTTTTGCAGAAACCGCTTCTCGTAGAGGAATAACCCTTGAAGAGGCTCTAGAGCAAATCGACATTGGCGGCCCTTCTATGATTCGCAGCGCCGCCAAAAACTACCGATACGTAACTGTGGTCACGGACCCTGCAGACTATGCGAGCGTGCTAGAAGACCTTGAAACAAATGCTGGGGAAACAACATGCAAACTGCGCAAAAGACTTGCCGCTAAAGCCTTCTCCACCACATCCTCTTACGACGCTGGTATTACCAAGTACCTCAGCCAGGAACAAGAAGCCCACAACAGATTTATGCTGGATCTACCCCTCGCCTGTTGCCTAAGTTACGGGGAAAATCCCCACCAGAACGCAAAACTCTACGGGTCATTTTTCGATTATGTCGATAAACTTCATGGTAGGGAACTTTCCTACAACAACATCCTGGACATTAGTAGCGCGGTGGCACTGATTGTAGAGTTTACTGAACCAACTATAGCCATTCTAAAGCACACAAACCCCTGCGGGGTGGGCTCCGATTCTGACCTTAAGGGGGCTTGGATGAAAGCCTTTTCCACGGATCGGCTGGCATCCTTCGGTGGGGTTGTCGTCATAAACCGTCCAATCACCCTCGCACTAGCGCAAGCTATTGCAGAAGTCTTTATCGAGGTTATTATCGCCACAGGCTTTGAAACAGGAGCCCTCTCACTTCTACAGAGGAGGAAAAATCTCCGCCTCATGCGGATACTTCAACGGCCTCCCATGGACACGTGGGAAGCCCATTCTGTAGCAGGAGGTATGCTTATTCAGGACATGGATCCGCCCAATGTGGGTGGGTTAGGACATAAAGTAGTTTCCTCTCGTCCTCCCGATCCAAGGGAAATAGAAGCCATGTCATTCGGATGGAAAGTCGTTAAGCATGTTAAGTCTAACGCCATTGTCTATTCTGCCAGAGATTGTACCCTTGGAATCGGGGCCGGGCAAATGTCGCGAATTGATGCGTCGCGTATCGCGGCCTGGAAAGCACAAAAGGCAGGGTTATCGCTACAGGGCAGCGCGGTCTGTAGCGACGCATTTTTCCCGTTTGCAGATGGGTTAATTGCGGCTGCCGAGGCTGGAGCAACTACTGCAATACAACCTGGAGGTGCCATACGGGATAAGGAGGTAATCGAAGCTGCGGATGCGCGGGGAATGGCTATGGTTTTCACGGGAACCCGGCATTTTAAGCATTAATTCCCCTACTGCCTCGCAGCTTTCCTATCCGTTCATTTTGCTGCCTGGACTTGGAAGTAAAGGCCCTCGGAAACCCCGCAAAATTTGCATGTTCTCTGCCTTTTGCGCAATATACACACCAGGAAGATGGGGTTACAGCAGAAGGGACCAGGCTGTACTTTGCGATAGGGCCCGTTTTCTTTCCTGCTTTAGGAGATCCCCACTACTTTGCGGGAACCCGTTTGAGAGCTACTACCCTTTCATCAGGAACGACTGCTGCTTATTTTAAGCATACATCCCAGCACGGCTACGTGTAGGAGATATTATCCCTGATTAGGAGGGATCTATCCTCTTAGCCACAGAAAAACCTCTATACCACAATGTTAATGAAATAGCCTCTCTCCTGGGTCGATAATTTCCCCTCCTCCTAACATTCAGGATAAGCCAAGCTACTTCATTTTCCCTACCCAAAAAATTCTGTACTCTTGGAAGACTTGTAAATTCTTGTTTTACGCTTGATACACGGCTACGAATACAGCCCATCTGGCTTCTCTACTTCCTTAGATACCCCAGGAGGGCTTTTAGCAGGTTATCTCCAAACATACTCATATAAAACGATATGATCTTTTCTAGAAACATTTCTACGGAGCTTTAGATAGCTCCAACCGACTTACACTATTCATGGGTAGTCCTTACTTCAATGTACATGATGTTGCAGCCCTCGCTCGCATCGCGCTCACTGAGCAGGAGGAATCCCTTTTTCAGATCCAGCTGGAGCAAATATTGGAATGTATAGAACAGCTGAAGGCCGTAGATGTTTCTGACGTGGAGCCAACGGCCCATGCGGCGCCAATATACAATGTATTTCGGAAAGATGAACCTATAGATGGTCTTACCAAGACAGCTGCTTTAGAGAATGCTCCACGTTCATCCGATGGGCTGTTTGTGGTGACCAAAGTTGTCGAGTAACTGAATGGAAATTACAAAGCTAACCCTGCACGAGTTGCAACAGAAGTTTCGAACTAAAGAGCTCCACCCACGCGATGCCATTAAAGCATTAGAGGAACGGATTGTCCAGGTAGAGCCAAAGGTAAGAGCCCTTTTACACTGGGATGTAGAAGGCGCCATGCAATTGGCTGAGCGGGTAGATATTTCGCTCCCACTGGGTGGGTTGCCTATTGCTATCAAGGATGCCATTCATGTAGAAGGGGACCTTTGCACTTGTGCCTCTAGAATGCTTGCTCGCTACCGTGCCCCCTACGATGCAACGGTTATCACTCGGCTAAGAGCAGCCGGTGCTATTCCGTTCACACGGACAAATATGGACGAATTCTCTATGGGGTCTTCTAATGAAACCTCAGCTGTACAGCCTACCTATAATCCTTGGGATCTGCAGCGTACTCCGGGAGGCTCCAGTGGGGGATCTGCTGCGGCTGTTGCTGCTCGTGAAGCCTTCGTAGCCTTAGGCTCGGATACGGGCGGCTCTATTCGGCAACCAGCTGCTTTTTGCGGCTGCGTGGGTCTTAAACCAACGTATGGTCGCGTTTCACGCTATGGACTCGTTGCCCTCGCCTCGTCGCTGGATCAGATTGGTCCACTTGCTCGTTCTACACGCGATTGTGCTATGGTATTTAACGCTATTGCAGGAAAGGACCCAAAAGATTCCACCTGCTTAGAATGTGCCCAGGAGGATTTTACGCGTGAGTTTAATCTTGGTGTGAAGGGGCTACGTCTTGGTATTCCAAAAGAATATTTTGTAGAAGGAATGGATTCTCAGGTGCGGTCTGCTGTAGAGAAGGTTATCCAGCAGTGTAGTGAGCTGGGGGCTGAAATTGTAGAACTTTCTCTGCCTCACACACAATATGCTGTCAACGCATACTATATTTTAGCTACGGCTGAGGCTTCTTCAAACCTTGCTCGGTTTGATGGCGTGCGCTATGGTTACTATGCTGAAGGTCCTCAAAGTTTGTTTGATCACTATCGACGTAGCCGTGAGGAAGGTTTTGGCAGTGAAGTCAAACGTCGCATTATCCTTGGTACTTATGTACTAAGCTCAGGTTACTATGATGCCTACTATCTCCGTGCTCAAAGAGTACGTACCCTCATTCGTGAAGATTTTAAAGAAGCCTTTAGTAAAGTGGATGCCCTTGTTTGTCCTACATCGCCGGACGTTGCCTTCCGTCTAGGGGAGCGCAGGGATAACCCTCTGCGTATGTATTTGGCGGATGTTTTTACCATTGCTACGAATCTAGCTGGAATCTGCGGTATTAGTGTGCCCTGTGGCTTTGCAATAGTGGAAGGGTCGTCTCTTCCAATTGGAGTTCAGTTCCTTGGCAATGCCCTTGAAGAGGCGAAACTGCTGCGTCTTGCCAATGCCTACGAATTAGCCTCCGGATGGACTGCCTGCACAGCAATTCTTTAGGCACTTATTAAGAAACAAATCCTAGTCGCCAAAGGAGATTTCCGAGGCACGGGCATCTTGAACTATCTGGCAATCTGGGGGAACCTGTCGCAGTTTATTAACTGCTTCATTAATAGGTACTTCTGTGATGCAGTCGTCTGCATAACTTACCATCATGCCAAATTTATTCTCATGGATAAGTTTAACGGCATGAACCCCAAAACGAGTGCCAAGGATACGGTCCACAGCGGTAGGGGCCCCTCCTCGTTGGAGATGTCCCAAGACACAGACACGAGTTTCCTTTCCAGTACGGTTTGCTATTTCGTGTCCCACCACTTCTCCTACTCCACCTAAGCGGTACTCTCCGCCCATGACAGTATGAAGATACTGTCCTCCTTGCTTTGGACGAGCTCCCTCAGCGACAACTACCATAGTACTTTTTGCCCCAAACTTATCACGTTGCCTAACTGTCTCTGAGACTCTATCTAAGTCAAAAGGAATTTCTGGAATTAGGATGACATCTGCTCCCCCAGCCATACCTCCATAAAGAGCAATCCAGCCTGCGTGGCGCCCCATGACCTCTAAAACCATGACGCGCCGATGGCTTGTTGCGGTAGTATGGAGGCGATCCATAGCATCCACTACACAAGCAACGGCTGAGTCGAAACCAAATGTAATAGCTGTAGCTTCCAAGTCATTGTCGATTGTTTTCGGAACACCCACGATAGGCATCCCGTTTTCAAAAAGCTGCAGGCCGGTAGTTAGTGAACCATCGCCGCCAACAATGATGAGAGCGTGCAGACCGCAGGTATCAAAAGTTTGGCGAACCTTTTGAATAGTTTCTTGTGGAATGGCAGCTTTATCTCCTGCTCCTATTTTTGCAATGAAGTGCCCCTTGTTTGTAGTACCAAGGATAGTCCCACCGAGGTGCATTATGCCTGCAGTGGCAGAGCGGTCAAGCGAAAGGAAATTGCCTGGAGGCAGGAGCCCTTCAAATCCCTCACAGCATCCAAGTACTTCCATCCCATAACGATCTGCAGTGCGAGTGACAGCTCTCACAACTGCATTAAGCCCTGGACAATCTCCGCCAGTAGTCAGTACACTGATTTTTTTTCTCATCTGGTTATGAATGTTATCTCCATCTCTTTTCCTAAAGAGGACACTAGTCTTTTGTTTCTCCCCGAGTGAGTAGGAAGGGAGTTTAGAGAAAATCGTGCTCTCTAATAGGACGCCCTTGGGTAATCCACTCATCATATAGCCTCCATCCATACCGTAGAGATGCCAAGCCGTCGTTCAAGCAATTAGTAGATCCCAATAGAACAATGAGAAGGCGCCGAGGGGTAATAATGATCCATCTGTTCTCGTGTTGCGTAGCAATGGGGAGATGATCAGTTGTTAGTACAAGGTGGCTCCTGTTTATTTCACCACAGCAGTTGTTGCCTTTTACCCCATCGATGCGTTTGTAACCAAGAAATTGGTTGGTATTTTGGAGATAGAAAGAATGCACCACTCCCTTTCGGACAATTTGAATAGTCCGTGAGGCCTGGCTGGCATAGAAACGGAACTGGGCTTTCTGGTGAGCATAATGAGTCAAGCGGGCAATATCCACTGCTGTTGAATAGGGTTGTTGCTTTTTTGTAAAACATGACCCACCTGGATTAAGAAAGTGGGTATGGTGCATTCCTAAACGGTGTGCTAGCATGTTCATTTGTGAGACAAAGTTTCTTTCTGCAGAAAGACCCCTAGGATTATGAACGCGCGAGCCGATATATTCGGCCAGTGTGTGAGCTGCCCCACAGTCTGAGGAGAGAATTATGCAGTAAATCAGGTCTCGCAGAGAAATTTTATCTCCGGGTCTCAGGATAGAATTGAAATCTGAACCGTTTGGAACCACAGCTAGGGTGGAGAGGGGGGTCCTGTTAACGTAGATCCAGTCGAGTGCTACCGCTACAGTGGCAATAGTCGCTAGGGTGCCGATGTGGAGTCTGTGCTCGATGCTTCTGCCGTGCAAAATGTAGCCAGTTTGATTATCTGCTATGAGCACACTTTCCTGAGCTGGTATGACGGTAGCAAGGAGTGAGGCGATGGATCCCCAACTAAAAAAGGAGCTGTATTGATGAAACTGCATGCTATGCTCGGGTGGAAACTTATTGGGGAGCAGGAGGAAGCAGCAACAATCCTCGCTTTTTAGACGAAGGCAATGCAGCAGAGAGGATCCTACTTTTTAAGTAAGGCTCTAGCGAGGTGGATGTCTTTTTCAATCTGCGTACGCAGCAATTGAAGGCTGTGGAATTTGTGCTCTTTACGGAGAAAGACCTCAAAGCATACTTTGGCATCTTTTCCATACAAACTGCCAGAATAATCTAAGAGATGAACCTCTAAAGTCCGCTGAGAGGCAGGAGGGAAAGTTGGGCGGGTGCCAATGTTGGTTACACCTGAAAAAATAGCGCCGTCAATTTGGGTGTGGACCGCATACACACCATCTGGAGGGAAAAGTTCGTTATGCGTGGCCAGATTTGCAGTTGGAAACCCTATGGAGCGCCCCCTCCCTTCTCCTCTTACAACTGTCCCTAAAATGGTGTATTTACGACCAAGAAATTTAGCAGCAGAGTGAAGATCTCCGGATTGAATAAAGTCTCGAATGCGAGTGCTGCTGATAGTCTCACCACCCATTTCCACGGCGCCAATTTCTGTGACTCGAAATCCAAACTTTGTACTAAGTCGCCGGAGGAGAGGGATGTTCCCTTCGCGTCTTCTCCCAAAAGACCAGTTATATCCAACACAAATTTCTCGGAGGAAGGGGGCGTGCAGACTAAGAAGATAAATAAACTCAGCAGCAGGGAGTGCGGCAAGTGCTGCATTGAAGGACAAGAGAAGAATGTGCTCTGCGCCAAGTTGCTGTATCAGACGAATTTTATGGGCTGTAGAGGTAAGGAGACGTGGAGCAGAAGCAGGGCGAAGGAATTGAGCGGGATGTGGATCAAAAGTTAAAATGACGCAAGAGGCGTCTCTGCAGCAGGCGTTTTCTAGAGCGCGGCGGATAAGGGTTTGGTGGCCAAGATGAACTCCATCGAACACTCCAGCAGCAACTACAAGAGGAGCTGCAATGGTCTTTAGCTCTGAGATGGAGCGAAAGATCATGCGCTACGTAGCCTAGAAACAACTGGAAGGCTAAGAACACGCCTCTTTAGGAGGTCCCAGGAGGAATTTTTAACCTCTTCGACAGTAGTAGCTCCATGGAGGGAAAATTTCCCAGATCGAGTCCGGCGCAGAGACTGGAGGTATGCACCACAGCCAAGGATCATGCCGATATCGTGAGCATAAGTACGCACATAGAACCCCTTGCTGCATTCCACACAAAAATCTACCTCTGGTAGTCGAACCGACAGAATTTCGAAAGCATGTACATGGACAAAGCGGGGCGTCCTTTCGACATTTTTCCCCTCACGGGCAAGTCTGTAGAGAGGAACTCCATTCCTTTTAATTGCTGAGACCATAGGTGGTATTTGATAAAAATCTCCAGTGAGTTGGCAGAATGCTTTTTCGATTTGTAGAGCAGAAAAATGCGGTACAGAACGCCTCTCGAGTATCGCCCCTTCTGCATCCTGGCTATCGGTAATGCTTCCTAATCGCAAGGTCCCTATATATTCCTTATCCTCACTCATAAGAAGATCTTGAATTTTGGTCCCCTTGCCTATTGTCACAAGGAGCAGACCAGTGGCCAGAGGATCAAGTGTGCCGCAGTGGCCGACCTTTTTTGTAGAAAAAGCGCGACGGACAATAGCTACGACATCATGTGAAGTCATTCCGGAAGCTTTGTCTACAGGCAGTATGCCATCAAGTGAGACCCTGGATTTCATGGTAGGTAGCAGTAAGAAATTTTTCTCGAATAGAGGACAGAGAACCATGAGTGCACGCTCCTGAGGCAAACGGGTGACCCCCACCACCAAACCGCATGCAGATTTTGCACACATCAATGCGTGCATCTTTTGATCGGGCACTAATGCGTACTCTGACACCAGGTAGTTCTTCAAAGAAGAGAGCCACCATAACATCTTCTACGGAGCGTAAATGGTCAATGATGCCCTCATTGTCTTCTGGGAAAATCTGAAGATGTTCAAGGTCAGAAAGAGAGAGAGAAAAGTGAGCAATGGTCCCGTTACAGGAAAATTTGGTGTTATTAAGGGCATGCTGAAGAAGACGAAAACAGCGCCGGGGTTGGTTGTGATACATTGCCAGAGAGAGCTTTGTAACTTGGACTCCTGAACGCACGAGATATGCGGCGGATTCAAAAGTGTGTTGAGAAGTTCCTGTATACTGAAAGGAACCAGTGTCTGTGGCGATAGCAGCATAAAGATTAGTAGAAATTTCTGGGGTAAAATCCGCTTCCGCATAGCGGAAGAGGTCAAAAAGAATCTGTCCAGTAGCCGGAACAGAAGGATCTACATAGTTGAGATCCCCATAACGTTGGTTGCTGATATGATGGTCAATATTGATCAGGATACCAGCGGATTTGATAGCTGTAAGTACCCTTCCCAATCTACCACGAGTAGGACTGTCAAGAACGATTACTCCGTCGAAAGAATGCTTGTCCGTAGGAGGTATAGAAACGTAGGAGTGAAAGGGGAGATAGTGAAACCGACTCGGTACCCCATCTTCATTCCAAGTAGTTACTTTCTTTCCGAGACTGCGAAGCCAGAGGGCGGAGGCAATAGCAGAGCCTAAGGCGTCTCCATCTGGTCTTAGGTGACTTGTTACTAAGATATTTCTAGCCCAGTGGAGAGCGGATAGAATCTGGTTAAAGCAGACATTGGCTGGTATTGGAGAATTAGACAGTGCTGAACTCATGAGACGTCAGTCAGAACGGAGATCTGGGAATCCCAATTCATCCATCAATTTAATGATGCGAATGCCTCGTTCAATAGATTTATCTGATCGGAAGTGGAGATGAGGGGTATACCTGAGGGTTATTCGCTTTGAAACGGCATGCTGTAGGTAAACGCGGTGGGATGCTAGAACCCTGAGAGCATCTTCCCTTTGTTGATTATTGCCTAAGGCGGAAATATAAACGTAGGCATGCCTGAGATCCGGAGTGGCGTCTACGGAACTGACAGAGACAAGCGGCGCGCGAAACTGGAGTTCTTTGAGAATCAAGATTCCCAACTCCCGCCTCAGCGTTTTACAAACCCGCTCAATCCGATATTTCATGCCAGATGGGGTGTCACTTCAGGGAGGAGTTCCTACTAAGATTAGCTCCTATACATTTATAGCGCGACCTACCTGTCTAGAATTAAACAGGCTCTGTTTTATTCTAGAAATTGCTGCGTTTTTTCTAAAAAATAGCACTCAATAGTATCTTCCAACGAATATTCGGAGAAGTCACCCAGCTTAACACCGCATTCAAGTCCTATCCTAACCTCTTTGACGTCGTCTTGAAAACGGCGCAGTGTAGCGATACTGCCATCATAGATAGGCTGACCCTTCCGCAGGATTCGCGCCCGTGCAGTACGAATAATACGGCCATCTGTAATTACACAGCCCGCTACTTTACCTCTGGAGAGTTCAAAGACCTGCCTTACCTTGGCATGACCGATAACAGTTTCGCGTAACTGCGGGTCAAGCATTCCAACCATTGCCTCCTTAATCTGGTCGATAAGCTCGTAGATAATGCTAAAGAGCTTGATTTGTATACCTTCGCGTTTGGCGATACCGGAAGCACTGTTCTCTACCTTGGTGCCGAAACCTATAATAATTGCATTGGAGGCACCGGCCAAAAGTACGTCCGATTCGGAAATCGGACCTACGCCAGCGTGGATTAGTTCCACGGCAATCTTTTGACTAGGTATCTCCCTTAAAGAGGCAATAATGGCCTCCATAGAACCCTGTACATCTGCCTTTAAAACGACTTGAAGGGATTTTTTCTGGTCGCCTGCAAGGCTTTGAAATAGGTTTTCCAGCGTAGCACGCTGTGGAACAGCAAGCTTATTGGTTCGGACGGTCTCTAACTTTTCTTTGCTAAAGGCCTTGGCAGAGCGCTCTGAATCCACGACGATCAGCTCATCGCCTGCGCTAGGAAGTCCACTAAGGCCAAAAATTTTAACAGGGGTAGACGGGCCAGCTTCTCGGATGGGCTTGGCGTCGTCATTAATAAGCTGTCTAAGCTTACCCCAGTAGTTTCCACAAACAAAGGGCTGTCCAATTTTAATTATTCCCGCACGCACAATGAGTGTAGCGGTGGGACCACGGCCTGGCTCAAGTTGAGCTTCAATGACGGTACAACGTGCTGGGGCACGTATATTAGCCTTAAGCTCAAGAATTTCTGCTTGTAAGCACATCATTTCTAGGAGCTCATTGATGCCAGTACCCTGAGTGGCGCTTACTGAGACACAAATGGTGTTTCCACCCCAGTCTTCTGGGGTGAAACCCTGCCCTTGCAGCTGTTGTTTAACTCGATCAATATTAGCGGCGGGTAAGTCCACCTTACTAATAGCTACAATGACAGTAACTCCAGCTGCTCTAGCGTGACTGATGGCCTCAATGGTTTGCGGCATCAGACCATCATCGGCAGCCACGACAAGGACCACGATATCCGTGATATTAGCTCCACGCATGCGCATGGCAGTAAAGGCAGCGTGGCCTGGAGTATCAAGGAAGGTGATGCGGTGACCATCGCGCTCGATACTGTATGCACCAATATGCTGAGTAATTCCACCGACTTCCCCAGCAGCGACCTTCGTCTTGCGAATAGCATCGAGCAAAGAGGTTTTTCCATGGTCTACATGCCCCATAAAGGTGATAATGGGAGCCCTAGGACGGAGTTCCTCGGAGGCTCTGTCGGTAAAAAAGATAGGAGGTGTCAGGACAGAGTAGGGGACCGCCTTACGGTGTCCCTCTCCAGCCTTGCGTTTCTCCCGCTCAAGGTGAAAGCCGTGTTTTTTGCAAAGTTTAGATGCTATGTCTGGTTCAACGGTTTGATTGATAGCAGCGAAGATATTTAGCTTCATCAGATCATGGATGATCTGGAACGGCTTGATGCCAAGTTTTTCAGCAAGTTCTCTGACGATAATTGGCGGCTTAATATGAAGGACCTTGGAAGCAGGAAAATTCCCTTCAGCCGGAGTACCTTCTTCTTCCACGTGAGAAGGGGATATTTTTGATTCTTGGGAAGCAGCGGAAGTTCTAGCAGTAATTGGAGCCAGCGGTCTGAGCTTAGAAACCTTCTCTCTCTCTGCATTCTTAGTATCTTTCCTCTCGGGTACAATCAGGGAAAGGGGCTCCGTTGCTTTGCCAGATGGGGCAACAGGACTATCTGTTTTCGGCCGAACGGGTGCGGCGGTGTGCTCTGCCTCAGAGCAAACTGCCCTGTGCCCTCCCCTCCCAGTAGGAGTACCACCCTCTCCCTTTCTGCTATTAAGTCGTGTGGCCATTGGGATTTATGCACCTCATACCGTATAAGGCCGGATTGCCTTCTTATCTAGCCTGTTCATTATTTACTAAGATTCCTGACCTACAAATCTTACATGGACCCAATCCCCCTAAGGCCTGACTGGTGTCGGCGGAGAAAATGCAACCCGCAACAGCCTTCCCCCGAACCGGTCTAGTTGAGGGGAGTCGCCAGCGCCCCTCCCTTCTCCCCAGACCTCCCTCCATAACATATAATTAACATATATGGGGAGTGGAATGAGTGAAATTACTCTAGGTTCCAACCGAAAAAATAGGGGCATTTTGCTGCTGCAAAGCATCTTTCTGCAGACTTTTTGCAGTTGCTAGAATTTGAGCAGCACGCTTCATATCTCCATCCAGGATGCCTGCGATATCTTCTGCATCAGACATGGCAACCACTTCTACTGAATTCATACCAGCACTAGCAAGGAAAGAGGCGTCTTCCTCGCTAAGACAGAGAGATTCTGCCAGGGAGTGAGCAGCCTGCGCTTTTTGGGATTCGAGCGCCTCCTCCCTAGATTTATCTTCCTGGATATCAATGTCCCAGCCCGTTAGCCTGGCGGTCAGGCGAGCATTTTGACCTCTCTTGCCGATTGCCAGAGAAAGACCCTCTTTAGCAACGGTAATTCGCAACTCCTTCTTGGCTTCGTCCATCGCTATACTTTTAATCACCGTAGGGCGGAGGGCCTCTTTTACAAATTCTTTTGGGTCAGGATGCCATCTAATAATATCCACCTTTTCATTATTCAGTTCACGCACAATGTTCTTGACACGTCCCCCACGCATACCTACGCAGGCCCCCACAGGATCAACTTTTTCATCAGAGCTGAACACAGCAACCTTAGTACGGTAGCCAGCTTCACGGGCAATACCCCTCAACTCCACAGTGTGATCCGCGATCTCACTTACCTCAATTTCAAACAACCTACGAACAAAATTCGGATGACTGCGTGAAAGAATGATTTCAGGGCCGCGCGAACCGTTCTCAACCGCGACGACATAAGCACGGATGCGGTCACCGACGCTATATTCCTCAGTGGAGACGCGCTCCCATCCTGGCATAACAGCCTCAAATCTGCCGAGGTCAACGATGACATCAGAGCGCTCAAAACGGCGAACAGTTCCGCTGACGATCTCTCCTGCTCGGTCCTTAAACTCCTGATAAATCATCTCTTTCTCAAGCTGTCGCAAACGCTGCGTGATGGCTTGGCGAGCAGTTTGAGCTGCAATGCGTCCGAAATCCCTGGGAGTGACTTCGACATCTAATTCCTCCCCCAGATGCACATCCAGCTTTAAAAGGCGCGCCCTGGAAATGGCAATCTCATCGTGGGAGTTACGCACAGGATCTGCAACGATTAACTTGGCCATCGCACGTATATTACCATTTTTTGGATTAATTTCGATACGCAAATTCCTGGTGCCAGCGGTAAAACTGCGCTTTGACGCGGCAAGGAGAGCAGACGAAATAGCTTCCACCAGCACCTCCCGACGGATTCCCTTCTCCCTCTCTAAATAATCCAGAGTTGCAATCAATTCAGCGTTCATAACCAGTACAGACAAAACAGACAGGGCGAGACGGCATTACCCGTCTGGGTCACTAGACTTACCGATGGATACAGGCACCGGTGATTGTGAGCGTGAGAACGAGTGTAGTCAAGAGGCAAAGTCGCGTCCCTTAGTAAGGGAGAGAAATGGTAACCAGCCCCAGTCTAGATAAGCAGAAACTCCCTAAAAATGTCTAAACTTTTCCCTGCTGAATTGACGGGAGCCATTGGAGCGGAGACAATAGCGGAGTAGATCTCTAGGAGACGGGCTAGATATCTTTCAAGAGAATATTCTCTCTTCACAACGCTACGGTTAAGTTGGATGGTTTCCAGTGAAGTCGGAGTAGGGGGTTTAGGAAAAAAATCTCGAGCAACTGCGGAAGACTGTGAGGCTAGGTAGAGAACACGCTCTTGGAGGGTAGGATCTAGCCAACTAAAGTCCACCTGGTCGCCGCGGAAAGCCCGTTGCAACATTCTTTCACATAACTGAGCCTCTACTGGCATACCAACTGCGGTAGCATTTTGCCACAGATGGTGGAAGAGGGACTGGTACACTTGCTTCTTTCCGATAAGAGAGATTGGAATTCCTAGAAAGTCGTATAGGGAGTCTAGGATAATGCCAGTAGAGCGGAGATCCGCAGTGATTAATGGAATGTCTCTACCTAAGATAGGCTTGTTAAAGAGCCAGCATTCCAAAAAAACCATACCAAAACCTTCCTCAAGACTGGTAGTAAGTAGGGCTTCAGAAGAAGACATAAGATCCCCAATGGACATATTGAGACTGGAATGTATGAATTCGGCTGGAATAAGCCATCGATTAGCAATGGACTTCCAACGTGCATAGGAAAGACGTTCATTTGAGGCCCGAGGAGGCATAGCAAGCGCAAGTCGGCTGCCTTTTTTTGGCAAGGTACAGGCAAAAAGAAGGGCTTCGCCGATGTTTTTTCTTCGGATAGATCGGCACGGATAGGTGATGAAACGTGCAGCTCCCCGTCTTTTTGGATGGGGATGGTGAGTGACTGAGGGGGGGAGAGTAGGATTGGGCAGAAGAAAGAGTTTTCCTGAGAATCGTATTCGTTGCAAAAGGGTCATATCGCGCGAGTTGAGCAGTGCGTAGGCAATGCGGGGGGCAGAGGGATATAACAGGTTTCCTACTTCTAGCGGACTTCCGTACGCATGGATTAGATGTTGATAGTTTTCTAGGCGTTGATTCTCCGCAAAATCGTGGATTTGGAGGAGCATAGCATATCCCTCCTTGGCCAAGGATGCGGTGGCTTCGATAAGCGCGAGGTTTTTCCCCAGGGAATGGTTATGCAGGTGCCAGATATCTGGAGCTCCCTTTAAAAGGCGGCAGGCATTTCTTTTCAGCTCCTGGAGGAGTTCTGTTTTTTGTAGACTGGAGGGAGGATTTTTGTAATCCAGTCCTGGTATCCTGGCAACTGGTACCAGATTAGGAATAGGTGAGAGGGGTGCAACATCTCCTGCCAGCACGGCAAGGGAAATGTCTGGCCTTTTCAGTAAGGCCCGGCAGGCTAGTTCGATAACACGTGAAACCCCTCCTATGCGTAGATGGTAGTGGACAATTGCAATGCGCATTAAGTGAGAGAGGGGCGTCACTTTTTCCGGCAGGCTTTCACCAAGAGCATTGGGGGATATTCCTTACTAGACGAGTCGGTCTCAAGGAGGTGATAACCGTCCATGCCAAGATAAAATTGGCGAAGAGAATTTTTTGGAAAGAAGTTTTGGAGCTTCGGGATCCGTCTCAAAAAAGTTTGCAGAATGGAAAAGGCCATAGCGCCGAGAGCCAAAATATCTTGGTGATGATGAAGACGCTCTCCCAAATCCACTTGGGCAATTTTCCCGATCCCCACTTTGTGGTAGATGTCCAAGAGAAGAGCGGTTTCTACTCCATACCCAGCAGGAAAAGAAAGATTCTCCAAGAGGTGGCGTTTTGCTGCGTACTCTCCAGAGAGAGGCTGAATAATTTCAGAAAGACTGGGGAAAAAAATGGAAAAGAGCGGACGGACTAGAATTTCAGTGACGCGTCCACCACCTATGGGTCGTGGATCTTCGTCTATCAAAATTGGACGGTTATAGAAAGCCTTGACATAGTCAATCTCCGGATACATTAGCAAGGGTCCAACAAGACCGTAGACAAAACGAGGATGTATGTTCCGAATATCTCCGTCTAGGAAGCAAAGAAGGTTCCCTTTAGCCACAAACAGGGATTTCCAAAGGTTAGTTCCCTTTCCTGGAACAGAAGGCAGTTCCGGCAAGATTTCAGAAGCGAGAAAAACAGAAGCGCCAGCAGCTTGGGCTTCTTCTCTTGTATGGTCACAGGAACCAGAGTCCACAATAAGGATTTCATCCAAGATGGGGATGGCTTCTATAAGCGCCTTTCTTAAGCGACAGATTAAGGCACCAATCGTAGACTCCTCATTGAGAGTAGGAATACAGAGTGAGAGGATGAAACCCTGTTGGAGCTTACGTTTTAATAGGAGGGTCAGATCCGAGAATTCACCGTGGTGGAATATTCGAGACATCATCCTTCCTAGAGGGGTCATGCTAGACTTATGCAAAGACACGACACGAGGATGGAAGGAGTGCAGGATTATAGCAACTCTCAACGAGAATTGGAATGCTTGTTAATTGAGTTTCAGACGTAGGTTGGTGCATCCCAAAACCGTTGATATGGCTATGACACAGGAGGAACGGGTTTTTGTTCTCTATCAAAGGCTAAAGACGATATACCCCAAGGTGTACTGCACATTAGCTTACTGCTCACCTTTCGAGTTGTTAGTAGCCACTATTCTTTCCGCTCAATGTACAGATAAGCAGGTAAACCTGGTAACACCAAAACTTTTTGAGGCACTGCATACAGTACACGCTTTTGCGGAGATCTCCCAGGGAGGGCTGGAATCACTAATCCGCCCCACTGGGTTTTTTCGAAGAAAAGCAAAAAACATCCGCAATGCAGCTAGAAAGATTCTGGAGTGTCACGGTGGGAAAGTACCAAAAACACTTAAAGCCTTAGTGACTTTACCAGGAGTGGGCCGAAAGACAGCCAATGTAGTTCTTGGCAATGCCTTCAGAAGAAATGAAGGCATAGCAGTGGATACCCATGTGGCGCGCCTTTCAAAGCGCTTGGAGCTGACTCCACATGTGAACCCGGTAAAAATCGAGCAAGATCTTATGGAGCTTCTTCCGAGGAGGCATTGGAGCAATCTTAGCCACCGACTCATCTTGCATGGAAGAAGATGCTGCACAGCCCGTAGGCCCAATTGCGCTACCTGTCAGCTAAGAGACATCTGCCCCAGTGCTTTCTCGGCTCCACCTATAATTAGAGCGAAGAGAGCTATTTCTTTTCCTGGAGCTCAGCATTCAGGGCCGAAATTACCTCTCTCTCAATTTTTGTATAGAGCTCAACATTTTTTCTAAGAATGTCCTTGGTGGCATCACGCCCCTGAGCAAGCTGCTCTCCCCTGTAGTTTAACCAGGAACCTCTCTTCTCTACAACGCCCTTTTCTACGGCGATATCTAGCAGGGTGTTTGTGCTAGAAATACCCTCATTGTAGATGATATCAAATTCAGCTTCAGCAAAGGGAGGAGCGACCTTGTTTTTAACTACTTTGAGGCGAGTACGATTTCCGCTGATACTTCCATCGCTGTTCTTAACGGGACCAACACGCCTGATGTCGACACGCATGGTAGAGTAGAACTTTAGAGCTTTTCCACCAGGAGTAGTTTCTGGATTCCCGAATACAACGCCAATTTTTTCGCGAAGCTGATTGGTAAAAATACAGCATGCACTCGCCTTGGAGATAAGAGAAGTAAGTTTTCTTAAAGCGGCACTCATTAGGCGGGCTTGAGCTCCCACTACAGTGTCTCCAATCTCACCTTCTAGTTCAGCCTTAGTGACTAAGGCAGCTACAGAATCGACTACTAGGATATCTAGGGTATTAGAACGGATGAGGGTCTCGCAAATACGCAGGGCTTCTTCTCCTGAGTTAGGTTGAGAGATTAAAAGATTGCCCAGTTGTACCCCCAGGCGATTAGCGTATTGTGGATCTAGAGCATGTTCGACGTCAATGAAACCAGCTAGTCCTCCACGCTGCTGGGCCTGTGCGATTACGGTCAGAGTAAGAGTGGTTTTCCCAGAAGATTCCGGGCCAAAAATTTCGATGATGCGGCCACGCGGGAATCCCCCGACACCAAGAGCGCGATCAATCGCAATATTGCCGGTAGGAATTACCTCTATAGAGACAGCCGAGGAGCCTCTTAGTCGCATAATCGCCCCTTCCCCGTAGGCCTTAGTAATCTGCTGCAGAGCTATGTCAAGATTCTGACTACGCTGGACCTGGGCTTTTTCTTCAGCAGTGGTGTCTTTAGGAGCCATAAACAGCGGTGTAATTCACCGGAGAAGGTTCATGGTCGCAATAAGAGGGCGAAAAATCCAGTGTTAAAAAACGGGCTTCCTGCTAAAAGCCAATCCAATTGGATTTATACGAGCCACATGGCCGATTGAAGGAAGCTAATGCGCTGGCTTATAGAAGTTATCCACTTTTCCCTTTGGTGCATATGAATGGCTAACAGACGGCTTACTTTTCTGCTTCGACTGGGGAGTTCTATCGCTTTGTGGGTAGTCATTGGACTAGCACTTGCATGGAAGGTACCCATATTCTATTTGGCGCTAATCTGCGGACTGGCGTTAGTTGCCCAATGGGAGTTTTTTCAGATGCTACGGAGCGCTGGTATACAGACATTTTCAGTAACAGCAACATTCCTTTCAGCAGTATTTTTGATAGGAAGTTTTCTTTACTATCGATCCCACACTATCCACACTGGCTTTGATTCTGTGGTGGTTTTGCTGTTAGTAGTAGCCCTCCTCATTCGGCAAATATTCACTCCGACCGGGCAGTTAGCATCCTGCCAGGCTACTGTCTTTACACTGTTTGGCATTCTCTATATTCCATGGACGTTCCATTTTTTGTCCAAAATTATTTTCCTTACACCACCCTCAGCAAATGGGGATCCTACAGGGCCCTTTTATGCGCTCTTTGCAATTATAGTTACTAAGTGTAGTGATATGGGAGCGTATGCATTCGGCAGCTTCTTTGGTCAACACCGATTAGCGCCACAGATCAGCCCTAAAAAGACATGGGAAGGCCTTTTAGGTGCTATTGTCTCAGCTGGAATGGTGGCTCTTGTTGCACATATACTTTTCTCGGCTTGGCTGCCTCTCTTTCACAGAACAAATGTTCTTTTCCTAGGGTCCTCATTGGGTGGGGTGGCTATTGTAGGAGATTTGGCCGAATCAGTCATTAAGCGCAGTATACAAGCCAAGGACTCAGGTTGTCTACTGCCTGGTATTGGTGGAGCACTTGATTTGGTAGACAGTTTGCTCTTCACTGGACCGTTTTTATTTTTCTATCTACATTGGATTATGCACTCTTTATGAGAAAGCGCAGAGTAGTTATTCTCGGAGCCACAGGTTCTATTGGAAATAAGGCCATGCAGGTGGCGCGTGCACTTTCTGATCGCATAGACATTGTTGGGATGTCTACTCTCCGTAATGTGACAAAGATGGAAAAGGCCATACGGGAGTTTCATCCCAAGGCCGTTTGCGTGGTAGATCCAGTTTCTGCCAGCAATTTGGATAGAAGCCTTGGAAAAGAAGTAAAAATTTTCTGCGGAGAGGAAGGGTTGGTAGATCTCATTGTGGAACTTACCGCAAATATAGTCCTTATCGCTATCACAGGCACCAGTGGATTGCGTCCCGCTTTGGCAGCAATTGAAATGGGGAGAGATCTTGCCCTTGCTAGTAAGGAAATACTAGTCACAGCAGGGAGTATTGTCACCCGTGCCGTGCAAGAAAAAGGAGTACAGCTGCTGCCAGTAGACAGCGAGCATAATGCTATTTTCCAATGTCTAGAGGGACGTAGTATGGGAGAGGTCAGCCGATTGATACTGACCTGTTCAGGCGGGCCATTTCGATCCCTTCCTTCAGAAAAATTAGCAGGGGTGACACCGGGGAAAGCACTATGTCATCCCACCTGGAGAATGGGACGCAAGGTGACAGTTGACTGTGCCACCTTATTTAACAAGGGGTTAGAATTAATTGAGGCACATCAGCTTTTCGGGGTCCCTATGTCCCGCGTCGAGGTAGTAATCCATCCTCAGAGCATTGTTCATTCTATGGTGGAATTTGTAGATGGATGCATTCTTGCCGAGATGGGTGCCTCAGATATGTACCTTCCCATTCAGCATGCACTTATGTGGCCAGAACGTGTAGGACCTCCAAGGAAGCCGTTAAACTTTGCAGTCTTGAATCGCTTAGAATTCTTTTCTCCCCGTTGGGATGACTTTCCTGCCTTGCGTCTAGCGCAGCGCGCTGGAGAAAGTGGAGGTACCGCGCCTGCCATCCTAAATGCTGCAAATGAAGTGGCAGTGGAAGCCTTTTTAAAAAAGGAGATTCCCTTTCCAAGAATTTGGGGTATCGTGGAGGAGGTTTTAGACCGAATGGGCGATGGTATATCCGCACCGGATCTCGGACAAATTCTTGAAACGGATGCAGAAGCACGGCGGCTTGCGGCGTTTCTATGTGAGGCCCCCTTACTGTCCTCCAGATAGACCTGCAGGTTTGGAGGTAGACGGAGTAGTCTGTTCTTAGTAAGCACCTTCCCTCTTGTGTTTCCACTTACCTGCATACCCCTTCTAAGAATCCCCCTCCAAAGTACATAGAGTCTCAAAGCAGCTAGTCGCTGCCACTAGGAAACACGGCCCGGAGTGTTTTTTCTTCAGCCCAGAAGTTTTCTCTAGCCCTAGAGGGGGAGATGTTCCTATAGGAACGGGGGAACGGGACGGCGTATAGCCTAAGCGGCAAAGGTATTCGGGCGGTCTTTTTCTACCAGCGATTTATGTCAAGACCAAGCAGCGCTTACTCTGTTTTGCAAGAGAACCTCTCGCTGTGGATACAGCTCCCACATATTACAACGGCGATAGGTACAGGAGAAGTAGGGACATATACAACAGTCCTTTATAACCTCCTTGGTAAGAGGCTCCACACTCTGCACCACAGCTCAGCGGAGTAAATTTATGAAGGTTAGTCCTTGAAAAGGAGCACACTCCCATTATCCTGTAGGACAGTCTCTCGGCGCGAGGCTGAGTGGAGCGTGGATAGTGAGGACAGAAACCAGATACAGTGGAAATCTTCCCTTGGTTGGCCAAATAAAAAGGGGACCACCGCTAGAAAAGACGGTGGTGGAGTGCCTTCGAAAAACGAAGAAGACTCTGGCCACTGCGGAGTCTTGCACTGGCGGCCTTCTGGCAAATCGTATTACCAACGTGGAGGGTTGTTCGGAAATTTTCTTAGAGGGTTTTATCCTCTATTCCAATGAGGTCAAATCAAAAAGGCTACATCTACCTAAGTCGACCATCCAGTCACATGGCGTGGTAAGTGAGGAGGTAGCTGCAGGGATGGCAGAGCGCTTGTTGTATGTTAGCGGCGCGCATTATGCCTTATGCACAACTGGCATAGCTGGCCCAACCGGTGGGACACAACAAGTGCCAACTGGCACAATCTTCATTGGGCTAGCCTCTCATCAAGCACCCGTTCAGATTCACAGAGGATTTTTTCCTGGAAGCCGAGCAACTTTTAAACGGCTGGCTGTAGATGCTGCCCTTGGCATGCTCTACTGCCAGTTGCTCAAATGTTTAACTCTGGAGCCGGGTAGGAATCTCATCCTACCTGGATGAGGATAAGCTTATACCACCAGAAATGGTGTTTGTTTCGTGAGGTCAAAGGCGCGTAGGGGGCACATCGGTATAAAGTGATCCCGGGTAGTTGAGTAACCGGCTCCCGGGAGTTCTACAGGAAAAGAACTCATGAGTCGATAAATCGACGAAGAATCTCTCTGTAGGCGTCAATCCTACGATCACGTAGAAAAGGCCAATGCCTTCTCTGCACGTCTATGAGACTTAAGTCTACTTTTGCGACGATAATCTCCTCATCAGAAGTCGATCCCTTTTGAAGGATCTCCCCAAAGGGGTTACAAATGAAGCTTTGCCCCCAAAACTCAATTCCGCTGCCACCGTAGACTTCGTGGCCTACACGATTAGCCACAGCCAAGTAGCAACCATTAGCTATAGCATGCCCACGTTGAACAACTTCCCATGCTGAGCATTGGCGTTGTCCATAACGAGATTTTTCGATAGGGTGCCAACCGATTGCTGTAGGAAAGAAGAGGATTTGCGCCCCGCGTAAAGCAAGGAGCCGAGCGGTTTCTGGGTACCACTGATCCCAACAGATGCCCACTCCAATGCGTGCATACCGAGTGTCCCACACAGAAAACCCCAAATCGCCAGGAGTAAAGTAAAACTTTTCATAAAAAAGAGGGTCATCTGGAATATGCATTTTCCGATATTTTCCTAACAAAGTTCCGTCTGCATCAACCACTATAGCGGTATTGTGATAGAGTCCCTGAGCGCGCTGCTCGAAGAGGGAGGCAACTAGCACAATGGCAAGTTCTTGAGCAATTGCACAAAGACGTTCCGTCCCAGGACCAGGAATGGCCTCAGCCAAAGCGAAGTGCCTATAGTCCTCAACCTGGCAGAAATATTGAGAACGAAATAATTCCTGAGTAGAGATAATCTGCGCACCTTTGGAAGCCGCTTGGCGGACTCCATGCTCCAAGAAAAGTGTGTTGGCCTCTCTGTCTGGGGTACACCGATGCTGAATAAGCCCTATACTCAGCTTTTGTCGTCTGTCTAGCATGGTATTAATTAACTCCGTAAGGAGCACTGGCGTAAGACGCTAAGCTAAGGCCTAGCTTCCAGCGCCCATTGCCTCATCAACTATGAGCGGTTTTGTGATACGTATGTTGCCTCTTCTCAAGATTCTCGCAGAGAAAAATCACAAAACTAGCAAAAGTTACACATTAAACCGAAACTCTATGATATCCCCATCACGGACTATATACTCCTTTCCTTCTATGCGAAGGCGCCCGGTTGCTCTGGCTTTTGCCCAAGATCCTAGCTGTGTAAAATCTTCATAGGAGATAGTTTCCGCTGCTATGAAACCACGCTTTAGATCTGAATGAATAGCGGCAGCGGCAGTAGGAGCCCTATCTCCACTATGGATAGTCCAAGCGTGCGTTTCCTTGGGACCAGTAGTAAAGTATGTCCGCAGTCCCAAGAGGGTACTATAGGCAACGCGAATCAACTGCTTGATACCACTATCCGCAACTCCAAGCCCCGCTAAAAATTCCTCTGCTTCTGTAGGCGGCAGTTCTGAGAGCTCGCTTTCAATCTGGGCACTGACAGCAACTGTTTCAGTACAGAAACCACCGGTAACGTAAGCCTTCACATTCTGGACAAAGGAGGCTTCGGCTAGATTATTCTGGTTGGCTAAATCCTCCTCACAAACATTGCAAGCGAAAAGAGTAGGTTTAGAAGTAAGAAGGCAGAGGGAGTCAAGGAGAGGCCTTTCCTCTTTTAAAGGCTTCAAAGAAGAAGCCGGGTATCCTTTGTCTAGGTGTTGGATTAATTTTTCTAGGAGATGGAGTTCCACTTCCTGTGCCGGGGTTCGCACTTTCAACCTATCCTCACGCTTCTGTAAAGAAGCAAGGTCTGCAAGGACTAGTTCAGTGCCAATAGTTGCTATATCCCGGATGGGATCTACAGTACCTGCTATGTGGTGAATCTCTGTATTTTCAAAGCATCGTACTACCTGTACAATGGCGTCTACTTTTCGAATATGACTGAGAAATTGATTACCAAGTCCCTCTCCTTCACTAGCTCCCTTAACAAGTCCGGCAATATCTACGAATTCGATGGTTGCAGGTACGACTCTTTGGGATCTCATTAGCGAGGAGAGAATGTCCAGGCGAGTATCTGGAACATTGACGGTTCCAATATTTGGTTCAATAGTGCAAAAGGGGAAGTTTGCAGCTTGTGCCCTGTGGCTACGGGTAAGCGCATTAAAAAGAGTCGACTTTCCTACGTTCGGCAGTCCGACTATACCGATCTTAGGCATGAGAGGAACTCTCATAGATTGATACCTGATGCAAACCTTTTTCTCCGAAGATTTTATGACGCTTGTATGGCTTTCCTTAGAGACATAGTTCCCTATTTGGATCATCTCCTGTATATTCATAGATTTGGAGACGCTCCAGGTGCTTACAATGGTCTTCAGTTAGAGAATTCTGGAAAGATAGAGAAGATTGCTGCTGCTGTGGATGCCTGCGAAGCAGTGATTGATCGTGCTGCTCAAGTGGGACGTACCCTGCTCCTTGTCCATCATGGACTATTTTGGGGAGAGAATAGGCGCTGGATAGGAGCAACTTACAGGAGATTTCGTTCTGCCATCTCCGGAGACCTTGCTATTTATAGCGCCCATCTTCCATTAGATGTCCATCCAAGGCACGGAAATAACGTTTTGTTGGCACAGGCCTGCGGGTTCACCCGTTGCCAACCTTTTTTGGAAGTCTCTGGAACTTATGTTGGAGTCCGTGTTGAAGTGAAATTGAGTCGGGTGGATGTGCTAAACCGCGTAGCAGAAGCGGTATGTGGAGGTGTGCATCTAGCTTCCGGTGGGCCAGAGACATGTTGCCATGTTGGCATTGTCAGTGGTTCCGCTGGCTCTAAAATCGCACAAGCCGCGGCGGATGGAATTGATACTCTAATTACGGGTGAGGGGGCACATTGGACCTGCATAGCAGCAGAGGAATCCAGAGTAAATCTGATTTATGCAGGGCACTACGCCACAGAAACATTTGGGATCCGATCGGTGGCCAAACATCTTTCTGAGTACCTTAACTTACCATGGGAATTTATCGATCACCCAACGGGGCGATAATATAATCTACCATCCTACGCATGACTCTCTTTCATACGCAAACATATCCCCACGTGCCCCATACTCTCACTGCCTCAGGGGGTTCTAGTGTCACACGAAAAGAAAAGTAAAGTGGCAGCTACGAGCAATGGACAAACCAAAAAACTAATAATCGGAGAGAGACTATGAGAAGAGGCCAGCCACGACTGGGCTACTTTATTTACCGAGAAGCAAGCGGAATAACTCATGTTTCCAGCCGGCTCATAGGGCTCTTCCAGCGGATCTGGGGAGTGGCCATCCACTCCTCAAAACCAACTGTGCAGGACTCTTAGAATATCCGGCTGGGTTGAGTTATGTAATAGCTTTTAGCTTTTGACAGATGGGAACTACTTGGCAGTCCCAACGGTAGCTGGTGCTGGCGGAATTGGCGGCGACTTGTGGCTACAAGCTCCGAGTCCAAAAATTGCGCTGGCCATAGCGACGGCAGCGAGGACTTTAACAAAAGGCATAGAGTAATTCCCTCCTTTCTTTGCTGGTTGCGAAAGGTATTCTGTCGAATCCCCTGCAGCTTACAACGAAAATCTGTTTCATTGGTTCCAGAACGAAAAAACTCTCTCTATGTGCTAGAGAAACTTACCGGATTTTCATATCCAATGTTACCCTCCCATAACCAGTTTGACCATTCTTACGGAGTTCAGTCTAAGAATCCTTGAGGCCAGACCATGAGTAATAATGGAAAAGGATGAATTCTGGCGGAGAGAGTGGAACAATTAACTGGAATCGTTAATTCTCTTTACGAATCTTCCTGTAAGCTTGTTTTGTGATAGATTGCGACGATGAGTAAAAGATTTCATGTGGCAGTTGTGGGTGCTACTGGAGCTGTAGGGTTGGAACTTATTCGAGTCCTGCAGTGTCGTAATTTTCCCGTCTCTCAGATAACTTTGCTAGCGTCCCCGCGCTCTTCTGGAAAGATATTCCCCTTCCGTAAGGGAGAGGTTACAGTGCAAGTATTAGATACAAGCTCCTTTAGGGGGGTAGATTTTGCTTGGTTCTGTGCTGGTAGCAAAATCTCCAAGCACTATGCTCATATTGCGGCGGAAGCGGGTGCCGTAGTTATCGACAATTCCTCGGCGTTTCGTATGGATCCTGCGGTGCCACTAGTAATTCCAGAAATTAATGGAGAAGAAGCACAGCACCACAGGGGAATTATCGCCAACCCTAATTGTACAACTACTATCACTCTAATGGGGCTTTATCCTCTACATCGGGCTTTTAACGTAAGGCGCGTTTTTGCTTCCAGCTATCAGGCAGTTTCTGGTTCTGGTACGCGGGGAATTTCAGAACTCCATCAGCAGGTTCGCGCTCTCCTTGTCCGCCATAAAAATGTGGAGAGAAGGGTTTATCCTTACCAAATTGCCTTCAATGTGCTTCCTCACGTTGAAAATTTTCTTGACTCTGGGTACACCCAGGAGGAGGTGAAGATGCAGAGTGAGGGCCGCCGAATCTTGCATTTGCCAAAGTTTCTTGCCTCTGTTACCTGTGTACGGGTACCAGTGTATCGGGCACATTCGGTCGCCGTCTTTGCAGAATTTGAAAAACCGGTCTCCCTGGAGGTAGCTGTGGAAACTCTTAGCAGAGCCCCGGGACTGAGGTTAGTGGACGATATGGCAAGTCACCGTTATCCGACTCCTCTAGGTGTAGAGGGTAAAGAGGAGTGCGAAATAGGGCGGTTGCGTTTAGATTCCGCCATGGAAAATGGCTTGGCCTATTGGGTCTGTGGAGACCAACTACTCAAGGGAGCAGCTTTAAATGCCGTTCAAATTGCAGAATTACTCATTTAAGTCAAAGCCCCTCTGGGGAGATGTGTCTAAAAAGCAGGTGCTATCTTTACTTTGGGAGGGTGCCACAAATTAAAAGGACAATTTCTCCCCTCGGGGGATGGATTGTAAAATAAGCTAGTACCTCGCTAGCTGTTCCGCGTTTGTACTCTTCGAACTTTTTGGAAATCTCCCTGGCAACACACACAGAGATAGAAGGGTGAGTTTCTGTAAGAATGGCAAGCGACTTCACCAGTCGATAAGGGGATTCAAAGTAGATGGAAGTCCATGGGCGGATGGCAGCTTGACGGAGTTCTGCGGCACGTTTTCCTAGTTTTACTGGCAGAAACCCTGCGAAATAGAATTCATGGCAAGGAAGTCCAGAGCCCACCAATGCTGTCAGTACTGCCGAAGGGCCAGGGAGCACAGTAAATGGTAAGCTCTCCTGAATGCAGGCGCATATCAGGCGATAGCCTGGATCTGAAATAGCTGGCATACCTGCGTCGCAACTCAATGCCACCCTATACCCTGCCTTAATATGTGTTATAAGCTGTGCAGTACGTGAAGCCTCGTTATGTCTATGAAAACTGATAAGCGTCTTGGAAACTCCTAGGTATTGTAGGAGAATAGAGGTGTGCCGTGTGTCCTCAGCTGCAATGTAGTCCGCCTCCAGAAAGGCTCTAACAGAGCGAAGAGTGATATCTTCAAGATTCCCGATAGGTGTGGGAATAACAGTAAGCACTGTCAAAGTTTACCACCCCTCTGTCAGTTGGCTGAGCAAAGCATTGGCCATAAGGCGCGCAGCTATTGGCAGCGCCTGACGCTCCTGAGAAATGAGGTCTGTCCCTACGAGGTAGCTGGTAGCTCCGGCCACAGTACCTTGTTGAAGAATTTTACCAGTAGTCCTGTCGAGGACGTGATAAGCCACTAGGATCCGCAGTTGAAGTCTTCTGGTAGTCATCCAATCGGTGGGAGAAACAAGAACGGCTACCCGGGAAACATCGGTGAGCTTACACCGAAGGACAGCGTCCGCTTTGCTTTCATTTATAATTTCGTAGGTGCCATCTACCTGAAACACACGCGTAGTAATATCTGCCAGGAGAGCTTCTGTCCGCGGGAGTAAAGTGTTATTTTGGAACACAGGAATTGCTAGCGTTCGAATACCGCGCATCGAGCTGGGATAAACTTTTCCCAGCCGGTAACAACCTGTAGACATCACTGGTAGGGAGAAAAGTAGAATGGAAAATATGCGTTTTCTAGACAAAAACAACAGCATAGCCCTTCCTGGAGAAGTGGACACAGCCAGCGTCCCACATTCACACGTACATCACACTAATCTAAGAGTCGCTGATTTGCTGCAGGGCAGGACATAGCATAAATCGAGAGAGCAGGTTCCATGCTTTGGGCCCGCGAATTTGCGTGAAAGCCGTCTTCACTCCATTCTTCTGGACTCAGTGCGGCCCCCCCACTCATACCCCAACTTTATTACGTATCACTTCAATCCTTGCCTTAGCTAACATGGCCTCCTGGGAGGCCTTTTGACACTGGAGCACTTCATTATAGTAAATGTAGGCAGACTTGTAACTCCGGCGGCGATCATAGAATTTAGCGATGCGGTAAATCATAGAAGATTCTTTGGAGTTGATCTTCCCTATATTTTCTAGAATTTGAGCCCTACGCTCGGTTTCCGGACATTGCAACAGATAGTCTTGAAAAGCATCCCTTGCCCGCGATAAAGTCATGAGGTCTTGTGAGTGCTTGCTGAGCCCAACACGCATGTAGACGTGGGCAATTTGGTATTGCGCATCACTCGCTAGTCTACTATCAGGATACCTCTCGAGTAAGGCCTGGTAGGCCTGAGTGGCATTGCGGGCGTGTCCCTGTCTCTCATGTGCAAGGCATAGATTAAACTGTGCAAGGGGAGCGTAGTATCCAAAGGGGGCAGAGGTAAGAACTTTCTCATACATTCCTTGGGCGGTTTCTGCATTTGACATTAGAATGCGTGTGAAGGCACTGTCAGGCTTTTCTAGATAGAAGTTAGCGATACGGATCTGCTCTGCTATCGAGTCGTTGAAGCGTTTGGCCCTGGGATAGCGCTTGATGAGGGTTTGATAGGCGATGAAGGCCTTTTGCAGTTGGTTCCTCTTCTGAAGGAGCTTAGCGAGGCGAAAGTAGGCCTCCGGTGCGTCCTGTTTGGAGAGAACAGGCTGCCTGACAAGCAAGCGGTATTTGCGAATGGCCTGATTCAGTTTTCCAGATTTTTCATCCTGGTCCGCTCGCTCCAGCAAAAGGTGGGCCATGGCTTTCTTGCTAAGTGACCTTGCTGGCAGTTTTGGATGAGTCGCCTTTTCCTTTTTTCTGCCCTCCATGGCATGCGATGATAGTACCCCGAGGGGGAAGCACATAAAAAGGAAGATTGAAAAAAATAGTGGGTTCTTCCGCATGGAAAACACGAGTGGGAAACTTTCTCTTTTTCTTTTATGTCTGGAATGTAAAAGCTAGAAGCCGCTCTTTACTGTTTCCTATACAAGACATGCGCCTGCTCCTTATCGACGGTCACTATTATCTTTATCGCTCCTTCCATGCAATTGGAAATCTTCGTAATTCACGAGGTGAACCTACTAACGCCATTTATGGATTTATCCAGGCAGTACGACGTATGATGACGGACCTGTGTCCGGATCTAGGGGCGATAATTTGGGATGCGGGGCTATCCACACGCAGGGTAGCATTGCAATCCAGTTATAAGAAAAACCGGCCGGCAATGCCTCAGCCGCTTCTAAAACAAGAGCTACTCCTTAAGGAACTGTGTCCGCATCTAGGTTTTGCCAGTTTAAGCCTTCCTCAAGTGGAGGCAGACGACCTTTTGGCCTCCTACACTGAGGCTGCAGTGAGCGATGGAATAGAAGTGAACATTGCCACTAGCGACAAAGATCTCTTTCAGCTGGTTCGCCCAGGAGTTTTTATTTATACCACTAACAAGGCAGATTTGGCCGATAAAGGCTTCTCCCTTTTGGGAGAGGAAGCCGTTCGCAGAAAGTGGGGGGTTGCTCCTAGCTTGATAGGAGAGATACTAGCACTAACAGGGGATGCGGTGGATAACATTCCAGGAATAAATGGGGTGGGACCCAAAACGGCAGCGTTTTTGGTACAAGCTTATGGGGGAATAGCAGGACTTTTAGAAAATTTGGATCAGGTAAAGAATAAAATACTGCGAGCAAAGCTGGAGGCGAACCAGTCCCAGATCTTGAAAAATTTAGGAATGGTTCATCTAGACCCCCACATTCCCTTACCCTTTCCTCTGGAGGAGCTGCGCATTCAACCACGTTACGCTGAGTTAATCCATATATTGGAGAGATATGAATTGAAGTTCCTCTCTAAAGCAATGGAGAGAGAAGCATCAAAAGAAAAGGAGAAGACAGAAGTTATTGCTCTTGCACAAGGGTGGCTTTTCAAGAATGCATAGAGCGTGCAGCCGGTGCTTGGCAAGAAACGAAAGTTTGGTACACTCCGTTAGCCTTTATGCCGCTTGATTTGCACTCTCTTGAAATAGCAGCCAGAGACGCCCGTGGCTTAGCTATTGATGCAGTGGTCACTTGTAGGTCCGGTCACCTCGGCCTCCCTCTTGGCGCCGCAGAGATAGGAGCAGTACTTTTTGGTTATGCACTCTCTATCTGTCCAGAGGAACCCAAATGGATTAACCGCGATAGGTTTATTCTCTCCGCCGGGCATGGAAGCATGTTTCTCTATAGTTGGTTGCACCTGTGTGGGTTCGCCATCTCCCTAGAGGACTTAAAGAAATTCCGCTCCCTACGTAGTGTTACGCCGGGACATCCCGAATTTCGTGACACTCCCGGTGTAGAAGCTACGACAGGCCCACTAGGGCAGGGGGTGGCCAATGCACTCGGGTATGCCATTTCGGCAAAAATGGCCGAGGCGCGATTTAACACGCGCCGGCACTGTATCTTTAATCACCACATTATCGTTTTAGCAGGAGATGGCTGCCTTCAAGAGGGAGTCACACAGGAATCTTCTGCACTGGCTGGTCACCTAGGCCTTGATAATCTGATTCTCATCTACGATTCTAATGATGTTACCTTAGACTCTCTGGCATCTGTCACTCAAAGTGAGGATACAGAGGCCCGTTACCGTGCTTTGGGATGGGAAGTCTACAGGACTAATGGCCACGATTTACAGGAGTTTTTTTCTGCTTTCGAAAAAGCGAAAGCAACTAGTTCAGGAAAGCCTCAACTGATTATCGCGAGGACGTTAATCGGGAAGGGTATACCAGAGGTGAGTGGCAGTTCTAAGGCTCATGGAGAAGGTGGGGCAAGGTTTAGTAGGGAAGCCCGAAGAAGGCTCGGGTTACCAGAGGAAACTTTTTACGTTTCTGTGGAAACCCGCACGTATTTTGCTCGACATAAGGAAAGACTGCGCTGCAACTATGAAAAATGGGTGGAAACTTATAAAGCTTGGAGGAGTACTAACCATGGTTTAGCCACTGTGCTAGATAGTAGCGCAAAGGCGGTATCTGGTGATGATCTACTGGCAAGCGTTCCGACCTTTGATTCCAATGCTGTCCTAGCCACTCGTAAAGCCGGCTCTACAGTTCTCCAGCCAGTTGCAAAGGAGCTCCCTCTACTTGTTAGTGGCAGTGCCGATCTACACGGCTCCACGCTAAACTATATACAGGGCGGAGGGGACTTTAGCCGTGAAAACCGGTTGGGACGTAACCTCTATTTTGGAATCCGTGAGCACGCTATGTGCGGCGCTCTCAACGGAATTGCCTACGACGGAATTTTTCATGCCAGCGGGGCCACATTTTTGGTTTTTAGTGACTATGGAAGGCCCTCCATCCGCCTCGCCGCAATATCGCAAGTTCCAGTAGTATATCTCTTTACTCACGACTCTATTGGGGTCGGTGAGGACGGTCCTACACATCAACCTGTAGAGACGCTTGCGGCTCTCCGCTGTATTCCAAATCTAGACGTTATTCGCCCTGCTGACCCAGAGGAAACTGCAGGAGCCTTTGCGGCAGCTTTTTCCAGAAGAGACGGCCCTACCCTTTTGGCACTATCTCGCCAGAATGTTCCCAACCTTCATAACGTCCCAGTCCAAGACCGCAGAGATGGTCCCTTCCTTGGTGGATACGTCGCAAAGAGGGAAACGACATCCCTCGATCTCATCCTGCTTGCGTCTGGAAGCGAGCTCCAACTTGCGTTGCAGGCGGCAGAGCAATTAGGCAGAGGGACGCGAGTAGTTTCCATGCCATGTTTTGAGCGGTTTGAACGCCAGTTGCCCGATTATCAGGAGGAAGTGCTGCCTAAATCGGTCCGTCAGAGGCTTTCCGTCGAAGCTGGCGTTTCAGATCCTTGGTTTAGGTATATTGGACTAGATGGGAAGGCAATCTCCGTCAGGCAGTTTGGACTGAGCGCTCCTGGTGCTGTAGTGCTTCAAGAACTGGGTATCACGACAGCAGCAGTAATAGAAGCAGCGCAGTCGCTGGCATCATCTGTATTGAACACACATTAATTAGCCTGGAAAGTTCCTTTGAGCCTGTGCTTTTAAACACAGACAGTAGGCAAGATATAATAAGAGAATGGGGGAATGTGCCACAAGTAAGTGGTATCCTTAGCGGCTAAGCATTATGTAATAGCGTACAGCCCATTTTGCCATGACTTGGATTCTCTCTTTCACTCTTGTTTTTCTTCTCGTAAGTGGCGTAGCGTTCTGTACCTGGTCCATCTGTAGAGAGCGCTTTCTGGAGGAAACTCGCCGGTTAGACATAGAGCTTGCTCAATTGCGCAAGACACTGGAGTGTGAACGTAGTACTGCTACCGAAGGTGCATCCCTTCTGGGGGATGCTCGTAAAATGTTGTCGGACGAGTTTAAAGCGCTTTCTCGTCAAGCACTGGTGGAGAATAACAGATCGTTTTTAGAAATTGCTGATCGGGACTTGGCCGAGCACCATAGACGCATCGAGGAATCTGTAAAGCCTATGCGTGAAACGCTGGATAAATTCCAAGCTGAAGTCCACAGTGTTGAAAAACAACGTGTCGGTGCTTACGAAAAGTTGGTTGAACAGCTACGTAGTTTGGGAGAAAGTCAACTCCGCCTTCAAGGGGAGACTGCTAATCTGGTTCGAGCCTTGCGTGAACCACAAGCCCGTGGTCGATGGGGGGAGATGCAACTGCGTCGCGTTGTTGAACTGGCAGGCATGCTTGATAAATGTGACTTTACTGAACAGAAAAGTGTTCAAGCTGAAGAGAAACAGTTTCGACCAGATTTGGTGGTTCATCTTCCTGGGAACCGGCAAGTAGTAGTAGACTCTAAGGTACCTTTGGCAGCTTATCTGGACTCCTTGAATCTACAAGAGGGAGAGGCCCGGCAAGCAGCCTTGCGTCGACATGCCAACCAGTTAAGGACGCACATCCAGCAACTTACGCGCAAAGCATATTGGCAGCAATTTGAAAACACACCGGAATTTGTCGTACTCTTCTTACCTATGGAAGCCGTCTTTGGCGCCGCTTTGCAAATTTACCCGGAACTTATTGAGGAGGCAGCAAGTGGTTGCGTCATTCTGACCACCCCTACCACTCTCATTGCCTTGCTGCGAGCAGTCTACTATAGCTGGCAACAGGAAAAAACTGCGGATAATGCCCGCTCCATTGGTGAATTGGGCCGCGAATTATACAGCCGGTTGACGGTCTTTGCTTCACACATGGATAAGACAGCTACAGGGCTTGCCTCAGCTGTCCGTTCTTTTAATGAAGCCTCACGCAGTTTGGAGAGCCGTGTATTAGTGAGTGCACGTAAATTTCGCACTTTGGGAGTTGTGAGTGGTGACAAAACCCTTGGCTCACCAAAGCAGGTTGAAGATACACCCTGTTTAGCAGCTCCGGGAGTTATAATAGACCGAGATCTTGCAGAGAAAAGGTAAAACCGTAGAGAGGCTGACTAGCCTAGAGTGAACAGTGCATCTCTGTGGTCTCAGCATATTATCATTTTCCGTCCACCATAGTTCTCCCCAATTTTCTTGGTACACAGCAGCTACTAGAGCTGACAAGCTCTCTTATGCTTGTCTTTGGTCTCACTATGCTAAAGTTTCTGGTAGCCTTAATTCCATGGCGATGGCTACAACTTTGTTGCTCTCCCTCCCGAAACCGCTCTCTCTTTCTTAGAGGTGGCATAGGAGTCAGCATTTATAACCCCCGTGGAATGAGCTCCTCCTACATACAATGCACACTCACCAGAGATAGGCATAAATCTAATAGAGGTAGTTTGTGCAATGAGCTCACAACTAGGCAGGGAATGATTGCGATGTAGAAGACCCCCTGCAGAGAGGTATACTGGGAATACAGATAAATATTGTGTGGCTCCCAAGGATATTTTTTGCAAACAGCAGGAGTCCGCACAGTCTTAGCTGACGGTCGTTTTAATCAAGAGCCCGCTTTTATTACGGCGCCCCAGTACACCCCTCGATAAGAGGGTTTTGTAAACCGGAGTGCCAAGATACCACGGAAGGATGGCTGCGTGCACATGAAGCCAGAAAGCACAAGGAACTCTCGACCGTCTCACCCCATGCGGAGCCTACGGGGCTCGAACCCGCAACCTCTGCCGTGACAGGGCAGCGCTCTTACCAGTTGAGCTAAGGCTCCCTCGACCCTGAGCAAGCTATGCTTCCCATGCCATAGATAGCAAGTTTTTTTACGGCGGATCAAAAGTGTACAATGAGGAAGCGTGTGCATAAAAAAGTCTATCTGTCTGCTTAGAAGGCGAAATCCCTTATGGGTAGGGGAAGTCGTTCCACTCGGAAAGCTTGATGGGCTATGCTAACTCAGTCGGTAGTTGTCACCTTTCAGGATTGGTTCTGCGGAGATTTTAGCAAACATTCTGCAAGGAAGTGACACGCCCCTTCTCCCCTCTAAGGGGAACGCCAAAGTTCAGTAGACCTGGACGGATAGAGATTTCGGATGAAGAAGTTTTGCTGCCCTGAAAAAATTGCCCTTCCTTTAGGCTTGTTGGGACGGTACAAGTGTCACGTGTCGTGTAGACTATTATCATACACATCCTTTTCTAGGTTCTTGCAGACTTTGGAGGCTGCCGGTGAGCTTAAACGCATTGTGACACCGGTGGATACCAATCTACAAATCACTGAATTAGCAGATAGGGAAATGAAGGCCTCGGAAGGGGGAAAAGCCCTGCTGTTTGACAAGCCTCTTATTGATGGAAAACTATCCACCTTTCCGCTAGCAATTAACACAATGGGCTCGTATCGACGCATAGCTTTAGCGCTGGGCAGGAGCTCTGTGGAGGAATTGGCTGAGCAGATACGTTCTCTCCTTAAGGTTAAACCCCCAAGGGGATTACGCGAGGCCGTTGCAGTACTACTGCGCAAGGGATGCAGCTTGATCCGTGCCCATCCTAAGCGTGTCTCAGGAGGCCCATGCAAAGAGGTAATCCATCGCTTTGATGGACTCACGAACGTGCAGGCACTGCCTTTCTCACTTAAGGCCTTACCAATCTTAAAGTGCTGGCCCCAGGATGGGGGTCGGTTTATTACCCTTCCAACAGTATACACACAGGACCCGGACAGCGGGGCGAGAAACATAGGTATATACCGGATGCAAGTGTACGATGGTGTTACAACCGGCATGCATTGGCAAGTTCATAAGGTTGCAGCTCGCCATGGAAAACGCTACCTCGAGAGAAAGGAACGTATGCCAGTAGCCGTAGCATTAGGTGGAGATCCTGCTCTTACTTTGGCAGCAACTGCACCTCTGCCAGACGGCTTAGATGAGCTGCTCTTTGCTGGATTGATTCGAAGGCATCCTATAGATCTCGTGAGATGTGAAACAGTGGACATCGACGTACCAGCCCATTCTGATTTCGTCTTGGAGGGCTATATAGAACCGGGAGAGCTACGTCCAGAGGGCCCCTTTGGGGATCACACTGGGTTTTATACCCCAGTAGATGACTATCCTGTCTTTCACCTGCAAGCAATTACACATCAGCGAGAGGCGGTATATCCAACAACTATTGTCGGAATGCCTCCCATGGAGGACTTCTACGTAGGTAGCGCCATTCTACGTATTTTTCTACCAATTCTCCAGATGCACTTTCCTGAGATTATAGATGTTGCTCTTCCTGCAGAAGGCGTGTTCCACAACCTTCTCTTTGTGAGTATCCGCAAACAGTATGCCTGGCAGGCATATAAGATTATGCACGGTCTATGGGGAATGGGACAAATGATGTTCAGCAAGTATGTCGTAATAGTAGATGAGGACTGCGATGTTCACAATACAAGTGAGGTGCTTTTTCGCCTCTGTGCTAATACAGATCCCCAAAGGGATACAAGTCTTGTCAAAAATCCGAGTGATGCCTTAGATCATGCACCAACAGCTGCTACACTTGGAACACACATGGGGTTTGATGCAACACGCAAATTTCCTACTGAAGGGTACACACGTGGATGGCCGAACCCTGTCTGTATGTCGCCAGAAATTCGACTTTGGGCAGACAAATTCATGGAAACCCCATGCAAAATAATGTGAGAGTTTTTCCTGGTCTAGCCAATAGCAGCGCCCCAGAGTACAGCGTAGTCCTTACATGAGCGCACAGCGCATATGCATATATACTTGTGTGATTGAAGCTAGGTTTATAGCCGGTGTGGCGGAATTGGCAGACGCGCCAGACTCAAAATCTGGTGTCTATAAAAGGATGTGTGGGTTCGAGTCCCTCCGCCGGCAAAGCCTAACGGCGTCCGGGTTTATGTATTAGTGCGATCCAAAAAACCCCTCATGAGTTAAAAGAATGGCGCTCTCTCTTTCCCGATGCCTCTCAGAGGCTATAGGGAAAAGAGGACGAGGCAGACCAGCATTCCTCCTGTCTAACTGATATGACGTGACAACGCTAAGCCTATTGGGTTTGTTATGCGACCGTACTCTTTATAGGTTGTGTAGATTCCAAAATCCGTGTTTCCTAGTGTTCAGTAGGCAGGATTAGAGGGGGGGTTGCAGCAGAGTAACGAGGTGTTGCTTATAATTTATTGTCCGAGTCGCCCCAGAAATTGGGAGGGTACGGCGTGTCGATATGAAGAAGATTGAGGTCATTATTAAGCCCTTCAAGTTGGAAGAGGTAAGGGATGCATTGTCCAGCCTAGGGATTGAAGGAATGACCATTACTGAGGTGAAAGGATTTGGACGTCAGAAGGGTAGTACAGAGATTTATGGGAGAACTGAGTACACAGTGGAATTTCTGCCAAAAATTAAAGTTGAAGTAGTTTTGTCCGACTCCGCGTTGGAATCTGCTGTATATGCTGTGACGAAAGCTGCTCAGACAGGAAAAATTGGGGACGGTAAAATATTTGTCTCTCCTATCGAGGAGGTTATCCGCATCCGGACAGAAGAAGTAGGAGAGAGAGCTCTCTAACTACCCTTCAAGAAAGCTTGCGAGCAAGAATTTCTCCAACAAGGCTTGGATTAGCTTTTCCTTTAGAAAGCTGTATTACCTGGCCCTTAAGGAAGTTAAGAGCTGTAGCTTTTCCAGCTTGAAAATCAGCCACAGGGTTCGGATTTTGAGCAATTATCTCCTCGCACAGCATCTCAATGACGGCAGTGTCACTAACTTGCCGGAGTCCCCTTTCCCTAACGATGGTGTGAGGGGATTTGCCTGATTCAAACATTTCTGCAAACACTTCCTTGGCCTGTCGACTGCTGACAGTTCCTGCTTCGATTAAGTCAACGAGTTCAGCAAGTGATGAGGGCGGGAATTTACAATCAGACACTTTTGATGATGCCGCAGAGAGGGCACTGAGGAAGTCATTAAGTATCCAATTGGCGACAACCTTCGGTTTTGTAACTGTTCTTGCTGCCTCCTCGAAGAACCTGGAAAGTGCTAGGTCGCTTGCAAGTACTCCAGCATCATAGGAGCCGAGGTTGTATTGCTGGAGAAATCGAGAACGCTTGGCTTCTGGTAATTCAGGCAGTTGGTGAAGGACTTGCTCAATCAACTGAGTTGTCTGGACAGGCATTAGGTCTGGATCCGGAAAATAGCAGTAATCATGTGCTTGTTCTTTAGCGCGCATGAGCTGAGTTTCCTCTCGCACATCATCCCACCTCCGTGTCTCCTGCTGTAAGATGCCACCGCTGGCTAAAATTTCTGTCTGTCTCCGAATTTCAAAGGCCAGAGCGCGGCGGACTCCACTAATAGAATTAAGGTTCTTAATCTCCACTTTAGTCCCAAACACACCGGAATTTTCGTGGCATAAAGAGACATTAATGTCACAACGCAACTGGCCCTTTTCCATATCTGCGCTGCTTACATTTCCATAGAGAAGAACTTGTTTAAGAGCTGTAAGGCAGGCAAAAGCCTCCTCAGGAGAGGTAATGTCCGGTTCAGAGACGATTTCTAGCAGAGGAGTTCCAGATCGGTTAAAGTCTATGCCGGTAGATGTCTCTAGGTGAAAGCTCCTAGCTACGTCTTCCTCAAGGTGAATACGAGAAAGTCGGATGTGTTTATTAGGAGCAGTAACAAATTTTTGTACATCCTTGGGATACGCTTGCTCGTGAAGAAGAACACTACCTCCACGACAGAAAGGTTGTGTATATTGGGAAATTTGGTAGTTCTTGGAGCTGTCCGGGTAGAAATAATTCTTTCGATCAAACCTGCAGATGGGGGCGATTGTGCATCCAAACATAAGACCAGTGAGCACAGCCATCCTAAGGGCTTCCTCATTCATTACAGGGAGAGCACCCGGCAGACCAAGACACACAGAACAAAGGTTGGTGTTTGGCTCGGCTCCAAATCGTACCGGGCACGAGCAAAACATCTTTGAGCACGTTTTGAGTTGGACGTGGACTTCAAGTCCAATCGTAGCGATGTATGGAAAGGGCATGTACGGCTCGTCACTGTGAAGCAGGCTGTGTTTTATTGGAAGAGAATTTCATTAGAAACGCTAAAGAGCTCTTGCAACAATCCGCGTTGCGTTAGTTCCCCCCCCTCCCGTCCTGGGTCCCTCTTCGCATCTTCCCCTGCTCATTTTTGCACCTGCTTAAAGAGCCCCCTCCCTAAGGGGAGGTAACTTGGCGCAGTGGCCCTACACAACTCTTCCCAGAGAGTTAACAAAGGACTTTGGCTATGTGGGGAGCTGGTGTAGGTCTCCTAATATGGGTCTCCATAGAGAAGGAAGAAGGCCTAGAGACTCACTATCTCCTTATGGCAAGGGGGGTTTCGCACTATTTAATCCAGTAAGCAACTCACGCCTTGCATTCGTGCAAGATGTTTTGTGCCTTCTGACGCATAAGATGATCGCAAAGTACCAATGCTGTCATTGCCTCTACCAGAGGAACAGCACGTGGGAGAACACACGGATCGTGGCGACCATGCACAGCTAAGAGTGTATTTTCTCCAGAGACAGACACGGTATTTTGCTCACGTGCAATGGTAGCGGTAGGTTTAAAGGCAACACGAAAGAAAATCGGCTCTCCGTTAGAGATGCCTCCCTGCACTCCACCAGAACGGTTGGTAAGGGTACGTATCGTTGCCCCTTCCATCTGAAAGGGATCGTTATGGCTTGACCCCTTAAGCTGGGTTCCAGCAAATCCAGATCCGATTTCAAACCCCTTAGTAGCCGGCAAACTAAGCATAGCTTTGGCTAGGTCAGCTTCCAATTTGTCAAAGACTGGTTCTCCTAACCCCTGTGGAGTTCCGCGTACAATGCACTCAAGAATGCCACCCACAGAATCCCCTTCCAGACGAACTTCACGGATTCGTGTCTCCATAGCGGAGGAGATCATCATATCTGGACATCGAACCATGCTTTTCTCTATGGATTCTCGCTGAACAGAGTGTATATCCACCTGGGCATGAATGTCGTGAATGGATGCCACGTAAGCTAAAACTTCCCAATGGGGATACAGGGTTTGAAGAACCTTCTTTGCTACTGCCCCTGCTGCTACACGGCCAATAGTTTCCCTCGCAGATGCACGCCCTCCCCCTTGCCAGTTGCGGATACCATATTTCGCTTGGTAGGTGTAGTCAGCATGGGAAGGACGATAAACAGTTTCCATCTCGCAGTATGCCTCAGGGCGTGCGTCTGTATTCGGCACTAAAATGGAAATAGGTGTACCCAACGTTTTCCCCCGAAAAACGCCAGAGAGAATGGAGCATCTGTCTTCTTCTTTGCGGGGGGTCACAATGTCACTTTGACCAGGGCGCCGACGATCCAACTCTATCTGGATATCCTCCTCAACAAGAGGAAGGCGAGGAGGGCAGCCATCAATAACGACTCCTACACCACCTCCGTGGGATTCGCCCCAAGTGCCAACCCGAAACGCCTCTCCGAACCAGCTACCCATCTTAGGGAGTGTATACAGAGACTTCCTTTATTGAAAGTCCACAATTTTCTCTTTTTTAGGGGAAGGTTTTTCTAGATGAAGGAATACGACATATCCAAGCAAGGGAAACTGTGTCTCTCCGGTAACTTACACTCGCTTTTCATATTTCGATCACATTTTTTTTGGGGAATTGATTCCCAACAAGGAAAGCCCTTTACCCAATATCTGCTTGGAAAGTCGGCAGAGAACCAGGCGAGATTGACGGAGCTTCTCTTCCACATTTAGCACGGGACACGCTTCGTAGAAGCTGTGGAAGGCATTTGCAAGCTCAAAGAGATAATTTGCTAAAATATTAGGCCGAAAGTCTTCTAGTACTCTCGGGACTGTTTCTCCAAATTGAAGAAGCCTGAGAGCAAGGATGCGCTCTTCAGGAACATGGAGACAGAAGGCAGGAGTTTCCGGTAAGGTACCTTGTAATTTTCTAAAAATCGACCGGACGCGCACATAAGCATTCTGGAGATACGGAGCGGTATTGCCCTGGAAAGAAAGCATTTTTTCCCAAGAGAAGACGTAGTCGGTAAGACGATTTTGGGAAAGCTCAGCGTACTTTACTGCGCCGATACCAATTGTACAGGCTACTTCTGCCTTCTCTTCAATAGAAAGTGAGGGATTTTTTTGTCCTATGACCTGAGTAGCTCTAGTAATAGCCTCCTGTAGGAGATTTGCTAGCGGGACATTATCACCAGCTCGAGTTTTCATCATCTTGCGATCCTTTCCAAGAATGCTGCCAAAAGCGACATGAGTTAGTTCAGCCCGAATACCTAACCGGCGTGCTATCTCAAAAACCTGTTGGAAATGAAGGGATTGTGGAGCACCTGCTACATACCAAATGGCATCCGGATTCCAGGCTTTGATGCGGTACTCCAGCGTGGCGAGATCCGTCGTAGCATACAAGAACCCTCCGTCGCTTTTTCTAACCATGCACGGCTTATCTGTCAGCTTAGGAGTCTCTGGGAAAAAGACGCAGACAGCCCCTTGGCTTAACCGAGCAATACCAGCGGCTAGCAGACGCTCTACCAGGGGGGAAAGCGCATGGTTATAGAAGCTTTCCCCCAACTGATGGTCAAAACGAATACCGAGAACCCTATAGACATCCTCAAATTCTTTCCATGAAAACTCTACAATTTTACCCCAAATGGAAAGATTTTCAGGGTCGCCTTGCTGTAACAGGACTAGCTCCTCACGTATTTTATCAGAAACATTTGGGTTTTCCTCCTCTAGACGACTAACCTCTCGATAGAGACGTACTAACTCAGCTATTGGCTTGCAAGCTAAGCGGTCCGAATCCAAGAGGTGCTTCCAGCCGTAAATCACCTTGCCAAACTGAGTACCCCAGTCTCCAACGTGGTTATCAGTAATGACTTTATGTCCGAGAAATTGAGCAATACGAGCAAGAGCATCACCTAGGACCGTAGTTCGGATGTGTCCAACATGCATAGGTTTGGCTACGTTAGGGGAACTAAAATCGATCACGATACGTCTAGGGGAAGATGTACAAGGAACACCAAGGCGGGGATCGTAGGAAAGCTGTACCAGATGTTGAACAAGGTGACTATTCAAGATGCGAAAGTTCAGAAATCCTGCTCCAGCGATTCTCGGCCGGAGGCTAAGGTCAGAAACGTCTATCTGGGAGAGAATTTGTGCAGCAACTGTTTTTGGGTCTTCCCGGAGGGACTTGGCTAACACCATAGCAGTATTTGACTGATAGTCCCCAAAGTGAGATGCTGCGGTCGGGGAGATTTCAGCAGAATTCTCCGGGAGCCCAAGTTTTGTAAGAGCTTTACTAAGCCGAGCTATCAGCTCCTTGCGTAAGGAGAGGTTCATAGAGAGAGCAGTCAACGGGACTTATGCACGGTTTGTAAACACGCCCAAAACTTGTTGTACATCTTTAGCCTTAGCTAGACCATCCCGCACGGTTTTGTCGTTCAGAAACTTAGCAATGGCTGCAAGAGTACGAAGATGAGTCTGGAACTGGCTACTTGGCACAATAAAAAGGACAACGAAATATACTGGAGCATTGTCCAAAGCATCAAAAGAGATGCCTTTAGAGGATCTTCCGAAACCAGCGACTACACTAGAGACACACTCCAACGAAGCATGAGGGATAGCGATACCATAACCGATCCCAGTGCTCATCGTTTCTTCCCTTCGCCGCAAAGCCTCCAAGACGTTTTGCTTGTCTTTTTTCTCAATCTTGCCTTGCTGGATTAAAAGGGACGCTAATTCTGTAATGGCGTCCCACCGCTTAGTGGATTTCATCTCCAGGATGATCTGCTGGGCAGATAAAAGATTAGCTAACATCATTGCTCGGAAAACATCTGCAGGTTACTAGTGGCCTCCTTGATTACAAGCATGGATTCTCTCCACAGTCAGTGCAGACTCAACAAGCTATACTCAGGTTAATTGGGACTCTCCAAGAAATATCCATTGATCTTCTCGTAATAGGAAGAAGGCAATAGAGAAACTGGGCCCAAGTAAACCCAGTGTGGGATCGCCGGACATTTTTGGGAATGACATGATGGCTGGTCGCCTTCGTCTGCTGAAGGAAGGGTATAAAAATTGCTTCCTCCCTTTTAGTTTAGGTATCGTAGCCGGAAGAGTTCCGGGCAGTAACTGATACTCTCCTAACTGGATAGTAAAACATTAAGGAAAAATCCCTCCCATAAGGGACTGCTATTGCATAATAGTAACCATCTCCTACGGCTTTCCGATGAGAGCTTCTTGCAAACACCCTCGCACTTCCCGCGCCTACAACCAGATATAACACGCTACGCCATCAGACCGAGAGGGACACTGTAGGGGGGATAAAGCATCTTAGGGGAACGCGCCCCAACCAACCTCGGGGCCCCCTACGGTAAGCAGCAGGTAGAAGAGGAACAAAGAATATCCAAGCGATAACTGTTGCATCCCCTGCTGAGGAAGAGTCATTCGTGCACCAGTAAACAAAGTAGTTGTGCGTACCCGCACGGAAAAGGAAAAGGGATTCTAGCCCCAGCAAAGACAGCGCATGGGAACGGCCCCTTATGGCAGAAGGACATCTCTCTCTTGCCAAGCGGATACTTCTGGAGACAGGAAGAGGGAATATCCGTCTGCTAAAGATAGCACGCCTGGACTTACACCTACAGTGGTAGATGCACGGAGAGAGAAGGGTAGAAAGTCATCTCTCTGGAAGGAAATTTTTATGGAGCCCTACGTAGCGCACTCGCATGGAACGAAGCCTCCCTCTAACGAAATAGGCGAATTCCTGCCCTTACGTTGTGGTGTCTTATGCTTCAGCCAAGCTCTTAAGCTTAGAGAGAACGGAATGCCTCCATAACACGCAAAGGATCACCAACAAGGGGGTAGTATGTAATAGCCTATCTATTAAATTAACATTTAGATAGAATTCTAAACGATTGAAGAAAGCTTGGTTTTACTATCCTAACATCACCGGCCGTCTGTCATATGACGGGCAATTGATAAACACCATGTCTAATATAAGTGTTTTTGGTCCTAAGGAGACACCATGTGACTTTGTTTGTGGTAGTGTGTGACATCGGCACACTTTACTCCCTTATAGAGAGGGGATTTGCCTAACTATCCAAGGAACTGGACCGCCTCTTTCTTAGTCTCTCTCATTGGAATTCTTCTTTAGTTTCTCAGTCCTTAGCATTACGCGTCGTTGCATAACCCTGCCTGGTCTAAATTTTACCGTCGCTCGGGCTGGGATAACCACATCTATTTCTGGCTTGTTAGGGTTGCGACCGATCCTTGCTTTTGTCAGCTTGACCTCGAATACGCCAAAGTTGCGTAGTTCTACGTCTTGCCCCTTAGCCAGAGATTCAACGATGTAGTCCAGAGTCTTTTGTATCACTTGGGAAACATCCTGCTGTACCAGATTAAGTTCTTCACTGACGCTCAGTACCAGACTGCGCTTAGTAAGGTTACCTAGTTTCATTACCTCAATTGCTAATTCAATAGTTCACTTTGTTGTCGTCTGTGAGCGTTGAGTATAAGTCACATGATATGACGTTGCAACACTGGGACTATACCCGCATCCAATCTGGTATAGGGAGCGAGCTTGGTCCGCTCTGACACAAGAAAAGATGGAATCTAAAATGTCAAGACTGCTTGTCGATACGCCACCCGGTAAAACTGGTGACAGGGAAAGAATAACTAGACCATTGGTAGCAAAAAGACCTTTTCAGATAGAACGAATGCGTTGCCCTGTAATTTCTAGGGACCTGCATGCTTAACTCGGCCAAGCATAATACCGTAGAAGTTCAGCAGGTCCATCCCTGGTGGAACCACCAGGCTAGTTACTCTTCTATTCCGTATTGGCCCACACATGGAAGGGACACTCCGAGTGCATAAGAAGTCTACCACAATAATTCTATCTGTTGCCTCCCCTCAGGCACTTTGGTTTATTGAATATGCAATCTTTTTTTAGACGAAAGAGCCGAAAGTAAAATCGCCCGAGGTGAGAACACCTCAAATGGAGTAGAGCCGTCTCGCTTTCAATGAAAATTAGCCCTTGAGTTTCAGCTCTTTCCACAGTATCTTTGCTATTAGATGGGAGGCTTCTCCCCTTCCCCTTTCTGCAAGAAAGTTAGGAGTACAAGTTTTCGGGGAAAAGGAGGAAGCGCTCGCTTGCCCCTTCACAGCACTCGATGCTGCCTAACCTGCCGTAACTTCAGAAGGGGAGAAGCCTTCCACTCGTCTTGCTTGATGGATCCAGTTTGCAATTCCTCAGCAAAAAGTGGCCACCCAGTGGTGCACAATGTTGTCCAACGGCGTTTCTTGCTCCATACTGCTATTTTTTTCTGAGAGAGCCCTCTTTCCCCTATTGCAAAAGGAAAAAGTGTTGTCTTTCCTTTGTGCTCCCGCGTAATGACTTGAGGATGGAGGTTATCGAGGGTACGGTCACGCAGTGATGCAGGCGATGTTTTGCAAATGCCGCGTGGTACTCACTGCTCTCCTACTTACCTGGACACTTTGGATTCCTAGGCTGGCTATGTCCGAGGTCAATACAGTTCCGAGTAGTTTTCACCCATGTTCTGTGCCTGCACGCGCCATTTACGAGCTCTCCGTACTGGTGTTAGCAATTTGCTCTGGGATTTTTGTGGTGGTTACAGCGATGCTTCTATTTGTAGTGGTACGTTACCGTAGACGTCCTACGGATAGTGCGCAGGAGCCTCCTCAAATTTACGGCAGTTCACAAATTGAATTAGCTTGGACAGTAGTTCCTATTATAATTACACTCGTGCTGATCTTAGTGACGGCCCGCACTATTGGAGAAATCCAGAACAAAAATCTTCCAGAAGATGCATTGATGGTAGAGGTGATAGGACATCAGTGGTGGTGGGAGGTGGGCTATCCCCAGTACGGAGTGAGGACAGCAAATGAAATTCACGTGCCGGTCAGTTCTTCTGCTCATCCAGCACCCACTCGAATCATATTGAAATCTGCAGATGTACTTCATAGCTTTTGGGTGCCGCAGCTTGCTGGGAAGATGCAATTGGTCCCCAACAAAATCAACATGACCTGGATTGAACCTCTGCAAACGGGAGTGTACTTGGGCAGCTGTGCCCAGTACTGTGGAGCCCAGCACGCTTTCATGCTACTGCGTGTGATAGTACATACCCCAGAGGGATTCCAGCGTTGGGTCGCCAGTCAAAAGGGACTTTTTGCTGGGTCATTGGCTACGGCAGCCGCAACTACTTCGCGTAGAGTCTCGAGCAAAAATAGTACAGACCTAGCAGCTAATGGGAGGAAGACGTTCTTTTCAACTGCTTGCGTAAGCTGTCATCGAATTGATGGGACCACTGCGCAGGGTACCTTTGGACCGGATTTAACACACTTAATGAGTCGACATACTATCGGGGCAGGAGTGGCTAAAAATACACACCAAAACCTTGCCACCTGGGTACGTGACCCACAGCTCCTAAAGCCAGGTTGCTTTATGCCAGACATGCACTTAACTCCATCCCAAATCCACGAAGTTGTAACCTATTTGGAGACCTTGCAATAGGGAACAGCCGTAGAAAATAGAGTGAGTACCCATACTAATACTATTCCTACAAAGATGGGGGCGGGGAGGAAAGCCCTTCCTGGTTTAGTTCAGGAGCTTGTTTATACAGTTGACCATAAGAAACTAGGGATGATGTACCTAGGATCAGGCCTAGTATTTTTTATGCTAGCAGGGATAATGGCGGTCGCCATTCGTGTTCAGTTGGCTGTGCCCAATAACCATTTTCTCAATCCGAGTGCGTTCAATCAGTTCTTTACTATGCACGGCACTACTATGGTCTTCCTGGTCGGTATGCCACTAATACTAGGACTAGCAAATTACCTTGTCCCCATCATGATAGGCACAAGAGATATGGCTTTCCCACGATTGAATGCATTCGGTTTTTGGATATTTTTATTCAGTGGATTTTTACTTTACTTTAGCTACCTGGGGGGTTCTGGAGTTTACGGTATAGGATCTGCCCCGGATGTTGGTTGGTTTGCCTACTCACCTCTAACGGCTAAAGCATTCTCTAAAGGACACAGTACAGATTATTGGACTCTTTCCCTATTGGCTGGTGGTATTGGGAGTATAGCTACAGCTATTAATCTGATAGCCACCATTTTTTGTTTGCGCTGTAGGGGAATGACGCTTAACCGTATGCCCCTTTTTGTGTGGCTTAATGCGGTTGTGGCATTTCTCATCATTCTCGCGATGCCTCCGCTTTCCGCCTGCCAGATCATGTTATGCCTAGACCGTTACCTAGGAGCCAAGTTTTTCGACACTCAAGCAGGAGGCTCTGCCATTCTCTGGCAGCATTTTTTCTGGATCTTTGGGCATCCAGAGGTCTATATTCTGATCCTTCCCGCGTTTGCTATTATCTCAGAGGTCATCCCGGTATTTTCGCGTAAGCCCATTTTCGGCTACCCAATTATGGTAATGGCAAGTGTGATGATCGCATTTATCAGCCTTGGGGTTTGGGCGCATCACATGTTCACTGTGGGGATGAGCTCCGTTAGCAACACCTTCTTTTCAGCCTCTACCTTTGTCATAGCTGTCCCGACTGGCATTAAGATTTTTAATTGGATTGGCACAATGTACGGGGGTAAGCTCCGCATGGAGCTTCCGTTACTATTTTCCATTGCATTCCTGTTCCAGTTTCTCATTGCTGGCTTAACAGGGGTCATGCTTGCTACCACACCCTTCGATTGGCAGCTTAATGATTCTTATTTCGTAGTTGCCCATTTCCATTACGTTCTTGTTGGAGGACTACTTTTTTCCATCTTTGCAGCCTTTTATTATTGGTATCCGAAAATGATTGGCCGCATGTTGGATGGGGCGATGGGGCGTTGGCATTTTTGGCTATTCCTCGTTGGCTTCCACCTGACTTTCTTCCCCCAACATATCATGGGTATTCTAGGGATGCCCCGGCGTATTTATAGCTATCCTGCGGATCGTGGATGGGAGATCGGGAACCTACTTTCCAGTATAGGTGTCATCTTTCAGGCTACAGGGATCCTGATTTTTTTAATTAACCTGCTTTATTCCTACTACAGGGGAAGAAGGGCTGGAGACGATCCTTGGGATGCATGGACACTAGAGTGGGCGACCACCTCTCCGCCTGCTGAGTATAATTTTGAAAAGCTGCCAGAAGTCCATAGTGCACGTCCACTCTGGGATTTAAAGCATCCAGATGAGCCGGATTGGAAACATAACTGAAAAAACGCAGCTTATCCATTTTTGTGTTATATCCATGAGTGACGACGGACCAGGTGGAGCATCATCTCCTGCCACTGAGTGGAAGCTACCCTCTGTCAGAAAGGTAGCTATGATTTCTCTTATCACTGCGGAGAGTGCTTTATTTTGCATCTTTCTCGTTGCCTATGCGTTCTACATTGGCAAAAGCCTGAACCCACCTTCTCCAAAAGAAATCCTTGAGTGGCCTATCCTCGCTTCTATAGCTTTGTTGTCAAGTAGTGGGACTATCGTTTTCGCTGAAAAGGCACTTTATGGAGGTCGATTAGCAAGGTTCCATTGCTGGTGGCTAGTTACTATCCTCCTTGGAATGACTTTTCTAGGATACACGGCTCGTGAGTGGTATGAGTTCATCCACCATCGCCACTTTACGCTTGCTACGAACGTTTTTGGCTCCACCTTCTATTCACTGATAGGGCTTCATGTTAGCCATGTTATTGCCGGTTTGGTCCTGCTTTTGCTTGTTTTCGCCATGAGCCTTGTAGGAAAGGTCAGGGCGGAGCATCATGAGCATGTGGAAATGGTGTCTTGGTATTGGCACTTTGTAGATATAGTCTGGGTAGTTGTCTTTGTTGTTGTCTATGTAATTGGCCGTTAAAGCTAGGGTTTTCTATGTCGAAACTACGTGATTCTCAAGAGCTAGATTGCATTCAGCTGCCTGTACCGACGCCGTGGCCTATGGCAGCTGCATTTGCCATGGTCCTTATCTTTGCTGGGTTGGTAACCAGCCTAGCAGTCTCCTTTACCGGACTCCTTTGTGCAATAGTAGCATTCGTTGGTTGGTTCTTGGACGTTTTTCCACATCCACAACATGGAGCGGTAGAATTGAAACCTCTGGAGGAACGAGCTGCACCAGTGCTGATGACAGAACGCACTATCTCTTACCTGCAAGGAGGTAGTTATCGAGTTCATGTTCCGGTGCATGTACACAGCTATTCTTCCGGAATTCTCGGCGGAATATCTGGCGGGATTGCCATGGCAATTGTAGCTCTGACCTTCGGGTGTCTGGAGGGAAGTGTTTGGTATCCAATCAATCTGGTCGCTACGGCCGGTTTGCCCAATCTAGGAGCCATGGATAAGGAGGGTCTTAAGCAATTCCACTTCTGGGCGCTTTTGGTGGGCTTTATAGTCCATGTTTCTTTTTCCGTCTTAGTCGGGCTTTTGTATGTGGCCTTGCTACCAACCTTACCAGCAAAGTTTGGATGGCTTTGGGGGAGTATTGCAGCACCTCTTATTTGGACCTCTCTAGTCTATTCCTTTCTAAGTGCTATCAATCCTGCACTTGCAGCGCACGTCTCTTGGCCCTGGTTCATTCTTAGCCAGGTAATGTTTGGTTTGGTGGCAGGGATTGTAGTATATAGAACTGCCAGAATCAGCATCATGCAGACCTGGTCTCTCGTAGATAGGATGGGTGTAGGAGGGATGCGAAAGAGGTAAGTGAGACACCTCTACTGGAAAGCTGTGGATACTAGTAGGTTGCTTAAGTTGTCAGTAATGGCGTCGTGGCTATGTGTTACGATAGGTGAGACTTTCTTCCTAGGTGGATGTAGGTTACCTGGCAAGCCGGCCGTTACCGACTTATGGCGACCACCAGAATCCAATTTAGACTTCCATAGCCTCTACACAACTAACTGTATCGCCTGCCATGCAGATCAGCGGGGAATAATTTCCCCTTCCATCAATCTGAACAATAGTGTGTACCTCTCTTTGATTACTCCGGAGAAAATGCGCCAAATTATTTCCGATGGAGTCCCTGGGACAGCTATGCCAGCTTTTTCGGAAAAAAGCGGAGGCCGGTTGACCGAAGCACAGATCAATGTGCTCGTAAAGGGGGTTTATGCATGGAGGCTTCCTGGAGAAACGTTCCCCTCGTCACTACCTGCGTACACCGCTCCTTTAGGAGATGCCAAGCACGGAGCAGCCGTGTTCTCTACATATTGTGCTGGTTGTCACGCAGAAGACATAAAAGCCAAAGTAGAGGGATCGATTATAGGATCTTCCTATCTTGGGTTGGTATCTAATCAGTATCTACGGACAGTAATTATTTCTGGTCGGCCAGAGATTGGCCAGCCAAATTGGAAAGAATTATCACCAATGTCCGATCAAGACGTATCGGACGTAGTAGCCTGGATGTCTGCACAACGTTGTAACGGTAGACAAAAGAGTTCTTTCCTAAATGGGATAGATTACACGTCAGGGCGTACCTCCCGGCTAAGAAACAAGAATGTAACAGAGAAGTGAAAACGAATAACAGCAAGACCACTGAGATAGAGAGAGATACTAGGCTCTGTAAGGGGGGTAACCAGTCATCTCGGCGTGACTTCCTATTAAAGGTGGGTATTGGACTAAATATCGCTGCCGGAGTTATGGTAGGTATTCCAGTAATAGGATATGTTTTTTCTAGCCTTATCAGGAGGCCCAAACTCCATTGGATCGCACTTGGAGAGACCGATTCTTTCCCAGAGGAAGAAACACGCTTATCAAAGTATAGAAACCCAAGCCATCGCCCCTGGGATGGGGCAATTACGGACATTCCTTGCTGGGTCCGCCGGCTAAAGGGGGATGTTTTTCAGGTTTTTGCCATTAACTGCACCCACTTAGGCTGCCCCGTGCGTTGGTTTGCCGAATCCAAGCTCTTCTTTTGTCCGTGTCATGGAGGAGTTTACTACCAAGATGGTTCCAGGGCGGCTGGCCCTCCTCCACGGGGCTTGTTTGAGTATGAAACCAAGATTGAGGAAAAGAAGCTTTGGATTAAGGGCGGAATCCTGCCGACTCTAGCGAATACTCCTCAGAAGGTTTACTTGAATGACTTCACTAAGGAACAAGGAGAAGAAACAGCGAGTGTAAAGTAAGATTAAACACTTTTAAACATTGGCTAGTTGATGCGAATACTGCGAAATGTAGCTTTTTGGCTTGATGATCGCCTGCATATTACCCACCTTTTTAAGGAAACGGCAGGACATCCTATCCCTAAAACTTCTGCAAGTTGGTTCTACGTTTTTGGCAGCGCAACGCTCCTATGTTTGGGTGTCCAGATTGTGAGCGGCATCTGTCTGGCCTTAGTTTACATACCCTCCGGTTCAGAATCTTATTCTACGCTACGTTATCTAACCCTCTATCAAGAGTTGGGATGGCTCTTGCGAGGTATGCACTGTTGGGGATCCAACTTCATGGTTGTTATCATGGCATTGCACATGACTCAAGTGTTTCTCTGGGGTGCCTATAAATATCCTAGAGAGATGACATGGATTTCTGGGTGTGCTCTACTGGTTATCACTCTTGGACTGGCATTTACAGGGCAGATCCTCCGTTTTGATGAGGATGCCTATTGGGGGCTAGGTATCGGTGCTTCCATCCTTGCACGCGTGCCCCTTGTGGGGGACCAGCTTGTCCATCTTGTGTTGGGGGGAGCCATTATTTCAGCGGACACTCTTTCACGCTTCTTTGCTTTGCATGTGTTTGTACTACCAGGATTAGCGTTGGCTATCGTCGGGCTCCACTTATATCTGGTAGTTTTGAAGGGGATCAACGAGTACCCTCAACCGGGAATACAAGTTAGAAAGGATACCTATGATGCTGAGTACCGCACCATTTTGGCAAAGGAGAGTATTCCATTTGTTCCAAAAGCGATTGGTAAGGACTTAATAGCTGCTGCAATTGTCCTTTTTGGTATTGTCAGCTGTGCAGCAATCTTTGGGCCTAAGGGTCCAATGGGACCGCCTGTCCCAACGCAGATTGATTCCGTACCACGTCCAGATGCTCCTTTTATGTGGATTTTTGCTTTGGCAGCATTACTGCCAGACTATATGGAGGATGTAGTCATTTTGGGTGCGCCCCTGCTTTTTGGAGGCCTGTTACTGTCGCTTCCATTCCTTTCGAATGAGGGAGAAAAGAGTTGGAGAAGACGTCCTATTGCCATCTTAGCTGTAATTCTTCTTTATCTCTCTGTTGGACTATTGACTTACTTAGGATACACTGCTCCATGGTCACCAGATATGAATGCTTGGACAGCTGCACCTATTCCCCAAAAGTTTTTGGAGGGCCGTACTCCTCTTGAGCTTGCCGGTGCTTCCATTCTACAGTTCAAGCAGTGTCGTAATTGTCACGCTCTTGGTAGCGTAGGAGGTTGTCGTGGACCAGATCTATCAGATGTGGGAACTCGCTTGACAGCACCACAGCTAGCCCGCCAAATCCTTCAGGGAGGCGGAAATATGCCCGCCTATGGAAAAAACCTTAGCCCTTACGAAATAAAGGCACTGGTGGACTATATGGTTACCCTGCGTCCAAAACATATTCCAGCTACACGTGGATCTATTGCATCCCCGTAAGGCTTCTCAAAAAGCCTGTGTTACAGTTGTTCTCCACTAGAAAATGAGGTTGCAGAGCAGTGTGCCTGGTTTTTTAGAGGAAATGATTTTTTCATCTGCTGACTTTAGTTGTGTGGAGTCTATTGCTCAACACGAAGGGCCGTGTGTTCCATGGAACAGGTAGCAGAAGCCGCAATATTTTCCTGGAATTGGGAGCCAGCGGTTCTGCTTCCCCTCTCCTTCTCCCTGTGGGTTTACAGACGTGGGTGGAAGAAGCTACGTACCTTGGCTCCCTCTCGCTTCCCACTCTGGCGTTTCCTCTGCTTCCTGGGAGGCTCAGTGGTCCTGTTTTTAGCTATTTGTTCGCCACTAGATACTTTTGGGAACCTTCTATTGCAGGTGCACATGGTGCAGCACCTGCTGCTTACGATGATAGTACCCCCGCTCTTACTTCTCGGGTTTCCCTATCTACCTATTCTTCTTGGGCTGCCTCGTGGGTTGGTTGCCAATGTGCTGGGGCCGTTCCTTTCCTGGAAGATATTAAAGATACTTGGAAAATTTCTGACCCATCCAGCAATATGCTGTGGCTTGTTTCTTTTCTCCAATATCCTTTGGCATGTACCTTTCTTCTACGAAGCGGCACTTAAGTTTCCCGTTTGGCACAAAACAGAACACGCTTGTTTTGTGTGGACCTCTTTACTCTTCTGGTGGCCAGTTATCCAGCCATGGCCCAGTCGTGCTTGTTGGCCTCGCTGGACGATGGTTCCCTATTTACTCATAGCAGACCTTCAAAACACCATCCTCTCTGCCTTTCTCTCCTTTTGTGATCACGCCCTTTACCAAACATACGCCATAGCTCCACGCATAGGCGGGATTAGCACATTGGAGGACCAAGCAGCCGCTGGAGCCATTATGTGGGTGCCTGGATCCATTGTTTTTCTGGCACCTGTCAGTCTGATTGTCTTCCAGTTTCTAAGTCCACAAAGATCGGTGATTTACCAACCTGCGATAGTTATTCATAAACCTTTGCCCAATAGTCCTTTTGACCTTCTAAGAGCTCCACTAGTTGGCAGCCTCCTGCGCAGAAAGGCCGTTCGCCGATTTCTGCAGGTGACTCTATTAATGCTAGCAATCTTAGTCATGATAGAAGGATGGTGGGGACCCCAGTTTGGTCCAATGAATCTTGCTGGAATTTTGCCTTGGACACACTGGAGGGGATTAACTGTGATGGGACTATTGATTGCTGGAAATTTTTTTTGCATGGCTTGTCCTTTCACCCTAACACGCGACTTGGCACGGAGGATTCTGCCATTCCAGCGTTGGAGCTGGCCAAAGTGGCTGCGCACCAAGTGGATTGCAGTAGGACTCCTGGTTCTTTTTTTCTGGGCCTATGAAGCCTTCAGCCTATGGAACTCCCCCAGGCTAACGGCAGGGATAATAGCGGGATATTTTTCGTTAGTGGTGCTGATAGATGTTCTCTTCAAGAATGCGGCTTTTTGCAAGTACGTTTGCCCAATTGGGCAGTTCCATTTTGTGCAATCCCTTAATTCTCCCCTACAAGTACAGGCACGAGACGCAACTGTGTGCGCATCATGTCGCACTTATGATTGCATTCGGGGAAGCACCATAGAAAAAAAGAGAAAAAATCGTGGCTGTGAGCTACACCTTTTTCAGCCGCACAAGCATGGGAATATGGATTGTACATTCTGCCTGGACTGCGTGTACGCGTGTCCCAAGGACAACGTCGGTTTAGTTATGTCACCTCCATGGAAAGAATTAGCGCTAGACCATAAACGCTCTGGAGTAGGCAGATATTCACATCGCTTTGACCTAGCAGTACTCGTTGTGGTTTTAACATTTGGAGCATTTGCGAATGCCATGGGCATGGTAACGCCGGTCCTCCAATTGGAAAATACGATAAAAACCCTGTGTGGGATTACTTCTACACTTCCAATAGTTACAGCGTTCTATATCTTGGCACTTCTCGTTTTACCGGCAATCACAGTAAGCCTAGCAGGCTGGTTAAGTCTACGCTTAGGTAAACCCCAAGCAGGCTGGAAGCAAATTTTCTCACAACTCTCCATGAGTTTAGTTCCTGTGGGGTTTGGGATGTGGCTCTCCCATTTTCTTTTCCACTTCTTTACAGCCTCTCACACATTTATCCCGGCCTTTCAGAGATTTTTTTCTGATATAGGACTTCCTCTGCTGGGAACACCGGATTGGTCCATACGTTCCTGGGCCTTTCCGGGGTTATTAGGCTGGGAACTGCTTCTACTTGATCTTGGACTTTTAATGGGACTCTTTGTGGCATGGGAACGTGCAGGCCTTTTAGGTTTAAGTACTTCTCGGTTGGGAATATTTCTTCCATGGGGAACACTCATCTTACTGCTTTACTCAGTCGGTGCATGGATTCTCCTTCAGCCTATGGACATGCGCGGCACTATCTGACAAACCGAAACGCAAGCAAGAGCTCTCCTGGCATCTGTCTCTATACGCCTCGCTGTCTTAGTTTACTCTCCTTCGATAGACACTCCAAATTTTGATTCAAGATTGACCGGCATTCAGTTTTTGTAGAGCTGGTAAAACAAATAAGCCATCTTTGCGAACAAGTTTGTCGTCAAACCATACCTCCCCTCCGCCATAATCTGTCCTTTGGATGGATATCATATCCCAGTGGATACGACTCTTGTTACCGTTTCCTCCTACAGAATAGGCCTGACCTGGAGTAAAGTGAAAAGAGCCTGCGATCTTTTCATCGAAAAGGATGTCACGGATAGGATGAAGAATGTAAGGATTAAACCCTAGCGAGAATTCCCCGATATAGCGGGCACCAGTATCAGAATCCAAAATTTCATTGAGCTTCCTTGTATTGTTAGAGGCAGCCCTTACTATTTTGCCTGCTCTAAATTCTAGATGAATATTGTCAAATGGAGCGCCCTGATAGATCGTTGGCACATTAAAATGCACGTATCCTTCCACGCTACGCTTTATTGGACAGGAAAAAACTTCTCCGTCTGGAATATTCCTCTCCCCGCCGCATATCACAGCCCCAATCCCTTTTATACTGAAGCGGAGATCAGTTTCCGGTCCAACTAGGTTTACCTTGTCAGTTTTCTCCATTAGGCCCTTCAGGGCCCCCATAGCAGGCAGCATGCTCGAGTAGTCAAGCGTACAAACTCGAAAATAGAAATCTTCGAAAGCCTCGGTGCTCATCTGAGCCTGTTGAGCAAACGAGGATGTAGGGCAGCGGAGCACTACCCACTTAGTCTTGTTAATCCGGCAGTCTAGGACAGGGCGCATCATTCCGGCGGTAAGTGCCATATTGGCTTCTGGAACGTCTATCAGTTCTGTCATATTATGCCCCCCTCGTAAAGCGACATACGCTTGCATTTTTTTCATGCGAACCAGCGCCACAGCCCGGCAAACATCTAGCTGTGACTGGCTGACGCCAAGAGCCAATTCGCGAGCAATTTTTGCGCGATGTAGTTGGACAAAAGGAACACCCTCTTTAGAGCGCACTGCGCGAATAAGTGCAATAACTGCTTCATCCGAAACGTCAAAAGCATCTATTAGCACCCGCTCTCCCGCTTTTAAGCGTATGGAGTGTTCAACAAGATGTTTAGCTAATTGGTCATAGCGAGGATCACTCATATGCGCGGCACAGCTTTCAAACTGCTGTACCCCTATCACAAAGGGGCTTACTGCGGGAAACTTTTTCTTCAGTATAAGAACTCTGTGTACAACAGACTCGAGATTTAATGGTTCCTCATGCTCGTCATACTTCGCATGACATCCCAATGTGTCCTGCGAGGGCAATCCTGCAAACGACTATCTCTCCGGGATTCTCCGGACAGAAAAGAGGGGATGCTCCGTCGTTGCGGTAGTTTGTGACCTCCGATGTGTAACCGAGGTAAAACCTAGCAACTTGGCACAGGCCCCCTCCCTGAGGGCATTATGTTCGCGGGGAGACGCTGCGAGACGAGCTAACAGGGGAGACCAAGTAAATCTGAAAGTAAACTTGAAGTGCAGTTTTAAGAAACCTTGCACCAAGAGATACAAGAGGCGGCCAGTATATTACAGGATATCGATGTTTTTAAAGGATATTGACGCCAAAGCATGTTGTGTTTCCTCAAGGGAGATGTCATTGCCACAAAATAGGTCACTCATTCTGGCTTAAGTGCCGTTGCAATAATAGTCTGGAAGTGAGGGGCCTGTCTCTCCCTAGAGACAACGGAGATTTCTGTCTTTATGAACGCAGCTCTCTCCAAGAATTGGTGCAACTCGATTTCAGAAAATCCTAACCAGACATGTGCATATAACTCACGTGCCTGTTCATAGGTGTGGCTCACTAAGTCCAAAATCAAAACCCTCCCACCAGGTCGGAGAATACGTGCTGCCTCGTAGAGGGCGCGCTGCGGGCTGGAGGTGTGATGCAAGGCTTGGCTGAAAAGTGCCAGATCAACCTCTCCATCCTTTATGGGGAGGTTTTCAATATCTCCCAGGCGATATTCTAGATTTTGGCATCCATGGCTACGAGCCAAAGAAGAACCAAATTTTACCATAGCTGCAGAATTATCTACGGCAATTACCCTTTGAGCAGTACGTGCGAGTAGTTGCGAGAGGGTGCCTTCTCCTGCACCTAAATCTGCAATTACTCCTGGAGGAAGAATCCTTAAAAGAGCGTGTGCTAGTGCCTGCCAAGACCTTCCAGGAATATATGCACGGTCAAATTTTCCGGCTAATTTGCTAAAGTACTCCGTCGCCCTATCCTTCCTTTTTTGGAGGGCAAGGAGTAAAGCATTTTTATCGCGGTTAATATCTGGTAAGTCCTCAACAACTCTTCGCAGCAAAAAGTTCAGGGGCTCCAGCCTACCGTGCACGGCGGAGTAAAAAACGTTTTTTCCGACTCGACGCTGAGCAACCAAGGCTTCTCGGTGAAGCAATGCAAGATTAGCCGAAATCCTGGACTGGCCCATGCCAAGGATTTCTTGAAGCTCTGCTACAGTAAGTTCCTCTTCTAACAATAAGGAGAGAAGTCGGAGGCGAGTAGGCTCGGTAAGTACTTTAAGCACTTGAAGGAGGGAACCCATACTTAAGTTTATGAAGTTATTGACATGTTTTGATATGTAGATTTATCTGTTTAAGGACAATGCCCCGCCAATTCGTTTTTGCCTCCGAGTCTGTAGGAGAGGGACATCCCGACAAGGTATGTGACACAATTTCCGATGCCATCTTAGATGCGTGTTTGGTTCAAGATGAAGATAGCCGCGTTGCTTGTGAAATTTATGCCAAGAGCAACCTATTAGTAATAGGAGGAGAAATCACGACGCGGGCCAAGGTGGCTTACAACGACATTGCTAGGAGAGCAATCCGGGAAATTGGGTATGTAGATGACGATGACGTTTTCCATGCTGATAAAATCCTCATTCTCAATGCCATCACAAAGCAAAGTGAGGATATTGCCAGAGGGATAACCAAAAAGGCTAGCAGAAGGAGAGTTGCTGAACAATGCGCTGGTGATCAGGGCTTAATGTTTGGGTATGCTTGTATCGAGACCCCGGAACTAATGCCAGCACCCATTATGTTTGCACATCGTCTCGGCTACGAATTGACTCGTCTACGCAAGCAAGGTGGAATCGGCTGGCTGCGGCCCGATACCAAAAGTCAAGTCTCCGTCGTTTACACCGGAAATAAACCCACTGCTATTTCTAGCGTAGTAGTTTCCACTCAGCACACTCCGGATATCTCACAGAAAGAGATTAAGTCCTTTGTTACTGAGGAGGTGGTTTGGAAGGTACTACCTCTAGAATTGCTTAACAGCGAAACACGTCTTCTAGTTAATCCTACTGGGAACTTTGTGGTGGGAGGGCCTCAAGGCGATGCAGGACTCACAGGGAGGAAAATTATTGTGGATACTTATGGTGGTATGGGGCGGCATGGTGGCGGAGCCTTTTCCGGAAAAGATCCCTCCAAAGTAGACCGTTCTGCGGCCTATATGGGGCGATACGTAGCAAAAAACGTGGTAGCAGCTCAAATAGCAGATCAGTGTGAAGTCCAACTTGCTTATGCCATTGGATGTGCCGAGCCTGTTAGTCTACACGTCAATACTTTTGGAACATCAAAGATAGATGAAGCGCGTATTGAAGCCGCTGTAAAAGCTGTTTTTGGGTTTAGGCCAGCCGAAATTACTAAACAGTTAGGCTTGCTCAGACCTATCTATTCTAAAACCACCAACTATGGGCACTTTGGTAAAGTAGGTGGGGAATTTTCCTGGGAGAGGACTGATAAAATAGAGGCCCTCCGGGAAGCCATAAAATAAGAACTTGAATCCTATGAATACTGCAAACCTAATTTCCCATCAGGCGGACCATCAAGTAGCGAACCTTGCACTTGCCAATTGGGGGCGCAAGGAAATTACCATGGCCGAGCATGAAATGCCCGGACTCATGGCACTTCGGACAAAGTGGAGTAAAGAAAAACCCCTGCAAAACGTGCGGATTACTGGTTTGGTTCATATGACCGTCCAAACAGCGGTACTTATCGAGACTCTCTGCAGACTAGGTGCTTCTGTACGTTGGGCAAGCTGCAATGTTTTCTCCACGCAAGACCACGCCGCGGCTGCTATTGCTAAGGCGGGAGTGGCTATCTTTGCATGGAAGGGGGAGACGCTGGGAGAGTACTGGCAATGTATCTATCGGGCTCTCTGTTTCCCAGGGGGGCAAGGGCCCCACCTTATCATAGATGATGGTGGAGACGCTACCTTTCTTGTTCATAAAGGCTACGAGCTAGAAGAAGGCAGCGACTGGGTGAATGCTTCGTCTATAACCTCTGAAGAGAACATCATCAAAAATCTTCTGAAGCGAGTCCATATGGAAATCCCCTTCCACTGGCATGAGATTACCAAGGAGTGGTGCGGAGTTGCTGAAGAAACCACTACCGGTATACGCCGCCTTTATAAGATGTTAGAACAAGGAAGACTCTTGGTACCCGCCATCAATGTCAATGACTCCGTTACTAAGTCAAAGTTCGACAATTTGTATGGTTGCCGCGAGTCTATAGTGGACGGAATTAAGCGTGCCACTGATGTGATGATTGCTGGAAAGGTCGCAGTTGTTTGTGGATATGGGCCTGTAGGTAAAGGGTGTGCACACGCACTTTGTAGGTTCGGTGCACGTGTGATTGTCACAGAGATTGATCCTATTAATGCTCTGCAAGCAGCAATGGAGGGGTTTGAGGTTACTTGTGTGGAGCAATCGCTTGGAAAAGCCGATATCTATGTGACTGCCACTGGCAATTGTGATGTTCTAACCCTAGAGCATGTCTTTGAAATGAAGGATCAGGCCATTGTTTGCAACATTGGACATTTTGATAACGAGATCCAAGTGGACCGTTTGAACCGACACCCTAGGGTTACTAAGTTAAACATTAAGCCGCAACTAGACTGTTATGAACTCCCTAATGGCCACCAGATTTACCTGCTAGCAGAAGGGCGTCTAGTTAATTTAGGGTGTGCCACCGGACATCCTAGCTTTGTGATGTCTAATTCCTTTACTAACCAGGTGCTTGCACAAATTGATCTGTGGGAGAACCGCAAGCAATACAAAGCTGGGATTTATCGCCTGCCTAAGCATTTAGATGAAGAAGTAGCTCGTCTGCATCTGGGAAAAATTGGGGTCCGACTTACACGACTAACGCCTATTCAAGCAGACTATCTCGGTGTGCCTGTAGAAGGACCATATAAGCCTGAACGCTACCACTATTGAACTAATCCCTGAATTTCTGCCATCCGCTGATTGTGCAAGTTGCCCAATGGAATTTTCATCCATGGAGCCAGTTTGGTTCCTTGGAGAAGGGAGGCCACTTCAGACCAATTTTCATAGGGAAGGGAAGGCCAGTTTTTTCCTACTTAGGATTTTTATAACCAACGTGAGAATCCTAGTGAGGAGCCAGTTTGGAAGTGGCTTCACCAGAAGCTGGCAAAACGACACAACGCCAGTACAGAAGCATGCTACACTCGTCGTTCCATTTTCAATGGAGGCAGAGAGTTAAGCTGAGGAGTTATCGGAGTGCAAATTCTTAGAAGCCCGCTCCGTTCTTAGAGGGCAGAGACACATCCCCGCTGCCAGGCTTTTACAGTGCTTTACAAGTTACAGGTACCTACTTTGTCTGCCATATCATCCTAGGAAGAAGTGCCGAATTTGGCTGCAGACAAACTCAATTTGCTCTCCCGTCAACTCAGGATAGATCGGAAGGCTGAGACATTCGACTGAAGCACGCTCGGCTACCGGAAAATCGCCAACTCGATACCCAAGGGGAGTATAGCATTGCTGTAGATGCAGAGGCCGTGGATAGTGTATGGAACACTCTATTCCTTGCTGCAACAGAAATTTCTTAAGTTGATCACGTTTTGGGTGTCGTATGGTGTATAGGTGCCATGCGCTTCTGCAGCCTTGTGGTTCAATGGGAAGACGCAGCGGTACATCCGCCAGCATTTGGGAGTACAGTTCCGCTACCCGGCGTCTACCTTTGATCCAGGCTGTTAGATGCTTTAGCTTAACACAAAGCACCGCAGCTTGGAGCCCTTCCATCCGGTAATTATAACCGATTTCGTTGTGATAGTAACGTTGTTTTGTCCCATGCTCGCGGAGCGAACGAGCGCGAGCTGCGAGGGTAGCATCGTTAGTGAGAATAGCTCCTCCCTCCCCAAAAGCCCCAAGATTCTTTGCAGGATGGAAACTAAAGCAGGACAGCGTGCCAAATGAGCCTACCTTACGTCCACGATAGATGCCCCCATGTGCTTGGGCTGCATCTTCTACTAAAGGCAGTGAATGGGCACTGGCAACTTTTAGAAGATGAGAAAGGCTACAGGGTAGGCCATAAAGATGTACGGGAAGAATGGCCTTGGTTTTCGGGGTGATGGCCTTTTCCACTTGCGCAGCGTCAATGTTAAAAGTGGAGTCCTCAATATCTACATATACTGGTCTTGCACCCATATAGGAGATGGCCCAACTTGTGGACGCGAATGTGTATGGTGTAGTAATGACCTCATCCCCAGGTCCTATACAGAGGAGACGAAGAGCGAGATGTAAGGCAGAGGTCCCACTATTGACCGCCACAGCATGTTGTACGTTGCAGAACCTGGCAAATTGCTGCTCGAAATCTATGACGTCAGGCCCCAGGCAGAAGGTGCAGTGTTCTATAGTTTTCCCCATTGCCTTCTCAAGTTCCTGGCGTATAGAGGCAATTTGCAAAGAAAGGTTTAAACAGGTTATTTTCATGAAGTTCTCTTGTCTACGCCTGGAAGAAAAAGAGGCTCAATAAGCAAAAGATTGTTTTCATTTTTGATTATTTTAATAATCCACTTATTATGTCGTGCATGGTAAGATACGGGGCTCCGGTTTTAAACCGGCGCTACCGGACACTGTTGGTCAGCGTTGATTGTGCGATCTAAGTGTTCGTAAAAGGAATAAGGATGTGGGGTTTCCTAGAGGGGGGCCTTACTGGTAGACGGCTTTAGGTGTCTCGTATGCCTCTCCCCCTTCCAGGAGGGGGATCTCCGGCTTCACTCCAAAAGGGGATAATGGCATCCTAACATCCTCCCGTTTTTGAAACAAATCCTGTCGTTATTTCCTTCTTAATCCTGAGCAGTGCCTCAAGAGGTGATGATGCAGTAGTGATTGGACGCCCGATAACTAACCAATTAGCTCCTAATTGAGCTGCCTGTAGGGGGCTAAGAGTGCGCTTTTGGTCGTCCCCGAGAGCCCAAGTTGGCCGAATGCCCGGTGTTACGATTTGAAGAGAGTTCCCAAAGAAGTTCCTTAGGGGAAGAATTTCCAGCGGGCTTGCAACGACCCCTCCTCCCAGATATTGCACGGCGAGACCGGCAAGCCGGAGTACCTGTTCTTCCACAGTCGACGAAACTCCAGTGACGGCAAGAGTATTTGCGTCACAGCTTGTAAGGACACTTACTCCTACCAAAAGAGTAGAAGTTCCTTTCACACTTTGAGCGGCTGCTTCCAGCATGTCAGCCCCCCCACAAAGATGAACAGTTATCAGATCCGCTCCAAGGGAGCACGCAAGCGCTACAGCTTGAGCCACTGTATTAGGAATGTCGTGAAATTTTAGGTCTAAAAAGACCTGCACTCCTATAGCTTTCAATCTTCGCACTATTTCTGGCCCCTCACGCACAAAGAGCTGCGGACCTACCTTGAAGGCATCGGCTTCGGATCTAAGAATTTCTACGATTCGCACAGCGTCATGTAATGTATGTACGTCTAGGGCTACAACAATTTTTGTTTTTGTCAGGCTGTGCATATTTTTTTATATGAAACCGAGGAAAATAAAACTGCACCCTCCGGCTAAGATCAATCTCTTCTTGAAGATTATCGGACAAAGGACGGACGGATATCATGAGATTAAGACGCTAGTTACTCTCTTAACACTGGAGGATACCCTCCATATAGGGCTGACTCCAGGTCGGGGGATTGTTCTAGCATGCAATGATCCCGCCCTTCCATGTGGCAGAACCAACTTAGCTTTTATTGCTGCTAAATCCTATCTGGAAGCAGTCGGTTCCAGCCTTGGCGTCCGCATTACTTTGGAAAAACGTATTCCAATAGCTTCCGGGTTAGGTGGAGGTAGCAGCGACGCGGCTTTTGTACTGCTTGCCCTTGATATTTTGCATAGTCACTCATTGAGAGGAGAGGTTCTTCATTCCATTGCTGCGAGCATTGGCTCAGATGTCCCCTTTTTTTTAAGGCGGAGAACGGCTTGGTGTCATGGGCGGGGAGAAATTTTGGAAGCTGAAAATTTCCGTTGCTTCGAAAACCGTACGGCGGTGCTAGTAAAGCCTCCATTTCCAGTGGAAACCTCATGGGCCTATCAAAGCTGGGCCAATGCAAGGAAAATACCAGGCTTCCTTTACTGCCAGCAACCTTCGCCATGGAGTGAACTCTACAATGACTTAGAGGTGCCAGTTTTTGAAAAATTCCCTCTTCTAGGCCTTATTAAACAATGGCTCCTCAGTCGCCAAGAGACAGAGTTTGCCTTAATGTCTGGCTCAGGCCCGACACTCTTTGCAATTCTACGGCAAGGAGCTTCCTCACATGAGTTAGAGACCGCAGCTGCCTCAGAGCTTGGGGACGATCTTTGGGTGCACACTTGCAAAGTCCAGTTACCAAAATCTTAGGAGGGGAATCCACCATGTCACCCCCCCTTCTGGTAGTGGAGATCAGGCGCGATCTTTTCCCGCGTTGCAGGGTGTTACAACCAATAGCAAAAATGGGGCCTCCCTTGGCTAAGGGCTATCCTACCATCCAACAGGAGAACAACAAAAGGCCTGCGCCTTGACTGGGGATCCATGAAAATATTGCCTTGTTTCTCCTGTAATTTTTCCTTATCCCCCCGTTTTTTTACAAAAAAGAAGGTAAGTCATACATCAAATCGAGTGGCCGTGTTTGTGATGGGCCGTAGGTGGCGCGTTGTGCCTCCTAGCAGTGCAAGACGGCAAACCGACACACCCAAGGTGTGTCTAGGATCTAGGTCAGCTCGCTTCCAGAAGTCACCCTAGGATTGGTTTGATTTTCACGCTTGCGAATTAACCCAGAATGTCATGGAGGGCTTGGAGGAGACACAGGACCATACTGCTACTTCTCAGACGATCAAGTTTTGATAGTAAGTTGTCGATGGCGTTAGGCGATCCCTTCCGCACAGGGGGCGTTTTCGCTGAGCTTTTCTAGAATAAGCTCCTCCAAGAATGGGGGTTCTGGCAATGCGGCCGCTTGCTATGAGCCCACATAGATTCATTGTTTGATTCATTATTTTTTAGGTGCCGCTAAAATGAGAGATGCTAGGACGGAACCTGACAAAAGGGCGAGAATAACAGTGAGAGACCGCACTGCATTTATACACAGTGATGTGTGGCTGAGCATCATCTTTAATCCAATGAACACTAGAGCGGCGGAAAGCCCTAAGTGCAAGAAGCGAAACCGATCCACGCATCCTGCTAGAGCAAAGTACATTGCTCGCAGCCCTAAGATTGCAAGGGCATTCGACGTTAGCAAAATGAACGTGTCACGGGTTACCCCGAACACAGCAGGAATGGAGTCGACCGCAAAGATTAGGTCCGTCGCCTCGATGATCAATAATATGACGAACAAGGGGGTTACCAAGATTCTATCGTTTTCTCGGATAAAAAAAGAGCTTTTATGGAAGTCTTTTGAAACTGGAAAGCATTGTCTTGCCCACCTTTCCACCAGAAAAGCAAATGAATGTTCGTTCGGCCGCACAAGCATGCGTATTCCCGCTACTATCAGCACCCCGCCGAAAAGATAAGTAGCCCATTGGAAGAAATACAGAATCTGGAGTCCAGCGAGGATAAAAATACCTCGCATTCCTAGCGCTCCAAGCACCCCCCAGAGCAGGACACGGTGCTGCGCGGCACCTTCTACCCGGAAATGACGAAAAATGAGAGCGAATACAAACATGTTGTCTAGGCTTAAGACTATCTCTACTAGATAAGCAGCCAAAAATTCTAGTCCAGCAGACTGCTGTAGTTTTGGTGTCTCATATCCGCCAACCCATCCCATATAAATTCCTGCATTGAAGATTGCCGCCAATCCAACGCGGAGTGCTATAGCGGACAGAGCTGAATGAAAATCGATAGCACCTTTACATCGACCTAGCGCCCCTAGATCCGAGGCAAATAGAACTGCAACAAACCCTCCGAAGACTACCCACCAATACCAAGACACCACCATAGTGCATTTTATTGTGTAAGCCCTCTACCTACTACTTTCCAGCCAATTTCTGAGAGGCGATTCACACGACTCACAAAATTCCTCTTGCGGATACTGAGCTACTTGATCTACTCTAGCCTGGTGAATCGCGGGGTGGAGCAGTCTGGTAGCTCGTCAGGCTCATAACCTGAAGGTCGGAGGTTCAAATCCTCTCCCCGCAAATATGCCTCTTGTTTCTGCTTTCCCAATTCGGCTGCCGTGGGTCTTTCTTGGATGCAGTTGGATAGGGGGCACTTTGCCGCTCTGTTCCGGCTTGTAGTCACGAAGTTTTTCTAAAGTGGAATGTAGAGGTCCTCCTAATAGGAGTCATGCCTCTGTGTCCCTTTCATAGAGAGAAATTTGGAAAGGGCACAGCCCACTCGAGGCGCACAATGGCTGCAGATCACCAGAGACTCAAATCTATTGTGGGCTACTTTGCCTATTGTCCCTATTCTATGCTGTCATCGCGTCTATTTTGAACTTTATTTTATCCAGCTCCTAGTGGTTCCTCTATACCAAGGCAGGTTAGTTGTCCTCCCACTCCTTGCTAGTAGAATCTGCGCTTTTAACGTCATTTAGCTGCCTACTTTTCAGGAAAAAGTCAGGCTCAACAGAAAAAACGTTAAACGTTATTAGACAAATAAGTAGTGATCCTTCTGATTTCTGTCTCGATAGAAGATATTTATTGGTACGAAAGGGCTGCTTTCTATGATGGAATCTATGATGGAAGTAAGGCAAGGACAGAAAGCTCCTCCTTCAAAACTTTCGTTCCACCTTAAAAGAAGGACTACACTGTCAATTTTCCTCTTCCGGCGCCGCCGATGTCGACTGCCCATGTATCATAATATATTGATCCCTCTAGAAAACAGTATAGCAGACTCCACAATTTTAGAGCACGTTTGTCGGTTAGCTCACTCAATCGGTGGATACCTGCACCTTCTCCATGTAGCAAGTGGATGGGTAGCTAGAAACTATGATCAGCTAAATCTTACTGAGAGTGAAGAAATGAAAAACGATCTGAGGTACCTCGAGTCCGTGGCACAGGCTCTTCGAAAGGGGGGCCTCGAATGCAGTTATGAGCTTGCCATGGGAGAGCCCTCCAACGAGATTATCCGGATTGCCAAAGAGCGCGAGGTAGATCTAATTGCCATGTCTACCCATGGACACCGCTTTCTGGGAGATTTTATTTACGGAAATACTGTCGACCGTGTTCGCCATCTGGTGGGGGTTCCCGTACTGCTCCTCAAGGCCGCAGGTAAGGGGAAAGATTAGACTACACTTGTGAAAAAGGCCGTCCCATTTGGACAGATAACTATTGGTGTTACCGTGATTGTAATCCATCTCTTAAGGAGAGACCTAACTACTCTAACATCCTTCCAATATTTGTCCCCCAACCGTCAGAACTGGATGAGGGGTTTAAGCCGCTTAAGTCGCCAGTCCGGTCGCGAGAGCGTGCCCCTTGATTCGAATTCCAGCAGCTTACTTACTGGAAGAAGCACCATTCCAGGAACCCCTTGTGCATTGACTCGAACGGTCATGTTCATTTTTCCAGTAAAAAAGTCAACATCTCCGCAACCTAGAAGGTTAAATCCTGGCCCAGCTATCTGTAGATTCTTGGTACTTACTTTCCGATTTTCGACTTGAAAAGCTACGCAGGCCTTCCTTGCGGGTTCATACCCAATACCGGGAATAATCTGATTCAAGATAATAGAAAGAGGTCTAAGAAATGGGATTGAGAGAACACTGCCTTCCTCAATTCGAATATAACCACTTCCCAGCATGCCTTCTTCCCTATCTGTACAAGCCCGAAAACGATAGTTTCCAGTTAAAAACCCATTAGACCTGGTATAGCCGAAAAAGAGTTCTGTAAGACGCGAACACTCGATGTGGGAAAGACGAACATCTAGTTCGAAAGTTGGCGGAAGGGTGTCAGGATGAATACTGGCCTGGAGGGCTATCGAGCCCTGGAAGAGGGCAGCAGACGGGATCCGTATTTTTACTTGAGTCCCCTCTATGCACACTGTTGCTCGAGTTGGTCCGAAGCACAGTGTTCGCCCAAATAGATCATAGTCTAAACCAGACCGAGAATAGATTTGTACTGAAAGTGCATTAAGCTGAGGATCGGAAGGGTATAGGCACCCGTCTACTTGAACAATGGGAGGGGAGCGAAATCTGTAAGGAGAAACGACCTGCGCGAGTTGTGGGCTTATCCAAAGCATAACGTCCTGCGGCATCAGTGTGGAGACAACATTATATAGCTGTATCTGCCCCTTCCCAAAATTATAGGAAAGGGTTCCGGATCCTCTCCCTCTTTTGCATCTCACCTCAAAATCGCGACAGGTGACGGATTGGGGAGAAATTTCAATCTTGGAGGAGCCGTAATCTGCCCACGCGCCCCGCACAGCAGTGCGGCCAATGCTCAATTCCCCTTGACCGTGGAGAAAGTCTAGTGTGCGACCACTAAGCCGGAGAGTAAGCCTGGGTGAATCCAGAAATTGCGTCTGATCCAGAAGTTTGCGAACCTTTAAGCCGAAGAGGTCAGAGAACTCCTTAGGATTTAGCGTGCTACCCAGCCGGATTTGAAGAAGCTCCTTGATCTTTCTGACATCCGCACGGAGCACGCCAGAGCGACACTGAATGGATAGATCTTGTATAAACCACTGCCTATCCTCAAACAGAAAACCCAACTCTAGGCGTTGTAAGAATGACTTTCCATAAAAGAACTTGCACACGGCTGCAGAACCGAGAACTTTGTACCGTAGGTGATCTCCTTTCCAGGAGAGATGCGTTGTCAAGTCAATTTGTGAAGAAGCTCCTGTTTGCAGTTTGTGCACGACAAGCTTCTGGAGCCTATTGCGGGGGAAGAATTCTGTGAAGAACGGTTGTAGATTAAGAGAGCTACTTATTGCAAACTTCCCCTCTGAGGCAAGGAAATCTACCGTTCCAGATCCATCGAGGTTACCTTCTGTATCCCTCATATATAGTTTATAGATTTCTAAAACTCCGTTGGTACAACGAGCCCCTAATTCCATCTCCCGAAGAAAAATACTGCAATATTGAATATTCTTTGCATGAAGGGTTATCTTGTGCGCCCGGAACGTCTGAAAAGCAATAGGATCTCCCTCCACGACTATGTCTACTTGGGCTGGCTTATCTAAATATCGGATTTTTCCTAGCTCTCTGACTATACGCTCTATCATTTTCCAGTTAGTCCAGTCAGGCTGCCTTTTCAAAGTGCTTGCGAGAGGCTGGAGGAGTGGATTGCGAATGGAGCCACTGACCACAAAGCGGATGTTTCCAAAAGTAAACTCTGCGATAGAAAGTCTTAGATAATGGGATTGCAGGAGCATTCTAGCACTTAGGTCTTGAATAGATAAATGACTCTCCATTTCATTCAGTGGGGAAACATCCAACGAGGCTCCATCCAGTTGCACCTCATTGATAAGGATCTTTCCCCAAAGGAATTGGCTGATACTGAATGAGAAGGTAAGACGTTGAGCATGAATGCATACCCTTGCAGATTTTAGAACAGTATTTTTCGCAATAAAGCCCTGAAAGGGACTAAAAGAAAGGCGCTCGATCTGAGCCTGAAGGCCATCTCTTTTCAGAGCAAGCTCAACGCGACGTTTTATAATCTCTCCAAACCCAACACTCCAGAAGAAAGTTAGGCCTATTGGTAGACTAACAAGTAGAATAAGCAAAAGAGAAAGCACTAGCTTGACCATGGGTAAGCGCAGGAGGGAACTCCACAAGCCAAGGGGTCTGTGAGACAGAGGATTAAAAGGTCCCCCCTTAGTCGAGCTTTTAAAGAAGTTGATAAGGATCTACGTCTACAGAAAGAGCCACATCTGATGGAATGGGTAATTTACCCAAAGCAATCCGTAGAGCATGTACAACTGCGGAAACTCCTTTAGTGCGAATTGCAAGGTGGAAGCGAAATTTTCCCCTCGCCCTTTGTAGGGGAGCTGGTACAGCGTCGCCTATCCTAACTGTAGGCGGCAGTATCGCGGCTAATTTATGAGCTATTCTCTTGGCAATGGACTCAGCATGTTCTCGAATGCTGGAACGTAATGTGAGGAGAACGAGATGGGAAAATGGAGGGTGTCCGCAGTATCGTCTGAATTGTATTTCTTGCTCAAAAAAACCCTCGTAATTGCGGTGACAGGCGAATTGGATATAAGGACTAGAGGGGGTAAATGTTTGTACGAGGACCTCTCCCTGTGTTGCTCCTCGCCTAGCCCTGCTAGCTATCTGGGTGAGAAGCTGGAAAGTTCGTTCTCCCGCACGGAAGTCCGTTATATGAAGACTAAGATCGGCATTTACGATGCCAATGAGAGTTACATTGGGGAAATGGAGGCCCTTAGTAAGTATCTGTGTGCCAATCAAGAGGTCAATCTGGCCAAGTTTAAGGAGCCCTAACACTTCCTCGTAAGCATTCTTACGCTTCATAGAATCGGCATCTACTCTAACAATACGAGCAGTAGGAAAGAGTTGTTTGGAAATTTCCTCGATCTTTTGTGTACCCATTCCTGTATAACGAATGGAGAAATCTTCACAAGAGGGACACCTTAAAGGGGCTAAAGCTATGTAGCCACAAAGGTGACAGATTAGCCGAACCCCTATGTGATGATAAGTCATAGAGAGACTACAATCGGGGCACCGGCAGACGTGGCCGCAAATGGTACAAATCATTGCGGTAGAAAACCCCCGACGATTGAGAAAGAGAATGGTCTGCTCATGGCGATTCAGGCGTTCTTGAATGGCTGAGCATAGCGGTTCACTTAGAATAGACTGTAGCCTCCCTAAGCGTCTCAGTTGGCGGAGATCTAAAATACGCATGGTAGGCAGAGAACGGTTTTCTACATGGTTCTTCAACCGAAGGAGACGGTACTTGCCTTTACGCGTATTGAGAAAGCTTTCTAGTGAAGGAGTGGCACTGCCCAACAGAATGGCACATTTCTCCCGGGTAGCTCTCAGAACGGCCATATCTCTTGCGTGATATTTAGGAGATTCCTCCTGTTTATAAGAACCTTCGTGTTCATCATCCACGATGATGAGACCAAGATCGTTTAGCGGGGAAAAGACAGCACTGCGCGCCCCAATCACCACTAGAGCCTGTTTGGAATGGATTCTCTGCCATGCATCAACGCGGCTACCTCTAGAAAGGTGACTGTGTACCACTATTACTTGATCCTGAATAGAGGGGAGACGAGATCTAAGACATTCCGTTATTTGGGGAGTTAATGAAATTTCTGGTACAAGTATGATTGCAGTGCGACCGAGGCGCAGGGTTTCTTCAATTGCACCCAGATAAACCTCGGTTTTGCCACCTCCAGTTGCCTCATACAAAAGTATTGGCCTGGAGTTTTCAGGATCTCGAATGTATGTAACTACCTCTTGTAAGGCTATCTCTTGTTCTGCACTTAACGCAGATGTCCTGCTTTGTAAGTGCACCTTTCCACTGCAGGAATGTCGCCGGTGTGCTTGTGCCCTCTCAATACAAAGAAGACCACGCTGCTCCAAGCTGCGAGCCAGAGAACCAGCCCGCTTCAATTTTTTTTCTACGTCAGCAAGTGCTAGTTTCCCCTCCGGATCCTTTAAAAGACTGAGTAATAGTTGTGCTTGACAAGGGGCCTTCTCCCTCAAGAGCGAGAGTTCGTCGGCGTCTATCTTGCGTGCTAGTTTGAAAATATAGCGTTCTTTGGAGGGCGCCTGCACCTTGCGCATGATAGCCGGCAACATACATCGCAGCGCTGCCCCCAAGGGGCAATAGTAGTACTCAGCCATCCAATGCGCCAAGCTGATCAGTACAGGCTGAACTGAGAGGGTCTCACTTACTATTTCATAAATGGCACGCAATTTCCCCCCCAACTCATTTCCGACAGACTCAGAAACATCGATGACAACCCCTTGGGCAACACGTGTGCGAAGGGGGACAAGGACGCACATTCCTACCTTTACCTGATTTTGAAGCAGTTCCGGGACGAGGTAGCTTAGTATCTTTCCCGTAGACTGGCCCACTATAACTTTGGCAACAACTATGGGCATCCCAACTGGCTAACCCTGGTTAGCTATGCACGGAAAAGAGAAACGACACATAAGCCCTCTACGGATGTGGAACCCAGTCCGGCCTCTTCTAGAGCTAACTATCCCTCATTCGGTTAAGACATCCTTGTAGGTCATACCTGCAGGAATCATTGGGAGCACATGCTCTGTATACGGTACCATGACATCCAATACATAAGCCTCCTTACTGTCCAGCAAGCGTTGGATGGCAGCACAAAGATCTCTTTTATGACAAACACGCTCCGCCTGTACCCCAAATCCTTTACAAATTGTCACATAGTCGGGATAAATACGCTCGGGATCTCTGGGGTCACCAAGGAAAGTATGGGCGCGGTTGCTGCTGTGGAAGCGATCCTCCCACTGGACTACCATACCAAGATGCTGGTTATTGAGGATGATAATTTTAGCGGCGATGCCTTCGATGTGGGCAGTAGCTAATTCCTGGATGTTCATCAGAACTGACCCATCACCGTCGATGTCAATTACCTGTTTGTCCGGGCAGGCAATTTTGGCACCCATAGCAGCCGGATATCCAAATCCCATGGCACCGAGACCAGCTGAGGTCAGGAAGGTGCGTGGATGGGTAAATTGATAGTATTGAGCAGCCCACATCTGGTGTTGTCCCACTCCAGTAGTCAGGATGACCTCACCACAAGTTAGTTCATCAAGCAGACGGATGACGTACTGAGGCTGGATCAGATCGTCTGTATCCTTGAAAGCGAGCGGATGCTGCTTCTTCCATGCCCCAATCCGTTCGTACCACTGTGTGAAGCGGTCGAATCCTTTAGTAATTCGGCTTCTTCCCATCTGAGACAAGAGGTGGTTTGTTCTGGACAGGGCATATTTTAAATCGCTAAGGACAGCAACCTGTACTGTCCGATTTTTATTGATTTCAGAGCGGTCAATGTCAACGTGGACGATGGTGCCGTGCTTACAGAACTCTTCAAACTTGCCTGTAACGCGGTCGTCGAAGCGCACCCCGATTGCCAGGAGGAGATCAGCCTCATTTACCGCATTGTTAGCATAAACCGTACCGTGCATACCAAGCCACTTGAGGGAAAGAGGATGGGTTTCTGGGAAGCAGCCAATGCCCATAAGAGTGGTCGCAACAGGGATCTGCGTACGCTCGACAAATTCAAACAATTCCTGACTAGCGTTGCTAGAAACCACTCCGCCTCCACAGTAGATCATGGGGCATTGGGCCTTCTCAATTAGTTGGATCACCCTGTAGAGAACCTGGTCCTCGATTTGCGTAATCGGGTTATACCCGCGAAGATGAATCTCTTCCGGATGCTTCGGAGAGACTCTTTGAGTCTGAATGTTTTTGGGGATATCGATTAGCACTGGCCCGGGGCGTCCGGATTGGGCAATATAGAAAGCCTCTTTCACCACTCTAGGAATGTCTTGGATGTCGCATAACAAATAGCTATGCTTCACCACTGGTAGTGTCATTCCAACGATATCCGTTTCCTGAAAAGCGCCACGTCCAATCATTGATTGAGGGACTTGACCTGTGATAGCCACCAGTGGGATTGAATCCATGAATGCGTCAGCAATGCCAGTGACTAGATTTGTAGCTCCAGGACCAGAAGTAGCCATACAAACTCCCACGCGTCCACTTGCCCTAGCATATCCCTCCGCTGCAAATATGCCCCCCTGTTCATGACGTGGGAGGACTACGCGAATCTTTCGGGATTGGGTAAGCGCCTGGTGAATCACCATGGAAGCACCACCTGGGTAGGCGAAAATAACTTCCACTCCCTCCTTCTCTAAGCAGTCGACAAGTATTTCGGCTCCATTTGCCTCCCCATTGGGAGATGGGCTTTTGCATGCAGACTTGTTAGAGGCATCATGGGAAACGCAGAAATTCATAACGGTCTTTATAAGGATTTCTCACCGAAACTAGAACAACACTGTCCACGGTGCTAGGCGACAGCATAATGTGCAAACATCAGTAAGGGCAAGAGCTAAAGGTCTCGGGGCTAATCTGGTTCTAGCATTTATTTATTGCTATTGAGTCTAGATAAGAGGGGCTCATCTGCTAAAAATAGCACGCCAGAACCCGAAGCGTGGAGCTGTACAGAAGAAAGCCTGAACCCTAGTGACGCACGCTTTAAGTCTAGGGGGCTGACTAATTTTTCAATTTCCACGGCATCCAGGAACTCTACCAGCGGAATAATCGCTAGATACTTATCTCCACGAAGTAAACTTTTTTCAAAAAGGTTGACTATTCTAGCCTATTGGGCCATCCAATGGAGGCTTCTTGTGCGGGTATAGCTTAGTGGCAAAGTTCCAGCCTTCCAAGCTGGCCAGGAGGGTTCGATTCCCTCTACCCGCTCTCCCTTATATACTGTATCTTGCACAGCACAACTAGGCCCATGGAACGATGAGGCGCCTGCAAGTATGTGCGGGAGTTTACAAGAGTAGCGTGTAAATCACTCATGCAGCAGCCGACAGGGTCCCCTTTCCCAGGGGCTATAAAAAGTCCTGGCTGTATCTATATATTTCCCGTCAGACGTTCTTGTAAGAAGACTCCAACGATATCGACCCTATACCAGTCTCTCAACGCAAAAAAGCAGTGGATTCTGGAATTTAATTTCCAGTCTCAAGTTCCATTCTCTACTTATGGCCGGCAGTCATTAGTGGCTTATTTCACGCGATGCGTACCGTACCTACTGTTGCCATTACTGGAGGAATCGCTTCAGGAAAAACCTCTTTCTGTCGGCATCTCTCTGTCTTTTTGGAGAATACCGAGTGGTTTGATGCGGATGCTTGTGTCTCAAGGTTGTTAGATGGATCAGAGGAAGTACGGGTGGAAACCGCAAAAGTACTTGGGAAGGGGGTATACGTGGGAGGAAAATTGGACCGCGCGCAGGTACGTTCTCGCATTTTTTCTGACCCTCGTCGTCGGGTGCAATTGGAGCGTGTTCTACATCCTCGTGTGAGGAAAATATGGATGGCGCAGGCAGTCCGTTCTAAGGCAGTTGGACGTAAATTTGTAGCAGATGTTCCTCTGCTCTATGAAGCAGGTTGGGAAACGGCTTGTGACTTTATTGCAGTGATAGCCTGTTCCTCTGCTAAACAACTGCAACGCCTGACTTCACGAGGTGTTTGCGAGTCGCTTGCCCGCAAAATGATCGCTGTACAACTTCCAATGGAAGAAAAGATGCGCCGCGCACATGAGGTGGTATGGAACAATGGTCCGCTCCAACTGCTTACCGAGCAAGCCCGTATAACAGCTGACTACTTGAACGAGCACTATGGATAAAGCAAAGCTTCCCCCGGGATACGGGTCTTCATGCTCACCTCACTGGAAACAAGAAGTCTTTTCGCTAGATTTTCTGCAGAAAAAGTCCCTCCGGGAATTAGTAGATTTAGCAAAAAAGAAAAACATTCGCATGCGGCCAGAAGTATCCAGACACTATCTGGTTTTGGATCTCGCCCGTTCCGCCCTTACTGTTCAAGAAGTGTCAGGGGGAGGGATGTTAGAAATGAGTGGAAACCACGGTGTTTTGCGGTCATCGTTTTTTAACTTTAAACCTAGCGTAGAAGACATCCAAATTCCTGCTCCAATTATTCGGCAATTTTCACTCAAGCCCGGCTTGGAAATTCGCGGTAGCGTTTGTATGGCGATGGAAAGAGGATGTGGTTTCATCCTTAAAACTGTGCATACTATCGAGGGGGTTAAAGCTGCCAATTGGATGGCTGCAAAGGACTTTGAGAAGTTAACCCCTATTTTCCCACAACGGCGTCTCATTCTAGAGAACAGAGTGTATCCCTCCATCTCTGTCCGCGCTATGGATATTGTTGCCCCACTGGGGATGGGGCAGCGTGGGTTGATCGTTGCCCCACCAAGAGCAGGGAAAACCATGCTTATGAGAGACATTGCACGAGCAATTATTGCCAACCACTACGATGTCCACCTCATTCTCCTTCTTGTTGACGAGCGACCAGAGGAAGTTACCGACCTAAGAAGAGATGTTCAGGCTGAAGTCATCAGTTCCACTTTTGACGAACCGATTACTCGCCATATTCAGGTTTGTGAACTGGTTGCTGAGAGAGCCAAGCGGCTTGTGGAACTAGGCAAGAACGTAGTGATTCTCCTAGACAGCATTACACGGATGGCTCGCGGATACAACAATCTGCGACCAAAGAAAGACCGCACAATGAGTGGCGGCGTCGCTTCTCAAGCTCTCACCCGACCCAGAAAGTTTTTTAGTGCTGCAAGAAATATCGAAGAAGGAGGAAGCCTAACCATTCTTGCTACAGCCCTTGTCGACACCCAAAGCCGCATGGATGACCTCATTTTCGAGGAATTTAAGGGCACCGGGAATATGGAAGTACACTTAGATCGTACTATTGCCGAACAGCGCATCTTTCCCGCTCTCCATATTGTTAAGTCAGGTACTCGCAGGGAGGAGCTACTATATCATCCAGATGAGTATCAACGTGTGCTTCTCCTTAGGAGGCAGCTCTCTAGCCTACCTGCAATGGAAGCCATGGAAATTCTTGCTGCTAATCTCGAGACCACACGTACAAATGCCGAATTATTACTAGTCGGGCTGCGCGGAATTTAGGAGTCCGCGCGAGAGATTCATTCCCCTCTTCTCCCAACTCCCCCGAAAATTAAGATCAATTATCCCTCCGGGGTGAGGGATTCCTTTCATTGCCAGGAGCAGATGGTAGATGCTTTAAACAGTATTCCCGACCGTTAGAAGAAGAAACTCGGAAGTCCATATCTGGAGCAGAAATTTCTGTCGCGCCACAAGTGTAACAATAGTGCAGGGTTTCCTCTAAGTGCGAGTACGGAAAAAGTCGTACTCGGCGTTTGTAAGTCTTTCTCCCGTAAAGAGCTTCTTGCAGAACGGCGGGAACAAAGAAAACAAGGTAGTTTCCAAAAGAAAGGATCATAGCTATTTTACCTAAGATAGAAGAGAGACAGAAAGGGTAGGCGAGAATAGCAATGCTAATCCATGCCAGCCACTTGACTTTGCAAGGTAGAAAAAAGAAATAGACTGGATACTCTGGATCTAGAGTGGCAAATGCAAACAAGATTGAAAGATTGAGGTACCAATTGAACATGCTTCCACCATTCCCGGTTAAAAATGCAGCAGATACACCGCCTAACACGCCTAACCAAAAAAACATGTTTGTACGCAATGTACCCCAGCTGGATTCCAAAAAGTCTCCCAGAAACCAGAGCCACAGGATGGAAAACAGGATCCAAAGATAGCTCGTAGTTTGTGGGATAAACGTCCAAGAGACAATCCTCCACAGCTGGCCGCGCAGAACAGCAGAAGGATCTAAAGCTAGGTATTCCAAATATCCTGGTACTAGCTTAGCAAGGATAAACACTAGAAATTGGGCCGCCGATACATGTCGCAGTAATCTTGGGATAGCGATCCAACTTATTTTTTCCTCAATTTTATCTTTCCAATTCACGTAGGTTCTGCTAGCGAGACGGCTGCGCTCGGCTGTATATGACGAGTATACCCCCTCCCATTTTATCTAAGTAACTTGAGGTGTCCACCTCCTTGACAATTCTTCCATATCCCCTCTTGATTTTCGACGGTGACTGTCGCTTTTGCCAGCGGCAGGTGTTGCGTTGGCGTAGAGTTACTGGTGACAGAGTTTTCTATATACCTTATCAGTCCATCATCGTAGATCGGGAATATTTGGGGGTTTCTAGACAAGAATTTGAGAGTTCGATTCAGCTCCTGGAGAGCAAGAGAAAGCACCGTAGACAGGGAGCGGATGCTGTACTCCATGCGCTCGCTTGTGGGGATAGAATATGGAGAGGCTTCGCTACTCTCTATGATCGATGCCCGGCTTTTGCCTCAGCAAGCGAGCTCCTTTATCGTGTAGTTGCGCGTGCTAGGGGGGTCTTGCTGTAGGAAACCCCCCTTACTTCTTGCTTTGTAGGTACAACCCCCCCTTACTGTGTGACCTTCCTATGGCTTGTAGAGCTTCGCAAAGGACAAAAAGGATGGTAGAGCCAAAACTCCCTAGTGGCTCTCGCGTTTGTTAGTTCAAACATAGTTTTTAGATTCTTTGTGTCTATCGCAGGTTGAAGGTTGGCAGCAAGGTTAAGGAAAACCGGTCAGATAATGTCCTCGCAGTCTGCGCCTACGGATTCCCTCCCTACGTGGGCCCCACTCAAGGAGTGGGAACCAGACGGCGATTCTACCCAGAAACTCACAGAAGAAACTACACTCGTCGGGATTTGAACCCGAAGCCTTCGGCTCCGGAGGCCGATGCTCTGTCCAATTTGAGCTACGAGTGCATGCGAGGCTGCAACTCTGCTGGGTTAGGTACAATAAATTAAAGAGTCAAGTCACAGAGAAGAGAACACTGCCATTTTTAGTAGCAGTTTAGCGATTTTGCGAGAGGCTGAGGGGTAGCTCACCTTAACTATGTTTTTCTTCCAAAATTTCCATAGGATCGCGTCTTCAGAAAATGCTCTGACTACCGCATTGCCTATATTAGTAACAGATCCTGCAGCGAGAATTCCAATTTTAGCTTCCTCAATCAGTTGAATGTTACCTTCTTCTTGTCCTGGAACAAAATGACTCACGACCATCGGGCACTGAGCAGCTATGGCTTCCTGAGTTATTGCACCCCCCGCTTTACCAATGAAAAGATGGTGGGAAGCAAGTAACTGTGGTACTTGTTTTGTCCAGCTGAAAGTCCTTAGTCTTTCTGAATTAAGTCTAGCTCGGATGGTTTCTGCCACATGGGGGTGTTTACCCGAGAGAATTGTCAGGTAAATATCTGGCAACGCTAGGAGTAGCCTTGCAACACGAAGAGAGTGTGTCACTCGGGTTGATGGCAAAAAGAGGATTTTCCATGGAGGAGGCGTTGACTGTGGCAGGGGCACAATATTTTCAAAATCCAAACTAACGGGGAACCCAAGCACGTGTATCCTCCTGATCGCCACGCCATGCGATGAAAGAACCCTAGCCGTGGAAGCATCAGCGACGACAAAAGCGTCAGACGGATAACGATACCACACTGAGTTAATCATTGTTGAGTCTGTCACAACTGTAACAAATGGTACTTGAGCGGCTTCGGAGTGCTTACGCACTCCCCTAATAAGGAAGCTATAAAGAGGGTATGTGGAGATGATAATATCCGGGCCGAGTTTCTCTATCTGTCTATTGAGCTCACGCTTAACAAGCCCCAAAAAAGGAAGTGTGGCTTCTACGGTTCCCTCTCGGTCAAAAGCAAGAAATGCTACTTTCCACAAGAAAGTAAACTGATTGATAGCTAGAGAATAACAGCGTTGTATCCAGTGATTAAGATGAGGGAGGGCAATGCCAAAAAGGTCCATAACATGGACCTCAGCATATGGAGACTCACTCAGAATGGCATCACGAACATTCCTAGCAGCTGTATTATGACCCTCTCCATGGCTAGCGGAAAGAATGAGGAATTTCACGATATCGGAAGAACCAAAAAGAAAAAAGCGTAGAAGGTGAAAAGATGCGGGCTTACATGATAGCAGATTAATGTTAGGATTCCCATCCATCTTCCCCATTAACATCAGCTGAAGTTATGCGATGTCTGCCGCTTACGAAGAGAATTGAGGAAATAAATTACATCTGTGCAGCACGAAGCGAGTCAGACTGTGTGATCTCATTCTAATGAAATTCCTATATCGAGCCAATGTGGCCCTCATTTTAGAAAACACTGATGGAAAAATCCTCATCGGCGAGCGAAGTGATATAGCCGGAAGTTGGCAATTCCCCCAGGGTGGGGTTCGGCATGGGGAAAGCCTGGAAGAGGCACTCTATCGCGAGGTCGAAGAGGAAGTTCTTCTCCTCCCTTATCTTTACCGCATCCATCAGTCAAAAGGACCCTACCACTATCGCTTCCCAAAAACATGGAGGAAGGGCAAGATTATTGGTCAGCGACAGCACTACTTCCACGCCCTACTCCTCTCGGAGAGGACCTCTCTGAAGATGGGGGACACCTCAGGTGAATTCCGTTCCTTACGTTGGATTGATCCAGACGAATTTCAACTAAAGTGGCTACATCCCATGAAATGGGAGGTGTATATCCGGGTCTTCCGGGACTTCTTTAATATGAAACTTTCCTGATGTCACTTTCTTTTTGCATTGATCCAGGTCTTGTGGATGTTCTCAGGCTATGGAGCCATGGGGACTCGAACCCCAAACCACCTCAATGCCATCGAGGTGCTCTACCAGTTGAGCTATGGCCCCAATTACCCTTTTGGAGAAAAGTGGCACTCTTGCAGACAACTCCCTATAGAGATAGGCCTGCAGTTTCGTGGACCGGAAGGTGTCTACGAAAAAGCTAAAACCGCCTCCTTTTTCTCCAAAAGAAGCATCCCAGTAGGGATAAGTACACATCCCAAGCGAAGATCACAATTCCTATTTGGAATAAGGAAGGGCATCCGACTACAAGAAAAAAGGGCGATAAGGCACGTAAATCTAGGGTGAAATGCAAGAAAGAAATACGTAGGGTGGATCCTTGTTGGCATTTACAGCACTTCTTTCTCTTCCGCTGGCCGCCCAGCCTTTGGAAAGGGTATTACAGGATCAAAATGAGATCGATATGAGAAAGAAACTAGTGTAGAATGGGCAGGGGACAGTAAACAAATCATATTTCCTAAACACCGTGGCTCTCAGGTGTCCAACTACAAGTTGCGTAGCGATCATGCGGCAGGTGCCGCAGTAGTCTTATGCAAGAAGTTCGCTGTAGTGGAACTTGGCAATAGAAAGACATTTTTCTAAAATTGCAGCGCTTGAATGAGCTTGTACGGAAGCTTTGGCAAGGCTGATACATGTCCCCATGTCCAGACTTTGCACAGCTTTTTTAATACGGGGTATAAGTGAGGTGCCGACGCTTAGTTCGTCAAGGCCCAGACCAAGAAGAAGAGGAGTGAGGCGGATATCGCTAGCTATCTCTCCGCAAAGACCTATCCAGATGCCCCGTGCATGCGCAGCTTCGACCACCATTTGGATGAGACGGATAAGTGCAGGATGCGTGGGATCGTAAAGGTGCGCGATTTGTTCATTGACCCGGTCTACTGCTACTGTATACTGGATCAAGTCGTTGGTTCCTATGCTGAAGAAGTCTACCTCTTCAGCGAGGGTGTGAGCAGTCAGCGCAGCGCTGGGAACCTCGATCATTATTCCCACTTCTAGGTTTTGTTGGAATGGTATGCCCTCTTCTTGGAGTTCGGTTTGGGATTCTTTGAGTAGAGCGTTTGCTCTGCGAAGTTCGGTGATACCGGAGATCATTGGATAGAGCAGACGGATGTTTGTTTCGACGGCGGCGCGCAGAATGGCCCGAAGCTGTTTTTTAAAAAAATTTGGGTGCTGGAGACAGAAACGGATGGCTCGGCAGCCTAGGGAGGGGTTCTGTTCCTTTTCCGGATGCAAACTCTCGACGGTTTTGTCACCTCCGGCATCTACAGTACGGATGATAACTCCGTACGGTTTTGTGCGCTGCGCAACAAGGCGGTAGTTTTGGTATTGTTCTTCCTCAGATGGTGGGATAGATCGATTGAGAAAAAGAAATTCTGTCCGATAAAGACCAACCCCCTCAGCTCCGTTTTTATGGACGTCCTCTACTTCTGCCAATAGCCCAATATTGGCAGAGAGGATAATATGGAAGCCGTCTCTAGTGATAGAAAGTGTGTTGCGGATAGACTCTAGGCGCTCCTCCACTGCTTCTTTCTGGTTGGCAAGCTTTCCGTAATGGTCAAGCGTCTCTACTGCAGGATTATGGATGAGGCTGCCTCTGTAGCCATCTAGTAAAATTTCATCACCTGTTCTAACCCTGCTGCAAATACCTATTATCCCAAAAATGGAAGGAATATTAAGCGAACGGATAATGATTGCCGTGTGGGAATTTCTACTACCAACCTCTGTTGCGCAGCCTAATACGGCTTTCGTATAAAGGAGAACAGTATCGGCTGGAGAGAGACTATGGGCAATCACAATGTAAGAGCCTTTCGAAATCTCATCAAGCTTGTGGAGGTGAAACTTACCCAGCATATGCCGAAGCATCCGCCTGCGAACGTCTTCAATGTCTGCCACTCGTTCGCGGAGAAATGGATCACCGATGTCATGCAGGGTTCTGCAGTAACGTTCTACCACTCGATCGAAAACATGCTCAACGTTCTTCAGCTCGCGCTCTAACGTTTTTAGGACCTCATCAACAAGCGTGTGATCTTCTACTACAAGAAGATGAGCTTCAAAGATACTGGCATCCTTCGCGCCAATAGCGCTAGCAATTTTCCGTTGGATTCCCAAGATCTCAGCTCTGGTAGCAATACGAGCCATCTCGAATTTTTCAATCTCCTGTGGAAGATCCTCCAACGCAATTTGCCGAATCGGGGTTTGTTCATCCTCGTGTCGGTAAATGAAGGCTTTCCCATGGCAGATTCCTTCTGCGATGGGGATCCCATGAAAAGAATACTCCCCCACACCTCCACTCTGCATACTAGAGTGTTGTGTCACATTTTCTACCAGGTAAGTAAGTACTCTAACGCCATTCTACCAGTCATTCTTCACCGAAACGGCTTTCTATAAGCTCTTGGATCTCAGAAATAGCTTTTTCAGAGTCCGCTCCTTCTGCAAGGAGTTTCAACTTGGTCCCCTTACAAGCAGCAAGCATCATAAGACCCATAATTGACTTCCCATTGACCCGCTCCCCGTCCCTTTCTACCCAGAGGTCCACGTGGTGTTTGCTGGCAAGTTTAACAAAGAGGGCAGCTGGACGCACATGTAGTCCGTTCTGATTCTGGATAATGACCTCCTTTTCTAGCCGCGGAGAAACTACTATGTTAACCTTCTTTTGACGTGCGGGTGGTCTCATTTTACTTTGCTCGGTGAACGCTCATAATCTGTAGTAACCGCTGATTAAATTCCACTGCGCTGTTTGAACCCATGCTTTTTAGTTTCTGGTCCAGAGCAGCGACTTCCACTAATCTGCCCATATCGCGCCCCATTTTTACTGGCAGTATGACATGGGGAATTTTGACCCCCAAAATATCATAAAAATCTGTGTCTAGCCCAATTCTATCTACATCTTCTAGTTCGCGCCAGTCCTTCAGCGTAACAACAAGATCGACTCTTTTTTCAATGCGGACGCTACCGATCCCAAAAACTGCGGCTACGTTGATAATTCCAATCCCTCGAACTTCCATATGGAATTTGGTGATATCAGAGGCCATTCCAACTAGCTCACGTCCTTCTACAAAACGGATTCTTGTAATATCATCGCTGACCAAGCTGTATCCGCGTTCGATAAGGCCGAGCACACATTCACTTTTTCCAATTCCGCTTGCTCCACGTATAAGCACTCCAACACCCAAAATGTCCACCATGCTACCATGCTCGGTTAACGTTGGGGCAAATTCAAACTCGAGTGCAATGGTAGCCGCATTAATAAACCGCATGGTAACCATATTGGTACGGAAAACAGGTGTTCCATGGTGCTGTGCCTCTTCCAGTAGCAGCGAAGAAACGCTGAACCCTCGCGCCACTATTAAGCAAGGGATGTTATTGGCAAACAGACCGCGCAAGCGGCAAGCAAGAAGTTTTATTTCTAGGCTGCGCAAATAGCTCTGTTCGGCTGCGCCAATTACTTGTATTCGCTTGGAGGCAAAGTAATTATAGAATCCACTGAGAGCTAAACCGGGGCGGTTGATAGTAGGTTCCATGATCCGACGTTCCATCCCTTGTGAAACATTACCTTCCAAGGAGAGTCCCAAACGCTTCAGATGTGTAGCATAGAAATGCCCAACGGTTATAAAATGGGATCGATCTGTCACATGGTGAATGTCTCTCCAAGGTAAAGCTTTCGACTAATGGGATCATTGAGGAGAAAATCTTTGTTTCCCTCACTTTCTACCCGTCCTTCGTAGAGGAGATAAGCGCGGTCCACGATGTTAAGGGTTTCGCGTACGTTGTGGTCGGTAATCAGGATGGCCAGTCCAGAAGTGCGCAAGTTGGTAATAATCTGTTGGATATCATGAACTGCGATGGGATCCACTCCACTAAATGGTTCATCTAGCAGAAGGAGAGAAGGATTGGTAACCAGGGACCTGGCGATAGTAAGGCGCCGTTTCTCCCCTCCACTTAGCGTCAGGGCATAGTTTTTAGCAAGGTGTCCAATACCAAACTGATTGAGGAGTTGTTCACAGCGCTGTCTGCGCTCCTCAGCTCTCATGGAAGTTATCTCCAAAATAGCCAAGATATTCTCCTCCACTGTAAGCTTTCGGAAGATACTTTCCTCCTGAGGTAAATATCCCATACCCTGCCGAGCCCGACGGTACATAGGCATATTAGTGACATCTTTACCTCCGAGAAACACTCTTCCTCCATCTGGACGAGTCAACCCTACAACCATGTAAAACGTGGTAGTTTTTCCAGCCCCGTTGGGACCCAGCAGACCTACAATCTCTCCTGCCCGCACGCCAATGTCTACCCCATTGACCACAGTACGTCTGCCATATACCTTAACCAACCTCTCGGCATAAAGGATGTGCTGGTCAGAGACTAGATTGTCAATAGCAGTTGCTTGAGCAAGAGGAAAGGCGGTACCCATTTTTCATTTCTTAGTCAAAGGAAATTCTAGCTATCTTGCAACCCTTCAACAACTACTGTCTTACTTTGTCCAATGGTGCTGCTATGTCCGTCCTTATTAAGGATCATTCTAGTTTTTTTGCCCATAGCGATGTGGTTATTAGCCCCCTGCCGAAGTTGCGGCCACTCAGTAAGGAAAAGATTCCCAGTAAGGGAATCATAGTGAGCTCGCCCAGCACGGCCAATAGAGCGGACAGTTTGTCCCTCAGAGTTAGCATTTTCTTGGATGACAACTACATTACCAATTGCCTCAGCATGTTGGATACCTTGATGGTCCCTTCTCAAGGTAAGAATCAGGTGATCACAACAAAGTGCAAATTGAGGGCCCCTGACAATGACTCGACCAAAGAACTCGGCTATGTTGGTCTTATCTCTAAAAGTAGCCTCCCTTGTACAAGCGATCTCGATACTGTCTTTCGTTGCAGAACAACAACTGTCTTCCGGGTTCAGTTGGCTAGATACAGCACTCAAATGTGTGGTGGGAGTGATGAAAGTGTCACAATCGTTATCGACTAAAGTGTAGGCAGAGTGGCACTGAGAAGTGTAGGAAAGAAGGAACAGGAGGAACTGAGGGAAGGTCATTTCCAAGTTTGCAAAATTCCGGTTGGTTGACCACTATTGTGAATAGTTATCTTCACGTCTCCTTTGAGACTAACAAGGCGTTCCCTTGCCAGGAATACGACACTTTGGGCAACGGCACATATGCCGCGGCGATGGAGGATGATGCCGCCGCAGCCAGAAAGAATATGGGTGTAAAGGTCGAGGGTGCCTGAAGGTATGTCGATGTGGAAGGGATGGTTGTTTTCTTCAAGTAAATAGACTACCAAATCCGTAAAAATGGCATGGGTTTCATCTGTTTTACGAACAAGGTGGGCGTCAAACTGTGCCTCCAACCTTCCCATTTCATTGTAGTAGGGAACCCGGATACCAATAACGTCTTCATTTAGCGGGACAGGGAGATCCAGTTTACCGTTTGGAACAAGACGGGACGACTCTTCAAAAGGGAAGAGAGTAGAACAGAGGAAATTTGCCAGCAACAAAACTCTAGGCATTACATAAATGAATAGCCTGGAGAGTTCGGAGGAGAGAAGCCAGTCCCGAAAGGGGTAACTGGCTGAGACCATCGGAGAGGGCGCGTTCGGGATTAGGATGCGTTTCCAGAAAAACGCCGTCACAACCAGCGGCTACTGCTGCTCGAGCTAATACGGGGACTAGATGCCTATCTCCTGAGCTACTTGTTCCTGCACCACCTGGGCGCTGCACTGCGTGGGTGGCGTCAAACATTACATGGTAGTTCATTTCGCGTATCCAAAAAATGGAACGCATATCTGCAACCAAGTTGTTGTAACCAAAAGTAGTTCCTCTTTCGGTAAAGAGGTACCTTTTGCAGCCGCCTTTCTCCAATTTCTCAGCAATGTTTCGAATTTCCCAAGGGGAAAGAAACTGACCTTTTTTAACGTTTATGACACGCCCAGTAGAGGCAGCAGCAAGGATGAGATCTGTCTGCCGACAGAGAAAAGCAGGGATTTGAAGCATGTCAATGTAAGGAGCCGCAGTTTCAACCTCTGCTGGGGAGTGGACATCTGTAGTGACAGGTGCTCCAATGTCTCGTCCAACCTCTTGGAGAAGCTTACAACCTTCTTCTATGCCAATGCCTCGAAAGGATTGGAGAGAAGAGCGATTTGCCTTGTCGTAAGAAGCCTTAAAAATAAACGGGGCTCCTTCCCTGTCACAAATCTCACGGATCCTTTGGGCTACTTGGATGAGAAATGGGCGTGATTCAATTACACATGGACCAAGTATAAAAAGAAGTCTACCGCCGCCCAGCTGTCTATTACCGATAGAAATGACAGGCGCATTCACCGCAAATGAAGCAAAAGTACAGGGAGCCTCTCTTTGTTATTTTTACTACGTTGGACTAGCGGAGGGATGAAGTTTTCACTCGCTCGATGTGGGCTCCTAGGCCATTGAACTTCTCGTCAATCCTTTCATAGCCACGGTCAATGTGATAGACCCGGTGAACTTCGGTAATCCCTTCTGCTTGAAGTCCTGCCAGGATAAGAGCAGCAGAAGCCCGCAGGTCACTGGCCATAACTGGAGCTGCTCCTAGAATAGGTACACCCCGTATAGTAGCAGTAGCTCCTTCTAGTTCTATGTTAGCTCCCATGCGTTTTAATTCTGCAAGATGCATGAAGCGCCGTGGAAAAATATGATCCGTTACAGTACTTAGGCCCTCAGTGGTACTTAGAAGGGCGCACATCTGAGCCTGCATGTCCGTGGGAAATCCAGGATGTGGCTTGGCATCAACCTTAAGGGGTTGGCTTTTCCCCCTCTTATGAAGGGTGATGGAGTTTGTACCTATTTCTATCCGTAGCCCAGTCTTTCTTAGTGTTTCAGTGACACTTTGCAAGTGTTGAGGAGCAACATGCTGAACTGTGACCCCTTCTCCACAAATGGCGGCAGCTACAAGAAAAGTTCCAGCTTCAATCCGATCGGGAATAATTTCATGTTCTGCCCCATATAGCTCTTTGACACCTTCAATCACAATGCGAGAAGTTCCAGCACCTTCAATACAGGCACCCATTTTTACAAGAAAACTTGCTAGATCAACAACCTCTGGCTCTTCAGCAGCGCCCTCGATTACTGTAATACCGTCAGCTAACGCAGCTGCCATCATAACATTGTCTGTACCTAGAACTGTGGATCCGTGCTTACCGCGCAAAAAAATGGTGTTGCCCTTAAGTCGAGGAGCTAGGGCTTTTATGTTGCCTCCTTGCATTCGGATAGCTGTACCCAGTTTTTCAAATCCCCTCAGATGAAGGTCAATGGGGCGGTCCCCGATTACACATCCTCCTGGTAATGAAACCGTGGCTTCGCCCTCCCGCCCTAACAGGGGCCCTATGATGCAAATAGAGGCTCTCATTTTTCGAACAGTATCATAGAGTGCCTGAGTGCATATTTTTTGAGCGCAAACCCGAACAATTCCGCTGGCTCTTTCTACTTCACAACCCAGTGTACTTAGAATGGTAAGCATATAGTGGATATCGCTTAAATCCGGCACACGACTAATGGTACACTTACCCCGAGTCAGCAAGGTAGCTGCCAGGATAGGCAATGCTGAGTTCTTAGAACCTCCAATTTTTACTGTCCCTCGGAGAGGACGACCGCCATGGATAAAGATCCTGTCCATAGGGACATTATTTTCTCGCAGAAACGAACCGTGGAAACTTGTTGTAGTCCCTATGAACATTAATTTCGCCGAACCCACTTTTTCTTAGGAAGGATATAGTGACTTCTTTTTGTCGGCTGCCGATTTCCAGCCAAAGCCATCCTCCTGGGTGGAGACAGGTTGCTGCAGCTTCGATTAAGCGCTCGATCGTAGCTATTCCTCTTGGACCTCCATCTAGGGCCTCTACAGGTTCATGTTGGACCTCCAGAGGAAGCGTAGCAATTTCTTCAGTTGGAATATATGGGAGATTAGCGAAAACTGCCTCATAACGACGAATTCTATGCATTGGGAGAAGGTCTACTTGTTGAAGTTGAACACGTTCTGCAAGACGGTGTTTTTCTAAATTTTCTGCAGCAAGCATTAAGGCGTTAGGGGAAATATCTGTGGCATCTACGGAGGCCCATGGCAACTCCATAGCCAAAGTTGCAGCAATAACTCCAGAACCGGTCCCAACATCCAAGAGGGCAATTGGCCTATCCAAGTAGAGAAGAGATGGAAGGGCCAATTCTACAAGAAGCTCTGTCTCCTGACGGGGAATCATGGCCCGGCAGTCACAGAAGAACTGACGTCCATAAAACTCCGAGGTGCCCAGGAGATACTGAAGAGGACAGTGTTCTGCTCGAGAATGCACTAGCTCCCACAGGAGCCTGCATTCTGCTTCCTTCATGTGCTGACTAAATTCCAGATAGAGCTCAAGGCGTTTTTTTCCGAGGATATAGGCAAGAAGATATTCTGCATTGAGCTGAGGATCTTCCACTCCGTACTTGGCCAAATAGCGCGAACTAGAGGTAAGCGTGTCCAAAATGGTCATCTAATTGTGGTGAAGAATTGGTCCAAAGCTCTGCTTAACTCTTTCCTCAAGGTCTCGATTCTGGAGTGCTTCAATAAGCTCATGAATTTCCCCTTCGATAAAGCGGTCGAGACTATAGAGAGTGAGGCCGATGCGATGGTCAGTGACGCGATTTTGAGGAAAGTTATAAGTGCGTATTTTTTCCCCACGACCTCCACTACCAATGAGGTTTTTACGATGGGCGGAGTACTTTTTTTCCTCTTCTCGCCGCTTTTCTTCCAGGAGGCGGCTACGGAGAATTTGGAGTGCTCGTTCCTTATTCTGTTGTTGGCTGCGGCCATCTTGACAGCGGACAATTTTTCCGGTAGGGACGTGGAGTACTTGGACGGCAGAATCGGTGGTGTTCACACCTTGTCCTCCAGGACCGCCTGCCCGGCAGACCTCAATGCGTAGGTCTTGAGGGAAAATATCAATGTCGATTTCTTGTGCCTCTGGAAGTACTGCTACTGTCGCTGTGGAAGTGTGGATGCGTCCTTGGGTTTCAGTGGCAGGCACACGCTGCACACGATGAACCCCACTTTCATAGCGCAATCGGCGAAAGACTACCTCACCTGACATTTTAAAGGTAACCTCCTTGAGGCCACCTAGTTCGCTCTCGCTGACGTCCATAGTTTCTGTCTTTAGCTCATTGGCTTCAGAGTATCGACAGTACATACGGTATAGGTCGGCAGCGAAAAGAGTAGCCTCTAACCCGCCGGTTCCAGCACGGATCTCTATGATGGCGTCACGGCCTTCACCAACAGCTGGTGGAAGAAGACCGATCCGGACTTCCCGTTCGAGGTATTCCTTGTCGGATTCTAATACAGCAATTTCAGCAAGCGCTAGTTCAGCTATTTCTCGATCAGTGCCATCCGCAAATTCCCGATCTTCTGCAATGCGCCTGCGGGTATCCAGCAAGGCTTTCCAGGTCTTTACAAGATGCTTAGTGCAGGCGTGTTCACGCAAAATCTGACGTGCGTAGGCAACATTACTGAAAAATCCCGACTTTCCCAATTCATGTTCCAATTCAGTAAGTCGGGAGATTTTTTTTTCAATTAGCTGGGAAAGATCCATTAATTAAGTGCAGCGCGCGGGTGGAGAAGCGCCACGCTGGAGAAGCTGAGGGGAGAGTTTTCCCTACACACCGCAGCAAAAGCTGCTTCAGAGATGGATTTGAGCTAAGCCGAAACCCTCTTAGGTCTAGCAGGGCGAGAAGTGTGCAGGCTGCCATAACGGCGAGCAAATCTTTCCACACGCCCCGCGGTGTCTACAAACCTCTGTTCTCCGGTAAAGAGTGGGTGACATGCAGCACAGATCCCAACTTTAACATTCCTCCTGGTGGAGCGGGTGCGATACACTGCTCCACAGGCGCAGGAAATTTCTGTCATTTCATATCCAGGGTGAGTATCTTTCTTCATAGCTGAAGGGGGAAGTCCATAGGCCAATTTGGGATATACGTCAAAGCAAATTGGACAATTAATCTGGAGTTCAGGTGCACTGCTCATTCCACTCATTCCAGTGGTAAGAGAGTGCCGTACCGTAAAATTGTACATATCGCCGCAGACAGTAGGTAGAAAACGGACCCCACATGGCTCCGCGCAGACTGCTGGACTTTCGTTTGAGGAAAGAGGTCTTTTTTCAACTTAGAATTGTCCCTCCAGCCAAAACACAGGTGTTCCAGGAGAACAGATTCACCAGATCAGGAATGGAACTTTTTGCAACCGGGAGGTCCTCCCTACTCCCTAGAACGGAGAAAGATTGGAGGATAAGAACAATCAGCAGAAATTGCTATAGAGGCCCGCAGGTAAGGGAGGTAGGCTTATAGGTCGTCGCGGTAAGGTTTATATTCCCTCCTAGGCAAAATTCCAGCTGCTGGCCTTTCCTTATTTGATGCTTTGGATAAACGGAAGGGTTTTCTAGAAGCAAGAAAGGAAACGTTAGTGGTTACTCCAGCCGAAGTCGCTGAGATTTGTGGTGGGAAAAACATACACAGATGAAACGCGCTTTACTGCCCTGCCTATTTCTGACACATTCCGGGGATGGGGTGCAAGGGGCCAGGCCGTGTCTGTCTCGGTGCTCCTCATGTAAAGCTTTCTATCTCTGGGTCTCTGTATGTCATGGTTCGTTGTTTTATCCATCGACGCCGACGCTTTTCCTTCGTTTCCACATATCATATTGACTGAAAGATCCTCCGATAAATGGGAAAGAGCCTCGTTATTGCAGAAAAACCCAGCGTTGCAACTAGCCTAGCACGTGTACTTGGGAAGTTATCTAAAAAAGGCGATTACTTTGAGAACGAGCAGTATGTGATTACATCTGCTATCGGCCATCTTGTTGAGCTTTGTTTACCAAATGAGACAGACAAAAAAAACAGGAAATGGGATTTTTCTAACCTTCCTATTATTCCCTCCAGCTTTGGGCTGAAGCCGATTAAAAAGACGGTAGGCCGTTTTCAACTAATTTGTAAATTACTTCATCGCCAAGACGTTGTAGAAGTTATCAATGCCTGTGATGCTGGACGTGAAGGGGAGCTCGTTTTTCGCTACCTCATGCGGCTTGCTAAAAATCACAAGCCAACTCGCAGACTTTGGCTACAATCCATGACCGGTGAGGCAATTCGTGCAGGATTCCAAAACTTACGGCGGGAAAAGGATGTCTTTCCGCTAGGAGAGGCAGCTATTTGCCGTTCTGAGGGCGATTGGCTAGTGGGCATTAACGGAACACGTGCAATGACAGTCTTTAACTCCGGATCTGGGAGGTTTCGACTTACACCAGTAGGGCGTGTACAAACACCTACGCTTAGCATTCTGGTAGAGCGAGAGGAAAAAATCCACTCCTTTACACCGCGTGCCTATTTTGAAATCCTGGCCAATTTCAGTTGTAAAGAGGAAGAATACTGGGGACGATGGTTCGATCCCCTCTTTCAAAGAGGCGGCGATGAAGACGATCGCGCAGAGAGACTGTGGGACAGAAAAAAGGCGGAGGCTATTCAGGCTAAGTGTCAAGGCGGACAAGGAATTGCAGTTGAGGAAAAAAAGGAATCTTCGCAAAGTGCTCCCCTACTCTATGATCTCACCTCCCTTCAAAAAGAAGCAAATATCCGCCATTCTCTTAGTGCGCGTAGAACGCTTCAAATTGTGCAGACACTTTACGAGCGCCATAAGGCTTTGACTTACCCAAGGACAGATTCTAGGTACTTGCCGGAAGACTATCTTCCAGTCGTACGTTCCGCTTTAGAGTCTATCAAGGAAGGAAAGTTACACGTTTATGCTAAAAAAGCGTTGGCCCAAGATTGGGTCAAACCAATTAAGCGTGTCTTTGATAATGCAAAAGTGACCGACCACCACGCTATTATCCCTACTGGGGTAACACCTAGAAATTTAGACGAGATGGAAACAAGAGTTTATGACATGATTAGACGTCGGTTGGTTGCAGCTTTTTATCCTGCTGCCCAGTTCCAATTAACTACTCGTACTACCACCGTGGAAGGGGAAAGTTTTCAGAGCGAAGGAAAAACCCCCATCGATTTGGGATGGCTTTCTGTCTATGGCAAACAGCTCCCTAGCCAGGAAGTGCTTGCGCCGATACATGCAGGAACGCTTTTAGCTACGAAAATGGAAGTGGTTGAACACCAAACCAAACCGCCAGCTCGTTATTCGGAAGCCACATTGCTCTCCGCCATGGAAGGCGCCGGAAAATTGCTTGAGGAAGAGGCATTACGAGAGGCCATGCATCAACGTGGTTTGGGAACTCCTGCTACACGAGCACAGATTATTGAAGGATTGGTGACTGATGGCTACGTAACGCGCCAGGGACGCAGGCTGATAGCTACTGCTAAAGGTATAATGCTGATGACCTTATTACGCGATATTGGAATCCAGGACCTATGTTTCCCAGAACTTACAGGAGAATGGGAGTATAAGCTCAAACGCATAGAAGCGGACCAATTTGATCGTGACGCCTTCATGGGGGAGATACGCCGATTTGCAGAAAAAATTGTGGAGAAGACGAGAAGATTTTTTGAACTTTCTTCGAAAAAAAACTGTCAAGATCTAGAAGCTCGATGCCCCAAATGCCACGCTACGAGTTTTTCGGAATCCTTTCACACTTACGAGTGCAAAAGCTGCGGGCTTTTGTTCTGGAAAAACGTTGCTGGAAGACAATTCACTCCTGAAGAAATCCGTGGCCTACTTGAAACAGGATCCATTGGTCCCCTGGAGGGATTTCGCAGCAAAAATGGGAATTCCTTCGTAGCTAAAATCAAGCTAGATAACGCCTTCAAGGTAAGTTTTGATTTTGGAGATTCCTATTCGGAAATGGAAAGAAAACAGGCAATCCTCTCCTCAACCTCTATCGTTGGTTCTTGCCCAGTTTGCCATGAGGGGAAGGTTTATGACACTGGATTTTCCTATTGCTGTAATAGGATGCTCGCAAAAGAGTGCACCCTAAACATCGGGAAGGTCATCCTGCAGAAGGAAATTCCACAAGATCAAATGATCAAAGTCCTACAGACCGGCAAGACCGACCTTATTTCTCAATTTGTCTCTAGGAAAGGCCGTCGTTTTTCTGCCTACCTCATCCTAAAAAATGGGAAAGTGAAGTTCGAGTTCCTGGAACGCCAGAGGGATGCCTAGACCCCCTTCAGGCTGTCGCTCGTCAAGCAAAGCCTTCTGTCTCAACGCTGAAGCACTAAGAAAGAAGCAGGGAACCAGAGACGTCCTTTTAGGACCCCGAGAAGATGTCGATAAGGCCCAGCTTTCTGCCACATACCTTAATTCAGAGGCGGGGGGCGGAATCGAACCGTCGTATAGGAGTTTTGCAGACTCCGGCCTTACCACTTGGCTACCCCGCCACTGCTAGTCTTAAATACCTAAGATACACTTCACTGCAAGCATAACTTTGGGTTTCCCCCTGGCAACAAGACTCCGTAGCCAACTTGTTTATTAACTTTTACCCTCTCCTGCGATCAGACAGCCAAGTAGTCAATAGATCCTCGTGGCTCGCATGCGTTCAACATATTTTGCTACCATGTCAAACTCTAAATTAATATGCATTCCCGCGCGTAGACTGCCCAAGTTGGTACATTTATGTGTGTAGGGGGTGATGCAGACTGCAAAAGACCGCTCTTTCAGCTTGGCTACCGTTAGACTCACCCCATTCACCGCTATAGATCCTTTGAAGATCAGGTAGTGAGCAGCTGCCAGAGGAATTTCTATCTCAGCCCAGAAATCTTGGCCAAGGTAACGGGAGGAAAGCACGCGTGCAGTACAGTCAATGTGTCCCTGCACAAGATGGCCGCCTAGCCGTCCATTTGCAAGAAGAGGAAGTTCGCAATTAATGTGATCCCCCACTTGCAAATCCCCGAGGTTGGTACGGAAAAGAGTTTCTTGAAGCAAGTGAAACTCTATCTGATTTTCAGAAATTGCTACTGCCGTCAGGCAACAGCCATTAACAGCAACGCTGCTCCCGATTGGGCAAGAAGCTGCTGTTTTTGGAGCGTAAGCACTCAAGAGGGAGGCCTCAGCTTGTTTTTCTAAACCTATCACCCGTCCTACTTCTTCGATAAGGCCTGTAAACATACATTATCCCTCCTGAGAGGAACAGACCATCCCCTCTACTGTTGGATGGTAGACACTTTGCTGGAATCTTGTTGCAATAGCCTAACAAAGACATTTTGGAGGCAAATAGCTAATACTGACATACCTCCTACAGCGGCAGGGCCGCAATTTCCAGTAAGAGGAGAGTTCTTAGGGATCAAAAAGAAAGAAGAAATTCGTTCACTATCACTATGGAAATGCCGGCAGAAACAATACTAAGCTGGAAAGATACTTCTAGGGTTATCGCCTTTTTGCATGCATTTCAAGCGCCATATAATGTCCCCACCCCACCCCCCCGAATGGGCCTAGGGAGGCCCATGGATGAATTTTTATGATAGGGGGATTAGAAGAGCGCAGGACCTCGCTTCTTCAAATAGGGGTACAATCCATCCTCTTGCCTTTCCTGCCTTCTCTGAAGCGGTCTCCGATTTTCCGCCAAGGGACACAGAATTTTGTTGTACAGCGAAAGATGATTGCAAGCACACCATAGGGCATGGCCTGTGCAGGGGCAAAAGGTAACTACTTAGGAATATCCTGGTGAATTTCCATCACAACGCTACTTATGCTTTTCCGACTCTCCCACTCGGAACTATGGTGAGGCGATGATGATAGACATTCATCCGAGGGCAGGAATGTTGCGCTGCTGGACAGAAATACAACTAGACTTATTGACGCTTAATCTAAGAGAACTACGTTCACAACTACCCTGCAAATGTGGTGTTATTAGTGTCTTAAAGGCAGACGCTTATGGCCACGGGTTAGTTGAAGTCGCCCTGGCTCTAAGAAGTGAGTCTACAGCTTTCGCTGTTGCCTGTCTTCCAGAGGCCATCAAACTTCAGACGGGCATTCCTGACCGTGATATCATCATCCTCGGGTCTACTCTTCCCGAAGAGCGTCAGCGAGTGGTAGAATGCGGGTTTATCGCTACTGTCTCAAGCGTGGAAGAAGTAGTAGGATATGCAAAATATGCTAGAGTGCGTCCCGCGCGTATCTGCATAAAAATCGATACTGGTATGGGGAGGATTGGGATTTGGAAAGAAGAGGCAGGACGCTGCCTACAAGCACTTGCACGGATTCCTGGGATATCGGTTCATTCCATTGCGACTCATCTTCCAGTTTGGGAAGAAGACCTGGTGTTTAGCTGGCAGCAGCTGCAATGGATGAGGAACTATAGTGCTTTTTTTCGAAAACTCTTTCCGGGAGCCTACTTACATGTGCTCAGTAGCACAGGAATTTTGGAATTTCCAAGCAGTGCATTCGATTTAGTGCGACCTGGGTTGGCTCTCTATGGAATTGCCATACCTCGTCAGCATCAACACCGCCTAAAACCTGTTCTCGCATGGAAAACTCGCGTGGTAAGTGTGCGACAAGTTGAAAAAGGACGCAGCGTCGGTTATGGGAGAACATACATCACTTCAAAGGTGTCGCGTCTGGCCACTCTAGCTGTAGGCTACGCCGATGGTTATCCCTATTCCCTCTCTGGAAGTTCTGCTTCCGTGTTAATCCGCGGGCGCCACTGTCCCGTAGTAGGACGCGTGACTATGGACTCCACGGTTGTGGATGTTTCTGAGCTACCTGACATCCACTACGGAGAGGAGGTAGTTTTAATTGGGAGAGATAGGGAGGAAGAAATCCTCGCTTCCGATATGGCAGGTTGGGCGAGTACTATTGCATGGGAGATCTTAACCCGTATACATCCTGGGAGGATGACACGTTTATTTCTCGGCAGTTCAACAATTCAGTAGGCAAAAAGACAGGTACCCTTGTGAATGGCGGTACTTCATGAACTCAGGAGAACCCTTAACCTTCAAGCCGCTTCCAGTAAAACGCATATGGGGAGGGAGGAAGCTTAATTCCTACGGCAAAACCATTCCCTATGGGATTTCTGTTGGAGAACTATGGGAGGTGGCAGATCGTAAAGAGGTCCAAAGTACAGTACGTTATGGTCTACTGAAAGGGAAAACACTCAATGCCCTTTGGAGGGGTTACAGAGAGGAGATTTTCGGAGCACATCTTGTGACTTCTTCTTCTCCTCGCTTTCCAATTCTTTGCAAACTACTAGATGTGCGGGAATGCCTTTCTGTGCAGGTGCATCCTCCAGAAAGGGTTGCTAAAGCACTGAATGGGGAACCTAAGGCTGAAGTTTGGTATTTTCTAGACACCACTCCTGGAGCGAAAATCTATGCAGGACTTAAAAATGGTATATCGAAACGGTCTTTCAAAGCGCTTTTGGCTACGGGGCGTATAGAAGAAGCCTTACATAAACTCCCCGTAGAGGCAGGGGATTCGCTTTTTATCCCCAGCGGGAGACTACACGCTATAGGGGAAGGAAATGTCATTGTAGAAATTCAGCAGAATAGCGACACGACCTTTCGGCTCCACGATTGGGACCGGCTTGGATTTGATGGTCGTCCGCGCCGTTTGCACATCCGAGAGTCACTTGCATCGATCAATTTCTCTGATTTCGAGCCCAGGCTGCAACCACCAGGCCAGGCTATTATCGCTAGTTGCCCATTCTTCCGGGTCGACTTTCTAGAGATTGCTCGCCCAACACAGGCTCACTACGAAAAAAAGTTTTCTATTTACGTAGTAGTCAGGGGGTGCATCTCCTGTGGAGGAAACAGCTTTACTACTGGTCAATTTTTCTTTGTGCCCGCCCAGGCTTTCGAGATATCCATTCTTCCCCTTGATAGGAAGTCCTGCGTCCTGAAAACTACTCTCCCATAAATGTTGGAAAATATGCTTGCAGCCACTACACATAAAACCAGCACAGCGCATAGGCTGCGTGGCGAGAGAATAAGTGTATTGGAGGGCCATTCTGTCTGCTCCCAACATTTCTTTTCTAGTCTCTCCAGGCACCGCCGAGTCGCTTTCTAAGGAGCTAGATGGTGATTGACTCCTCGCATGCTCGTAAACGAATCGGTTCTCTGTCGATGTAAGTTTAGTTCCATCCCAACTGGGTATTCATAGGGATCGAACGGTTGCTTGAGATCCGGGTGGAGACATTGGAGCTGCTCTCTGACACGCCGGCGGATTGCTTGAATTCCTACATCTTGGTAAACCTGCTTTCCCTTCCGAAAAATGGGAACTAATAAGTCACTTATGATAGCATTGACCGGCATTAGCCTAGTTCGAGTCGTATCCGTAGGGTCAACAATAATATGTTCGCTGGCCTTCAAGATCGTCTCGTCATAGATCATATCTCCAACAAACTCTCGACCCATCTGAAAACGGCGAACTTGGAGAATTCCCGGAATTGACATCTTTTCTAAGTGCTCCGAAATCTTAATACAAGGGCGCCAAGTTCCGTCCTGCTTCTTGATAGCTCCTAATTTATAAACACTCCCCAATGCAGGCTGATCATAACCAGAAACCAGTTTAGTCCCAATGCACCAAACATGGATAGGCACCCTCTGACGCTTCAGCCTGGCAATGATGTTTTCATCCAGTTCGTTACTGGCAATGATCGCCATGTCAGCACATCCTGCTTGGTCAAGAATTTTCTGCGCTTCCGTACTGAAGTAGGCGAGATCTCCCGAGTCCAGTCGAATCCCTACGGCAGCATGGCCTTGCTCCCGCAATCTCTGGGCCATCCATACCGCATTCCGCACCCCCTCTAGGGTATTGTAAGTATCAACCAAAAAAACACAATTATTGGGTATGGCCTCCGCATAAGCTTGGAAGGCCTCTCTTTCTGTCTCAAATGCCATAACCCAGCTGTGTGCCTGTGTCCCTTTGACGGGAATATCGTAGTGCATACCAGCAAGAACATTGGAAGTGGCTACACAGCCGCCAATATATGCAGCTCTAGTAGCCGCCATCCCGCCATTAATTCCCTGGGCATGGCGCAATCCAAATTCAATAACTGGATCTCCCTCAGCAGCTAAACAAATTCTAGCTGCTTTCGTAGCAATAAGGCTCTGGGAGGCAATAAGATTGAGCAACACTGTTTCCAAAATCTGAGCTTGGAGAATTGGACCACGGACACGGAGCACAGGCTCATGGGGAAATACAATAGTTCCCTCCGGAACGGCATCTACATCGCAGGAAAAATTCATCTTTCTCAAATAGTCTAAAAAATCCTTCTCAAAAAGAGGTCGCTTGTCATTACCAACAAGACTCTGTAGGTAACAGCATTGTGCACCATCTATAGAAAGATGGCGAAGATGGTCAACGGCATCAGCCAAACCACAGGCTACACTATAGTTCCCCCGGAATGGATTTCTACGAAAAGAGAGGTGAAAAACCGCTTCACGTTCATGTATACGATGCTTCCAGTACCCGTAGGCCATGGTAAGTTCGTAGAGGTCCGTTAGCAGCAAGGAATGACTTCCACATTCAACTCTCTTCATGTCTTGGTATGTTCACGTTGAACTGCCCGGGCCAGCAGACTTTGGACTTCTTCATCTGTTATTTGCCTAAAGTCCCTATAGAACTGACTGACACTATAGAATGGGCTGGGTGTGGCTGGGCAAATGACCTCGTCGGTCTCCTCATCTTGAAATGAAGAACAGGCCTCTGAGGAACCTACAGGGGCTGCCACAATACAACCACTTGCCTTCATAGTGAAGCCTAATTACTCGTATAGCTGCATGCATGGTTGTACCTGTAGCAAGGCCATCGTCAGTTAAAATGGCCTTCTTCCCCCTAAAAGGCATGGAGGATACAGAGGAAAGAATCTGGTGCTGTTTTTCACACCGTCTCAGTTCTCGCTCTGCGACCTTCTTTAAAAGTTCTGTTTGTGGAGCAAGTACAGAACTAATAGCTGGATTAAGGACATACACACCACCTGAAGCAACTGCTCCTATAGCAAGCTCTGGGTGTTCCGGCGCGCAGAGTTTGCGCACAAAGCAGACTGCTAGAGGGATGTTAAGGGCAAGAGCAACTTCGTAGGCCACCGGAACTCCACCCCTGAAAAGACCAAAAGTAACTACATCTGGTCGGTTTCTATACTGGCTGAGACACTGAGCAAGTATACAACCAGCCGCTCGGCGATTATGATAGGGAAGCTGAAGATACATTCTTTATGATACTAGCTGCAGCCAATTCCAGCTAGGAAGTATTTATTTGAATGGAGTAATAGTGCGAGTCCTGAGCTAAGGAGAATCTTTATTCAAGGTGCTAAAATAGGAGGTACTTTTACTGAAGGGACTCTGCTAAACACCTCTGCATCCATAGATAAATAGTGGATAGTATCATGCGCCCTTTTTCAATGTTTCTACCGACTCTACTGCGTGTTTAATATCTTTCGTAAAAGACAATGTATCCTTGTAATAAGTGTGTCCATTTCAGCTATTTTTGTTTGCGTCTTTTACTTTCATACCTATGCAAATTCTATCATTGATCCCGGGTTGAAGGTAGCTTCCATCTACGGTCGGGACATTACTCAAGCGGAGGTCAACCACCTCGCGGAAAATTATTCACTCGCTGTTATGCTTGGACTCTACGACTTCTTAGAAACGCTCGGAGGAAGCGGTCCAGTTGTGGATGAGTGGGCTGCTCTGAATGAATTTGTGCTTAATCAGCTTGTTATGCAGCACGAGAGTAAGGCGTTAGCAGTTACTGTTCTAGATCGTCAGATAGCCCAGGCCATTGCAAAATGTCCCCTCTTTCGACAGAGAGGGGGATTCAGCGTAGCTAAATATCGAGAGTTTATACAGAAGCGGCTAGCTATACGAGGGCTGAACGGACGTCTTCTAGAGAACTTGTTTCGCGATTCTTTACAAGCCGCTCGTGTTCGTCAGATTGTCTCTGGATCCGTCGCGATATCCGACCAAGAGGTCCTTAGGGCTTTTCGCGCTTATCAGAAGGAGGATCTCCAGATAATAAAGTTTAACCTTTCTAAGTATGCTGCTCAAGCCCACGTTACGGTTGATCAGATGTGGAAGCTCTACACAAAGGAATTGGGAAACTTAAGAACTCCAGAAACCCGCTCAGTGCGCTATGTGGTATTTAAAATGTCGGAGGAAAAGAGATTGCCAAGGGATAAGGCACGAATTAGCACCCTACAAGACGCAGCTGATCGAGCAGCTACCTTCATAGAAACCCTTGCTGGAGGAAAGGTTTCTTTCGAGAAGGCCGCCGAGCAAGCCAGCGTTCCCATAAACTTACTGCCTCCATTTAGTGATGGATTCAGTGATAGCAAGGTGTTCAAGGAACTAAAAAGAGAACTTCCAGGACTAGTATATGTTACCTCTCGTCTTACCAAGGAACACCCCTACAGTGATGCACTAGAGGGAATAGATAAAGATCGGTTTTACGTACTGGAATTGCTTTCTGTCCAGCCCTCTCGTCCCCTCACATTTGAAGAAGCACGACCTCGGCTACAAGAAATATTGTGTGTTCGAGCTGCATCTAGAATGCTCCATGAGGAAGGAAGAGCCGTCGCGGCTTCTATTGCAAAACAGCTGCAAGAAGGAAAGTCATTTAAAGAAGCCGCCGCCCTAGAAGGGGTGAAACCCCAGAAGATTTTGGGTGTAACCCCATTCTCTAGAGTATCTCCTGAGCATTCTCTCTATGCTGAAGTAGCACTTCTGCTTTCTCCTGGGGAAATAAGTGCCCTCCAGAAGTCCGACGACGGTGGGGCATACACGGTCTTTCTGACAAGGCGGGAGGCTATCCGACCGACAGAGTTTACAAAAAGGAAGACGAAACTAAAGGCACAACTGCTTAAGGTGAAGCAAACGCTTCTTTTCCTTGAATGGATGCGAAGTGCAAGAGAGGCGGCTAATGTTCGTACCACAAGCTAAAAGCATTACATCCGTCTTGCCACCTACGAATCTTTCCGTTGAAGCACCCCTTAAGGGTGATGTTTCTGTTAGCAAAGTAGAGAAATCTGAAACCTCCATACCTACGGGAGGAATGCCGACAATGTGCAAAAAAAGATGCAACTAGATTAATTTGACGTCTCAGCATGTTTCTGGCACCCTGGCCGGGAGTTTTTTGGAGTGTACGATGAAGAAGGATGGTTTGGCAGGTTGTTACCGTAGTATTGATCCGGAATGACCAGGATCCGCCCTCCTCAGTGGGGATCTGCCAAATTCTAAGAGCTGGAACCACAGGCATTGGGTTGTATATTCATTCTTGGATTGGGAGCAGAGACGTGGAGAGGTGGGTCCCACCTTTCTTTCTACCTTTATCAACGTGATGGGGCAAGGCAGTGAGTCCGAAACCATTTACTTTAACCGCTGCTATCGACTATGCTAACGCCGATCCCCACATTGGGCATGCATACGAAAAAATCCTTGCTGATGTAATCGCTCGCTTTCAACGTTTATGTGGCCGTGGTGTATTTTTTATGACGGGGGTGGATCAACATGGTCAAAAGGTCGAGCAGGCTGCCGCAAGACTGGGGATGGATACTCAGGGTTTTGTTGACTCTGTCGCTGCTAGGTTTCGCACGCTCTGGGAAACTCTGGGGGTTGCATACGATTGCTGGGCAGCAACCACCCACCCGTTGCACCAGCAAATAGTCTGCAAAGTCCTTCGACAGCTCTTTAGTGCTGGCGATCTCTATAAGTCTACCTATCGCGGTTTTTACAGCGTAAGACAGGAACAGTTCCTAACTGATAAAGATCGGGACGCAACTGGCAAATTTGGACCAGAGTGGGGGGAAATCATTTTCTTGGAAGAAGGAAATTGGTATTTCCGCCTTAGCAAGTACTTACCTTGGCTTTCGAAATTTATAGAAACCCACTCGGAATTTGTGATCCCGGCATTCCGCCGGACAGAAATTACCCATGCCATTCAGCACTGGAAACAGGATTTATGCATATCTAGGCCCCGCTCTCGTCTGTCATGGGGGATTGAACTTCCTTTTGATCAAGAATTCGTAACCTATGTTTGGTTTGATGCACTGATTAGCTACCTGAGTTTCACTGGCTATCTTTCTGAAGATCCTGTGGAGGAGGGGAGATTTCGGCAGCGCTGGCCCGCACTACACATTCTTGGAAAGGATATTATGATACCGGCGCATGCTGTTTACTGGCCTACTATGGTTCACGCCATGGGATTTTCTGATCAACAAATCCCTCAACTGCTCGTTCACGGTTGGTGGAATTTTGACGGAACCAAGGTAAGCAAAAGTACCGGGAACACGGTAGATCCCTTCATACTCGCATCTCGATATGGGCCAGCGGCACTGCGATACTATCTTATGCGGGATATTTCCACCGGCCGGGATGCTAACTTTAGTGAGGAGAGGCTAATTCTGCTCTGCAACACAGAGCTGGCAAACGGTTTGGGGAATCTTCTCAATAGAACGTTAAGTATGGTCAACCTCTACCTTGGAGGCTCCCTCCACCCCGGATTCTATTCCCATGACACAAACACCATACGTGAACAGAATAGACGCTCTACATCTGAGTACTTTCTTCGAATGCAATCCTTTGAGATTGACCGCGCAATTATGGCAATCATGGACATCGTATCCCGCTCTAACGCATTCATAGAGGCTAGCTCTCCCTGGGAGCTTTACAGGAAACCAAAGCAAAGAGCAAAACTAGCGGAGGTACTCGCAACCCTCCACGAGAGCATCCGGCTGGCGGCTAGCCTACTTGCACCCATCCTGCCGAAAGAGTCCGCCGCCATGCTCAACCAACTAGGGATCGAAGCCATTGACTTCTCCCATCCAGATCCCACTCTCCGCACATCGCTGGCAGTGAGCCCACCACAACCGGTCTTTCCAAAATTCCCCTAGGAAAGACTAAAAACGACGGGACTTGCTAAAACGTCTGGCATTCCCACCACCAGGCGGGCGATTTTCCAGAGGACGAGCTTCGTTGACGGTCAAGTTACGCCCATCCAGATCGGCACCATTAAGCCCATTGATAGCTGCCTCACCCTCACTTTGGGTAGACATCGTAACAAAACCAAACCCACGAGGCTGATTTGTATTGCGATCTTGCATAATTTTTACATCCGTCACTGTTCCGAACTTCTCAAAAGCTGCGCGCAGCTTGTCTTCTGATGTATCGTAGGAGAGGTTCCCCACATAGAGTCTCTTATTCATAAATTTTCAGGCGAAAGAAACAACTGACTGCCGCAAAGCCGTTCCCGGGAGTCGGGTTTCAAATCACCATCGAGACTAACTCACCTGACGATCCACCAAGCTGCTAACACACCAATCGGTTCCAACGGGAGCCAGTCTGCTCTGCGGCTGCGAAATTTGCAAGATAAACTTTTGACAAAAGGGGAGACAATAATTCGTTGTTTTGCAACAATTCCCTTGCCAAATCTACCCAATACTTCAACAAGCTATTCTCCCGTCGCTACCGGAACTGTGAGAGTCCTGTGAAAATCCAAATTCTAACACTCTTCCCGGATGTATGTGAGGGGATGCTTTCCCAAAGCATTCTAGGGCGTGCGAGAAAGCGTGGGTCGATAGAAATTCAAGCCTTAGATCTGAGGCAGTGGGCTGTTGGCAAACACCGTGTTACAGATGAAGCACCCTATGGTGGAGGCCCGGGGATGGTAATGAAGATAGAACCCTACGCTAGTGCTCTGGCTGATTTATGTAGTCCTCATACTCGTACGGTGTTGATGTCTGCTCAGGGACGGCGTTTTCAGCATACCATTGCCTATGAGTATTCTTTGGAAAAGGAGGTTATTTTATTGTGTGGTCACTATGAGGGAGTCGACCAACGTGTTGCCGACCACCTAGTAGACGACGCAATTTCGATAGGAGACTATGTTCTGACCAGCGGTATTCTCCCAGCATTGGTGTTTGTGGACGCAGTAGCCCGGCTGATCCCAGGTGTATTAGGAAATACGGATTCTACCGGCCAAGAGTCCTTCATTACCGGGCTTTTAGATCACCCTAGCTATACAAGGCCGGAAACGTTTCAAGGATGGAAGGTGCCCTCTATCCTACTCTCAGGCAATCACGCTGAAATTCAGAAGTGGCGTGCTGTTGCTGCTTTGGAATTAACGAAACAGAGGAGACCTGATCTGCTGGGCTTCCATCTCGCACAAGAGGGGGGATATCCCCACGGGTGAGAATGTGCGCAAAAAGGGGTGCCGAGCAGACAACGAAGACGCGTCCTGCAATGTTTTCTGCAGAAAGCGGCTTGGGCTGGGCCTTCTTTGGATTTTCTCACTGGACAAAGAGACGTTTAATGCTATCATTCCGGCGTGGCTTTGACTTTGCGGTGTGTCGACCACATGTTGTTGTATTGATATGAATGGAGCACCTCTACAGCGCTTGGACTATCCCTCGGTAGGGCTCAATCCGGCGGAAGTTATCAATGCCGTTGGTCCACAGGCAAGGGGGTATTATTCAACTATTATGCAAATGTTGCCTGCCCTGGATACTGCTAACGCAGGGGTGTTGGCAAAGTTCAACGTTTACTGGGCGATGTACAGCGCTACCATTCAGTTTATGTCTCAGTTCACTGTGGCAAACCAGGCCTTGTGGAAGGAATGCATCCAAAACATTCGTTGAGTGGCTCCACAGTACTCACTCCAAAAGGCGAGCAGTGGGAGGTAGGTCCGATTCCGGCTGCGTTACGACGCTTGTTGATGGAAATTAGCCTGATGGGATTGGGTTGTGGGTTGCGCGTAGAAGCTTTTCAGCTCCTTCAGTTGCTTCGTGCCGTGGAGCCGGATGCGGCCTACCCGTTACTTGGATTATCTCAGTTTTATATGCTCAATAATGAAATGGAAAAAGCTAGAGAGCTTCTGTCGGAATTGGCGCTTCGCCAAGATCTTCTGGGCACGCCACTTCTAAAGATGGTACAGGCGCTCCAAACTTCAGGAGCCCAAATTTTGCGAACCTGTCCAGTAGAGACTGTTTAACCGGCTAGGTTTGGCGAAGATACACACCTAGTGTAAGCTGGGTGGTTATTGAATCCGTGGTGCAAGCGGCCAGCCTCGTTCTAAAAAGAGATGTCTTCTTCCATTTTTCACTCCGTACTTGCAACCGGAAGATGGGTTCTTAGGTCAGAGGGAATCCCTCCCCAGAAGCTGTCAGAAGCTGTCATCCGTCAGAAGTTGGTTAACGAGGGCAAACTTGGTGAGACTCAATCCCTAGAGGAATATTTTTCCAACATACCAGAAGGGGAGATAATCAGAGACCTCCAGCAGAGCATCCTTAGGCACTTGCAGGACCAGATACGAGTGGAAATACAAGAAAGGGAAAAGGAAATTGCAGAATTGAGGAAGGAGAGAAAATGAAGTCGTTTCTATTATTTGCTGTACAATCCAGGGTCCTACTCGTGTAGGAAGATGCATGGCCATTTCCCTTTTGCCCATATCTGGGAAAGAAGCAGTGGGATCTATGTTCTTCCCAGAGGGCTATCAAAGAAGTATCGATCACGATGAGCAAAAGAGGGTTCTTGATCAGATTCTAGATGGAGAATTGACAGCGGAGAGGCTAGTTGAGATAGAGCAGCGGTGGGGACTGCATGCCTACCAATGGAGTCTCGTGTCTGCGCTTTCTGGAAAACTTGCAGCTGGGGTGCAAACCCTTTTTAGTAACCAGGTTTAGATTACACACGTCTCCCAAATCGGCCTGGGAAAATGCGATGGGAGTTAATTTAGGTAAAGATGCCTAGGGTAAGCCCCGAAGGGTTTGAAGTAGGTGCAGGTCGGTTTGTCGTGAGAGTACTAAACGGCCCTCACGAGGGTGCTGAAATGGAAATTCCGAGGGATGGAGTTACCATCGGAAGTGGTGAAGAATGTGATTTGATTCTGTTTGACACTCAAGTAGTTCCCAGACACGCTCAGCTTACTCTCGGGGGGCAGAGGGTGGTTTTGTGCCCGCTGCAAGGGGCAGTCTGGTTGGATATGGTCTCTATCAAAGACAAGGTGGAGCTACTCGACGGTGCCAAGCAGATAATTACCGTAGGGAACACGCATTTGGCAGTAGGATCTCTCCTGCCAGGAGAGGGAGAGGCGTGGTGGCCTGCTGCTGGCTTAAGCGGTGGACTTCCTTCCGGGGAGGAGAGCGCTTCTAGCATGGTGGTCCAAACGGCCTTTCCAACAGAAAAGAGTAGGAGGCGTAACGCTTTGTTGTTCATTGCTGTGGTAGGTGCACTGCTCATTTTCACTACCTTGGAAATGTCGAAGCATCTAGGAAGAGAAAAAGTGGCAAGGGTGCAAGAAATGGACAGGCCTGTTTTTTTAGGAACAGTTACTCCTAAATCAATGCCGGGGCACTCAGGCTCAGTGGTTGTCCCTCACCTTCCCATTCCCAAGCCTATTGATCCAAGCTTGTTCCCCCTGGAGGCCAAAGTAGCGACTCAGCTCTCTAATGAAGGGGTGGTCTTTTCGTGGAAAATACAGGGCAGCAAGCCACAACTTAGGATATGGGCCAGGGGGGGGGCTGAAAGTGCTGTTGCACGCAGAATTATAAGTAGATTTTCACCCCCCTTGCATTATCACATTTTCGATCTTTCCCAAGTAGAGGCCTCAGCAGCTATGCTGGCGCAACTTTCCGGACTATCTCTCCGAGTACGCATAGAGCCAGAAGGGGTCGCCTTCTGGAGTGGTTATCTACAGCATGAAAAAATGTGGCACGACTTCTTCCTACATATCGTTCGTGAGTTACCCCTTATCCAAAACCACCGCTGTAAGATTGTCTTCGGAAACCAGTTAGTTAAGATTCTGCAGAAAGAGTTACGCCAACATGGACTGAAAGTGCAACCTGTTGCATCCACAGGCAGTGTGCTCCTGGTCGGAAGCTTACCAAAAGAACAAAAGGAGGAATGGGACTCTTGGATGACCAAAGCATATGAAAGATATGCTTCACGGGTCTCTCTTATTGATAGAGTAAATAGTAGTATCGTGGCGGGAGTTGCCTCTAAGGATTTTTTTCCATCACGTATTGTAGGGGTTGCTGGCGCAGAAGGACCATGGGTTACTCTTGCGGATGGGTCAAAGTTCTTCCAAGGTGCTAAGCTGAAAGATGGACATGTTTTGGAAGAGATTACCTCTAGTATGCTTCTGTTGAGTGGTCCAGAAGGTGCATTAGAGCTCCATCTTTCTACGTTGGACTAGGATTATTTATGCCGTGGTGCCTTGTTGTCTCCCGTAGAGGATGGAACTAGAATGGAATCTACCTCCGAGCCAGTTTTTATCTTTTTTACAGAACTTGCCATCCGTATTCATGGGGATCGCACAGATTCTGAGCGCAAGAGGGTGATTCATTTGCTAGAGCGTTGGCGTCGGGAACAGGCTGAGGAGGCTACGTCCAGTCTATCCCAGAGCCGACCCATAGTGCAGGCGATCGATTTAGCTATAGAAATTACCAGGAATGCCTTCATCCCACCCTGGGAACGTTGACGAGTAAGGTAGCAATTAGAGCACAGTAGCAAGTTTGCATACTTTTATTCCCTCATTCCCCATCAGGGGAGTGTGCAGCGCTCGTATGGTCTGCAGGTTGTTTTGCATGTTGAAAAAGAACTGCACTTGCCAATTTTCCTGCAGCCGGTGCATTCGGTGCATTGGTAGATTCTGATACATCGCTTGTCAATAAGCGTGCAAGCTCTGACATTGTCTGACATTGGAATATACAAGAAGTGACGCATAGCCTCACATATGGGACAGTGGGTGCTGTGAACATCGTATCCTCTCAAAGTGGAGACTTCAGACTTCTTGCGTTAGTACTCGAGATACTCGGAGTCAAGGAACTGGATAGAAGTGTACCCCTCCCGGTTGATCTCATAGTAGATGGACACTTACCGGTCCAGGTGTGCCGACACAAGCGCCAATGGTTTGTTAGCGGGACAATCGCTACGGAGATCTCTAGCTGTGAGGGCAAAGCACTCTTTCACCTTGTAAACGAGGCTTCCAAGACATGGAACAGCCTAGTAGGTATTATGTCCTATGAAAAGGATAAAGATATGTTAGTTCTATGGACGCAGGTGTCATGCCTTGCGCACCGGAAGGACTTGGAATTAAGCATTAGTCTGTTTTTAAAAGACCTTAAATTTTGGCGTGCAGAGGCTGATGGAGCTGGTTGCACAGGGAGAGATAGTTTTCTGTGAGGAGACTTTGACTCTATTACGTTCACTGTTTAGATCCGCTCTGGTCTTAGCGAGCGCTGCGGGTACTGGAACGCCTACTACTTGGTCGGCATCCTCCTCCAGGTCCACTGGATCGGCACCGGCAGCCGAGATTCAGTCGTCTTCCGAATCTAACCCACGGAACAGTAATAGTGGTGTTCACTGGCTATCAGGCTCCATCAACATTTTAGCTGATCAAAGTGCCATAGAGGATATCCTGCGGGAATTTGGGGACCAAACAAATCTCAGAATTGTCCTTAGCCCAGCCATTCATGGAAAAGTCAGCGGGAAGTTTATGGGCTTAGGACCGAAACAATTCCTGCAGCAAATCTGCCGTGCATACGGATTAGATTGGCTCTACTATAACAAGCAGATCTACTTCTATTCCAACACGGAGAGCAAAACAGCAGTATGCACTCTAAGATATTTGCCCGTTGTACATGCAATAAGGACAGTAGAACAGATCGAGATGCTCTCCTTGGGAGCCTCTATCCACCCTATCCCTAACACTCCTATGGTAGTTCTAAATGGCCCTCCAAAATATATAGAAATTGCCCAAGCGGTACTCCGCACGTTGGAGGCGCAGAACGCTCATAGACAGACAAATGAATTGGTGATCCAAGTATTCCCTCTTAACTATGCCTGGGCTTATGATGTAGAGCTTTCTAACGGTGTACGTGTTGAAGGAGTCGCTACTACTCTCTCCAAACTTATCTTAGGAGGTTCGCACTATGGGCATACAACGACAGGAGAAAAATTTCCAGTTTCTTTAGGAACTCTTGGGCATGTTGCCAATCCAGTCCTTGGTGTTAACGATGAATGGCCAAGACAACGGCGGGTGGCAGCCCCCCGTGCCCTCTTCTCTCTTGGAGGAGGGCAGGAGGGCGCCAAAAATGCTCCTATTATCCCTTCAGCTAAAAGCCCAGCACCAAATGATGTCTACAATCCAGCCTCTTCCCCCGACAGTAGCCCTTCCATTGCGGCAAGTGTACGTGCCAATGCTATTGTCATTCGAGATGTTCGGGAGAACATGCCGTTTTATAAAGCAGCCATTGCCAAATTGGATGTTCCTATACGGGTAATTGAAATTTCAGCTGCTATTGTAGACGTGGACATCCATGCCTCTCGGGCCTTAGGGTTAAGTGGTATTAACGCAAGCATAGGGGGAGTCACTGGGGCAGCAAGTAGCACAACAGGAGAGCCTATTAGACATAGCGGTAATTTGAATATAAAAGGCGTCTTCGGCACTAGCGTTGTTACTGCGGCGCTGAACTTTCTAGAAAGAAACAAGAAGGCAAAAATTTTGTCGCGCCCTACTATAGTTACGCTGGATAACTTTGGCGCCTCCATCGGAAGTGCGGACACATTTTACCAATCCGTACAGGGCAACTACGTTAGTAACATGTTTAATGTGAGTGCCGACCTAAGGCTAGAAGTGGTTCCACACATAATGATGCACAAAAAACAGCCGCAAATTTATATGCAAGTCAAAGTAGAAGATGGCTCCTTCGACTCAAAACAAAAGGCAGCCTCCTTGCCCATGGTGCACCGCTCCCAGCTTGTTACGCAGTCTATCGTCCGCAAGGATCAAAGCCTTCTCATCGGAGGGTTGTACCGCAAGGTAGATGTACGGGAGCGCAGCGGATATCCTTGGCTGAATCAAGTTCCCATTCTAAGCTTTTTCTTCTCCTCAAATACTCGTAGAAACCTGGTAGTAGAGCGATTGTTTCTTATTACACCGAGGATCGTCGATATTAACTCCAGGAGTTTGAGAGATTACAGCCAATACTTTCATCCTCATCCCGCCACGGAGAGTACGCGGAGGCTCTCTACAAGAGCCCCTCGAAAATGCAACACCGTCTACGTACGCTAGCACTGGGAGCAGCGAAGGAGGACAGTCGAAAGTATTGATATTTCTTAGAGCTTGCTTAGCGTACTTGCTGCTAAACCGGCAGTTAAAACTCTCTCGAGCGCGAGCCAAGGCGTACTGGAAAGCTAACCAGCCTGATTAACTTGATACAAGGAAGCTGTCCTTTCAGACTAATCGATAGCTTTGTCTTGTCTTTGTCTGCGCGATTTGATCACCCCCAACGGGATCGCTTGTATGTGAAAGTTGCACTTGCCTTCGGTCATCACCAAATGTGATGACATGTACCAAAAAATTTACTCTGTTAGCACTATTCAACCATCGTGTTGGGGTGTACTCCCATCAGGGAACTGATAATAGACAATTTGAGCAACTGAATGGTATTATGGTTGCCTTGTGGGGTTGTTTCTCAATACCATGCCTTGTACGCGGGAGGCGTGTGCCCAGTGTGGCTAGGAGTTCACTAATGGGCCCGTTCTGGTGTGGTGTTGCGTGATGTCAAAATACATGGAACCGCCCGTCTAGGAGACTATAAGGGGCTTAGCTAATAACAACATAATAAGGTCAATGAATATTGAGTCGTTCACGCCAGCGACCGTTCGAGCGCTCGTTTCCTTGGCAGAGAAACGGAAGAAGCTTTTAGAGCAGGTGCAGTCCCTAGAAGCTGAGATCGCTTCTCTTCTGGATAAACTGCCTCCTGGAATTACTGCTGGAAAAGGTGGGCGTCCACTTAAGAATTCGACGAGATCCGCTAGAACTAAAAGAGGGGATGGGAAAGGACAAAAGCCGGGTGTATTAAAGAAACGCATCCTGGAAATGTTACGGTTAGCCGGTGCTACCGGAGTTACCGTGTCGGAAATAGCCAAGGAACTTTCCATTCGCCCAGCAAATGTTCATGTGTGGTTTAGCACGACTGGCAAACGTTTAGAGGAAGTAGCAAAAGTTGCACCAGGTCGTTTCTGCTATCATGCGACGACTTCCAAAAAGGGGTAGTGGGGAGTTTTAGTGAGACAGTGGTTTGTTAGTGCATGGTGCTTTTCCTCCCGTTGGATGTTTTAAAATTTTCAGTACTGCTTCTTTTACTTGTCTTGTACTAATCGCCTTCATGCACCTAAAGTCGGTGGGACAGCTTTGTAGAAAGCAGGGGCTACACTCCACATGTTGGCGCAACACACAATGTTTGCTCCCAAGAGGGGAAGTTAATAAAGGCTCTGTAGAGCCAAAAATGGCCACCACAGGGATCCCTAATAGGGCAGCTAGGTGCATAGTCCCTGTGTCATTTGTTAAAAGAAGGCGGATAGACAAAAGCTCTGAGATCAGCATGGCAAGATCGGTTTTCCCTACATAGTTCAGTACGACGCCTTTTGGAAGGCCAGCTACAATTTCCTGGACAATAGAAACGTCCTTGGCGGTACCAAGGACTTTCCAACGGTATCCTGTTTTCTCAAAAACTTCCTTAATCACCTCTCTGAACCGATCTGTTGGCCAACACTTGGCGGCACCATATGCTGCACCTGGGCATAGCCCGAGAGTGGGAGCAATTAAGCGACTCAACGGAAAAGGAAGGCTAAGTGTGGAAGGTTGGTGGGGTGGTGCCCCAAGTACTTTTGCTATATGTAGATAATGTTCTGAGTGATGTTTTGGAATTGCGCCCACCCTTTGCTTTGGTGTCTCTATAATCTGATTGAGTAACCAGGAACGGTAGTGTCCTTGGTAGCCAACTCGACGTGGAATACCAGCCAGAAAAACTTCCAATGCACATCTGCAGGAATTGGGAAAAAGTATGGCAACTTCGAAACAGCCTCGTAGCTTATCCGCAATACTCCAGAGGCTTTCTTCCTTGGAGATCAGTACTACTTCATCGACCTCGTCTACCGTATACCAGAGTGCAGCTAGCTTTTCTGATACCAAGACGGAAATTCTAGCATCCACTCTCCCTTGTTTGATGGCCTGTACCGCTGGAATGCTCATAGTAGCATCTCCAAGCCAGTTGCTGGAGCGGACAAGTATGCGAAAGGGATGTAGGTGCTCTTTAGTTCCTTTAGGCAGATAGGTCCCCCGCTTTTTCTGGAAGAGCAAGAAGTCTGGATTGGGTACTTTCCAACGATCATGAACCCAGAACCAATCTTTTGGCGATTCCTGGATTTGCGATTCGAGAACGCGGTTAATATCCGCAGTCAACTGGTTAGAATTGTCTGGCTGGTACGAAATGGGGTGTCGGACTGAAATTCTCCAATGAGCAAACCCATCTGTGAAGATGGCCATGGGAAGTACTATTGCTCCAGTTCTACATGCAAGCGTAGCAGCGAGGGGAGATGTTGAGGCTAATCTGCGAAAAAATGGGGTCCAAATTCCCCCATCGCCAGCATGCTGGTCCACAAGTACTCCTACGACTCCTCCCTGGCGCAGCATAGCAGCAGGAGCAGCAAATCCCTTTTTTCGGTTAAACAGAACCAAACCGCGTCTACAGCGGTCTCTGTTGACCAAATTTTCAATCCACCTGTTCCGCAGAGGCTGGTAAACGGCACCAGTAGGTACATCTGGGAGGAAAAAACTCAACTGGGCAAAGAGTTCCCAGTTTCCTATGTGGCTAATAGCCACCACTATTCCTCTACCTGTTTCCGTGCAAGACTGGATTAGCTCCTCGTTTTCCATAGAAGAACAGGCACGGATTTGTACCTCGCTGAGAGCAGGGATCTTTAAGGCGCTGAGGAAGTTTGCGCCAGCCGTTATAAAGTGTTGCAGAACCAGTAGACTGACCTGAAAGTCAGAGTGCTTATCTAGAAAAGCATAGGCTATATTTTTCCTGGCTAGTCTGCGGTACTTTGGTAGCGCCATCCAAACGATTAATCCTAGCACTTGCCCAATAAAAAAGCAGACAGAGAGAGGAAACAAGCGGAGAATACTTACTACTCTATAGCCTATCCAGGAAAAGGCATCATCATGGTGCATACTGTGATTTCTGGTAAAGAAGCTGCTTGGGTGAATACTAACGCGGATACAAGGTGCGAGGTCTAGACTAGCAGACCAAGGGAGTCAACCCCTGAAGGGTATAGTCTCCAATTTTCGGAGCGCGTGGTAGACCTACTCAATGTCTGTTGCCCTGATAAGCAAATAGTTCATTTCTTAACCACTCCTATCGTCAAGCTGGTGTGGATGATGGCGTAGCTTGCTGTTATTGCCATCTCACCAGAGGTCAACGGGGTCTTTTGCTACCGCGCATCGCTCATTTAAACTCTGCGGGATACTCAGCCATTTCATGGGGGATCCGGGAGAAGGTGTGCAAAGTTGCAGCTTAAGACTGATAGACGTTGTGCTGTTTCCAGCAGAATGATTACCCTGCAACGGTTGTTTTTGGTTGGTATGAAAGGAAAGTCGATTTGCGGCCCCGGCAAGGGGGGTGAGATTTTCTTGGTATAAAAAGCGATTATATACTGCGGAGGACGCATATGGTAAGCTTTGCAACGGATGGATATGTTCTCGGAGTTAGACGAGCAAGTTCAGGAGGCTAGGCACTGGATACAGCCCTTACTTGATGAAGTTAGCAAGGTGATTATTGGTCAGCGTGTGCTACTTCAACGCTTGTTGATAGGTATTCTAACTAACGGGCACATTTTGTTAGAGGGTGTGCCTGGTTTGGCTAAAACATTGGTGGTACGTACTCTAGCCTCGGCAGTTCAGACGGGCTTTCAAAGGGTACAATTTACTCCTGATCTCTTGCCTGCTGATCTGCTAGGAACGCCCATTTACAACCCACGTACCGGTGAATTTGCTACAAAGCTAGGCCCTATATTCTCCAACCTGATCCTTGCGGATGAGATTAATCGAGCTCCAGCTAAAGTGCAAAGTGCCTTGCTAGAGGCTATGCAGGAGCGGCAAGTGACCCTAGGTGGACAGACTTACCCCCTTCCAGACCCATTTCTGGTTTTAGCAACACAAAACCCTATTGAGCAGGAGGGTACTTATCCGCTACCTGAAGCTCAGTTAGACCGCTTCATGCTTAAAATTAGAATAAGCTATCCGAACCGAGAAGAAGAGCTTGCTATTCTAGATACGATGGCCACTTCTGCACCACGGCTCTCTGTGTTGAATACAGTGAGTATGTCGGAGATTGTTCGTGCCCGCAGTGTGGTAAACGGGATTTATGTGGATGAGCGTGTAAGAGATTACATCGTAGATATTGTTAGAGCTACTCGTGCTCCAGAAGCCTTTAAGCTTAAATTGGATAATCTAATCCGCTATGGTGCATCTCCGCGTGCCACTATTTTCCTTACACTGGCTAGTAAGGCAAATGCGTTTATGACCGGCAGAGCGTATGTGACTCCACAGGATGTCAAATCTGTCGGATTGGACGTGCTGCGCCATCGGATTGGGATAACCTACGAGGCAGAGGCAGAGCTAGTAACTAGCGAGGATATTGTAAAAAAAATTTTTGCCGGCCTTCCAGTACCCTGACTTGCACTTGACCGGAGGATATAGGCTAGGGTCTTGGCATCTTCATCAAAGGATGTAGGGCGTACTATATGCATAAGCCAGATGAGATCTTTCGAGCGGTTCGGCAGCTCGAGCTGCACACACGGCATCTCGTGAGGTCTTCTTTTTCTGGCTACTATCGTAGCGCTTTCAAGGGAAGTGGAATGCATTTTGATGAAGTGCGTGAGTATGCACCTGGCGATGAAATTCGTACCATCGACTGGAATGTGACTGCACGTATGGATATGCCTTATGTGAAAAAATTTGTGGAAGAGCGAGAGCTGACGGTTATGTTAGTGGTGGATGTTAGTGCCTCTGGAACTTTTGGAAGTGCATGCCTAAGTAAGCGAGAATTTGCTACGGAGATAGCATCTATCTTAGCCTTTAGCGCTTCCCAGAATAACGATAGAGTGGGTCTTGTCTTGTTTAGTGATCGCATGGAGCTTTTTATCCCTCCAAAGAAGGGACGTCTTCATGTATTGAGACTTATTCGAGAAATGCTTCTTTTTGAGCCTAAGGGCAGATGCACAGACTTTTCTGCAGCATTTAAGACACTCAATCACGTGATTCATCGACAGGCTGTAGTATTTGTTCTTTCCGATTTTCTCATCTCAGATCTTTCAAAGCAGTTCATTACAGCAAGCTATAGGCATGATATTATCGCTCTATTCATCGTAGATCCTGGTGAAATCCTCCTACCAAATGTAGGTATTATCACTTTTGAAGATGCTGAAAGTGGTTGCCAAGTAGAGTTTAATACTTCCAAGAAGAGGGCGGTGGAGGAATTTGTAAGGCTTGAGTCTAGGCGCCGCAGTGCCCAGAGAAAAATGCTGCAGAATCTTGGGATTGATGTTGTACTCTTCCGAAGCAACGAAGGCGTCGTTCCGCCGCTGCGTACTTTTTTTAAGCAAAGAAAAAGGAAATTGTTATGACTTCCGTTGTCTCCTCTTCACTAGAGCCAGCGCCGCTTCATGATATTGATCCTCCAATTCCTATTTCTTTATATCCAGCTTGGATAGCCCCGTTGGCCATTTTAGGTATTCTGGTCCTCGCTGCTCTGTTTTTCTGCAGTAGGAAACTTTCCTTTCCTAAAAGGAAACAACTCGTCAATCCTAAAAACGCTGCGTTAGAGGCATTAGCAGTTCTCCATTCCCATATAGAAGTACTTTCTCCGCACGATTTTGGTGTTGAGGTTTCCGCTCTCCTCCGTCGCTATATACAAGATGAATATGGGTTGCGCGCGACAACTCAAACCTCCGTGGAGTTTTTAGTATCCATTCGAGACAGCCCTATATTTTCCTCTGAGGAGAAGATCATATTAGGAAAATTTCTCGAGATGGCCGACCTTCTTAAATTTTCCAGGAGAGATGCAAGGCGAGACGAGACCTCCTCATTGCTGTTACAAGCGGAGCAGCTCATATACATGCGAAACCGAGGCATAGCTTTATAGGAACTGCAAGAAAAGCAACTGCAAATAGAGAGTGGAATGATACATCCGCTTCGCTTTGGCAACTTCACAATTCTATATCCCTGGGTCCTCCTTTTTTTGTTGGCCGTTCCAGTACTGTTCCTCCTAGGCAGGAAAGTGAGGAGTGCTGCTCAGGCAGTACAGTTTCCTTCCACAGAGATAATGTTGGCTTTGAGCCGAGGTGGGAAATCGCGAGCCAGAGGTTTCCTTGATGCAATTACCTTCTTAGCAGTGGCCCTTTTACTGCTAGCGGCATCTCGTCCACAACTGGAGAGGAGTAACATTCATATTCAGGCAAGCGGTGTAGATATCATGTTGGCTTTCGATGTTTCTAGCTCTATGGCGGCGGAAGATATGACCATCGCTAACAAACGAGTAAGTCGAATAGAGGCCGTCAAGAGGATTGCGCAGCAATTTATTGCTGAACGCCTGAGTGATCGCATTGGTATTATGGCGTTTGCCGGACACCCTTTTTTAGTTAGCCCACCTACACTAGATCATGGCTGGTTGCTAACAAACATAGACCGCATGCAGGCAGGCATGATGGAAGAGGACAGCACCGCTATTGGTTCAGCAATTGCTGCTGCTGCGCGGCGCCTTAGGGGCCATTTTGCTAAATCAAAGGTTCTGATACTACTTACGGATGGTGCAAACAACGCTGGCTGCATCTCTCCACTAACTGCTGCAGAGGCAGCTAGGGTACTTGGGATAAAAATTTATACTATCGGTGCAGGTTCCAGCGGTCCCGTACCTTACCCAGTGTTAGATATATTTGGCGGAACTAGATATCGAATGGTTAAGTTTGATAGTGATTTAGATACCCTAAAGAGAATTGCGGAGATGACGGGTGGGCAATTCTTCCGCGCGTCAGATAGTCAGTCTCTGACGAGAATTTTTCAAAAGGTTAACCGAATGGAAAAGTCAAGAGCAGTGATGACCAAAATATCGTCTTATTGGGACTTATTTCCATGGCCTGTAAGTGTAGCACTCGGGCTGCTCCTAGCAGAAATTCTTCTTTCTCAAACGGTGTGGAAACGGCTTCCCTAAGCTTTGGTGAGCCATCCTGGTTTGCCGCTCTGGCCATCCTACCAGTAATTACCTTGCTTCTGTGGTGGGCAAATCGACGGAACAAACTGCTTCTACAGCAAGTGGTAGCTCTGCGTCTATTTGATCAACTTGTAGGTTCCATAAGTAGAAGGCAGCAATCTATTCGAACAGCCCTCTTACTAGGCAGTCTTGCTCTACTAATTATAACCCTTGCTAGGCCCCGGCTTGGGGCCTCTCCTATAAAGACCCTTCAAGAAGGGAGGGACATTATCGTTGCAGTAGACATCTCTAGAAGTATGCTGGCGGTTGATTCTGCGCCCAACCGGCTGACACACGCAAAGTTTTTCGTACAAGACTTCGCTGATTTCCTTCAAGGAGACCGTTTGGGGTTAATCACTTTTTCCGGAATAGCTTTCCTACAAATCCCGCTGACAACTGACTATGCTGCTGTAGCCAACGGAGTTAAAGAATTGGACACCAACTTTATTCCCAGAGGTGGAACTAACATTGCTTCCGCTATTCGAGTAGCTAGAAAGACGTTTGGTCACTTTAGTGGAGTAGTCCGTGCGTTGATCCTTGTATCTGATGGTGAGGAATTGGAAGGGAGGGCTGTCATCGAAGCAAAAAGGGCAGCCTCTCAAGGAATCCGCATCTACACTGTCGGTATCGGCACTACGGGTGGATCCTTACTCCCCATTGCTGCTGCACGAGCTGGAGAGCAGGATCTCGTGCGGAGTACTGATGGGAAGCCAGTAACCAGTTATTTAGATGCGGCGCACCTCAAAGAAATTGCAGAAACCACTGGCGGCTTTTACTGCCCCTTTAAGCCATTCTCATCTGCTCAACGGATCTTTCACAAGGGCATACTTCCTTCACTTGTCGCAAGGGAGGGTCAAGCTTCAATTTCAAGCCGCCCCGTTGAGAGGTTTGAGTGGACCCTAATTCCGGCGATTCTGCTGTTATCAACTTGGTGGCTAACAGGTAACCGAAAAGGGAATGTTTTCCAGGGTAGGCCCACTATTCTCTTTTTAGATCTAGTTTTATTAGCTGTCTTATCAACAGTAACGTCGATAAATGCTGCACAAAATGGTCTGGAAAGTTATCGGAGGGGAGACTATCAAAAAGCTCTCAAGGATTTCGAAAGTTACCTACAGAAAAGGCCAAATCTTGCGGAAGCCTCCTTTGATGCAGGTACAGCAGCTTATAAGCTTGGGGATTATGATAAGGCCCTTAACTTCTTTGGGAAGGCTATCCTGGGAAAATCTGTACAGCTTCGTGTCAGTGCCCAATACAACATGGGTAACAGCCTAGTACGAAAGGGTGAAGCAAGTCCTTCGGATGACCAGAAACGAGCACAGTGGAAGGCTGCCATCCAGCAATATGATCAAGTGCTTAGACAGAAGCCTAAAAACAGGGCCGCTGCAGATAACAGGCAACTGGTACAGAAGATGTTAAAAGAACAGGAGCAAAAGGAAACCCGACAGGAGCAAAAGGAAACCCGACAGGAGCAGAATTTACATTCTGGCGTTTCTCCTGCTCTTTTCTCTATTGCTTCAAAGTCAGACAGAAATGAGAAAGCTGGTGGAAGAGAAAAGTCCTTTTCCCACAGGAAGACAGTCCCTTCTGTATCACTGACAAAGGAGCAGGCAAACGTGCTGATAGACTCCATGAAGGAGGATGAGCAACACTTTGAGGTCCACGGACAGGACTTCTCTCAAGACATCTATAGAAATTGGTGAACTGTCAGGTTATTCCTCTAATTGAAATAGGGGTATCATGGGAATGTAAGCCCTGATTCTCGTTCCCTACATCAGCTTTATCTTCCTCTACCTGATAAAGATTCGATAGGAAGAGGAGCAAGGTGTCTTGTGAGAAGCTTGTTAAATGTCTGTTTGAAGGAGTGCATGGTGGGTTCAGTAATCTACTGTTGGTGGTTATGGTGTATCTTTTTCCCTTGTGCCCAGGCAGCAGATATTCAGGCAAGTGCTCGAATTTCCGATGGGGAGACGCAAGTGGGACAGTCTGTCCGTCTAGACATTATTGTCCAGGGAGCAAGAAATGCAGAAGTGCCCAATGATATAAAAATAAAGGGCTTACGACTGAGTTATATTGGGCGGTCGATGCAGGTTCAAATGCTTAATACGCAGGTAACTTCAAGCGCCACTTACACCTTTTCCGTGTATCCGTTGCAGGCTGGGAATTTCATTATTCCCTCTTTGCAAATCAGGGCGGATGGTGAAATCTTTCAGACTCAGTCATTTTCTCTGAAAGTAGTAGATGCTCCTTCACGGAAGGGAATAAGTAGAGAAAAGACACCTCGGCGATTCCGATCGTCGCATTCTGCCGGTACAAAGCTTACATTTGGAATACTTTCCCTCCCTGGGAGGGAAGCCTACGTAGGGGAAAAAATCCCCATCAAAATCCAATATTATTTGCACCCTTATTTTTCCGTACGATCTATTAGTTCTACACCATCTCTCCTCGGAGAGGGATTTATGGTTCAGAAAATGGAAGAGCCTAAGCAGGGCTATCAAGAAACCAATGGAGTTAGGTATACAGTTCTCACTTTCCATAGTTCTGTTTTCCCGCTAAGAGCAGGGACTCTGCAAATTCCCTCCGCATCCCTTGTCTGTCAGGTACTGACTCAGCCACTTCCTGATATCTCCCAACAGTGGAACGTGACGGATACTTTTTTTCAGCGCTTTTTTGGCACGATATCAGCTGCTTCAGCCATGCAGAAAATAGAGGTGAAGTCAGATTCTGCCACCATACAAGTGCTACCCTTGCCGGATAAGAAACAGCCAGTTTCTTTTCATGGTGCTGTCGGAAACTTTACTCTACGTGCAGAAGTCTCCACAAAGGATCCCTTTCCGGGAGACCCAATTACCTTGCGGGCGATCATTTCTGGGAAGGGGAATTTTGAGCAGATTAGAGAGTTAGACTTGGATGCTAAACGGGGGTGGAGGTCCTATCCCACTCTAACGGAGTTTAAAAGATTGGGGGAATATGGTGAGAAAGTGTTTGAATGGATGCTGGTCCCCAATGTGGAGAAAAATTCCACACCAGAAGTTGTTTTTTCTTATTTTGACCCTACCCTTGCAAAGTACATAACGCTGCGTACTACCCCACAGGTAGTAAAAGCAAATCCAGCGCCTCACTCAATCCCTGTGCCGACAATGGCATCCTCCCCCTCCCTCACTGAGAAAGAAAAATGGAGGGTCGTGAGAAAATTCGTCGCTGAATCTTATCAACCAATCACTAGACGTCCTGAGTTTGCGGTCGCTAACGGAATAGCCATCCTAGCATTGTTGGCTTTTGTTGGAGTTCAATCCACACGGAATTTTAAAAAAGCTGGTGTTGGGAAAGTGGGATTACATCGCGCTTTAAAAGCGTCCTTAGATAAGGCCTCTGATCCTTACACTTCTCCAGAAGAGCTCTATTCCTCCGCTGCAGAGTTTCTTCGCTTATGGGCACAATTAGCCTCCGGGAAAGATATGAGGGGGGAATCAGCACAAGAGATTGTGCGTGCCATTGGTCTGATAGGTAAGGAATCTGAGTTGGCGTTGGAAATTTTTGCCCTTTATGAGGAATTGTCCTATGGATTCCGTCGGGTAGGAAATCCTTCTACTGCAACTCGCGCCTCTATCCTGGAGCTCTTGAGGCGTCGGAGATAATGAAGACTCACCTTTCTTTTCGTGTGTTGCTGTTTGCAGCGTGCCTTGTTGAAATGCACGCTACTACACAAGCTGTCTCTTTTGAAGAAGCAACTGACAGATTGCTAAAGGGGGATATAGATAAAGCAGCTACAGCATATGAGGCACTACTCACCCAAGGTATTTGTGGATCAGCAATTTATGCAAATCTAGGATTTACTCTTCAGAAAAGGAATAAATTAGCTGAGGCGGCACTTAATTACTACCGGGCATTAATGTTAAATCCTCAATGCATTGAGGCTAAGGCAGGATTAAATCAATTGCGTGTGCAAACAGGACTTCCAGAACTTACTCCTACCTGGATACAAAGACTTTCAGAGATAGTTGCACCCACCTTTTTACTTATTGCTGGTGAGATTCTTTTTTGGATAGGGACCTTTCTGCAGGTTAGGGGGGGGGGTAGAAAAAAACTATCGCTTTTTCTGAGCAGTAGCGGCCTCTCGTTATTGGGTGCCACAGTGTTTTTGGTTGGTTGGTTGAGCGATCCACGTGTGACGAGAAAACACCTGGCTATTGTAACTGCCCAGGAGGGGGAGCTGGCCTTGGCCCAACCGGTAGCTACAGCTCCCCGCATAGCTCCTCTTCCATCAGGCACTCCTGTGACAGTTCTTTCTGAACGAGGAGACTGGAGCTACTGTCGACTTGCTGATGGGAACCAAGTCTGCTGGATTCCAACTTCGAGCCTGTCCTACGTATACCAGAAGCCTGCCTTTTAGGCTACTAACTTAACACGGGTCCTTACTCTATTTTTCAGTGGGGGCCGCACGTTTTCTCTAAAAACAGGTAGACTTTTGGCATAAAGCTGAAGTGAAACATCTTTTTTCTTACCAAGGCACGCCTGGAATGATACCCCGGCAGCAGACTCTCAAACAGTGCCAAGGAAGTTTGGGAGGACTTAAGGGAAGTAAAGAAAGTGGTCTAGTAGCCTCAATCTCTCCTAAGAGGACCAAAATGCCAGAAATGGAGACACGATAAGAAGTATTCCAGTAAGAACTATGACAATTAGCGCTATATTTCGATACCTTGCAAGTTCCGGTACTCGTAGAACTAACCATGCGGGAATTAGGCATCCAACCAGTCCAAAAATGGGGCTGGACACTGATGTAAAGTATAGAATGGGGATGTTTAAACCGACCACTCCCCAGGCAAGTACGATGGTAAACATCTGCACTCCTCGGTTGATCCATACCGAGCTGATTTCTCCGTTTGGAAAAAAGCGTTGAAAAATGTTGAGCACTAATCCTCGACATACCTCGTGAAAGCCTAGGTAGATACTAAAAAATGCCGTCACTATGGCAAATATATTAAGAGTGATGCCCAGTGTTGTCGCCAATCCGGATGGCAAAAACCTCGCGGCCATTGCCAGGGCAGAGATGTTGTTACGGAAGGCGAATTCGGCCTCCTCGTACCCAAATGCCAAAGTAAACGATAGGGCATAGAAAAAGACTGTTCCAAACAAAATTAGAAACGCGATATTCATCACCCGGAGCGACTTATAGCGTGCTACTTCTGGAAATTTTTCTCGGGCTCGATAAGATATTACCATAGGGCTCAAAGTCTGTATGAATAATATCGAAGTTAGAGTGAACGGGAGGGTAATAATACCTTGCTTAACAAGCACATGATAGGGGTCGACTGGGCCAATATTATATAAATTCCAGAACTTGATCATTGCCACTCCTAGAAAAATAATAATGCCTAGTTTGATTAGAACCATGAGTACAGATACCCTGAAAAGGAACTGTTCTCCCTTGGCTGCAATCGATACGAGACTGCCAATCAAGACTAAGGAATAGAACGGGTTTCTGGAGAGTAAATTCTTGGTCACCCCAAACGTTTGGAGGTAGGAAGCACTATCGTTAGTAATGTCGGTAAAATAGACAAAGATCCAAATGACCAACATGAAGAAATACAAGACACCTAGGGCTATACCCCAATTCTTACCGAGATATCCGGAGATTACTGCAGGATAATCGCTGCAAATTTTTGATTCCGCTAGCGTATTGATGAAAAGTCTTTGAAACAAGTATAGGGATGGATAGGCCACTATTGCAGAGGCAAGAAAGCACCATATCCCTACCCTCCCTGCCTGGACCGGTAAGAAAATTATTCCTGCGCCTATCGCCATTCCTATGCTTAGGATAACCCACCCTACGTCCACTCGGCTAAAGCGTGTTGCTTCTTTCCACTCTTCCGGTGACAGCCCCCCTCCAGAGGCCTGATCTGGCGAAGGATCTTCACGAGTCATGGCAGCAGTTTCATGTGGTAACCGCGAACTATTCATAATGACTAACGATTTGACCGGAAAGCCCCTGCTGTCTGCTAAGTTCTACAGCATGGGACAGGCAGCTTAATTGAGAAACTAGTTCTTGTAGAAGAAAAAAGTACCTCCGTCCCGTTTAACCCAAATAACCATCTCTTTCTCTCGGTCGTAACAACTATTGGGTCCCCCGCTCAGCCGCTGCGTTTTAGGTTATCGCAACCTATTTTGGAAAGCTGCTACTAGATGGAGAAAAACCGCCACCTCTCCCAATTTCTTGAAGTCTCCAACCAAAGAGGGCAGAGTACCCTACAGTTTTTGGTCGGAATAGGAAAATTTTTCCATACTCGTGCATTTTTTGAGGGATGAATGAAGTTTTTTATCTGCTTCTACCCCTGGGCATTTTGCTGGTGTTCACCTCAGCTCTTCTTTCTATGGCGAGCGCGTCGTTTTCTGCTTTGACAGAAACCATGAAACAGATTGCACAGAAGAAGGATAGAGTGCTTGCACAACAGCTGGAAGAATGGATGTGCTCTCGTAGAGAAGTTTTAAGCGCTATTAACATAGCAGATGGTCTGGTGACGCTTCCGCTTATTTTCTTCTGTCTGTGGTGGGTAGATGCTCAAGGCCTGAGTGTTTACTTGCCGGGATGGATGTTGGCCATGCTGCTCTTTGTGGCAGTCACTCTTCTCTGTGAACTTCTACCCAAGCTTGTTGGTCTGGCACAACCAGTGTTTGTTTTGTCCATCTGTTGGCCAATTGTATCTGGCGTCTACTGGTTGCTAGGACCCATTGTTCTCCGAGTGCTAACGTGGAATGACCTCTGGATGGATAGATCTAGCGATAATCTCATTTCTCCTGATGGCACACTTTCTTTGGAAGAGCTACAGTCGCTACTCGAAGTAACTGAAGAAGAGGGGGGAGTGTACCATGAAGAGGCTGAACTACTCCAAAAGATTATCAAACTATCATCTGAGGTGGCTAATCACTGCATGATCCCACGAGTAGACACTTTTACGCTGCCTGATAATCTCTCAAACGCTCAGGCGGTGGTTCTCATCCGATGGAATAGGCACAGGCAAGTGCCAATACGAGGGGAAACACCGGACGAAATCCTTGGCGTTTTAGACGCCAGAGATTTTCTTCTATTTCCTGAGAGACACTACACAGGCATGCTTAAGCCGCCTTCTCTTGTGCCGGAAACGATCCAAGCTTTAGATCTACTCGTTGCTTTCCAGATTCAGCAAAAAAACATGGCGATTTTACTGGACGAGTACGGAGGGATTGAAGGACTTGTAACTTTTTCCGACCTCCTAGAGGAAATTTTTGGCGAAGATGGCCATGAGCACAGAAACTCCCCCTCCATCAAGAGGATAGAGGGAGGAAGATTTTTGGCAAGTGGCGGGCTACATCTCGATGAGCTTGGAGAGGTATTAGGTATCGACACTTCCGACTTTTCTGCTCATACCGTTGGGGGGCTGCTGATCGAGCATTTTGGGCAACTACCTAAGGTTGGAGCTTCTATGCTACTAGCAAACTGGGAAGTCTGTGTTCGACAGATTTCCAGAAAACGTGTTCTAGAGGTTCTTATTTCCCCACTGCAACAAACTCAAACCAGTTCAGCGGCATCTTTGCCACTGCTCAAATGATTTTCATTACAATTTTTGCCTGTATGTTCTTCAGCTTTACGCTCTCTGGTGTTGAGTCTACCCTTAATACCAATCGAGCTCGGCTACACCACTATGCTAAACTCGGCGACGCTACAGCGTCTACTCTACGTTCACTTCTAGTACAGAGAGATTGTTTGTTAGTTACGGTAATAACGTTTTCTACACTCCTTCGAATTCTCACCCTTGCATTACTATATTCCTTTCTTGCACCAAGAACTGGTGTCCTCGGCGCTGCAGCGGCAATAACGTTGAGCATCCCATTGCTTACGTTGTTCTTAGTAAAACTTCCTCAGATATTATTCCAGCGACTTCCAATTTCTGCTGCGATAGCTTTTGTCAGTGTTCTTTCCATTTTTCAAAGGATCACATGGCCACTTGCCTCTTTGCTTACTTGGCTAGCCAGTCCCTTTGTAGCCTATAACAAGCGGGAGCAGTTATCTATGCAGACCCTTGCAGCTACTGTGGAAATTGGGCGTGCTGTCTCACGTCTCATGGAGATAGGCCAGCTAAGCCATACAGCTTTTCAGCTGGTCCAGAATCTTCTCAGATGCAGAAATCAAAGGATCTCCTCCTTTATAATTCCCCCCCAGGACGTAGTACATGTTGGTCCAGATACGCTGGTTCCCGAACTCCTAGAACTTTCCCGCCATACTGGAACGGAACAAATCCTCGTTTTAGGAGAACACAAGCAGATTATGGGGATAGTAGATGTTCTTGACCTTCTACTCGAGGGCATTCGTGTTGGAAAATCTAAATCTCATGCCAGAAACATTGCCTCAGTTTCTTCCACTGAGAGCATCCACACGGCCATCCGAAAAATGCGAGCTGCCCAAAGTAGCATTTGTGCCGTCACCGCACAGATCTCTGGGGATGTACTAGGTGTTGTCACCATAGATTCTCTTCTTCAGTGCCTCCTTATAGGAAAAAATCGAGCCACCTCCCCTGGAGAGGCAGCACTTTCATTGTAAAAGCTCGGTAATTTTCTCTTCTAACCGTCGTACTCGTGCATAGAATTTCTCCAGACGTTCCACGTAAAAAAATTTACGTTTGTAGACCTCGATTGGACGGGCCGGTACTCCAATCAATACCTCTTTTGGAGAAACGGACTTGACCACTCCGGACTTTGCAGCAATGACCGCCTCATCTCCCACTTCTATATGACCATTGATTCCCACCTGTCCTGCAATAGTCACGCAACGCCCTACCTTGGTGCTTCCTGCAATCCCTACTTGACCACAGAGAATAGAGCATTCCCCGACAGTAACATTGTGGGCAATCTGAACAAGGTTGTCAATTTTAGTCCCCTTCTGAATCCAAGTACGCCCAAAACGAGCACGATCTACCGTAGTATTAGCACCAATTTCTACATCGTCATCTACTTGCACAATACCTCTTTGTGGAAGTTTGACATGTTTTCCTCTCAAGTATTCAAACCCAAAGCCATCTGAGCCCAAAACTACACCGGGATGGAGAACTACCCTATTTCCAACCAAGCACCGTGCCAGGATACTCACACGAGGATGCAGAAGACACTTCTCTCCGATAACGACTTTTTGTCCTATGTAACAATGTGCCCCTATCACCGTTCCAGTGCCAATTTGAGCTCCTGATTCTACCACAGCAAACGGCTGGATGCTCACTCCCTGAGAAATGTGTACCCCTTCTGCAATGCAGGCAAGCCGATGCACTCCCGGCGTGTAAGAGGGATCTGGCTCGGAAAAGAAATCGATCAGCTTTCCAAAAGCAGTCGTTGGACTTTCTACACGGAGAAGAATTGGCGGAACTGGCTCCTCAAAATTCATGGGAACCAGAACGGCAGAGGCACGGCTAGAGCGTAGGGCGGGCAAGTATTTGAGATTCCCCAAAAATGTTACATCACCCCTTTCTGCGTCTCCTACAGCAGAAATCCCGCGAATCTCTACGGCCGCGGAACTCAGCGAAACTTCTGTACCAACGAGCCGTGCAACCTCTTCAAGCCTCATAACCTCCCCCCCCCTCAGACAAGGGAGGACACAACAATCTCTGCCTGTGAACAGACGGGAGCCACATGCATGTCAACCTTCTCTTCCTGGAAGAAAGGCAGCAACTAGGTTTTTTTGGGCTTCTTTGTCTTTGGCATCCCTTTATTTAGATCATTTAGATCAGAGATAACCTGAACAGTTAAATCAACATCATCGGGTGCGTGGAGCACTACTGGAATTCCTCCAAAGCCCAGCCCAGATTTATCAAAAACAAAGTCGTAGCTGTCAGATTTCACCTTGGCGATGACTACCTTCATGATGTCCTGGACGATATCCGCTCGCATATGCCCAAATTTCTCCTGGAGCTGCTGTTCCTTCATAGCTCGAAAACTGGAGCATTCACGGTCCAGCTCCCTTGCTTCTTTAACTTTCACCTCCCGCTTTTTGGTCTTTGCCTCCTTAGTCAGCCTGCTAAGCTCAGGCTTCTTGATATCCTGACTTAGGCTTTCAATCACCTTCATAGTGTCCTTCAGTTTCGTAAGACGCTCCTCTAAGTGTCGCTTGGAGGTCTCTCGCTCGGCATTGAGCTGACTTTGGGCTTCCTTCGTCTTGTAATACTCCGTGAAAACACGGTTCATATCCACGGTGCCAACTTTAACGGCGTATGCAGAGGTCCCAAATAAAAGGATACCTGCTGCAAGGAGGAATGAGGAAAAAGGGGATCGAGGCATATCGCTTTGTGTAGTGCTAAATTTTTTGGTTGTTCTTCAATTTATAGACGATTTAGAACTGGTATCCAATATTGAATTGGAATCTCCCTTTGTTGCGGTTGTACTTATCGCATTTGATCGGGTATCCAAAATCGAAACGAACAGGCGTACCTGCGAGAAAATCTAGATGAAGACCGACGCCAATGTCCCCGTTTGTGTTTTTTGCTGAAAAGTCATAGTTGCTCACATTCACTCCTCCCCAATCCGTAAAGAGGGCTCCACGAATCCTAGGCAGGACAGGGAATGTAACCTCCAGCGTACCAAAAAAAAGCGAGCTCCCTCCAACGGCGTTTCCGAACTTATCCTTCGGCCCTACATCCCGAAAATCAAATCCTCGGAGGTCACCTGACCCTCCCAGATAAAGCCGGTCAAAAATTGGAACATCTCTGTGCATCCTTCCCCAACTGGTTGTAACAGCAATTCTAGCTTTTGCCATAAAAATCAAATCCCGCGGCAGTAGCACATACCGTGTGGCATCTAAACTCAGTCCGTAATCCTGAACGCTTCCACCCAACATGCCTCCGGAGAGGAAGTTAGTGTATCTAATTATGGCGCCGTGCCTGGGCAAAAAAAGGTTATCACGTGTGTCATAATCCAATCCTGCAGAAAGAGAGTTTCTCGTATATCTGCCTTTGGAGTTCTGAATATATAGCCCAGTGTTTTTAGCAACACTGTGGACATAAATCCCCTCCCTGCGACATTCACCCCGCATGGAAATAAACGAGGTGATAGGTAGACGAAAGTGGAACGCGCCCCCATAGTACATTTGATCGTAAACCGTACTGAGATAATCGGCATCGTGGTAGTAACCCTCTATGCCTACCAAGAGCCTACGGCCCAGGAACCAAGGCTCCGCCAGTGAGACTATAAAATCTTTTCTCTCAAGGCCATACTGCATTCGAATTCGAAGACGTTGACCAGCACCATAGAAAGTTGGCCAGCCAAACAGGTCAAAGTTGGTTTGTTGCAGCTCTGCGAAACCAACCAAGCTATCGATGCTGCTATAACCTGCGCCTATATTGAAATTTCCTGTATTTTTCTCTTCCAGAAGAACGTGTAAATCTTTCCGGTGAGGAAAGAGAGTAGATTGTGGAAAAAGATCTACACGCGAGAAGTAATTCAAGTTCTGCAGGCGAGCCCGGCTAATATCCATCCGTTGCGTATCGAAAATTTCCCCCGGTTTTAGGGCAAGCTCACGCCGAACTACAAAGTCTCTGGTACGGGTATTGCCCTGAATCCTGATGAGGTTGACGTAAGACCGTACCCCCTCGTCTACATCGAACAGAAGGTCGACTCGGGAAGCTCCAACGGGGAAAACGTGAGGATTCACGCTATGGTCTAAGAAGCCACACTTCCCATAAAAGCCATTAATAGCCCTAAGATTACCATGCAAACCCTTTGGGGTGTAGAGGGCGCCTTCCCGCATCCTAAGGAGGCCAAGCAGCTTCTGCGATCTATTGGAGGGAATACCACTAAATCTAATGGCCCGAACATGATACTGTGTTCCCTCCCTAACCTTGTAAATAACCTCCACCCTTTTCCGTGGAAGAAGCTTTACCTGTACACCGATACATTCAGCATCTGCAAAACCACGATTTTGGTAGAGGAGACGGATTCTGCGCTTATCTTCATCCAACCGCTCTGGGGTCAGTCTGCCACTCCCATTAATGAAGGAAAGTAGATTGCGGCTCTTTGTCCTTAAAGAGGTACGCAATTCTCTACTTGAGAGAGAACTGTTGCCGACGAAGGAGATCTTCCCCACGACTATACGGGGTCCCTCTACGATATTAAATGTAACCCGAACATAGTTTTTCTTAGGTGTAGGCTGAACGGAAAATGACACTCGTACCTGCCCAAAGTTTTTGCTCTCGTAGAGTCTGATGATTCTCCGTCGAGCTTCCGCTAAACGCTCCTCACTTAAAGCCTGGTCCACCTTAGCAGAAATTTCCCTACGCACACGGGCAGGCGGCACCTGATTAGTGCCCTTGATATGGATAGCAGCTATGGAGGGTAATCCCTGGATGAAGACCACCACCTTTACTCCATTGAGAAGAGGTTCTGCGGAGATGCGCACGTCTGAGACCAATCCCGTTGCGTAAAGGGAACGCACATCCTGCTTCGCAAGTCGCCAGCTATAGGGTAGCCCTTTTTTCATGCTTAGGTTTGCGAGAACACGTTCCCTGCTGATCCTGGGGGGGGGGCCAATAAATTGAATGTCGATTCCTTGCACCAAAGGGTCTCCTTGTGCCAAAAGGACATCCGACACCGGCAGGAGAAAATAGCAAAGAGACCAGCAAAAAATGATAACCAGACGTGAGAGATAGGTAGTCACAACGGTCAATGGGTTAAGGCAATGCATTACACTAAAGGTTTCTATGCTAAAGGTTTCTATGCTATGAAGTGGCGCCACAGGCCACACTACTCTGGACATACCGAGTCACACCAAGCGGCTGTTGAAAAAACTGCAACGTCAGCAGCCCCATCGTCGTAATTCAGCCGGAACGTTTATTCCGTTTATTCATCTCTTCAACTAAGGCTGGAAGCTCGCGCAGAGTAGAAATTTCCGCATAGGGCCATGGCTGCAAAAAATCTCCTGCTGCCTCAGAAGCACGAAGCCAGACGCTACGGATACCCGCATTGCAAGCTCCCGCAATATCTCGTTCCTTACTGTTACCGACCATAACCACCTCCGACGGGAGCGTACCTAACTCTGCTATCAACTGGAAGAAGATTTCTGCCCTTGGCTTTCCTATTCCTCTTTCTCCGGAAATAGTAATTGCCTGAAAAAACGGCTCCAATCCAGAAGCAGCTATCTTTTCTCCCTGCAGGGAGGGCGCCCCATTCGTCAGCATTCCCAGATGATAGCGAGGGTGCAAGTATGCCAGAACTTCCTTAGCATCCGGCACCAATCTCTGGAATTTACGGCGGGCTTTGCTAAAGCCTTCGGACAGTTCTAAACCCACAGCAGGAGAAACACTGGGTAATTGTTGATGCAACGCACCAGAAAAAACGGCTTCCCGGAAGGGGATAGTCCAATTTCGGAGTTTCTGCAACTCTTCCTGTTCATCGCCAAACTTACCCCATAGGCACTCGAAAGCACTAATTCCGACGCTGTCACAGTAAGCAAAGCAAGGCCCCGCACTCCAGAGTTCACAAGCCAGGATTTGGCAGTCCCTGACAAAATCTTCTTTTTTAACTCCAAAGCGAGTGACCTTTGTGCCAACTTCCTCGAAGGCCATCCTAGAGACCTCCTCATCTGCTATTAACGTGTCGTCTAAGTCAAAAATGATAGCCCGAATCTCCATACAAATCCAACCCTAGTACCCCCAAGGCTTACAGGGCTAACACCCTCTTCACAGCAGCCGATATGCAGGCCGAACAAGGAAAGAGAAGGTTTTCTGAACCCCTAGGGCAGGAGCAAGATACTCTAATCCTAATCCAAAAAAGTGAACAAGCAAAAGATACTCTACGATTTTCTCTAGCCACATTACGAGAGGTATGTTAATTTCTTCCTGAAGAGTCTGTTCTAACTGAGCTGCAGATATGTCATGTTTTTTTCTGAAACGTCGTTCGTGTCGAGGAGTACGTAGGCGCAGATTTACGCTGTCCCTCTTATGTGGGGTGGCGCTTGCATTAGGCGCTAGCAGCAATAGCGATAGCGGGTATGCCAGCCAGCCGGATGCCATCAGGCGTTGGTGGGAAGGTTCCCACCTTACAGGAGGCTGGTGGAGCGGCCGTCAGTTTTTAGAGAGCCGCGGTCTTAATCTCGTCGGGGATTTCTCTGCTGTTCATCACGGAGTTCCTATAGGAGACTCCAGGGAGATTTCCATTTTCTGTCACTGCATTTCGCTGACAGCTAGGTTTGATTTTGGAAAAATGCTAGGGGTAGAGGGCCTTACCGGCCAGGCCGGGGTCCAGTGGCAGACGGGGAAGGACATTAACGGAAAAGTTGGCGCAGGAAGTGCCTTTAGCCCTGCGGCCTTTACTGGACATTGGAGGTGGCGCTTAAGGCCGATAGACCTTACATACGTGACACCGGAAGTTTTTGGTATCAAGGAGTTCTTCACTATTTCTGGTGGTTGGCAAAACCCAAAGAACTACTTCATGGTGCAACCAGACGCGAATGTGTTTCAGAATTGTGCATTCGGCGGGGGGGGGCTGGCCGCAAACGATGTTGCTTTCGACGGAGCCTACATAGCCTGGGGGGGATATACCAGAATCCGACCAACCAGTTGGTCCTATGTGCAAGCAGGTTTCTGGGGCGCGGTCCCGGAGGCTCTAAACTGGAGAAACCGAGGAGTGTACTTTCGACTGGCGCGTCCGTTTAGGCATAACGGGGTGTTTGTTATGGGAGAGATGGGTGTGAGCCCGGAGTTGGGTGCTGCGTCGCTTCCGGGCAAATATGTCTTCGGAAGTTATTACTGGGGTCTACCCAATCGTTCCTTTCTTGGAGCTACCTATCCGGGTCGGTTCGGCTTTTACTGGCAAGCCGATCAGATGCTTTATCGAGAGCCCGCCCCCCTCACTGAGGAATATCCGCTAGATGCCGGTCTTTCTCAGAGAGACAGTGCACGATCTCAGCAAGGACTTTTCTCTTTTGTCTGTGTTAGCCATGCTCCTAAGTTCAACAATGTCGTACCAGTTTTCCTGCGCGCAGGGCTGGTTTATAAGGGTCTTTTCCCGAATCGGGATAGGGATGACCTTGGCGTTGCCTTTGCATTTGGTAATTATAGCTATTACAGTGTCCTTGCACGCCGTACACAGGGTAGATTTCTCCAAAGGACGAGCGAGGCCGTGTGGGAGGTTGACTACCGCTTCCAAGCCAATAAATGGTTGCGCGTGCAACCGTTCCTAGAATACCTCTTCCGGCCAAGCGGTAGTGGCCATCTTAAAGATGCTCTAGTACTGGGAGTTGCTGCTCAGCTAACTTTCTAATTCTTCGCTAGCTCCTCCTCTCCTCCTCCACCTCCCCTCGCGGCGGTGAGGGAGGGATTCGAACCCTCGGAGCTTTTCGAGCTCGGAGCTTTAGCAAAGCTCTGCTTTCAGCCTCTCAGCCACCTCACCGTACTTGGGACAGCTAAGTTGTTTAAGTTGCTCACACTGGGTTATTTATGTGTGAAGGTCAAACATCCATTTTACAACCTATAAGGCTGTTGAGGAGGTTCCCCATCTATGACGCAAAAAAGCCTCCCAAGGAGAAAAAAGAGTGCGATCTACAAGCAGCCCAATAAGCACAATAACGAGCATAACTCCAAACACTTGGTCCATTGCATTAAGATCCCGTCCATAGTGAAGGAGCTGCCCCAATCCAAAGCCAGTTAAAACGGTGACGAAAATTTCTGCAGCCATTAGAGACCGCCAAGCGAATGCCCATCCTTGTTTCATCCCACCCACAAGGTGTGGAAGTGAGGCAGGAAGGACGACATAGATCCACGTGTGGATTCCCCTCGAACCCATGGTTAATGCTGATCGCACATAAACAGGCGATGTAGTATATACGCCGCTTTCTGTGGAAGTTATCACAGACCAGAGGGTCCCCATCACTACTACAAACAACAGTGCTGGTTCGGCTTGACCGAACCAAAGCAATGCCACTGGAATCCAGCAAACACTCGGAAGGGTCTGGAACCCTAAGGAAAGGAGGCCGATCGTGTCGTGGAAATACCGATGGCGAGCGCTTAAAAAACCAAGTGGGATTCCAACAGCTAAACTAATGGCATAACCGATAAAGAGACGACCCAGAGTAATTTTTATGGCTCCTAACAGAGATCCGTCACACAGCGCCTGCCAAAGGTAGACAGCAATCTGTTCACATTTTGGAATAAGAACAGGAGGAAATTTTCCAGAATAAGCAACAACCTCCCATAACCCTATAAGGGAGAGAAAAAACAGTGTTGAAACTGCTATGCGGCGAATCATCCCATACCCCCCCCCATTTCTCTACTAGTTGAGAAACTTTTTAGAGCCGCAGTAACATGCGAGGAATATTGAGCCAAAGTAATACTGTTGATGTCCCTTGGGCGGGACAGTGGAATGGCAAATTCCCGGAAAATTCTTCCGGGATTGGGAGAGAAAAGAATCACACGATCCCCTAGGCACACAGCTTCGCGTACATTGTGGGTTACAAAAACAACGGTCTTCTGCCTTGTTTCCCAGAGATGCTGGACATCGCCATAGAGCTGTTCACGGGTAATCGCATCCAACGCACCAAACGGCTCATCCATCAAAAGTACGTGCGGGTTTGGGGCTAGAGCCCGTGCTAGCGCGACACGCTGCTTCATTCCGCCAGAAAGCTCATGGACATTGCTCTTTTCACAGTGTGCCAATCCCACTAGATGCAAATAGTACCGTGCAACTTCTAACCGTTCTTTGGAAGAGAGTTCTGGCTTGAGTTTAAGGCCAAAGAGAACATTGCCCAAAACGTTAAGCCAAGGAAAAAGAGCGTGCTCCTGAAACATGACCATCCTGCTTCTTCCCGGTCCGTTAATATGTTCACCGCTCAACAGTGCTTCACCCGAATCTGGACGCTCCAAGCCAGCAATAATGTTTAGTAGGGTAGTTTTCCCACAGCCACTAGGACCAACCATGCAGACAAACTCCCCATTATAAACGGAGAGTTGAATGTCCTTCAGAGCAATGGTAGTCTTCCTATGTGTTGCAAACGTCTTGCAGATCGCGCGCAGTTCAATGCGTGCTGATGGCGCGTGGTTAATAGAAGTAACGTTCTTCCATTTATTTAGGCTCATGGCGCGGATATGCAGGGAGGGTTATTATCAACTTTGAAAGATCAAAACATACTCTGGATAGCTTTGATAGACGGGCATCAGCCATAAATTGCTCAAAATCCCGCAGCCGGATAGCATTATTAAAATGCATACCCCTCCATACTTCACAGATCAACTCCGCAGAAAAGTCCTGCCCAACGCATTCAAAAAGCTCTCGACGGATTTTCTCTTGTGCCTTTCTTGGATTTTCAGTTACCCAAGTTGTGAGCTCTTGATGTGCAGTTAAAAATCTCCGTGCGATGGCCGGTTTTTCTTCTAGAAAACGCACGCTAGTTACTAGTACCGTTGCCACGGTGTCTCTTGGCCGGTAGAGAACATGCCCACCAGCCTCTGTAAGAAGGCGGCTCACCCATGGTTCAACTGTCCACGCCCCGTCAATGGAGCCTCGAGAAAATTGCGTGAAAATGTCAGGGTTTTCCAATGGGACGACATGGACATCTCCACCAGTTAAACTAACCTGCATCCCATTGCGGATTAGCCAAGCACGGCAAGTAACGTCTTGGGTATTACCTAACTGGGGGGTGCAAATAGTTTTCCCCCGCAGATCCCTGGCGGATTTCCATTCTGGACTGCGTACAACCAATGCCTCTCCGCCATTAGCAGCTCCTGAAAGCACTCGGATATCTTCTCCACTGGAACGTAGGTAGCCATTTAGTGCCGGACACGGGCCAATATAAGTCAAGTCGATGGACCCAGCAAAAATAGCTTCCACCGCAGATGGTCCGGCATGAAATACAAACCACTGCACATCAACTCCTGACCCTAGACGCTTCTCAAACCAACCCTCCCCATCTCTACTCATATTTGAAGCTACCAAAGCCTGGGCATGGGCAACGTTTGGAAGAAGCCCAACTCTAATCACTTCCCTACCGGGGCTAGTGTAGACTCCACATAATGGAAACACTATGCAAAAGAGAATAGCTAAGCGGTGGCTAGACTGCATTACACTCGTAGTATTGTACCCCCGCATGCTATAAATTCCTCCGTGCACAAGGGTCGTCCGTCATTGTAATCAGAGGCGGTTTGGTCCGCGCCAAATACCCCATGAAAGAAGAAGTCTTTGTCCACATTCCTGCTACCACAGCCAATCTGGGACCAGGATTTGATTCACAAGCCATTGCCCTCAGCATACATAATCGTGTCGTACTCCGTCGAGTATTGAGATCCTCTCAAGAGGAGATGATTGAGGAAGTAGCGCATGCCTTCTTTGAAAGATCACATCAAGAACCTTTCGAGTTTTCATGCACTATTGACGGAAAGGTGCCACAGGCCAGAGGATTAGGTAGTAGTGTCACTGTACGCCTTGGTGTACTTATGGGATTGAATAACCTCTCAGAGAGTTTTCTTTCCGTGGAGGATCTCTACAAAATTTGCGCAAAACTTGAGGGACATCCAGACAATGCTGCTGCTGCAGCATTTGGGGGATTTGTCATCGCCAGGGAGGATCTCAGCTTCCAGAAGTTTGAACTCGCCTTGAGTCTCCATTTTTTACTGTTAATTCCAGATTTTGAAGTTCGCACCCCGGATGCACGTAAAGTCATTCCGGCCTCTATTTCCATAGAAGACGCCACACTTTCTGCAGCACATGCTGCTTGGACAGCAGCTGCCTTTGCATCTCGAAACTATCATGTGCTCCGCGGAGCATTTAGGGATAGATTTCATCAGCCATATCGTCAATCTCTCGTGCCTTTCCTAGATGAGGTTATCTGTGAAGCAGAAAAAGCCGGTGCCCTAGGAGGATGGCTGAGTGGCTCAGGATCTACTGTCACCTGTTTAACTCTAAGTCACCCTGACCGAGTAGCAAATGCTATGCAAAAAGCTGCTCCTAGTGGTTCATACCTACTACACACAGTTGTGGATAATCTCGGTGCTCGTTTAATCTCTTGCTCATGATTATGAGCCGTTGGTTGGAAGCGCTAGAAACTTTCGCAATGGACGTTATCCTAGGACACCGCTGTGGTAGGCGTGCTGGGTTACTCCGAATGACTTTATGGATTTTCTCTTCACTCACCTTTTTGACTGTTCGATTACGCCTTGTCCTTTTTCAGAAAAGAATTTTTCGCCGGCGAGCAATGGGCTGTCTCGTCGTCAGCGTAGGAAACCTGACTATAGGTGGCACTGGGAAAACTCCGGTAGTTGAGATGCTCGCTCGCCAGCTACAAGCTGGAGGAAGGAAGGTAGCTATCCTCAGTCGGGGATATAAGAGTACACCTAAGTCTTGCTTGCAAAGAGTCCTAAACAAGGTGTTGTATAACACGCGACTTCTTGCTCCCCGTATTGTTTCTGATGGAAAATCACTTCTCCTAGACCCACATACGGCTGGTGATGAGCCATTTATGCTGGCAAATAACCTGCATGGAGTGATAGTACTCGTCGATAGCGACCGTGTGAGAAGTGGTCTCTTTGCCATTAAGCACTTTGGAGCTGATGTTCTGCTGTTGGACGACGGATTGCAGTATCTCAAAATGCGGCGCACCGTTGAAATTGTCCTAATTGACCGCGATGCACCATTCGGCAACGAATTTTTGCTTCCACGTGGAACGTTAAGGGAACCAGTCAAGCATCTATACCGAGCCACTCATATCTTAATTACTAAATGTACCGGAGAGGATAATTCCTTGCTTATTTCCCGCATACGGAAGTTGAATAGGACTGCAGAAATTGCGGAGTGTGCCCACCATCCACAACATCTTATTAACCTTTGGACCGGTGAAATCCGACCTCTGAAGTTTCTGGAGGACCTTCCCATTGGTTCTCTCTGTGGGATCGCAGTACCAGAAAACTTCGTGAATGTTTTGGAAACATTAGGGGCGAGAGTGGGGCTGACTAGAAATTATGCGGATCATCATCGTTACTCTGTTAAGGAGGTACAGGCGTTTATACGACGATGCGCCCAATGTAATCTCCAAGCTATTCTAACCACAGAAAAAGATGCCGTCCGCATTCCACATGTCCTAGATCCTGAAGTGCCTATCTATTTTATGCGTGTTGAGATCAAAATCCTTCGTGGAAGCAAAGTCTGGAAGAATTTTTTTAACCGCCTTGCCTCTCTTCAGCAGGTACGGACACCAAAAAGGTTTTTTGATTCAGGAGATGGTTTATGAGCGAGTCTACAGAGACTATTGTGGCGATTTCTACCCCCCCCGGTGAAGGGGCGGTTGCCATGCTGAGAGTCTCTGGCCCAGAGGCTTTTGTTGTTGCGAAGAGACTTTTTCGTTCTAGAGTTTCCTTTGAAAGGATGCTGCCTCGCCATCTCTATTTTGGTCATATTGTGGAAGAGGCGGTCCCAGTAGACGAAGGTTTATGCGCTATTTTCCACGCCCCAGCTAGTTATACCGGAGAAAATTTGGTAGAGTTAAGCCACCACGGAGGGATGATGGTCGCAGCACAAGTTCTTCGGCTTGCCCTAGATTCTGGGGCCCGTCTGGCTCATCCCGGCGAATTTACTCAGCGGGCATTCCTGAATGGAAAGATGGATTTAACGCGAGCTGAGGCAGTCATGGACCTTATTCGAGCACAAACTCTTCAGGCTATGCGGGCTGCGGCTCTGCAATTAGATGGGAGCCTCAGTCGTGCGATAGAAACTATTCGTAGCGAATTAATTCATATTCTCTCTCATATAGAGACTTCTATCGATTTTCCTGAGGATGGGCTTGAGCCTGATACAGGAGGAACTCTTTTGAAGAGAATTTTTCAGGTCCGGCAGCAGATAGATACGCTCTTATCCACAGAAAATCAGGGGCGCCTACTTCGGGAAGGCATTCGGCTTACGATCTGTGGACCTCCTAATGCAGGGAAATCTAGTCTTCTCAACCAACTTTTAAAGTGTGACCGTGCTATCGTTAGTCAATTTCCAGGTACTACGCGCGATACATTAGAAGAAAGCGCAAGCCTAAAAGGAATGCTTTTCCGCATCACGGACACTGCAGGAATCCATCATACTAGCGATCTTATTGAACTGGAGGGAATACGTCGATCCTTCGCAGCTGCTGAAAGGGCCGACGTCATTCTTTATGTTGTCGATGCTGCACAGCCACAACCTCTTCCACCACCTGCTGGCTTACCAGAGGACAGGCTGCATCTAGTCTGGAATAAAATCGACCTGCTGAGAGAGCCCTTTTCCTATCTACCGACGTCAGCAGCAGTCTCTTGCCGAACAGGAGCTGGTGTTCCACAACTAATCTCTAGAATTGTAGAGTGGGCAGGCGGTCTAGGACATAGCAGCGGACAGTTAGTTGCTATCAATGCCAGACACCAGTCCTGCCTAAAACGCGCTGTGGCCTCTTTGAAGCATGCTAGTGACTTGGCCAATGGAGTGGAGCTTGTTGCCTTTGAACTCCAGACCGCCCTTAGTGCTATAGGTGAAGTGACGGGTGCTGTAGACCATGAGGAGATTCTCGATTCAGTCTTTAGTAATTTCTGCATAGGAAAATAACCATGGCCTTCTACAGTTTTCTCCTGCACCAGCTACTATTCAGAATGGATGCTGAGACAGCACATCAGCTCATCCTTTCCTGCCTTTCACATCATCGGCTTCTTTCTCTAATAGAGAAATGCTTCTTTAGAACGACGCCACCTGGGGGTCCGACAATTTCCTTGTTTGGTCTCCAGTTTCGTAATCCCGTAGGGCTTGCTGCAGGTATGGATAAAAATGGAGTAGCCTTGGTTTCTTGGGAAAAACTAGGGTTTGGGTTTGTAGAGGTCGGAACTATAACTGCGTACCCACAAAGCGGCAACCCTCGACCACGTCTATTCCGATTTCCAGAATTGGAAGCTCTAGTTAATCGTATGGGATTTAATAATGAAGGAGCAAAAAAAATCGCACTTCGTATGGAACGCTTACGGCGTTCAGGCAGTTGGCCCAGTATTCCAATCGGAATCAACATTGGCAAATCTCGGCTTACTGCCCCCCATTTGGCTCACGACGACTACTTGCGGAGTTTTCAGTACCTCTACCCATATGGAGACTATTTTGTTCTTAATGTCAGCTCTCCTAATACTCCTGGACTCCGTGCTCTCCAGAATGCAGAGCATCTAACTAGGATCATAAGTACACTGCGAGACTGGGAGGGAAGTCATAAGCCTCTCTTAATTAAAATCGATCCAGACCTCTCTTCGAAAGAGATCGTTTCCATCGTGAAGCTTGCAGAGCGAGAGCATGTCGCCGGCCTCATTGCTACGAACACTACTCTGGATCACTCCTCCCTGCCGCCGGAACGTAACGAAGCTGGTGGTCTCAGTGGAAAACCGCTTCAGGCACGTTCTGACACTATAATCCGGAGGATTCGGCGGGTCTCCTCTATCCCCATTATTGGGACAGGCGGAATCCTCAGCGCAGGCGGAGCACATGCTAAATTCTCCTCTGGAGCTAATCTAATCCAGATATACACGGGTTTTGTTTACCGAGGCCCAGCCTTGATCCAAGAGATCTTGCGGGCCTATCCATATCTATGTGATCCCCACAGATTAAGTGCTTAACTCTCTCGAGGGGAAAGAACACTGCGCAAGTCACCCTTAATATGACCATCATAAAGAGCCTTCCCAATAATAGATCCGTGGAGGCGCGGCATAGCATTAAGTCGCTGCAGATCTGCCACACTAGAGATTCCACCGCTAGCTATTAACTGACAAGAGAGTAGAGAAAGTAGTAGAGAAAGTCCCCTAAAATTAGGACCTTGCAACATCCCATCGGTAGTGATATCCGTATAGATAATTGTTGAGGCGCCGGCTTTCTGGACAGCTAATGCTAGATCGGAAGCGTGCTGGTCGGTACGGTGCGTCCAACCGTTGGTGGCGACGAGGCCGTTGTAGGCGTCAATGCTAATAGCAATACGGTTGTCCCCAAAGGCGAGGCACATATCGCGCACGAATTCTAGGGACTCGCTGGCGCGTGTGCCGAGTACAATTCGAGAAACACCTGCATCTAGGGCTGCCCTGATGGAGGTTTTGCTGCGCATCCCTCCTCCAAGCTCGCAGGGGATGGTCACTGCTTGGCAGATAGCACGGACAGAGGCCAGGTTTCTAGAGCTTCCCTCGAAGGCGGCGTCCAAGTCAACAAGGTGCAACCAATCTCCTCCGATGGTTTCCCATTGTCTTGCAACTTCTGCCGGGTCTCCTGAATATACGGTCTTTTCAGTAACCCTTCCCTGTTTTAGGCGTACGACTTGACCAGCCATCAAGTCAATTGCTGGGAGAAGTAGCATAAGATGGGAGTGAGACAGGCTGGAGAGAATGGAGAAAATTGGTAATGAATCGAAGCCCTGCAGACTGACTCTTTTCCGGATGGAACTGAGTAGCTACTACTTGACCTTTTGTAACACTGGCGGCGAAGCGCACTCCATATTCGCACTCGGAGGAGATAACCTTAGAGTCCTTTGGAACTGGATAGTAGGAATGTACGAAATAGACATTTATGGGAAGCATGACTCCATCGAAAAGAGCTGGTTGTCTTACAGTCAACTCATTCCACCCTATATGAGGAACTTTGACCTTCTGCTTGGGCAGGGAGATGACTTGCCCGGCTAAGAAGCCAAATCCCTTTATTTCTGGCGATTCCTCGCTGGACTCAAAAAGGAGGTGATAGCCCAGGCATATTCCAAGATATGGACGTTCCCCCTCAATCCAACGGAGGATGGGGAACCACAGTTTTTTTTCGTGAAGGCTTTGCACACAACGCCCAAAAGAGCCCACCCCTGGTACCACCAGGGCGCTCCACCGAGATGAGTCAAAGGCCACAGGTTGATCAACCAGATCTACTACAGCTCCGCAGGTTTCTAATGCCCTTCGCACACTGCGTAAGTTACTACTTCCATAATCTATCAGACCTATAACAGTGCCCCACTTCATTGGGAGTGTTGTTTCATAATAATCCTTTAGTGCTTGGGATGCCAGGCATACCTGGGTTAAGGCTAGTAGCAGCGGCAAGCGCTTGCGCTAGAGATTTAAAAATACCCTCTACCATGTGGTGAGAATTACGACCATAAAGGATTGCTGTATGGAGAGTAAGGGCGGCATGAGTAGAGAAAGCCCGGAGAAATTCTCCCACAAGCTGAAATGAAAAGGAGCCAATACCTTCCGCTCCAAATGGGGCATGGTAGATCAGAAGAGGGCGCCCACTAATGTCTACAACTGACCTTATAAGCGCTTCATCCATGGGAATATAGCTACACCCATAGCGCATAACTCCACTTTTACTTCCAAGTGCTTGAGCAAGTGCTGCTCCTAACGCGATCCCTATATCTTCTACCGTATGGTGGAAGTCCACAGCCGTGTCCCCCTGAGCCACAATCTCCAAACCGAAAAGGCTATGAAAGGCAAAAAGGTCTAACATGTGGTCAAAGAAGGGAATCCCGGTGGCAATCCCTAGATTCCCACCGCCATCCACATTCAGAACCAAGCGCAACTGAGTTTCCTTAGTAGAGCGCTCTATTTTAGCAACGCGTGGCATAAAGAGCAAACGGAAGACTAAAGCCGAAGGGAGCAATCGGAAAACCCGCTTTCTGCCGGACAGCCCAGCCATCCCAGCTCACCGAGTTCCAACCTACCGCTAACTCACTGGGGAGAGTAGCTCCTTTTTGCTCTACAAGTCCACCAAATATATTTGACTTTCCTGGAATGCCACAGCTGATCAGTCTCTATCCCCCTCCCTGGGAGGGGGATATAAGAGGACCAGATTTCAGGATTTGTCTCGTGCGTTCTGTAGCTCCGTGGTGACGCCTCATGCATTCTACAGCATTCTTGCAGAGTGAATCTGCCCAGGCGGGATCACTAAGCATTCGTAGGAGATTGCCCTGTAATTCTTGCTCGTTATGGCTGATTACGGCCCCTCCTACCGAGAGAAGTTCCTGAGCAAGAGCACTAAAATTTTCCATATGTGGGCCGAAGGTAACTGGCTTTCCAGCTGTAATAGCTTCAGCAGGGTTTTGTCCGCCGTGAGCTGTGAGGCTTTTTCCAATGAAAACGGCATGAACACATGAGTACCAATCTTGGAGTTCGCCAATAGAATCTAGGACCAGGCAATTGATCCTGCTTGGAAGAAATGACTGAGCACTACGCAATACAGGGTATAGCCCACAGCCAAAAAGGTCCTTTAAAACCCTTTTAGAGCGTTCTGTATGGCGAGGTGCAACGAGAAGAAAAGTATTGGGAATAACCCGCTGAATAGCAAGAAAAGCTCGGCCCAGAATTTTTTCTTCTCCAGTGTGTGTGCTACCGCCAAGTAGAACAAGGGCATTTTTGGGACAACCAATAGATAAGAGCAGCGGGCGAAGATCTCTTGGAGGGCGATAGACTGCTCTCGCATCATCAAATTTAATACTCCCCGTAAGGTGGATTCGCGTTGGATGGACACCGATTTTTTCCCACCTGAAGGTATCCGAAGGATTTTGCACGCATATGATGTCAAGCGTGTGGAGAATCGGTTTAATGACAGGTCGGAAGAAGAGATAACGTCTCTCAGAGCGTGGAGAGAGTCTGGCGTTAACAAGTGCGACAGTCGCTCCATACTGCTTTGCTGCCCAGACAAGATTAGGCCATACCTCTGATTCGACAAGAATGAGTTGTTGGGGACGAATAAGGTAGATAGCGCGCCGTACAGTTATAAAGAGGTCAATGGGGTTGTAAATAACTTCGGTCGTCTTGCTCTTTTCTCTTTCTGCTAGCGTCAAACCTGCGGTGGTAGTGGTAGACAGGACAAAATGGCATCTAGGATCTTTTTTTTCCATGCAACGAATGAGCTTTAGGGCAACAAGAACTTCTCCCACGCTGACAGCGTGAATCCAAGTCCAGGGCCGTAGTGCGACCAAGCGAGACCGTACACTCCGTGAGTAGAGAGCAAATCTCTGGCCAAATTTGTGTCCACATTTTCCTCTCTCAAAGAGTTGTATGAGGAGACGCGGCAGGAGGATAACTAGAAAAAGCGGAAGGATAAGATTATAGAAAAATCGGGTCCAAGTCATTTAGGTTTGGTTAGGAAAAAGATAGCCGTTTCGTTCAAGCGTTTTTCCTGTAGTAGAACCCAGCTACAATTCTTTGGGAGGTGAAACTCCCGAAACGCCTCTAGCACAAAAATCCCCCGAGGAGAAATAGCTTGGACGAGGGATTGAGAGTTACAAAGTTGGGAAGCGAGATCTTTCTCGTCTATTGCACATCTGGCATAGGGAGGATCTGCAAAGATTAGATCAAAGCTATTGGACTCTGTGCGAAAATTAATAAACCGAAAAGCATCCACAGTTTGAATGACAGCGGAAAGTTTAGTTCTTATTAAGTTACGTCGTATGCATTTCGAACAATGCATTGTGCGTTCTACAAGAACGGCGGAGGTTGCACCTCGGCTGAGAGCTTCAATTCCAAGCGTTCCTACTCCAGCAAAAAGGTCTAAAACACGGGCACCGACAACAGTTTTGCCTAGGCTAGAAAAAATCGCTCCGCGTACTCGATCTGTCGTAGGACGTACACCCCTAGGAATCGCCTGAAACCTAATACTTCCTGCTGATCCTGCAATGACGCGCATATGGGAATAGAAAGGGGAGGATAAAACAGATGATTCACAAGCAGTCCCAACGGCAGGAAACTAAAAGATCCCCCTTCCTGGGGAGTAGAGCTCTCTCCCAGGTGGTATCTAAAACACCCAGCCTGGCAGATATTCTAGCAGACCCCTGCCGTTCAAAATCAACCTAAATTTAGGGGTCAAGCTCTTAAATTTTAAGAATACGGAGCTAACTGGCAATAGATCTAGGAGTTTACTTAATCCTGGAAACTTTCCGATAGCGTCTTATTAGTAGCGGGATCTCAACCTTCTATCAACGGTCGGTAATGCAACCAGAGCAATACTCAGAGGGAGGCTTTCTAAAGAAATGGCACACGTCCTCGTCGATCCTAGGAAAATTAAAGCAACACCAGCATGTGGCGCCTGGGCTAGCGATTATTGTCTCTTTGTAGTGAGAGCAAACTCTGAGGGACTCCCCTTCCCTACTGTGATGATGTTGCTGCCTTTTGTGTCTTTTATGTATCTCTCCTCTCCATAGCTCTTGAACAGGAAAGATGTCTAACAGATACTATGCCGGTCGACTAGTCTCTCCCACGTAAAAAGAAACTATCATTCTGATGACAGACTAGAGGTAGAGGAAAGCCCTGATATATGTGGCTGCTGCCTTTTCTCCTCCACGGTGCTTCACATCCCTCTCACCCCTTTTTCCCATGGGGAGAGGACATGAGAGGTCACCGCGGTACAAGAGTGTGCGATTAAAAGGAATGTCGGTAGTGGTAACCGAGAGTAAATTTGCAGAACATGGAGGATGAACGGAACGCACCGCTCCTGAGAGCGATCCGTGTCGTGGAGATCTTTTCTACTGTGATATCCTACTGCAATAAGTAGATGAATCTAAGAACAAGAGATCCCTCTAAGAGTTTTGAGATACATCTATAACTAAGCATCCGGGCAAATCCAACACAAGGACCGGATTTGCCTATTCCAGAAGAGACAAACAATTATAAGAGAGACAGGTAAGTCGGCTGCATGGATACAGGTAAGAAAATAGGTATCAGAGGAGTGCTGATCTGTGTAAATACCGCAGTCTTTTCTGTATTCTGCCTACTTCCCCATTCAGGGCAAGTATTTGTGGAAAGGTGGTTTGGGTTAAACTTGGAGAGTATACTTTGTGGGGCGGTTTGGCAGGTAGTTACTTACCAATTTGTTCATGCGACTCCCTTTCACCTTTTGGCAAACATGCTGACTCTATGGGTTTCTGGGAGAGTCATGGAATGGAAACTAGGGTTGCGGCAGTTTCTAATTCTTTACTTAGTGGGTGGAGCTGTGGGAGGGATGATGCAACTTATCTTGCAGGATTCAGAAGCGGAAATATTGGGAGCTTCGGCAGCGGTGTGTTCAGTACTTATGGGCTTCTGCACTCTTTATGCGCGACATTACATTACTGCACTGTTCTTCTTTTTTATTCCTCTAAAGCTACCAGCGAGATGCTTAGGTTGGGGCATTGTCTTCATTTCACTAGCATTTGCGATAACGGGCTGGCTTCCAGAAATTGGGCATCTTGCCCATTTGGGTGGGTGTATTTTTGGATTTCTTGTAACGCGTTTCTGGATGAGGAAGACGGTGGTCTAGAAGGCAGTGTGGTTGCGCCATATCCTCCTATAGAACGGGGCGTCTGTCTGTGTTTATTAAGTTTAGCCCTCCAGGGGGGGCTTTACGAGTTTGACTAACCAAGAGGAGATGTTCCTAAAAAGTTACGTGGGGGACGATAAGCATCACGTTCTGCCCTATTTTTATCTTTTCATCCATTAGAACGTGGCATACCGGTATTTGCCTAACTTTCCATAGTCATTGTAGGAACGTGCTTGATGGGAGATCGCGCTTTATGTTGAATGGACCGTCTCTTTGTTTTGAAAAAGATTTCTCGCTTCACGTTGGGGATTGTTCTGTTTACGATCCTGATCGACATGATCGGGTTTGGTATTGTCATACCTGTACTCCCTTTGTATGCCGAAGGGGAGAGGTTTCGGGCTACCTCTTTGCAGTTAGGGTGGTTATTGGGGATGTTTTCTCTGGTGCAGTTGGTGATGGCGCCTCTTGTTGGTAAGCTCTCCGATCAAGTAGGTCGTAAGCCTGTTCTTTTTCTCAGCATGATCTGCACGACTATCGGGTTTATTATCATGGGTGCTGCAACTCAGTTGTGGATGCTGTTCTTAGCGCGGGTTATTGCCGGAGCTAGTGGGGGAAATATTGCTACTGTACAGGCCTGTGTCGCTGATATTACTCCTCCTGATCAACGCTCAAAATCTATGGGACTGGTCGGGGCAGCGTTTGGGCTAGGGTTTGTCCTAGGTCCCGCATTGGGAGGCGTGCTAAGCGCGTGTATTGCTCCGTACGCTCCTTTCTATTTTGCAGCAGTACTTGCCTTTTGTAACGCTCTCTTCATCGCTGTTTTCTTTCCAGAAACCCTTTCTGTAGAGCGCCGAGCACAATCTTATGAGAAAGCTCCCCTTGCAGAGGTATTTGTTGGCAATCAAAGTATCCTTATTAGTACCATTCTCGTTGCCTATTTGGCATCTATTGCTGGATTTGCCATGATGACTACCCTGTTTGCATTGTTCAATGCAAAGCGGCTGGGTTACGGGGTCAGCCAGACAGGCTATTTACTGACCTATGTAGGGGTATTAGGCATCCTGATTCAGGGAGGGTTGTTGCGCTATCTCCTACAAAGGCTTGTCGAGAAGCAATTGGCTGCCATGGGGTCCCTCATCTTGGCTAGTGGACTTTTCCTGCTTCCTTTCTGCGATAATTTTGTGTCCCTCTTGGGAGTGCTTGTCCCTATTGCCCTCGGAAACGGGCTTGTTACGCCCACGCTAAATGGGCTTGCCTCCCGCTGCTCTAGCCCCCAAATCCAGGGGAGAGTTATTGGCCTAATGCAGGCATCTGGAAGCTTGGGGAGATTTTTGGGACCGCTTATAGCCATGGCGCTTGTAGGATGGGACACGCCTTCCCAATATGGGCGGACCCCAATCTGGGTGGGGGCTTCTCTTTCCCTTGTCGCCTTTTGTTTAGCGGTGACTTTCCCTCAAAAGAAGACCCCTCCATCAGCTGCTGCTTTAGCCTAACCCCACTTCCCCCTCTCGCCTATAAGGGAGAGGGAGATCCCTCCAGCTCTTTTGCCGGTTAACTCTAAAGACGGCCATCGAAGGAAAAGGGCACACCCTCTTTCCAGAGACGATCCTCTCCCGGAGAAGGAAAGAAGGATACCACGAGTGGAGAAGCGGGAGCGGCCTTAAAAAAACGCGCTAACGCTTGGAAAACTGGAAGCGCCTACGAGCTCCGGGTTGCCCTGCCTTTTTACGTTCTTTCATACGTGGATCACGGGTCAACATACCTTCCTTTTTTAGGATTTGTCGAAAAGAAGCGTCGGTGAGAATGAGGGCACGAGAAATGGCTAGGCGCATGGCACCTGCCTGCCCCACAATTCCACCCCCTTTAGTTTTGACTGTAAGGTCGAAGGAGTGTACAGAACGTGCTAGCTCCAGCGGACGTAGGACTTCATTTTGCATTGAAATACTAGGGAAATATTCCACAAAATCCTTGTTGTTAACCTTGATGATGCCTTTTCCCGGCTTGATCTGCAGGTGTGCAACGGCAGTTTTGCGACGTCCCGTAGAGGTACAGGTTGAAGAGCTAGTCATAGTCATATAGAAGAACGCTAGACGGGCCTAGGATTCTGCGCAGCGTGTGGATGCGCATTCCCTCGGTAGACTTTTAGCTTGCGATAGACCCCACGTCCCAGGCGATTATGCGGGAGCATCCCTCTGACAGCGTGTTCAATAAGAAATTCCGGACGGCGTTTTCTGTAGTCGCGAAAAGAACGTGACTTGTGTCCCCCAACATATCCAGAGAAGCTCATATAGATCTTAGCAGTTTCTTTCCTTCCGCTTACCTGGACCTTTTCTGCATTAATTACGACGACAAAATCCCCAGTGTCCACGTGAGGAGCAAAGGCTACCTTGTGTTTACCACGGAGCAAACTAGCTGCTTTCACAGCAACGCGCCCCAGATGCTGACTCCCAGCATCGATCACCCACCACTCACGCTTTATTTCCTCGGTCTTGGCAAAATATGTGCTCATTCGACGTACAAAGCAGAAACGGAGCGACAATAATTTGGGATATCCCACATGTCAACAGGCTAATTAGAGCCTAACGAGATATTTTAAACTGTTGTAAAAGCGTACTTGCAAATCTTGTGGAACCCTGGTACCGGTGCTAGCTCTTCTTTTTAAGTAGAATGAAGGAGCCTACCGTGTAAGTTTGCGTAGTGGATCTTGGTATAGGCCTAGCGTTTTGCCACTGAAGCGGTTACCAGAGACTCATTTCATGAGAGGTTTTCTTCATTTTCTGGCTTTTACAGTTGCCGTTTCACTCTCAGCCATGGGGGGGGGTTACCTATGGTGGAACACACAGACGCACGCATCTTTTCGACTTCCATCCCAATCCCCTCCTCTGACATCTGTAAATAAGACAACTCCTGCTGGTAAACTCCAGATTCTCTCCAAAGTTGATCATGAATTCACTGAGCTAGTAGGTCGGGTGATGCCATCAGTTGTAAGTATTACCGCTGTTCAACAGGCAGCTGTCCTTAACGACAGTTTTAGTAAGTTTTTTGGAGTTACTGCTTTGGTTGAGCTCCCTCCTCAACTTGGTTCTGGAGTAATTGTCTCTCAGGAGGGCCATATTGTGACTAATCTGCATGTCATTGGGGGGTCGTTAGTTGTTCGAGTCCACCTTAATGATGGAAAAATTCTCTCAGCAAAAGTTTTGGGGACCGATCCTTTTACCGATTTAGCAATTCTTAAAGTAAAGGGCACCGGCTTCACTCCCCTTGAATTGGGAAATTCAGATGAGGTAAGGGTCGGGCAGGCGGTTATTGCCGTAGGTAACCCTTATGGTCTCCAAGAGACTGTTACGCAAGGAATTATCAGTGCTAAAGGACGACGCGGTTTTAGTGAAACAGTAAACGAGTTTTTCCAGACTGATGCTGCCATTAACCCGGGGAATTCCGGCGGTCCATTGATTGACTCAGACGGAAAAATCATTGCTATTAACAACTCAATTCTTTCCGATAGAGGAGGCTGGCAAGGCATAAGCTTTGCCATCCCTTCTAACACAGTAAAGCGTGTTTTTAACGACATTCGAACACATGGGCATGTAGTCCATACTTGGTTGGGTGTCCTTACTGCTCCGTTGACTGCATCTTTATCAGAATCTCTAGGCATACTTCCAGGTCGCCGTGGGGTCTTCATTTACAGAGTTTTTCAAGATTCTCCTGCTAGGCGAGCAGGAATTAGGCCCGGAGACATCATTATTGGCTTTGGCGGAAAGAACGTGTACGACGGCATTGGACTGAAGAATCGTGTTGCAGAAACCTTGGTAGGCCAGAAAGTTTCCATAAAAATCTTACGCGACCGTTCCGAAAAACAGGTCGAGGTGACCATCGAAAAGAGCCCTAGAACCTGACAGACCAAGTACCCGGACCCACACTATAAGCCGATCCCGTTTCCCTTCTGGTTGGTGTCTATGGTAGTGCTCACGGATGGGGGGAGATTCGAACTCCCGGTGCCGATAAGGCACACACACTTTCCAGGCGTGCACAATAAACCGCTCTGTCACCCATCCCATCCACTTTGCAAGACGAGTTCTAGAGGACTGCGGGGAGGATAGCAACCTTTTAGTTTTTTTCCAAATTAAAGGCACTATGAACAAGGCAAGCAGCTTTTGCAGCAAGTTCTTCGTCAATAATCACGGCAATTTTAATCTCAGATGTTGAAATCATCTGAATATTAATGCTGCCTTGACTGAGGCTCTCGAAGAGCTTCGCAGCGACTCCTGAATGACTACGCATGCCAATTCCCACCACGCTAAGCTTGGCAATCCCATCGTGCTTGACGATTTTTCCAGCTCCAATCGATGATGCCGCAGACTCAAGTGCAGGTCCAATTTTCTCTAGATCTTCCTTGTTCATTGTAAATGAGATATCAGTTGTACCGGCTACGGAGACATTTTGTATGATTATATCCACGACTATATTGGTTGCAGCTAACGTGTGAAAAATATGAGACGCACTTCCAGGACAGTCAGGAACCTGGCAAATAGTCACTTTAGCTTGATTCTTTTCTATGCTGATTCCCCGGACAACGACATCTTCCATACCAGCTGTCTCTTCCTTCACGATAGTTCCTCGGTTGTTGTTTAGACTGCTTCGCACTTCGAATGGGACGTTAAATTTCTTGGCAAATTCTACGGATCGTGATTGCATGACCTTGGAGCCGGAGCTAGCCATTTCTAACAGTTCGTCGTAGGAGATGACCCCGATTTTCTGTGCCTCGGAGACAATACGTGGGTCACATGTAAAAACTCCATCCACGTCGGTGTAAATTTCACAGTTGTCTGCCTTGAGTGCACTAGAAATAGCGATAGCTGTTAGGTCGGATCCGCCGCGCCCAAGTGTCGTAATTTGACCGGAAGGAGTTTGTCCCTGAAAGCCGGCTATAATGACGATGGTGTCTCTTTGAAGGTATTCGTGGATTTGGTTGTGAGGGAGGATGTCGTAAATCCTTGCCCTGGTATGGATGCTGTCTGTGACAATGCCTGCTTGCCAGCCCGTTAGTGGTACAGCATTCCCGCCTATAGCGTTGATTGCCATAGCTGTGAGCGCAGTAGCGACTTGTTCTCCTGTGGCAAGTAGGGCGTCCATCTCTCGTCCCGTTGGGTAACCAGTAATCTCCCTAGCTAGTTGAATCAGAGAATTAGTCGCTCCGGACATAGCAGAAACTACGGCTACAACGGAATGGGGGGTGCGCTGAGTCTCTAGAATATGGCGGGCAACCTTTTTGATGCGTTGCGGAGTACTGACAGAAGTGCCCCCGTATTTTTGAACGATGAGAGACATAGAGTAAGTTTCTACCCTATCTCCAGAATGTTTCGAACTGAATCCACTGTAGCGTCAGACTCAATAGGGCACATGCCAGTTCCTGCCGGGGTGTTAAGATCTTTCAGACCATGCCCGGTTACTGTGCAGACAATGCGAGCACCTTCCTTCAGTCTCCGGATAATGGGCAGTTCTGAATGTTTAGAAACACACTTAAGCAACCCGGCAATGGAAGCAGCACTTGCAGGCTCTACGAAAATCCCCTCCTTCCTGGCAAGCTGAACTTGTGCAGAGAGAATCTCCATATCGGTGACTGCGTCTACGAATCCATGAGATTGATTAAGAGCAGAAGCAGCCAACCTCCAACTAGCGGGGTTACCAATCCGAATGGCAGAGGCAATAGTGTCAGGATCCTGTACAATATGCCCGAAGACTAGCGGAGCAGCACCTAGAGCCTGAAAGCCAATCATTTTGGGGAGGATGCTGCATTTTCCGCAAGTAAAGTATTCACGATAGCCACGCCAATAGGCCGTAATGTTTCCGGCATTGCCAATCGGCAAAAAGTGAAAGTCTGGCGCCTCTCCCAGTTCGTCTACAACCTCGAAAGCGGCAGTTTTCTGCCCCTCGATACGTAATGGATTAATTGAGTTAACAATTTCTACCTTGGGATCTTTGGAAAGTTGTCGGACGATACTTAGGGCATCGTCAAAATTGCCATGCAAGGAAATGATTTTTGCTCCGTAAAGGAATGCCTGGAGCAGCTTACCAGTAGCTATTTTCCCATAAGGCAAGAGGACAGCGCAGGAAATTCCAGCATGAGCTGCATAGGCAGCAGCAGCTGCAGAAGTATTCCCTGTGGAAGCACAGACCACAAGCCGAACATGGCGCTCTACCGCCTTTGAAATAGCAACCGTCATCCCTCGATCCTTAAAAGATCCTGTTGGGTTGAGCCCTTCACACTTAATATATACCTCACTTCCTTCTCCAATGGACTTACTCAGCCAGGAAGAATATACCAACGGGGTTGATCCCTCACCTAGGGATACTACTGGAGTGGAGGCCTTCAGTGGCAACATATCCCGATATCGGTTAATGATCCCATTATCTTGCCAAGTGGACTTCTTCATTTCATACAAAATGCTCAACGCGCAGTAGCACCGGTTTTTCTCTAACACACGGCAATACAGCAATTTGCCGAATTGCCTTTCTGGTTACCCCCACTACCGCTTTTTGGAGCATAAGCACCAGAGAGATCTGATGGCCATCTTGCCCTCCTGATTGGACGAGAGACATAATTCCGATTTTTGCATCCCCAAGAATGCTAGCGATCTGAGTAAGAACCTTTGGCTGACTGTTAACCACTAATCGTAAGTAGAATGGGGCCAGGCAGGAGTCGGGGTTTTTGATGCGGCCATAGAGATTGTGAGGGCCAGGGCTGCCATAGGTAGGGGAAGAAAGACTAAGCGCAGCCTCTGCTAGATTTCCTAGCACGGCACTTGCAGTGGGGGACTCCCCTGCCCCCCGGCCGTAAAAGAGGCTCTCACCGACCATATCCCCTCGGACAAGAATTGCGTTAAAGACACCATTAACGGATGCAAGAATATGGGATGCTGGGATTAAAACCGGACCTACCGAGATCTCAATTTCCCGATCTGGGTGCGAACGGATAGAGGAAAGCAGCTTGATCCTGTAGCCTAATTGGCGGGCAAACCGAATGTCAAGGTTGCTGAAAGTTTCAATCCCTTCCACCTTGATGTCACAAGTACCCACCCAAAACCCATGGGCAAGAGAAGCTAACAAGATAGTTTTATGAGCAGCATCCCACCCATTAAGGTCCAAGGAGGGATCAGCTTCAGCGAAACCGCGAGATTGTGCTTCGCGAAGAGCTTGATGAAAATCCATCTCAGATTCTGTCATCCGGCTTAAAATGTAGTTGCTGGTCCCATTGAGAATTCCGTATATGGACTCAAAGCGATTGCCAATAAAGGCCTCTCGAATGGACTTGATAATTGGTACTCCGCCAGCGACAGCCGCTTCGTAAAAGACAGGCATGTTAGCGGACCGAGATAGTTCGAAGATCTCAGCGCCATGTTCAGCCAGCAAAGCTTTGTTTCCAGTGACAACTAGCTTTCTTGCAGCAAAAGCAGACCGGAGGAGAGCAAGAGGTTCCACAGTACCTCCCATTAGTTCAACGATAATGGAGATTTTAGGATCTGTCATTAAATCCTGCCATCTAGTGGTTACTATCTCTAGGGGAGCAGGAAGGGGTCGGCTTTTGGTGGGATCACGCAGAGCGATGCGCCGTATCTCAAAGTGCGTACCAGTCCGCTGTGCAAGTAAGTCACCATTTTGTTTGAGTGCCCGGAAAACCCCTGCACCAACGGTTCCAAACCCAGCTAGTCCTATGCCAACGGATACCATAAAGTCAGCCTGTGATACTTACCAGACTCGCATAGTGCACGCCCAGAGACTCTGAAAGAGTACCCTTACAAAGCCACGAGTTGGTACTTAACAGGTACAGTAACATGTGATGGACGGAGATATTACGGCTTGCTCCGCCGCCGTAGCTCAGTAAGGCACATACCCTTCCAGCCCACTCAGCGTGGCCTCATCTTCCAAAGATACCAGGAGTGCTGCAAGACTTATTGCTAGAAGAGTCGAAATAGGATAGGTATGGGAACCTCTCAAGGGAGGACAGTTTCTGGATAAAAGTAAAGAGCCATCTCCCATCGAGGGGCTGCCCTTACTGTATACCTCTTCAAGAACTCTTTGAGAGTCCCGCCAGACGTGTATTAATTACTACGCTCTAGCACACCTAGGCATAAACACTCCGCCAGAAATCTAGTGTTAAACAGTGGGCTAAGCTGTGTCACAACAACTACCTGTCCTGCCTGATAATGCCTTCTAAATCACTAACTAATAAAGATTATTGCCGTATACTTAATGATATTGCACTTCTTCTAGAACTTAAGGGAGAGAAGAACCCCTTCAAGATAAGAGCTTATTTGCGTGCCTCTAAGATGTTATCTATGGTTCCTTGGAAGCTTGCTGAGGCTACTAGCGAACAGGTAAAGGCGATTGAAGGAATAGGAAAATCCATTGCCGAAAAAATATCTGAGCTCACACAAACGGGTCATCTTAAGTTCTACGAAGAGCTGTGCGGGGAACTTCCTCAGGATATCCTTACACTCCTTAGCATTCCTGGACTTGGTGTTAGAAAGGTCAAAGTTCTCTATGAGGGATTGGGAGTAACTTCCATTACTTCTTTAGAGAAAGTGTGCCGAGAGGGAAAGCTCATATCTCTTCCCGGGTTTGGAAGAAAAACTTCCAAAAATCTGTTGCGATCCTTGGAGGACAAGCGTCGGAATGCTGGGAAATTTTTATTAGTGCAGGTGTTACCCTTGGCTGTGGGATTGGTTGAGGAATTAAAGAGATTGAGTGAAGTTTCACTGGTTGCCTATGCAGGAAGCATACGCCGAGGTAAGGATATTGTTCATGACATTGATCTTGTAGTGGCTGGAAAAGCCAGCAGGGGGATCCTGTCTTCTTTCTTACTTCATCCATGGGTGGAGAGCGTCTTAGCTAAGGGGGTTACCAAGTGTACCGTTCGACTCAGGACGGGTATTCCTTGCGACTTACGTGTGGTGACGGAAAAAGAATATCCGTTTGCTCTAGCCTATTTTACAGGCAGTAGGGAGCACAACATAAGATTACGCTCGCTAGCCTTGAAGAATGGGTGGTCTCTCAACGAATATGGTTTTACCCCTGCAGAGAAACGCGTCCGGAAACAAGCAGTCCCTAGTGTGGATGATGAGGCGGGCATTTATCAAGCTTTAGGCCTACAGTTTATTCCGCCAGAATTAAGAGAAGATCACGGAGAATTTGCTGCCGCAGCAGCAAAGAACATCCCTCCCTTAGTGAAAATGGAAGACCTCAAGGGAACCTTCCATTGTCACACTACTGATAGCGACGGATACGACTCTCTAGAAAGAGTGGCCGAAGCAGGCATGAAGCTTGGCTTTCAGTATCTGGGAATTTCTGATCACAGTAAAAGCTTAGTGCAAGCAAATGGCCTCAACGAGAGGGCCCTTATGGAGCAGTGTAAGACAATCTCACAGCTGAATGCTACCTATGAGAGGTTTCATCTTTTTTCTGGGATAGAGTGCGATATCCTGAAAGACGGCAGGCTTGATTTTTCAGATGAAGTGCTCGCATCCTTAGATTACACCATAGCCTCTGTCCACACTTCCTTCTCATTATCAGCGGCAGCAATGACGCGCCGTATAATCCGAGCGCTGTCTAACCCATATGTCACTGTACTCGGCCATTTGACCGGTCGTCTGCTCCTCAGGAGATTGCCTTACCAAGTTGACATCCCGGCGGTAATTGAAGCTGCAGCATCGGCGGGCACATGGATCGAGCTCAACGCCAATCCAAACCGTCTAGATATGGAGTATAGCTGGTGGCCACTTGCTCGCGAGAAAAAGGTGAAGTGCGTAATCAATCCAGATGCTCACTCAGCGAGAGATATCCAAGATGTGTCTTTTGGAGTTTGTAGCGCTCGCAGAGGAGGGCTCACTCCACGAGATGTGATGAATTGCCTAACATCTTCCGAGATAGCGATCGCCCTCCAAGCTAAGCGAGTAAAAGTTTAGTAAGATGCCTGCGTCCCTTTCGTGTTCCTCCTTTTAATCCACGGCATCAAAGAACGTAAACGGCTGCCTACCTTCTCGATAGGATGCTCTTCCCCAGCAGCTAATAAAGCCCTATATCTCCTGAGACCAGACTTATACTCATGAATCCAGTCGTTTGCGAATTTCCCATTTTGGATGTCTTTTAAAGCAGCTTGCATCCGCTCTTTCACAGATGTATCAATGATCTTGGGTCCGATAGTTATGTCGCCGTACTTTGCAGTCTCAGAGATCGAAAAACGCATCCCACTAATCCCAGATTCATTAATAAGATCGACAATAAGCTTTAGTTCATGAAGAACTTCGAAGTAAGCCATTTCAGGTTGATAACCGGCCTCGACAAGGGTTTCGTATCCCTTTTGGATCAACGCAGAGACTCCACCGCAAAGCACCGTCTGCTCGCCAAATAGATCAGTCTCTGTCTCCTCCTTAAAGGTTGTCTCAAAAACGCCGGCTCTGGTACTACCAATGCCTTTCGCCCAAGCAAGCGCCACACTCCTGGCGTGCTTGCTGGGATCCTGGTAGACAGCAATGAGTGCGGGTACTCCCTTCCCTTCCACAAACAACTGTCGGACAAGATGACCTGGACCCTTGGGAGCAACCATAACGATATCCATGTTTTCCTCTGGAACAATAGTACGAAAATGAATGGCGAAACCATGGCTAAAAAGCAGCGTCTTGTGCGAATTCAGATGAGGAGAAATATCTTTTTCATAAACATCCGCGATCTTTAGATCGGGTACAGCAATAAATAGGATATCAGCTTTTCGTACAGCTTCTGCAGTGTCGCATACCTCAAACCCGAAGTCTTTCGCTACAACGCGGCTTCTGCTTTCGGGGTAGAGACCAATAATGACACGGATTCCGCCTTCCTTAAGATTGAGCGCATGGGCATGCCCCTGGGATCCAAATCCAATTACAGCAACAGTCCTATCGGAGAGCACCTGTAGGTCTGCATCTTTTTCAGTGTATATCTTGGCTGACATATTGGGAAGTTTAACCAAAAGAGACGCTCTCCTCAAGGAGAACGAGGAAGGGCCACTTTACCGGTTCGAACAAGATCTTCAATTCTAAAATCCTCCATAAGACTGAGAAACTTGGCAATTTTATTTTCCGACCCGGTAAGCTCGATGGTGAGTTCAGTGGGATGCACGCCTACAACCTTTGCACGAAAAGCTTCACAGATTTGTATCAACTCCGCACGGGTTCCAGGACCTGCACACACACGCAAAAGCACCAACTCTCGGTCTATGTATTCCCCACCTCGATGATCCTTAACGCTAATGACGTCCACTAATTTCTCTAGATGATGGGTAACCTGCTCTAATGTCTTGTTGTCCCCACGAACAGCAATGGTCATACAGGAGGTAGAAGAATCTCTAGTAGGACTGACATTAAGGGCATCGATGTTAAAGCCGCGCCCGCTAAACATCCCTACAACCCGGCTGAGCACTCCAAATCTGTTTTCGACAACTACTGTAATAGTGTGACACATGTTCGAGCAAACCCCTACTCTTACTGTAAACACATGATTCGTCAAACCGAAAGCTGAGTTACAGACATAAGGGAGGACTAGTGTAAAACATGGTCGTGGTATATATCTTTTCCTTGCAGAGTCTTGCAAAGGGCGCTGATCTAGGAGGATCTCTTGGCTCTTGAAAGGTCCCCTGAAGGGATAGAACAAAAAGTGCTCGCGTCCATGCAGGAGGCCACAATGGGTAAACAAGCAAGCTCTCCATCCCCATTTTGTCGGTGGAAGATCAAATTTTGCTGCAGAAAAAGACCTTGGGAAAGGAGAGGGGGGCGCTCAGATCGCTTCTATTTTTCTTGAAAGATGTGTGCAGGGTATGAGACCTTCCCCCTTTCGGCCACGGGTTCTGTCTATACTCGGTGGATTGGATGATCAACTTGCCGCATGAGTAACAGTGATATTGGATTAATTGGCCTTGCTGTCATGGGACAGAATCTCGCTCTCAACCTAGAAAGCAAGGGGTTTCTCGTCAGTGTGTTCAACCGCACCCAAGAAGTCACTAAGCGCTTTGCTGAGGGTCGTGCGAAAGGGGGGAAGATTCTACCGACCTATTCCCTCGTTAGTTTTGTTCGATCATTAACAAGGCCACGTAAAATCGTAATTATGGTAAAGGCAGGTGTGGCTGTAGACACCACTATTAACCAATTAGTTCCCTTGTTGGAACCAGGAGACATCATTATTGATGGTGGTAATTCCCTTTGGACGGATACCCAGCGACGCGAAAAGGCGTTGCGCAGGGAGTCTATTCATTTTATCGGCTGCGGAATCTCTGGCGGTGAGGAGGGGGCTCTCAAGGGGCCTTCACTCATGCCGGGGGGTGCTCCAGACTCCTGGGAAGTAATCAGTCCAATTCTGCGGAGGATTGCGGCAGTTGTGGAATCTGAGCCCTGTTGTCTCTACATGGGCCCCGATGGGGCTGGGCACTATGTAAAGATGGTCCATAATGGTATCGAATATGGCGACATGCAGCTTATCTGCGAAGCTTACGCTATTCTTAAGGATGTACTAGGGCTTTCCAATTTAGAGCTCCACGAGGTCTTTTCCAGGTGGAATAATGGGGAGTTGGACAGCTACCTAATTGGAATTACCGCCCAGATTCTTGATAAAATGGATCCGGATACCGGCAGGCCCATTGTGGAGGTTATTCTCGATAAGGCAGGACAGAAAGGGACAGGAAAGTGGGCGATTGCCAGTGCGGTTGACCAGGATGCTACTGCCAGCGTTCTGTATGCTGCGATAGAAGCGCGTATTCTTTCCTCCAAAAGGGAAGAACGCCTGGTTGCCTCCCGAGTTTTATCTGCTCCCCCACAAAGGCCATTTTCAGGTGACCGTGCAGGGCTGGCAAATGCAGTGGAGCATGCACTCTACGCCTCCAAGATTGTCAACTATGCACAGGGCATGGACCTCCTAGCAAAGGCCAGTGAGCACTACCGCTGGAATCTGAACTTTGGTAACATCGTTGCTGTGTGGCGTGGCGGTTGTATCATCCGGGCTCAGTTTCTCAACCGCATAAAACGGGCGTATGAGAATAAGCCCGACTTACGCAACTTGATGCTGGATCCATTTTTTTGTAGTGTCCTATCCAGAAGTCAGGAAGGTTGGCGCTCTGCTATCAGTGTGGCACTGCAGAACGGTGTCCCAGTTCCAGCATTCGGTGCAGGACTGGCCTACTACGACAGTTATCGTAGTCCTAACCTTCCAGCTAACCTTATCCAGGCTCAACGTGACTTCTTTGGAGCTCATACCTATGAACGCGTGGACAAGCCAGGTGTTTTTCACACCAAATGGTAGGGCAAGCTTGCTGGGCAAAGCTTGCCTTGCTTTAGGCTGTCCAAAAAAACATTACAAAAGGCAAGAAGCAAACACCCTGTAAACCTAGCCCCAGTACACTATCCTCAAGCTCAAGTTCTCAAAAGAAGTTCCGAGCCTATTTTTTCTCCACGCTTACTCGGCGACCGCCGCGATCAAAAAGAACCCTTCCGGAAGAGAGAGCAAAAATAGTGTGATCACGTCCTAGTCCCACGTTGTAGCCAGGGTGGAATTTGGTCCCACGTTGACGGACAATAATATTCCCAGCCTGGACGTTTTCCCCACCAAACCTCTTGATGCCGAGCCGCTTACCACAGCTATCCCTGCCGTTCTTAACGCTCCCTTGTCCTCTCTTATGAGCCATTACGTATCTCTCCCTCTAGCAAAGTAATCTCCAAGATTTTGAGACGGGTCATCCGTCTTCTATGCCCTACCGTGCGATGATACCCCTTCCGGCGTTTGAACTTATAGGCAGTAACCTTGCGACCCTTGTACTGCTCAACAACATCGGCCGTAACAGCAGCACCCGAAATCACGGGAGATCCTACAGCAACCTTGCCCCCCACTGCTGTCAAGAAAACCTTGTTGAAGACCACCTTTGATCCAGCCTCTACATCTAGACGCTCCACGTCAACACTCTCCCCCCGGGAGACACGGTATTGTTTGCCGCCGGTCTGGAAAATCGCATACGTCATGATGAAAAACCACGCAGAAACCAGAGCTGAGGTCCCAGCACCAGCCGCCACGCCGGCACTGTGGACTATCCCTCCACTATATTCAAGAAAAATTTTGTCTTGCTGAGAGCTAGCCGGAATGGTGAGCTGATCCAGCGGTCTCATAGAGGCGAGCCTCCTTGGCGAGGAATGGTTTTCTGTGTCGTCTGCTCGGGTGGTGAAATTGGCAGACACGTACGCTTGAGGGGCGTATGCTGTAAGGCATGCGGGTTCGAATCCCGTCCCGAGCAACGGGTGCTATTTGGAGGCACAATACTTCGAAAGCTTTCTTAAATTTGAGCAGTTTTCTTCAGAGTAGCTTCCTAGCAGCAGCGGGCCTTCTACCACTCCCTTTACGAGCGGAGTACACAGTTTCTTCTCAATATCTGTGGAGACTGAGCGCATTTTTCTTTTATGCGGGGATGCTCCGTTGTTTTATCTCTCTCATGCGGAACTCTGTGCGCTCTCATATTCTCAATTTAGTTGCCTATGAGCCAGGAAAACCCATCGAAGAACTTGCTCGAGAAATAGGTTCTGTTCCCGAAAAGATTCTAAAACTTGCATCAAACGAGAATCCATTAGGTCCTTCTCCAAAGGCACTTGGAGCAATGTGGCAAGCCATGGCTCGGTCCCATTTGTATCCTGATGGGGGAGGTTTTTCCCTGAGGGAGGCTATTGCCACAAGATGTAGCTTGGCGACCGAAAATGTTGTCCTAGGGAATGGATCCAACGAAATTATTGAATTATGTGGCCATGCCTTTTTGCGGCCTGGAGATGAAGTGATTACGGCTCAATATAGCTTTGCTATCTACGCACTAGTAGCCGGTCTGTTCGGTGCAAACACGGTGCAAATTCCTTCTCCAGAATATTCCTGCGATCTGGAAGCTATGTACCAAGCTGTTACACCCCACACGCGGCAGCTCTGTATTGTTAATCCAAATAACCCTACTGGGACTACTGTTACACAGGAAGAGATCGATTCCTTCATGAATCGAGTTCCAGGACATGTGCTCGTCATTTTTGATGAAGCATATCGTGAATTTCTAGACTCTCCCCCGGATATTCTGCGCTACATTCGCGAGAATAGAAATGTCGTTATCATGCGCACCTTTTCTAAGGCTTACGGGCTGGCAAATCTGCGGATCGGATATGGACTTGCTCCCGTTCAAGTTGCTAAAGTTCTGCAGAGAATCCGGCAGCCATTTAATGTAAATGGTATTGCCCAAACGGGAGCTTTAGCTGCTCTAGGGGATGAAGAGCACATTCGGGCCACATACAAGCTAGTCTGCGAAGGACGTTCCTACTTGCAGGAGCAGTTTGGTGCTCTCGGACTAAGATACATACCCAGCCAGGCGAATTTTATCTTGGTGCATACTGGCAGGAGTGGGGAAGCCGTTTTTCACGCTCTGCTGCAACGTGGTATTATCATACGCGCGATGCGGAGCTACATGTTACCAGAATGGATTCGCATCTCAGTCGGCACTCCAGAGCAGAACCGGCGTCTTGTTGGCGAGTTAAAAAAAGTCCTGCAATTCCATACAGATTGCTAAGAATGAAAGGGTCTTATATTACCTCCAGCCATGTCGCTCAAGTAAGAAGGCATACACGTTTCATATCATGTGTAGTCCATCTTTTTAGATGGGGAGAAGTGACGTTGCAGGAGTGGCTTGACTTATCCCTCACTTTTGTGCCGGCAGGTTAGGAAAATGCTCTAGAACCTGTATCCTTCCCCAAGCCAAATGACAACGGACAGCGAGATCCATGTAACCCTTGGCAATGTCCACCGCTTGTTCTAGTGGCTTCCCTAAGGCCAGCTGAGCAGTAATAGCGGCAGAAAAAGTACATCCAGTACCATGGGCCATAACATCAGGATGAAAGGGGGATTTGTATTCCCACTCCTCTCCGGCTGGAGCCACAAGGAGATCCCTAGCAACCTTGTCACGTAAGTGTCCTCCCTTGAGAAGGAGTGGAATTCCCCACTCCCTTGAAAGCCTGCGCCCTACTTGCCTCATTTCCGTGTAAGTATTGACCTTTTTTTTAGCAAATACTCCTAGTTCGTCTAAGTTGGGAGTAACAAGAGTGGCTAGAGGAATTAGATCTCTCAGATAAGAGGAACTTATTGTGGTAAATACAAGAGAATCTCCTGTAGAGGTAAGCATCACGGGATCGACCACAATGGGCACACCACGAGCTTTGGCAAGCTGCTTAAGCACTTTTGCAACCATCCGGACAATTGTCGACGATCGCAAAAGCCCCGTCTTGACCGCCCTTATAGGAAACCCTTCAAATAAAACCTTGATTTGACTGGCTACCAACTGAGCCGACAACGTCTTGACTTCCGCTACCCTCTCTGGAGATTCTGCTACGATGCACGTCAACGCCGCTAGGCCATAGCATCCCTGTGCACTGATAGCCTTCAGATCTGCCTGAATTCCCGCACCACCTGAACTATCTGAGCCAGCGATAGTTAAAACACATGGCTTAGCGAAAGTAGAGGACACCCTACTAGTCCCTGGATGAGGGTCGACTAAGAAACAAGTAGATGAGGTTTCCTAAAGAGGCGATGAATGCCGCTACATAAGTGAGCGCTGCTGAGTCCAATACGTCACTTATGCCTCTTGTTTCCTCCCGGCCACCTATAATCCCCATTTGCTGCAGAATTATTTTGGCCCTCGCAGAGGCATCAAACTCTACAGGCAGAGTAATTAGCTGAAACAGAGTTAGAACTAGGTAGCAAATAATGCCGACTGTAATGAGTCCTGTGAAATGAAAGAAAAAGCCACCCAAAATTACGAATGGCAACAGCTGTGACGCTACCTGAGTAACAGGAACGATAGCCATGCGGAGATGAAGAGGGGCGTACGCGCGCGCATGCTGGATAGCATGACCAGACTCGTGTGCAGCGATTCCAGCAGCGGCTACGGATGCTCCCCTATATACATCTGGGGAGAGGCAAAGACGTTTAGAGGACGGATCGTAATGATCGCCCAACATATCCTCAATGGGTAAGACCTCTACGTCGTGAATCCCGGCAGCCGTAAGAATTTCTCTGGCTACCTCTGCACCGGTTAATCCTATTCCAACAGGAACTCCCTTCCAGCGAGAAAACGTACCAGAAACCCTCACCTGGGCATAGATCCCAAGCAAGAAGGGTATCCCAATCAACACGGCATACAGAAAAAAAGAGTCTACTTTCATGAAACGATTACCAGATTCGAGGCGAGGATAACCTTTCCTTCACTTTTTCCAATAGGAATCTTATTCCATGGCATAAAATTCAGCCGGTACATCTGGTACATCTTACTAATATCACTGTGGTTTAGAGCTCGAGGGGTTTATGTAACCGGGTGAGCAATTTACTCCCCTGATTAGTGACCTGAATCACGTCTTCATGGCGTACCCCTCCCAATCCTGGGATGTAGATACCTGGCTCCACAGTAAAAACCTGACTAGGAAGAAACTGGACGCTCGCAAATCGAGGATATTCGTGCACTTCCAGCCCTAATCCGTGCCCAGCACTATGGAAAAATCCACTCCATCTTCCCCCTTGCATTTTTGTAGGATATCCATTCTTGGCAAAGAAGTCCCTAACGCCGCGATGAATGTTTAGGCCAAGCGCTCCAGGCCGTATTTGAGAGAGTATCTGCTTTTGTCCCTGTAGGCAGACTTTCCATAGATGCCGCTGCGCGTCCGAGGCATGCCCCTTTACTACCGTTCTTGTCAAATCTCCAAAGTACCCCGATATTGCGTGACGTGGAAAAATATCGATTATGGTGAGTTGGTTAGCAAAAAGAGGACCGCCCCCAGTTTCATGGGGATTAACAGCTTGACCTCCTCCGGCAACAATGGAACCGTGCGGAACTGTCCCTCCCCGTCTAACAACACAAATCTCTATTTCTGCTCTCAGCCGTTCCGAGGTCAAAGGTGTTCTACCCCAATATAAAATCTTGTGCCTGCCGATCCGAGCACCGCGGAGTACCTCAAAGGCCCGCTTCATGCCCGCTTGAGCAATGCTTAGGGAGCGCTGAAGGTACCGAATTTCTGCAGGGGATTTTTTCTCTCGCTGTGGCCAGAACGGATCTGGGACACATTGTACAGAGATATAGGCTCTCCGCAAACTATCAGCTATAAACAGCGGGAAGGTTGCTGGAACCTCCACCCGAGAAATTCCATGTTTTTTTAGAAAGAGGATCAGTATTCTCGCCTCCTCTGAGGAGGACGAATAAAGAGCCTGTTCCTTTTCCAGTTCCAGGGCCAATTTGCTAGAAGAGATCACACAGTCCACCCGTGCTTCCCTTCTGGCGCGATCTATCTCTAAATCACTGACAATAAGGTATTTTTTTCCAAGGTGGAGAATATAAATAAATGGATCTGGAGCTAAAAACTTCGAGGCATAGAGAATATCAGCATTTTGCTCGCTAGATGCAAATAGTACGCGCGGTGCGGTGGTATCGGACGCTTTCTCCCCACTGAGAGCACAACAATCATTGAAGTAACTCATACCAAGTATTACGCCGCTTAGGCATATAACCAGCACTTTGGATGAGTTCTTCAATGTCGCTGCTGGTCAGATGGAAAGTAGTTCCAGCGCTGCTTACCACATTTTCCTCCATCATTACCCCGCCAAAGTCATTAGCCCCGTATCCAAGAGAAATTTGACCGATTCTCGGCCCTTGGGTTACCCAAGAGCTCTGTAAATTCCTAAAGTTGTCCAGGAAAATCCTAGAAATGGCTTGCATTCGAAGGTACTCTGCCGCGCCCACCGGGCTGGCGCGGAGCCTAGTATGTGCTGCTTGAAATGTCCAACAAATGAAAGCAGTAAACCCGCACGTTTCGTCCTGAAGAGCTCGCAATCGTACCAAGTGCTCCACTCTCTCCTCGAGGGTTTCTACATGTCCAAACATCATAGTAGCGCTTGATCGGATACCCAACTCGTGGGCAGTACGCATGGCCTCTAACCATTGATAAGCGCTGCACTTTAGTGGGGAGATGTGCCTACGCACACGATCCACTAAAATTTCTCCACCTCCACCGGGAATAGATCCCAGTCCTGCCTCATGAAAACGCGCAATTACTTCCCTGATAGGCATTTTGAATACTTCTGCGAAATGATAGAATTCCGGTGGACTGAATCCGTGAATATTTATCCGTGGATACCTTTTACGGATGTGTTCTAGCATGGTGAGATAATAGTCGATTCCAAGCTTTGGGTGATGTCCTCCTTGCAGAAGCACTTGAACTCCCCCAATAGCGTCCAATTCAGCCAGCTTTTGGTCAATTTCTTCCAACGAGAGGACGTAGTGGTCGCTGCTTTTCTCTGTACGATAGAATGCACAAAACTTGCAATAAACGTTGCAAACGTTGGTGTAATTGATGTTTCGATCAACGATGTAAGTCACAATTCTGTCCTTGGGCCTTTCGCTACTACGACACCCTGACTTTGTAAGGTATTTTCTGGCATCAGCAAGCCCGCCTAATATGCTGAGCGGAAGTCTATAAAGAGACCGTACCTCTCTCGGGGAAATACGCTTCCCATTCAAAACTTTACTGATGATGTAGTTTGTAGTACAGCCCATCCAGGAGAAAATTTGTGCTCCGGCAGTAAGGTCATCCGTCACACCGTCACAGTTGCTTCATTTTAACAGACCAGAGACGACACAATGCCGTAATTGCGTCCCGTCGGTGACTTATTTTGTTTTTGACTGCAGTTGGAAGTTCTGCGAGAGTCCTCCCGAAGCCGGTGGGGAGAAAGAGTGCGTCGTAGCCAAAGCCACCGCTCCCCTTTTCTTCTCTTGTGACTCTTCCCTCTACAGTTCCGCTGCTTGTTAGGAGAAGCCTTCCGGATCTGGCTAGGGCAAGTGCGCAGCGAAGACGTGCCGTGCGCCGTTTCTCTGGTACACGCAGATTCTCCAGAAGCTTTAGAAGCAAGGTACGGTTTTGAGCATCTGTTGCCTTCGCCCCGGCAAATCTAGCCGAATAAACCCCTGGTGCCCCATAGAGGGCATCCACCTCTATTCCGGAATCTTCAGCCAGCACCCAACCCGGGAAGAACTTTGAAACTCCTTCTGCTTTCAGCCGTGCATTAATCTCGAAAGTATCTCCATCTTCTTCTATTTCTGGGGCTTCGGAAGCAGCTTCCCTTCTCAGGAGTTCAAAATTTGGCCACATAAGCTCCAGCATTTCCTGGAACTTACCGGGATTTCGCGTGGCCACCAAAACCCGATGCTTAGTGTGGGAAGAAAGCTTCATAGAAATTTCTTCCAGGGATCATGTGAATATTTTCTTCTAAGATGGTGACTATTTTATCCGGTCTTTCTTCCAGGCCACACTTCTTGCTGTCTAGATGTTAATCGGCAGAAGGAGGACTATAGCTGTGGTATCTTTTTGCCCTTTCTGCCCCACATGGACTCGAACCATGAATAACGCCTCCAAAGGGCGCTGTGTTACCATTACACTACAGGGCAAATGAGAGAAACCATGCCATCCATATTCTCCCAGGATTTTTTCCGTAGACTCTACAGGCTCCCATATACTCGTTGACTCTGTAGCTATTTACCAGATTATTTTCCCTAAGTTTCGTAGACTGTGGTTCGTAATTGTACAGTGTCAGCCGACACATCGCTAAGGCGCTGGGACTTTTTTGCGCAAGTAACTTGGCAAGATGGAGAGTTGTACACGGTATTTCGCAACAATACGGCGTGTGGCCAGAAGTCCCCTTCCTCTCAAGAGGGCGACTATCTCTTGATCGCGGAAGGGATTGTATCTATCTTCCCCAGCAACTATTCTTAGGATCTCTTCACGCACACTTTCACTACTAGTGAAACCACCACTCTTGGTCCGATATCCGGAAGTAAAAAAACGTCTCATTGCAAGGACTCCATAGGGGGTATCCATATACTTTCCGGAAACTGCTCGACTAACGGTAGTCTCGTGAACTCCTATTGCTTTGGCTATTTCCCCCATGGTCATGGGATATAAGCCAGTAAAACCTTCCTCAAAAAATTTCTGTTGACGGATAACAATCTGCTCGGCAGCACCTAGGATAGTTTGTTGCCTCTTTTGGATACTGCGAATAAGGAAGAGGCCAGCTCGGATTTTCTTCTGGATGTATTCTCGCACTTCTCTGTTACTTCCCTCTCGTGAGAGTAGTTCTCTGTAGAGAGAATTAATTCGTAGACGTGGCAAACCTGCGTTGTTGAGAATGGGGTGGTACTCTCCATCTCTCCCCTTCCGTACAGTAACTTCTGCAGTTACGAAAGGTTCAACGGAGTCTTCTAATATCCTCCCTGGCCTAGGCTCTAGCTGGGCAATGTGATTAGCTGCCCGACACACTTGTGCAAGAGGGACTTGGAGTACCCTAGCGATTTCTTTGAATCTGCGATGTGCCAGTTGGTTTAGGCACAACTTGACGATTCTACTTTCCAAGTGGGTTGCTTTCCCCTGGCGTCTGAGTTGTAGGAGAAGACACTCCTGCAAATTGCGCGCCGCTATTCCAGCCGGATCTAGACTCTGAACTTGGCGTAACACGGCGTCCACATCCTCTGGACGTGCCTTTGCCAAGCTGGCGATTTCCTCAACGGAAGCTTCTAAATATCCTGCCTCGTTTAGACTGCCTATGATTAGTAGTGCAATACTGATGTCTTCTGCTTTTGTCTCCATTAATACAACCTCTTTCCTCAAAGAGCTCTGTAGTGTACTAGCCTCTATTAGAGAGTTAATCAAATGATGATGCTGCTCTGCAGCTAGAGAAGAAAAGTTGGATTGTACAAAATAGGTATCCCATTCCTCTTGGAGCGAAAAAGGTTCCCCTCCTAGCAGAGAAAAATCCCTTGAGGAGGTCACCTCTTCCAGAGTGGGGTTCACCCTCATTTCATTTCCTACCAGATGTTTAAGTTCACTAAGCGATGCCTGTAAGATCTGGAGGCTCCGTTGCATGAGAGGAGACGGAGCCTGTTGCACAGAAAGGGCATGTGTTTGTTCTATTCCAGGCATACAGGCGCGGGTTAACGATGCGAATACCACAAGTCTCTTAAGTTTCCCATAATCTCTCTCAAGTAGAAGAAAGCCCCTTTCTAATATGCAAAAAAGAACCTACAACGTGGATTGTATTTTATGTCTGACATTGCTTCACTTCAGCCGATCCAACAGGCTAGTCCCTCCTCCCCAGGCCCTCAAGAAAGGGGTGTTTTTCAGGGGATGACTGTTGAGATGGGTGCTACACAGGACGCTATGGGGGACGTCAGTTTCGATTTGCAGGGGATCCTTTCAGAACTCGAGATAGCACAGCAGTACCAGGAAGGACGGAGGGCCATTTTTCTAGGTCAGGTCAATCAGCTATTTGAGAGCGCCAAGGAATCAATTGCATCACAGACACTCGGTGATTTTTCTGGTGTGTACGGTGCTTTATTCCACGACTTCCTCGCTGAGTTAAAGTCCATTCAGAAAAAGAGGGATTATGACCTCTCTAACATTCGGGAACTAAGCAAACGGATATTTGATGACCCATCCGTGCAACATGCAGCTGTTCTCGCTGCTGCGCAAATGGAAAACGGTATGGCTGAGGGCAACAATATGGAGCAGATGCTCCGGCAGTTTGCTCAGATCCTTGTGGAAGAAAATGGGCCTGCCATCCGTGCTGGATATAACATTAACTCTACCATTACACTCTTTGCTGGAGAGCGGGTTGAGCATTTTCGCACGTTGCGCGAGGTGTATCGATCCGTACTACTTTCTGACATGAGTGAAGAGGAAATCTATGATTTTGTTGTGCACACACTACCTACACGCTTCCGTTTCCTCTTTAGACCTAAAGAAAATCCAGACAGCCAGGGGGGAAGGAAAAAATAGACAGATTTATCGACCATGGGTTATGCCCAGGATAAGTTCTTATGCAGACTGACCCTAATGTCTCTGCGTGTCTCTACTTCGCAAAGAGTTCATATAGTGGAACCAAAAAAGATAGGATCTCAGAAATTCCCCGAGGAAGACACTGCCCTAGGATTCATTTACGCATCCATGGATTTTCTTCTTGGTGCTTTAGCAGAGGATCTAAACACGCCGATCCCCAGCAAAGAATCCGCTTTCCTTCATTTACTCAATGATCGCATATGTCTCGTTCGTTCATTGGTAAGGGAGCTAGAGCTTAGCAAACATCTCTTGACTATCATTGATAGGCATTTCTTGAAGGAAGATCTTGCCACTCCCCCCAAAGGAACGGAACTAGATCGCGCAGATGCTTTGTTGTGGACACTCCTCGAAATGCTGAATCGAGACGTACCTACGGCAGAAGCGTTCCACGAGTTGGCGAACCAAGCGCAGATTCCTCCCTCCCCACAAGCCTACATCTATTTTTTTACCCAGCTCTATCAGCTAGTTCATGATTTTCCCATGAGGCTATTCCGTGGCCCGGAGCGCCGAGAAGACATTCTCTGTGCCATTCAGGATGCGCTCGACAACGCGGTCATTCTGGAAGAATGACAAGACTAAGATGTAGGAGAGCTATCCTCTTTGTTTTCTTATGGAACAAGTGCTAAAGGACTTTGGAAATCTGTTAGGGCTGTCCAATTTGGTCCTTCCTCCTGGGAAGTCTGTGCGTCTACGTATAGAATCGTTGGGAGAGCTTGACCTTATCCATAAGGACAGTCATCTCCTGATGCGACTAAGTAAGACTCTACCTTCCTTCAGCAAGGAGACCCTTTTGGAGCTCCTTAGCGCGACTCATTTTTTTTTCCTTTCCACAAGGCCCGTGCGAGTCTGGATTCGAAATCCAGACCGTTTAGGCATTGGGCTTCTCTTTTCTCAGCAAGAAGCCACCGCTCATTGTCTTTATCAAGGGCTAGAGCTTTTAGGTAAGGAATTCAGGAGAATATGTCCGTAATGATGATTGTTGGACAGTAGACTGGATTTACACATAGCTCACCGGAAAGAATCCAGAGGAATAGCTCTCGAAGGTTGTAAACGTGCCTGGAATCGCTCTGCACACTCACTAGTATAAGTTAACACTCAGGTTTCTGGAGATTCTGCAAAAAATTTTCCCAAGGACATAAGAGTTCTCTAAAAACAATGGAACGAAAATGAGAAAAGAACATCTTACACGCACACTTGTTAACATGAATGCCCTATGGAAAACTGCTAACAGTTGATTAGATCTCCAACTGCTGTCTTAGACGGGAAATTATTGTAGCCTTTCCGCCCCTTGTTTTTTCTGACAGCCTCCGTAGGCAAAGCTGCCCTCTAAGGGGAATAACTGAAGAAGATCCGCAACCACTCCCTTTCCGGCAAAGAGCGTACCTCATCACCTTAATGGGGTATGACCTGCATCATCAGATACTTACCACACCTACTATAAAAAACTTCTTAAGTAAGACCCTAGCATTCAACCAACTCACCCTAGAGTGTCGGGCCCTTCCTCCATGAAAGAGCTTTTGACAAAAATACACTCTCTCACACTCAGAAACCAGCGGCGCTACAGCGACATCTACATCGCTGCCATCATCATCTGTATCGTTCTGTTACTAGTAGTACCAGTGCCAGCCTGGTTGTTGGACACGCTGATCACGCTTAATCTCATGCTCTCCGTGATACTCCTAATGATGGCCATTTATGTCCCTAGGGTCCTTTCCTTTTCTACATTCCCCAGTGTTTTACTCATTACGACACTGTTTCGGCTAGCAATTAATATTACTTCAACTCGCATGATCCTCATGGAGGCTTCTGCCGGAGAGATTATTTTTACCTTTGGGAACTTCGTAGTGGGTGGGAATTTTGTAGTAGGTACGGTCTTATTTCTGATCCTGCTTATTATTCAGTTTATTGTCATTACCAAGGGAGCAGAACGAGTGGCAGAGGTGGCGGCAAGGTTCACCTTAGACGCCATGCCTGGCAAGCAGATGAGCATTGATGCTGACATGCGTGCGGGTGCTATTGACATTCGAGAAGCACAGCACAGACGTGGGGTTCTAGAGAAGGAAAGTCAACTGTTTGGAGCTATGGATGGTGCTATGAAGTTTGTTAAAGGAGACGCTATCGCCTCACTCATTATTGTCGCCATCAATATCACTGCTGGTATTTGCATTGGAGTGTTCCAAAATGGCCTGGCGGTAAGCCAGGCAGTTACCACTTACTCCGTATTAACCATTGGAGATGGTCTTATTTCTCAAATTCCAGCACTGCTCATTTCCATCACAGCTGGCATGATCACCACGCGTGTTAGTTCAGACGAACGCAGCAGCCTGGGAAGTGATATCTTTAGACAAATATCTGCAGTGCCTAAAGCTATAATTATTGGTGGAGTCGTACTAGGCGGTTTCTCGATGATCCCTGGGTTTCCCAAGTTACAATTTGCCGTAATCTCGGCTGCCGTTACCGCTCTAGGCATCATTTTGCAGCGCAATGTCAAGACCAAGCCAATAGCGCTCATCATGCAGAAGAAGTCTCCACTTGCTTCCTCGTTTCAAGCAGAAGACCAAGAAGGCGATGAACTTATATTCACCAGGATACTAGTAGACATCGACCAGGATGTTCAACAGCAGACTGCACCACTCGAACTTAGTGCTGAACTTGTTAAAATACGCAAGGCACTCTGCGCTGACCTAGGGGTGCCGTTTCCCGAGATTCACTTTCGCTTTAAGAAATTCCCCAGGAATGGCTTTTTATACCAGGTCCTTTTGCAAGAGGTACCAGTAAGTGGGGGTGCCTTTCAGCCAGAAAGTCTCTATGTCTACGCAGATTCGGACAGACTGCATGGTTTAGGTGTTGATTTTACTCCTGTCGTAGAACTGGTTGATCAGCACCCTGCTAATTGGGTTCCAAAGACCTTCCTCCATAACCTGCAACAGCTAGGCATTACATTCATGAGGCCATCGGAGCTACTTGCCTATCATGTCTCTCTCGTATTGCGCAAGCATGCATGGGAATTTCTCGGCCTGCAAGAGACACGTACCCTCCTCAATAAGATGGAAAAGGAATGTGGAGAGGTAACACGTGAAGTCCAACGGATAGTACCAATACAAAGAATTACCGAAGTGCTTCAACGCCTGGTGCAGGAAGAGATCTCTATCCGAAATTTAAATGCAATCTTCCACGCCTTAGTAGAGTGGGGTAGTAGAGAAAAGGATCCTGCGCTATTGGTCGAGTATGTCCGAATTGCTCTCCGCCGCTACATTAGTCACCGTTTTAGCGGAGGGAAAGGCGTCCTTTCTGCCTACTTGATTGAACCCAAAGTAGAAGAGGAAATCCGTAAGGCAATTCGACAAACTTCAAGTGGGAGTTTTCTTGCCCTAGAACCGACCGTGGCACTTAACATTGTAAACGCGGTGAAAAGCCTGATAGGCAGGACAGCCTCAGCCTATCTAGACGACGCCACGCCTGTCATCCTAACGTCTATGGATATCAGGCGCCACACAAGGAAACTGCTGGAAATTGACCTTCCAACCGTTCCTATCCTCTCGCATCAGGAACTTACCGAGGAGGTCCAAATCCATCCGTTGGGGAAGATCAGTCTAGAATAAAGCTTAACAAGGTTTACAACCCTAATCGAAAGAACAAATCATTTAAGGGCAATTGCAACCCAATTAAAAACTCACCGAATTCCGCGTACTCTGCACTAACTGAATCGAATCGCATCTCATAAACAATTGCCTTAATATCCGACGTAGTGTGTGCAAAAAGAGTGACCCCCCATTCCATGTCATCCAAACCGGTTGAACCGGTGATCAATTGCCGTACCCTTCCCGCGTATGTCCTGCCTAGACGTGCATGTCCGGCCATCAATCTTTTCCTTGTCATAAAGTCTAGTGCATACCAGTTTTTTGAGGGATAGCGCCGCTTAGACATTGGGTAAAAGCAGACCACTGGCCAGTTAGGTAAACAAGGATAGAGACGGTCTTGCGAATACTTTGTCATCCGACTGCGGAAGTCTGCCAGCTTTATCTCAAGCTTTTGGTCACAGGCTCCTGAGCCCCCTTCTCTCTTCAAGTCAACCATATACTCTGCTTCGGTCGTTGTGTACTCACTCAGTTCAGTTACTGACAACCAACTCAGTACGGGTTCCATAACCTGAGGGCCCAACGATCTTGCGAGTTGCTTGGCAAAGTGATCCACCATATGTAGGTCTGGAGAGATAAGAATAAAACCCACATCAGCCTTAGCCCCCACCGTACTCAGAGTAAGCAACTGGGTGTTTGGTTCCAAGCGAATCCTCTGCACTACAGATGAGAAATGCTCTAGGGCTCCAGCATGCCCTCGTTCCGTAAAAGACCTCCATTGTGCATGGTTTATCCGAAAAAACGAATGCGAAACATGCCACCCCTCCTTAGGTACGATAGGTATGATTGCAGAACATGTTGTTTGCTTAGGGAGATCTGTCATGTAAGTAAGAGGTTAAATCTATGGAGAGTAACCGGTAATGCTTGCTTCTTCCCTATTTTAGGCTTACCGTTCCTACCGTGTCTTATTCTTATCTGAGGAAGCATCGACATTTAAACTGAAATGGCTGACTTTAACAATAGGTATCCGGAGAATGTTTCTGGGAGGTTTTACGTGGATGATCAGTGCATCGACTGTGATCTATGTCGGGAAACTGCTCCTGCTAATTTTAAGCGTAATGATGATGAAGGACGCTCCTTCGTCTATAAGCAGCCAGCAACAATTGAAGAGGTTGAGCTTTGCCAGCAAGCCTTGGAGGGCTGCCCAGTAGAAGCTATTGGAGATTCCGGGATACAAGAGTAAAAGCGCGCCTGTGGTTTCTAACGAAATAGCGAGGGAATGGAGGAGAGCGAGTCCACAGAACTGGAGGGCAGCAGGGAAGCCGCAGGCGCGCAGGTTGCGTGTAGTTGCTGAGTGGCGTGGATATCCGGAAGGGCCAACAGAGACTAGCGGGTGCTTTTGCGCAATAGGAGAAATACTCAAAGCATTTCTCGGAAAGCTGAATCTGAGCGAACGCCCGGGTGAAAACACGGTTTTGGAGGCCTGGAAAGAAATGGTAGGGGGCTTCTTTGCTAGTCACTCTACACCTGTCTGTCTAAAATCGGGCGTTTTGTATGTTCAAGTTCATCAATCTTCCGTTCGCTATGAGCTAGACCGTGTTTGGAAACCTCGAATTCTCACAAGGCTACAACAAAGGTTTGGGAAAATGACTGTTCGTGAACTACGCTTCTAGGAGGCTCCCACTGCCGCGACAAGAGCATCCAGGAATTGTGATGCAGGAAGGGGGCTAAGAAAGTTGGAATGCTGGAGTTCCCCGCAGAACCTCAACTCTCCCCATTCTCCGTGTTAGAAGATGATGTCATTCAAATTCAGGGACTCTCCGTCTGCACCCGTATTGGAACAACTGAGGAAGAGCACCTCTTCCATCAGCACCTCCTGCTTGACCTTCAAATACAGCCTCAAAGTCCCTTCTCTGCCCAGAAAAGTACTCAACCATCGGTTGACTATAGCGCCCTTGCACAAAGGATTCGAAGCCTATGCGCCGTGGGCCAATGGCGACTGATGGAAACCCTTGCTGCGGAAATCTCTGACACGTTGCTTCTGGAGTTTCCAGTTAAAAGGCTTACCCTCCGTATTCGCAAGTTTGTCCTTCCCTATGCTGAGTTTGTTGCTGTCCAAACCACACGAGAAAGATAAACGTTGACTTTGACCATAAGTTTTGATCCCTTCTTCCCCTCCCCTCTGGGAGAGGAGCCTAGTATGCGGGTGTAACTCAGCTGGTAGAGTGCAACCTTGCCAAGGTTGATGTCGAGGGTTCGAGCCCCTTCACCCGCTCGGGCTCGGGTTCAAACAGGCGGAGGGAAAATAAGCGAGCAAATTCTTACGGCAGGCCACCCCTCGTGTATCGCCTCCGTTTTAACCGGAGCTGTGCAATAGACTTTTCTAGATTTGCTCGAACGAACGCCAGTTCTTCTTCTTTCATATGTCCTTCACGCATAGCCACTTCTGCACGACGAACTGCTTCCTCTACCTTTTTCTCGTCAATATTTTCTTCTGAAATGGCAAGGTCAGTTAGAATTGACACTTGAGTGGGCACTATTTCTACAAAACCTTCCCCAACTGCTAGCCGATTCTCTGCACCATTTTTCCGGAAATATAATTCCCCTGGGACAATTTCGGTCAATAAGGGGCAATGTCCAGGCAGAATCCCAAGCTCACCTTCTTTTCCTGGTATGACCACTGTATCCACTTCTCCAGAAAAAATACATTCAGAGGGTGTAACAAGCTCAAGTAAAAGTTTCTCCATATTCTATTTAACTTGTTCAATGTTTCCCTTCATGTAGAAGTTGCTTTCTGGTACATCGTCGAGGTTCCCATCTAGGATTTCCCTAAATCCATGAACCGTCTCTGCAATAGGAACATACTGACCTGGCACCCCTGTAAAGACCTCCGCCACATGGAATGGCTGGCTAAGAAACCGCTGAATCTTCCTGGCGCGGAAAACTAGTAGCCTATCCTCAGGGACAAGTTCGTCCATTCCCAGGATGGAAATAATGTCTTGCAGATCCTTATAGCGCTGGAGGACGCGCTGTACACGGTTCGCTACGGAATAGTGCTCCTTTCCGACAGTCTCAGATGCTAATACACTTGACGTAGAAGCCAGAGGATCGACGGCTGGATAAATCCCTAACTCTGCAATTGATCGTTCCAACACGATAGTGGAATCCAAATGCGCGAAGGTGTTAGCAGGGGCAGGGTCTGTTAAATCGTCTGCAGGTACATAAACTGCCTGAAAGGAAGTAATAGACCCCTTTTTAGTAGAGGTAATACGCTCCTGCAAATCTCCCATTTCTGCAGCAAGGGTTGGTTGGTATCCAACAGCTGAAGGAGTACGGCCTAAGAGAGCCGATACTTCAGATCCTGCTTGGGAAAATCTAAAGATGTTGTCAATAAATAGGAGCACGTCCTGATTTTGTTCATCCCGGAAAAACTCCGCTATTGAAAGCGCACTTAATGCTACGCGCAAACGTGCTCCGGGGGGTTCATTCATTTGGCCATACACGAGTGCCACCTTCGACTTACTCGGCTCTTCCTGTACAATAACCCCTGCTGCTAGCATTTCATTGTAAAGATCATTTCCCTCTCGGGTCCGTTCGCCAACCCCAGCAAACACCGAGTGTCCTCCGTGCCCCTTGGCGATGTTATTGATAAGTTCCATAATTACAACGGTCTTTCCTACACCAGCACCCCCAAACGCACCAACCTTGCCTCCTTTCGTAAAGGGACATATCAGATCAATGACCTTAATGCCCGTCTCAAGAATATCTATCCTAGTATTCTGATCGAGAAGCGATGGAGCCGGACGATGAATGGGATAGTGCTTCTCTGCCAAGACGGGCCCACGTTCGTCTACCGGCTCTCCAATCACATTTAGGATACGGCCCAAAACTCCTTGGCCCACTGGTACGGAAATAGGGGCTCCTGTGTTAGTAGCCTCCCCTCCTCGCACCAATCCTTCCGTTGAAGACATTGCAATGGTCCGAACCCAGTGCGCTCCAAGATACTGCTGGACTTCTAAGACCACCCGATGACGCCTACCTTGCAACATGTGAACTATTTCCAAAGCATCATAAATCCTTGGTAATGAGCCCTCAGTAGGGTCAAATTCTACGTCCACGATGGGTCCAATTACCTGAACAATTTTTCCTATACTCATAAAGCTCTTGAAGGAACTATTCTGTTGCTAACTGGGCAGTAGAAATCTCGAGAAGCTCCGTAGTAATGCTTGCTTGGCGCGCTTTGTTATACTCGAGTGTTAGGTCTTTAACAAGATGATGAGCATTGTCGGTGGCGCTTTTCATTGCTACCACCCGTGCGCTGTGCTCAGAGGCACGGGCATCTAATATCATCTGGTAAACCTCAAAATGGACATAATAGGGAAGGATAGCGTCCAACACTTTGTCTGGAGAGGGTTCAAAAAGAAAAAGACTTCCATCATTTACAGAGGAATGTTCTTGTGGCTCCACAGCGACTTTCTCTTTGTTGTAACAATTGGATAGGGGAAGAAGAACTAATTTTCTTGGCCGTTGGGTAAGGGTATTGAGAAACTTAGGAAAGAGGATGCTGACTTGACTGACTTCGGCAGAGACAAATTTCTCAATCATGAATTTTGAAATAGTCTTGGTTTGTAAAAAGGACGGAGTGTCTGGCAGTGAAAACTCTGCAACGAGGCGTCGTTTCGTACGGCCTAGAAATTGGCTGCCTTTCTTTCCAACAGAGATAAATTGCGTTACTTCCCTATTAAGGGCCATAGTCTCACGAAATAGGTTGGTGTTTAGGGCGCCACATAGCCCCTTATCTGTGGTGAGCATCAAGACTAGTTCTTTGTGGAAATTACGCTGGTCCAACAGCGGGTGGTAGGAAAAGTCGGTTCCCTTTTCGGTAAGACGTTCCAGCATACGGCCGAGGAGTTTTGCATAGGGGCGTCCAGCAATGACTTTATCCTGGGCTTTGCGCATTTTGGAAGCTGCCACCAACTGCATTGCTCTCGTAACTTGAGCGGTGTTTTTGACCGACTTAATTCGTCGCCGAATCTCTCGTGTACCTAGCATAGGAAGGTAGCTTCAGAGGAAAAGCTTGGCAAATTCCTCCAGGGCGTGCTTTAGCTCTTCTTCGAGCACATCGTCGATCGCTTGTTGTGTTTTGGAGATTTTTTCTACCAACGCGCTCTTCCTAGAATCCATAAATTCAATAAGTCTGGTGCTATACTCACGGACCTGATCTATCCCTAGGGCATCCAAAAACCCGTTTTTCGCCGCCCAAAGGAAGATGATTTGATGATGCAGGCTAAGCAAGGAGTGCTGGCGCTGTTTGAAAAGCTCTACAATGCGTTGGCCGCGGTTTAGCTGTAGGCGGGTTTTTGCATCTAGATCTGACCCAAATTGTGCGAAGGCAGCTAACTCACGAAACTGCGCAAGATCCCCTCTGATCTTTCCGGCAACTTGCTTCATTGCTTTTACCTGAGCAGCGGAGCCCACACGGGAAACGGAAAGGCCTACAGAGATAGCCGGGCGCACGCCTTGATAGAAAAGCTCAGTCTCTAAATAAATTTGGCCATCGGTAATCGAAATAACGTTTGTTGGAATATACGATGAGACATCGCCAGCTTGCGTCTCAATAATCGGTAATGCGGTTAAAGAACCATTCCCTACTCCTATGTTGAGACGCGCAGAACGCTCTAAAAGGCGGCTATGCAGGTAAAAGACGTCTCCTGGGTAGGCCTCTCTCCCAGAGGGTCTCTTCAGCAGAAGAGAAATTTGGCGATAGGCAACAGCATGCTTAGAAAGATCATCGAATACAACCAGGGCATCCCTACCATTTTCCATAAACCACTCTCCCATACTCATCCCGGCAAACGGGGCAATATATTGAACAGTTGCACTCTCCGAAGCGCTGGCACAGACAACAACTGTATAACGTAGAGCATCTCGCGATTCTAAGATGGAGACAACGCGGGCGATGCTAGCGCTCTTCTGTCCAATTGCGACGTAAATGCTATAGACGGGCCTGAAATTCGGATTGTGGGTGCCCGCGTGATTAATTACAGCTTGATTAAGAATAGTATCCAGAGCGATTGTGGTCTTTCCAGTAGACCGGTCTCCAATGATTAACTGACGCTGGCCACGACCGATTGGTGTCATCGCATCGATGGAAATAATACCAGTTTGTAGAGACTGAGTGACCGGCTGACGCTGGATAATACCAGGAGCATTACGCTCCAGAGGATAGAAGTCCTTGGTGGGGATGGGACCCTTTCCATCGATAGGTATGCCTAAGGCATTTACTACACGCCCTAAGAGGGCTAGTCCAACAGGTATCTGGAGCAGTTTCCCAGTGCAACGGACTTCATCGCCTTCGCGGATACTCGTGTAATCACCCAGTATGATCGCACCAACGCTAGTTTCTTCTAGATTGAGAGCTAATCCAACCTCCCCTCGGGGAAACTCAAGCATCTCGTTGAGTACAGCCTTACTTAACCCTTCAATCTGCGCAACTCCATCACCAATCTCTTGAACCACTCCCACGTAGATTTGCGCCGGACTGATAGTCTTAATGCTTTCAATCTTAGCTTCTATCTCCTGTAAAATTCTACTCATGGCATTTAAAAAATAGGAGTCCCCCTTGTAATGAGAGGTAAAAAGTAGAAAACGGGTGACGGCTAGGTATCTAGATCTAGAAGAAACGAAGAAACACGCCCCAAATAGCTCAGGACTGTACCATCCCATACCTCGCTGCCAATCTGAATGTGTAGGCCTCCCAATACCTCAGCGTTGTCCTCAAACTGTACCTCCAAATCTTTGTCATAAAAGGATATAAGCCTTTTTTTAATGAGTGATCTCTCTCTGGAAGAAAGAGGCACCGCGCTCTGTACCCTAGCTTGACTATCAGCAAGTGCTAAGCGAATCCGCCTCGTCAGTTCACGCAAGATTTGAAGATACTGACGCGGCTTCTCTTTTATCAAAGCATCTACCACTGCAAAAACACAACCCTCCGCCACTTTCCCCTGGTTCACACACAAGAGAAAGAGCTTTCTAGAGAGAATACGACCTGCCTTCTTTACTTTCACAGCTGGGGTACTTTCAATCAACTAGTCACTACACGCAACACCTCTGCAGATAAACGTTTTTGATCTTCGTCAGTTAGCACTTTACCGACAACCTTAGCAGTCGTCTTTACTACTAAAATAGCCGTCTGCTCCTTGACTTCCTTTATCATTCTTGCACGTTCGCCAGCAATAGTTTCCCCTGCTCGTACAATCATTGACTCGGCCTCCTGTTTTGTTTGCTGAAGTGCTCTTTGTGCTTGAATCTTGGAAGCTGCCTGTATCTCCCTAAAAAGGACTTGTGCCTCCTCATTTGCCTTACGAAGAATTGCCTGGCGGTGAAGTTCGGCCTCATCCATGAGGCTTTTTGCCCTCTCTGCATTTAGCTTAGCTTCTTCGATAAGCTTCTGCCGATCAGACAGTATCTTAAGTACAGGTTTAAAAGCGAGTCGATCCAGAGTGAAATAGGCTGTCAGAAAAAGAACAACTTGTGCTGCAAAGTGGGGCCAGTCCACCCCAAACTGCTTGAGAATATGGTCAATTGCGCCCATGGGTCGGGAGGCCCCCCTTCAAGGGAGAAAGCATGGCACCACGTACGATATCTTCTGATCCTCACATTCAAAGCCCACTGGAGTTCTCACTAGCGTCCCTGGAAAGCCAAAATCAAGGCATATATGGCAATAGATTCCGCTAGTGCAATTCCAAGAATACCGAGTGCCAGCACGCGTCCAAAAGTTCCTGGATTGCGGCCAACGGCCTCTACCATTTTGGCACCGATCCAACCGATACCTAACGCTGCTCCAGCTCCTGCCATACCTAGTGTGAGACTGCCAGTGAGTCCTGAAGTAGTAGCTGCTTCTGCAAGAATTTGAGTTAACATAGGATTCTGATGTTTTTAGGGATAAGATTTACGGACTTCAAGCGGTTAAAACGCCTTGAACGCGAAAAACAGCTTGTACAGAAGAATACGCTGACCAACAGCCATAGAAACACTTTCCTCAAAGGGGGAGTCTTAACTGTGTCATTCTGAGTGGACTGTGGAAAGCTGAATATATACCGCAATTAGAAGCGTAAATACTACAGCCTGGAGAAATCCGATTAGCAGTTCCAAAAAGTAAAAGGGAATTGGTACTACTACACTCATTAGGGCAGACACCCACTGTGAGAAGCCAAGGCTGTTCCCCAAGTCCGTCATGGTACGCATCAAGATTTCTCCCGCATAAACATTGCCATAAAGGCGTAAAGACAGGGACATAGGACGGACAAGGATGGAAATAACCTCTAGAACTCCAACAAAGAGAAAAATAGGGCTTAATACAAGAGAAAGTACCCCTTTAACACCACCCTTTACTTCAAAGAGGGCCTTAACAAGACCAAAAAATCCCACTTCCTGGACGGTCCATAGAAACCAGAAGTACATCGCTACTGTAGCTAATCCAAGAGTCATGTTTAGGTCCGCTGTAGTCGGTCGAAGCAGAGGAATTTCCACCTCACTCACAGTTAAAAAACCTGCCTTAGATCCCCATCCAACAGTACCAACGCCGGGTAGCAGGCCGAACCAATTTGAGAAAAGGATAAAGAGAAATAATGAGGCAAGAAATCCGAAAGCTTTCTGTGCCATGCGTCTACCAATAATTCCCTCAATAACATTAAGGGTGATTTCCACTATTGCCTCAAAAAAATTTTGCATTCCTCCAGGAATTACACGCAGCCTGGTAGCAAATCGATAGGCAAATAGAAGTACTGCCCCAGTAACTAGGACAGAAACCAAAATAGAATTGCTAAGCCAGGCAGTGAAGCTTAGTGATTCCGTCGGAAAGAACCGGTAGGCAGATTCCGCCTTCAACGGAAAAGTAGCTACTAAGACCGGCGCATAAAAAGTCATCGTGCTTATATTCTAAAGTTGCGATTAGTACCCCTACTATTTTCTCTGCCAGCAGAGCACGCAGTACAGGTAGGGGTTACGATGTATCTGTTATTCATCTGGGAATGGCAAATATTAAGTTATGGATCACTTCTATCTCAGGCGGGAGGTAGGTTTTCGGCTTATACTCTCACTTCCCTATAGTGTTTGTTACGGTAACGCTGCTTCTCCATAAGTTTCCTGGTTTTTATGCTCCTGATGGGGTTCCCTCTAAACGGGTGGTTAGCACCATGGTGTCACACCAGCGCTGTTTACAGTTGGCAACAGTTGAGGGAGAGAAGAGACCCTCCTTCTTAGAAGAATGCCATGCCATGTAGATACAGTTGGGCTACCTGCGGGGCACTCTACAAAGACTCTCAGAGAATGCTTCTGCTTGTGGACCTGGGAATGTAAAACTAAAGTCGTTATAGCTTCATGGGCTGTTCTTGTAGTTTGCTTGGAAGGCGAAGCGCAAGCAGCCAACAATTTCTTGTTGAACTGTAAAAGTCGACGAATGACCAGAGAAGGTGAAAAACACCTGCTGCACACCTTTGCAATCGGCAATAGCTGAGAATAACCTGGTTATACATAGCTAACGTAGAGCTCTCTTAGTACTTAGGCTTTCTAGCTTTCTATCTACTATGAAAGGTTGACAGAAATAAAAACGTGCCAAAAACATTAGTTTTGTTGAATTCCCTTCGAGGGAAGGATCACACTTACAGTCACCGTCATAACCTGTAGACAGAGAGCTAATGCAAATAGTATATGCAAGATATGCGAATGCGACGCGGCATCCACCTGACGGTGTCAGAATACAGAACACAGTCCACCTTATGGATCACTACAGGATGCCTAAGGCGCTCTCCTCACGCCCCAGGGTGAGAGTTACGGGAAACTTTCCTTTCGCGGCGGGCTTTACTGAAACCCCGAAGGAGGGATATGATGGGGCGCATGGCACACCAAGAGACCAAGAGGCGCCACCACCATATCAGCCCACCATATGGAACCAATGCCCGTAAGCTGCTTATACTGGTAACATGAACCTCAATAGCCTTACCCACGACGTACAAGACCAAACCCACCAAACGAGAAAAAATATACTCACTAGTGAAGTAGAAATCAAAGGTACACTTCACTTTAAGGGTGAGCTAATCTTTGACGGAAAAATTGAAGGTGAAATTGTTTCGGAGGGAGATTTGATTCTAGGGAAAAATTCTTTCATCAAGGGAGAGGTAAGAGTTAAAGCAGCCATTATCCACGGGACTGTAATGGGAAACATTACTGTAACTGAAAAATGTGAATTGAAATCCAGTTCTCAGCTTACTGGTGATCTCATAGCCGCACGCATGCAGATTGAAGAGGGGGCCACTTTTGTAGGGAAATCGGAAGTTAGCCCCAACAAGGCTAGGAAGCCTACTGAAAAACCGGGGAAAACTGCTGAAAAACCAGTAGAGAAAGTCGCAGAGCCTTCTAAGGTCGTCGCTACTGCACTCCCTGCACAACTACAAGACCTTCATCGTAAACCAGTCGTTCCCCAATCTAGAACCTGATTCAATTCCCAATTATCCCGCAGAGAGGATGGGTCATTAGCATAAGCATAACTTTCTCCCTCCTTATCTGCATTTGGAATTAAGCTCTGGATCCAGTTTCGCGCCTCATCGTGTGGGTACCACTGGGTTTTGGCGAATTTTGGCGTCTCGTTGTTTTCAATTCTCATTGTCTTTCCATCGCCCCTCGGTCTTTATCAGTCCTTTCTTACATAACTGTGCCGGTTTTCAGCTTCATTCACGAGCAACGATGGAAGAGATCCCTTTAACGTCTGTTACCAATTGGTGCAGGCGCCATAGGATGAATCCACCTTTTCCCCGGGGGCGCGTGGCCTTTTCGAGGCGCATTTGAAGCACAATTTCTGATACTGGCCAGCTATTTCTCTGTGCTAAGCGCTCCAGAGTGATTCCAGGATAGATCGGGATTCCGTGGGGGTTAATTTTCTGGCTGCGCCACCACTTTAATAGTGTACTAAAACTCCGTGGACCGCCTTCCTTCCAGTACAATTGGGGAGCGATGTAGTCTACCCACCCATGACACATCCAAAAGACTGGGTCCGAATATAAGCAATTTAGTTGATCTAAATCTGCTTCTACCGTAGATGGACTGCCCCTAGTGTAGATACCAAATGGGCTAATACCGAACTTCATACCGGGCCGCTCTTGGTGAATAAGTATGCTTAACTTATGTACTAGTCTGTTGATGTTCTGGCGCCGCCAGTCTCCGATCTCCAATTGTCCCCCTAAGGTACGGTAAGACAGGTAGGCCTGAGCGTCAGGAAAAGGACCAAGAAGCCGGTTTGGGTATGGGTAAAAGTAGTCGTCTAGATGGATTCCTGCCAGATTGTAACGGGAAATGAGGTCCTTCACCACTCTCAGTATATGATTTTGGGCTGCGACACTGGATGGGTCCATCCAAAGGAGGTTGCCTACCCGTCTTATATGAGGCGCTAGAGATTGGCTAACATGTTTTCTGTCGAACGAATTTGTTGCGTTGGTTGCCACCCGATAGGGGTTGATCCATGCATGGACAGCAATACCTCTGAGTTTAGCTTCTCTAATGAAGACTTGAAGCGGATCAAATCCTGGAGTGCGTCCTTGTCTACCAGTTAAAAATCGGCTCCATGGTTCAATAGATGAAGAATACAGAGCATCACTCTCTGAACGTACCTGCACAAAAATATTGTTTAAGCGGCAGCGTGCAGCTACAGCTACGAGGTGACGGATTTCTTTAAGCTGTTCAACCGGTTCCATGTTCTTACGGGAAGGAAAATCTAGATTGTAAACCGAAGGAATCCAAGCCCCCCGCATTTCGGTAGCCCACAGTAGGCTAGAGCTACAGGAAAATGGGCCGTAGGAAGAGACACAGTATACCATCCCAGTGACGCAAAGATTCCAAAATAGATGCATGTCGACTGTCATGAGGCTATGTTTGGGAGGATTATACTCGTTCGAAAGAAATCGATCGCAGCTTTTCGAGAAAAGTATGCAGTGAGCACTTTGCCTAGAAGATTCTGGCTTGCAGCCAATATTTAAGTTTAAACTCGCGAGTATTATGAAGTATCGCAAACTACCTAGTGGGCTCCAAGTAAGCGAAGTTGGCTTTGGAATGTGGACGGTTTCTACAGGTTGGTGGGGGAATTACTCTGACATGGAAGCCATACGGCTTTTGCGCGAGGCCTTTAACCTAGGGATTACGCTTTTCGACGCAGCTGACACTTATGGAAACGGCAGGAGTGAAGATCTTATTCGACAAGCATTTGGGACAGAACGTGAACAAATCGTTATTGCTACTAAGGTAGGTTACAATTTCCTTGAGCATGGTAATGACCGCCGTGGACAGCGTGCAATCCCTCAGGATTTTAAGGCCGAGGCCATTCGGCAAGCTACGGATGCCGCACTTTGTCGTCTAGGTACAGAAACCATTGATATTCTGCAGTTACATAACATCCACATGGAGCAGGTACATGACGACGAACTTTGGGAAACGCTAGAGAACTTGCGTTCCCAGGGGAAAATTCGCCTCTATGGCGTGTCCCTTGGGCCGGCCATTGGCTGGCTGGCAGAAGGTGTTCTGGCAGTTCAGCGCCGTAACCCAGCTGTCCTCCAGCACATTTACAACATTCTGGAGCAATATCCAGGTTCTGCCATCCACAGAGCGGCCCAGGAGGGAAATGCTCAAACTCGTTTTTTTGTCCGTGTCCCCCACTCTTCTGGTATGTTGGAGGGACACTACAGGGAAGATACTGTGTTCCAACCTGGTGATCATCGAAGCCATCGCCCCAAGAGTTGGCTCGTTAATGGAATCAAAAAGGTGGAGCAGCTGCGTTTTCTGGAATTGGAAAACCGTACTCTTGCTCAAGCTGCTCTTCTTTGGTTGCTAGCAGAGGATCGGGTGGCCTCCACTCTGCCCAATATTTATAACGCTGACCAGCTGCATGAGTTTGCGGCCGCCCCCGACTCTCCCTCTCTCACCAGAGAGGAGCTGCAATGCATTCAAAATCTATCTACCACTAACTTTGGTTTAGAACCAGAGCCAGTGAGTTTTAAAGGGACCATGGAAACTATTTCCGCCGCTTGAAACAGTTTACTAAGTTAGTCTCGAGGAGGATCTGCCATAGGTGGCCCCATCGCCCTTTCGATGTTCAAATCCCTAGAAGCCCAAAGCTTCTGGTTTTTGACTTCGACGGTACTATTGCTGATACTTTTCAATCCAGTCTTTGCATCTTCAATGAGATGGCTGCTGAGTTCGGGTATCGTCCACTCCTGGGTAGCGAAGTTGAGGTTGCGAGAGGAATGAATACCCGTCAGTTTATGAGATACTTGGGAATTTCCACAGTGCACCTACCAAAGATTTCTCTCAGGGGCTTTCGGCTGCTCCACTCTCGAATTGAGAACATTCTTCCGATCCGTGGCGTACCAGAACTTTTGCACGAACTTCAGGATCGAGGCATTCCTATGGGGATTCTTACGTCCAACTCTGAGGAAAACGTGCGTGCCTTCCTTCATCGCCACTGTTTGGAAGTTTTCTCATTCACTCACAGCTCATCTCACCTTTTCGGAAAGGCGCGTGAAATCAGAGCCATCCTACGCCGAAACCGGTTGTCTGCTCAGGAAATTATCTTTATTGGAGATGAAACTCGTGACGTAGAGGCTGCTCAGCAAACAAAGGTTCCAGTAATCGCAGTGGGCTGGGGATATAACAGCTACAAAGTGCTACAAGAAAGAAAACCGCAAGCCACCATCGAGTGTCCAAGACAGCTGTTAGAGTTTCTTCCTCCAAAGAGAGTTTCTGTCTCTCCCTGCTTTTATGAAAGTTATGAAGGCCTACTGGATCAGCATGGACTTTAACATCCCTTTCGCCATTTCATCCATTTCGAAGCCGGACGTCATTACAGACCTGGATTTGTCTAGTTGATCCTCTTTAGGAGAGTGGTCAATTTCATCTATGAAGCACCTTCGTTTGGATTCTCTCCTTGTCAGTCGCGGCCTTTTTGAGTCCAAGGAAAGGGCCCAGTGTGCCATTCTAGCTGGTGATGTACAAACGGAGGGATCGCTCCCGCTCCCAGTCAACATTAAACCAGGTACATTCGTTTCTGCAGATATAACCATAAAAATCAAAACTCACCAGCGTTATGTGAGTCGTGGTGGAGAGAAGTTGGAATACGCCCTTGACTATTTTGTGATAGATGCCGGCGGTAAGATCTGCATGGATGTAGGTTCCTCAACAGGAGGCTTCACTGACTGTCTCTTAAAACACAATGCTAGGTTGGTGCATGCCATTGACGTAGGACGGGGCCAACTCCATTGGAGCTTGAGAAAAAATCCTCATGTTATTACCCATGAGGGAATCAATGCGCGTTACTTGCAGTATTCTGACTTTACGGACTCTGTGGAAATCATTGTTGTGGACGTCAGCTTCATATCCCTGACGCTAATTTTACCGCCCGTGCTCAGGATACTTGCATCAACGGGTCATATGATTATTTTAATCAAGCCACAGTTCGAATTAGACAGGAAGCGGGTGGGAAAAGGTGGCATTGTCCGTGATCCAACAGCTCACTTGGAAGCCATAGGGAAGGTTTATGCCTTTGCTACGGGGTTTTCTCGTGCTCGCTGGATGGGAATGACGGAATCTCCTATTGTCGGCAGGGGAGGCAATAAGGAATTTTTTGCCCACCTTTGTCCAGTATGATTGGTCTTATTGCGCACATCCCCAAACCGGAGGCGAAATCGCTTTCACTTATCCAGCAGTTTGTAGAAAACCTAAGAGCGGTTGGAGTAAAATTCCTATTAGAAGAGTCCACAGCTACTGTTATGGGAGAAAAATGTCACGGCAGTACGGAAAAGATTTCCAGATGTGACCTTGTCGTCGTATTCGGAGGAGATGGAACTATTCTGCGGGCTGTCCATCGTATGACACCCCATTTTCCCCCCATATTTGGAATCAACACTGGATCCTTGGGATTTCTCACCTGCCTTGGACCACAAGAAATTAATCGAGCCATTGAATGCATCATCCGTCGAAGTTTTGTGCTCAGCTATCGTTCCATGTTGTCCTTGGAGATCGAAAGTAAAATCGTTTCACAGCCCACTTTTAATGGGATGGGACTAAACGACATTGTAATCAGCAGAGGATCACGTTCTCAACTTGTTCGTCTCACAGTACTTATTAATAATAACGTGCTGACCAATTATTACGCAGACGGTCTGATCATTGCCACCCCGACTGGTTCTACTGCATATTCTCTTGCGGCGGGAGGTCCAATTCTCATGCCAGAATCTGGCGTGTTTGTTATTACCCCAATTTGTCCACATGTGCTGACTAACCGATCTACCGTAGTAAGTGATCATTCAGTGATCGAAGTCCGTCTCCTTATTCCGGAACAGGAGATAAATGTTTCCATCGATGGACAGGCCACTCACCGGATGTCTCCTGGAGAAACACTCCGTCTTACCAAGGCCCACACAGCCCTTCCGCTGGCTATGCTTCCGGAGAGAGACTTCTCTCAGGTACTCAGCCAAAAATTAAAATGGAGCGGCAGCAACCTATAAAGCACGAGCCAAACTTCCAACCAGCTCTCTTTAGAATCCTCCGCCTTGCAGAATAAGCGCGCTCCCTTGTTCCATGAGCACTCCCGAGTATTCGCAACACCTTCGGCAACTCGCCATCCGGATTGTTTCTAGACTCCGACACGCCGGCCACACAGCCCTCTTTGCAGGAGGATGCGTACGCGATCAACTCCTCAGAATCCCACCACACGACTACGATGTCGCTACTGATGCCCGTCCTGATCAAGTACAATCTCTCTTTGAGAAAACACTACCCATAGGCGCTCAATTTGGAGTCGTGCTAGTCGTCGAACAGGGTAGTCCGTTTCAGGTAGCTACCTTTCGCGCAGAAGGGAGTTATGTAGATCATCGCCATCCCAGAGAAATTTCCTTTGGGACTCCTGAGCAAGATGCTTTCCGGAGAGATTTCACTGTAAATGGGCTTTTCGAGGACCCTTTTGAGGGTTGTATCCTTGACTATGTTGGAGGACGGGAGGACCTAGAGAAGGGGATAATTCGTTGCATTGGGAATGCAACAGACCGTTTTGAGGAGGACCGCTTACGCGTTATGCGTGCTATACGTCTCGCGTCAACTTTAGACTTCCAGATTCATTCAAACACGTGGAAAGCATTAACCATCTGTGCTTCCAATCTCAATGAGATTAGCGCTGAACGCATCCGTGAAGAGCTTAACCGGATTCTGCTTTCCCCAAGACGAATGCAAGGCTTCGATCTGTTAGACAAAAGTGGCGTGCTTAGTTTTCTACTCCCTGAAGTAGAAGCTCTAAAAGGCTGCAAACAGCCCCCAGAGTTCCACCCAGAAGGAGATGTTTTTATCCATACGCGCTTAATGCTCGCCTTGCTCCACGCACAAGTGCCACTCCATTTAGCCTTAGCCACCCTTTTCCATGATATCGGAAAGCCTGGTACTATGCAAGAGGACCAAGCTGGGCGCATACGCTTTAACACTCATGAGAAACTCAGTGCTGAAATGGCCTACAAAATCATGAAACGCTTGCGCTACTCTAATACAGAAATTGAGGTCACTCAAACTCTCATTCGCAATCATATGGCTTTTAAAGATGTGCAAAACATGCGTCCTTCTACACTGAAACGCTTCCTTGCGCGACACAGCTTCAAAGATGAGTTAGAACTCCACCGCATAGATTGTTTGAGCAGTCATGGCTCGCTCAGCAACTACGAATTCCTTATCGCGAAGTGCGCAGAGTTCTCCCATGCGCCTCTTGCACCCACTGCATTGATCAGTGGTAAGGACCTCCTCGCTCTTGACTGGAAGCCTGGTCCTCAATTTAGAATAGCACTAGAGGCTGCCTATAATGCTCAACTTGAAGGTCTTCTTTCTTCCAAAGAAGAAGCTATCACCTTTCTTTTGGAAAAATTTTCCGATTTGGGAAGCGATAAGACATCGTCCCGAGGAAAAATATAACGGCATCTTGGGAAAGATCACAATATACTCCCTCATAGGCGGTGGGGGTCTCGAACCCCCGACCTACTGGGTGTAAACCAGTCGCTCTACCGCTGAGCTAACCGCCTGCTAAAAAAGTAAGGGGAATTAGGGCAGTCGATGCATTTTCTCTATCCACTTGGCATGGACAAACGGCGAAATTTCCGACGGTTTGATCTCACTACGACCTCCCCAAAATATATTGGTGTAACGGACGGGGATACCCACGGACTGTAGATGTTGATCGATAGACGTCTTGTGGGCAAGTAGTACCTCCTTGCGCGTACCATGCGCCACGGCCATGATATTTACGTTATTGAACTCTGGACCAGCTTCTCTCCAGTAGCAATGAGTAAGAATTTCGTGGCGCCCTACCTCCGCCCCAGCCCTTTCTTCAAATCCTGCAGGGACCGCCCAGTGGAAGAGGGCATTAAAGCGAGTAACACGCTTGCCACTCTGAGAGGGTTTTACATGTTCAAGAAATGTGGAAAATCGTCCGATAAACTTGCGTGATTCTAAAGACTTAGCTATCCGGAAAAAATCCTCTGCTTTTAGGCCTAGCCGGCAAATCCTCCTTTCCCAGGCAGGTTCGCAAATTTCTTCAGGAGAAAATTCTTCCTTTAGAGCTAAGAGAACTTTCCACTCCAGCGGAGTAACGGGAGATGTAGAAGTCACTAACATCTTTGCCGAGCTGGCAGACTTATCACCAGGCTGGATGGACTTGCGCCGAACATGCCCAACACCAAGAGTGAAGATCCCCTTGGCTCGCATAAGTCGAAAGCTCTCCGCACCCGTCCTACACAAGAGAATATTACAGTGAGATTCTAACGATTCACCAAGAGGGACCTTTAACGTTGTCCAGAGTCGATAGGATCCACCTGGAGTTCCTGCGTCAGCAGAACGGACGACAACATGGCCTGAGAACGGATCTTCTTGGAACATAAAATCAAAGGCAGAATCCAGTTTCTCCCCAGAAATCTTCCAAGCCACAAGCGCCCCCTCTGCTATGCGGTTAGCAAGCAAAGTCTGACGTACCCTGCGGATGGTACCCATCTTCAGCATAGTTCGAATTCTTTCTAGTACAACCGCCAAATCTACACCGCTACGGAGGGAAATTTCTCTAAACGGCTCTCTAAAAAACCCAGAGATTTGATCCTCAGAGACTTCTAAAATCCGAGCGTTTATCGGATCATCATGATCAGACGATACTGTATACATAAATCCACATACCCTCTTTCTATTATTAGCGCTGCCCGATAGGCTTTACCTTTTTCCCAGGAACTGGTCCGGTATACTCGCTTAGCGGCCGATAGAGCCGATTATCCGCGAGCTGCTCCAGGATGTGAGCCGTCCATCCAGCCGTGCGTGCGATGGTGAAGACAGGAGTGAACATATCGGTTGGAATGCCCAGGGAGTAATAGACCGTAGCCGAATAAAAATCAACGTTAGCATGAAGGCCTTTCTTTGCCTTCATGATAGCAGCAATGCGTTCAGACATTTGGATCCACTTCTTCTCGCCCAGCCTATTACAAAGCTTAAGAGCCATTTGCCGTAGATGTGGAGCACGAGGATCTAATGTACGGTAAACACGGTGGCCAATACCCATAATTTTCTTTTTTTGAGCAAGACGCTCCCCGACCCAATCATCCACCCGATCTAGACTCTCGATTTCGAGGAGCATGTGAATGACACCCTCATTAGCTCCGCCGTGGAGAGGTCCCTTGAGAGTACCAATAGCGGAAGTAATAGCAGAGTAAATATCACTCAAGGTAGAAATGGTAACGCGTGCAGAGAAAGTAGAAGCGTTCATACCGTGATCGGCATGGAGCACGTAGGCGAGATCTAATGCATTTACTACCTCAGCTGAGGGCTCCTCTGCATTGAGTAAATAAAGAAAGTGGGCAGCCTCTCCAAGGTCTTCACGAATTGGAGGCAGACTTTTGCCTTGGCGGGCACGGTGAAAGTAAGCGGCTATAATTGCTACCGCAGCTGTGATATCAATAGCCCGCTTCTGATCAGCTTCGGCACCACCCTTCTTCACCCTGTCATAGAGCCCCATCATTGATATGCCTGTACGGAGTATATCCATGGGATTAGCGTCTTTCGGTGCTCCCATAATAAAACTCAGCACTCCTTCAGGTAACCTGCGGCAATGGCTCAAATCAGCCTTGAGGTGATTAAGTTCATTTTGGTCAGGTAATCTCCCGTGCCAGAGCAAATATACCACCTCTTCATAACTGACTTTACCGGCCAGTTCGTTGATATCATACCCAGCATAGATCAGAATTCCTTTTTCTCCCAACACATCACTAATGGTGGTGCTGTTTGCAACGATCCCCTCTAGCCCTTTGGCAGTAGTAATTGTCACGGTAGCGCTGGGACAACCCCCATTATATTATGTAGCATACAACTCTTTCCTAGCCGTGAAGAGCCGAGAGAGTGAAGGAACGCAGGCTGTCGTAAACATGTAAGGGTTTGCTAACACAGCTACTACTTATTAGCTTTTAAGGCCTGAATCAGAGCTTCTGCAATATCCGCAGGTGATCTAGCTATGTGGAAACCAGCCTGTTCTAGGGCCTCTATCTTACTCTGTGCAGTCCCCCTTCCTCTGGAAATAATGGCTCCGGCATGTCCCATGCGTCGCCCAGCTGGTGCGGTTGCACCGGAAACAAAGGCAGCGAGAGGTTTTTCACCATGTTCTTTTGCCCAAGTAGCGGCTTCCTCCTCTGCTGTACCCCCAATTTCTCCAACGAGAACAATTCCTTGTGTCTCTGGGTCATCGTGCAGCATCTTGAGAGCCTCTAGGTGTGAAGTCCCCTGGATAGGATCGCCCCCGATGCCAATACACGTGCTCTGTCCATAGCCACGTCCTGTTAATTGCCAGACAGCCTCGTAAGTAAGAGTCCCGGAGCGAGAGATAATTCCAATGGAGCCTGGTTTGTGGATATAGCCAGGCATAATGCCGATCTTACACTGCCCAGGCGTTATAATGCCTGGGCAGTTAGGCCCGACTAACCGACACTCTTTATCCTTCAATATTGCCATTACTCGTACCATATCCATAACAGGAATACCTTCAGTAATACAGACAATAAGCCTCACGCCTGATGCAGCCGCCTCCAGCACTGCATCAGCAGCAAATGGGCCCGGTACAAAGATCATTGTGGCGTCACATCCAGTATTCTTCCGCGCCTCCTCTACAGTATCAAATATCGGCACTTTAGAATCAAAAGTTTCTCCTCCATGCCCTGGAGTCACCCCAGCCACGACATTGGTTCCATATTCCATGCAACCACGCGCGTGAAAGGAACCAGACTTCCCTGTGATCCCCTGCACCAGCAGGCGAGTATTCTTGTTAATCAAGATTGCCACACTTTTTTCCTAAAAAGGATTCTACGGTTACTTACGGCAAAGGCAGAGATGTTTGGGCCGCCACCACTGCTCTCTGGGCAGCATCAGCCAAGCTATCCGCCGCAATAATAGGGAGGTGGGACTCTACAAGCAATTTTTTTCCAAACTCTCCATGAGTACCTTCCAAGCGGATAATGAGCGGTACAGATAAGCCCACTGTACGCACAGCGTTAAGAATTCCTTGGGCGATAATATCGCATCTCATAATACCCCCAAAAATGTTTACTAGGATTGCCTTGACACTTTTATCACTAATAAGAATTTTGAAGGCTGCTGTTACCTGTTCTTCACTTGCACTACCACCGACATCAAGGAAATTAGCAGGACTACCTCCATAATATTTGATAATATCCATCGTTGCCATGGCCAGCCCTGCACCATTTACTAGACAAGCGACGTTTCCGTCCAGTCTAACGTAGTTTAGGTTAAACCTAGAGGCTTCTACTTCACGGAAATCCTCCTCTGCAAGATCGCGTAGAGCCGTAACATCTGGATGCCGAAAAAGTGCGTTATCGTCGAAGCTGCACTTTGCATCCAAAGCAAGGACTCTGCCATCCATCGTTGATACAAGCGGATTAACTTCTACAAGGGCACAATCAAAGGAAACAAAAAAGTTAAAAAGGCGAAGAAAGAAAGCAGTAGCCTCAGTAATCTTTGAGTGCTTAAAGCCAAGCCGATACGCTAAATTTCGTGCTTGATAAGTCTGTAGACCCATTAAAGGGTGCACAGGCTCACGGAAGATTTTTTCAGAAGATCTCTCAACCATATTTTCGATTTCTACCCCCCCCTCTGGGCTAGCAACTAAAAGCGGAACGCTCGTCTCGCGATCCACGACAATTGCAAGGTAACATTCCTTACTAATCTCCACACTTTCAGCTATAAGCACCTGATGAACAATCTGTCCCTCCGATCCAGTCTGACAAGTAACTAGAGTATTGCCTAACATTTGAGAAGTCACTTCAGCAACTTGTTCCGTTGAGTTGCAAAGGTGGACCCCTCCGCAAAATCCGTTTATAAATACACCTTTTCCACGCCCTCCCGCGTGAATTTGCGCTTTAACAACGAAACGATGCACACCTAGTTCGGCAGCAACTTCACGTGCCTGGTTTGAGGTAGACGCTGGAGCTCCTTTAGGAGTAGCCACTTGGAATTTTTCAAACAACTGTTTGGCTTGGTATTCGTGGATATTCATTCTTCAAAGGTTAGTGCAGAAGAGCAAGTAGAGTTGGGGACAGGAGCGAGGGCGTCAAGTGCTTGTGGAGGAATAAAAATCGCTAGCGCCAAAAATCCTGATTTGCCATTGTCTTCCACACGGAAAGTTACTCTCTCCCAGTTTCTATCAAGAGTCATCCTTTTATTCATACCCTCCCATTGGACGTTAAGGCTTTCCCATTAACACACTCCGCCCCACCCATTAATTAATGGGTGGGGCGCCAGGACCATCCTACCAAAGGGAGGCATCTGTGGCAAGAAGCTGTTATCAGCACTGGGAATTGTTTGCCTTCCGATTGTTATAATAGAACTGAAAACTGTGTTAGCTGCTAGTCGCATCCACAGGAATGGGGTTTCGACAATGCCTGAGGGAAAAGATATCCGCTCAGCGCTTTGGCATCATTATAGGCAGTTACAACTCGCAGGGTATCAGTTTTTGGCAAGGTGACCAAAACATCCAAATTATAGGCCGTCCGTCGTTAACTAAGTCAAAAGACCAAACCTTTCGCCTAACCTGTTCCACCCAGCAGGTAAGATTTCGAAAATGCATCGCATAGCTTTGCAGATGAGGGAAGAGCTAGGAAGAGAACCTAGCAATGGGAGTTAGCAGACGAATTTAGTACGGCCCACATTCTAGATGTCTCTGTTAATGATAACAAAGATGCAATGGAATTTAGCGAAACTGTGCGTGATGCTGAAGCGCAGGCTGCGAGACAAGAATCTTTACGAAAGAGGTGGGAGAACTTAAGATGACTATCTAGAAGACGGTCCTCAGCTGAATGGAGTGGAAAGTGTTCCCTCCTATCAGGATGTCGCTGACGATTACAAGTTGGTCACCTGTTTGAATTAGGCCACGCTGCTTGAGCAGATTCTCTGCATTTGTGACAGTATGGTCCGGGGAGCTTGCAAATGGCATATGGATAGGAAAAATATTCCAATTCAACATCAACTGGCGTACCACTTCCTCGTTGGGGGAGAAGGCAAATACCGAGGTTCCTATCAATCGAAGGTGACTTACGTAGTAAGCCATTACACCACGTCGGGTGAAGACGATCAGCTTTGAATTAGGAAGAGAATTGGCCAAAACTATCGCTGATTTTATCAACTCCTGTTTGCAATCTACAGCGGTCATCTCCTGAGCTCGGAAAGTTTTATTATCACTTTCGACCCGGCAAGCAATCTGATCAAAAGTGCGTACGCATTCCACTGGATACCTTCCTATGCTGGTTTCTCCGCTTAACATGATTGCGTCTACCTGTTCGAAAACAGCGTACGCGACGTCTATGATCTCTGCACGGGTCGGAAGGGGATTTTTAGTCATGGACTCCAGCATATGAGTAGCAACGATCACAGGCCGTCCAATCTGTAAGCAGCGTCTGGTAACACTCCTCTGAATAATAGGAAGTTCCTCCATTGGACACTCAATACCAAGATCACCACGGGCCAACATGATGGCATCTGCTTCACGAATAATTTCATCGATAACCTGTACAGCATGCTGGTCCTCAATCTTCGCAATGATAGAGGCAACACTCCCATGTTGACGGAGGATTTTACGGAGCTCCTGAATGTCGCTTGCTTCCCGACAGAAACTGAGAGCTACAAAGTCTACTCCTATCTCCATGCCTAATTTAATGTCCGCGAGATCCTTCTCGGTTAAAGGTGGTATACTAACTCGAACACCTGGGAGATTGATATGTCTACGCGATCTTAAGATCCCCGGAGTCAGCACTTTGCAACGTATCCTGTTCTCTTGCTTTGCGAGCACTTGCATACGAATCACGCCATTGTCTACAAGGAGAGTACTTCCTACAGATACATCTTGGGCTAAGCCATTATAGTTGACATCCACAGAGTAGACTTCTTTTTTGCTAGTGCCACGAACTGTAAATTCTACGATGTTCCCCATCTTAAGATGGAGAGGACTACTTAAGTCACCAGTTCGAATGGCTGGACCTTGAGTGTCGAGCAGAATGCCAACCACTTTCCCCTTCTTGGTAGCAACCTTGCGGATACTTTGAACTACTTTATACACCCAGCCATGGACAGCGTGGCTCATGTTTATCCTAAAAATGTTGCATCCAGCTTCAATTAGTTCAGAGATCTTTTCTTCAGAATCTGTCGCTGGGCCTAGGGTGCAGACGATTTTTGTTTTGCGCATAGCCTTTGAGCCTTAACCGGAAAGGAAGTGCCATAGTCTGGTGAGTGCCTTTCTACAGGCCACTGATTGCACGAAAGTTATCTAGTTAGTAAGAGTTGCGACGCGTACGATGTGAATACGCTCCCTGCAAACTTATGATCTTCGTGAGCGCTGTTCCCTTTGTCCCTTTGATCTTTTATCGATATTTCCTAAGAAGAAGAAACACTTTGACTTTCGTTTTCCGGAGAAAGCTCTTCGCCAACTGCATAGCGGACAAAACGGCGAATCACAATATTTTCCCCTAGCCTTGCAATTTGTTTATTCACAAGTTCCTGGATAGTAGAATCAGGGTATTTTACAAAAGCTTGTTCAAGCAGACAAACCGTGGAGTAGAATTTGTCTAGTTTTCCTTCTACGATCTTCTCCACCACACGAACAGGCTTACCCTGAACCTGAGCGGCGTAGACTCTGCGCTCGCGCTCAACTATGTGAGTGGGCACCTCCCCACGCTTTAGATAGATCGGATGGGAAGCCGCAATGTGCAGAGTGATGTCTTTTACAAACTCACGAAAGGTTTCATTTTTAGCGACAAAGTCGGTCTCACAATTAACTTCAACAAGCACTCCAACCTTTCCCTGTAGATGGATGTAGGATGCTACAATGCCCTCCTGCACCGTGCGAGAAAATTTCTTTTCGGCAAACGCAATGCCTTTTTCACGAAGAAGGTTTTCTGCCTTAGCAATATTCCCACCTACCTCAACGAGAGCACGCTTGCAGTCCATTATACCTGCATTAGTCTTTTCGCGAAGGTCCTTAACAAGTCTTGCGGTAATTATTTCAGCCATAACGGAATGCGCCGATCCAACCTCCTCCTGCCAATGTGGATACAGGGGAGAGGCCAGAACCATGTAACATCTTCTTAAGTTTATCCGGCAATAGTAGAATCTGGCTCTACGCCGCTTACCTTGCCTCTCAGCTGAGAGGCTTGATAGATGGCGTCCACCAGCATCTGTAAAATCATTCGGACTGATCGGATAGCATCATCATTGCCAGCAATGGGATAATCGATACAGGAGGGATTGCTGTTGGTATCTACAACGGCAACGATTGGAATGCGGAGGCGGTTGGCCTCGGATATGGCAATTTTTTCACAGAGAGTGTCAATAACAACAATTGCATCAGGCAGCGTTTCCATTTCAGCGATCCCGTCGAGATTGGAATGCAGCTTAATGGACTCCCGATGGAGAGCAGAAGCTTCTTGCTTGTTTATTCGAGACCAGCCGGCACTCCCTTCAAGGGCTTCCAGCTTCTGCATACGGGCAACACTTTTCCGAATCGTTATTAAATTGGTTAATGTCCCACCCAACCACCGCTGATTGACAAAAAATTGGCCAGTGGCGATAGCTGCCTCTTTCACAGCTTCTTGCGCTTGTTTTTTTGTCCCCACAAAAAGAACTCTGCCTCCACCTTGCACCACCTGCCCTAAAAAGAGAGAGGCCTGTGCCAACTGCTCGACCGTCTTCTCTAAGTTGATAATGTAGATCGAGTTGCGTTCTTCTAAAATATAGTCACGCATCTTGGGATGCCATCTTTTAGTTTGATGCCCATAGTGGACTCCTGCTTCTAGCAGTTCAGTCATAAGTTCCATTTTCGGTCGAGAAAGAGAGAGGTCATTCATAGAGTCTCGCTAAAGGGAGTCTACCTTTAGGGTTTGATCCTGACTGCATTCCGGAGGATGGGACCCAGTCTGTTCACCAAAAAGGATAAGCTCAAGATCACGGTTGGCCTTAAAGCCACTACCTGCTGGAATGAGGTGTCCCATAATAACGTTCTCCTTAAATCCACGGAGAGAATCTGTTTTACCCAGAGTGGCTGCTTCCGTAAGTATGCGGGTAGTGTCTTGAAAAGACGCTGCCGAAATAAAACTGTCGGTCTCTAGGGAGGCTTTGGTAATTCCAAGTAAAATAGGGGAGGCTTCAGCTGGTTTTCCACCCTGTTCTGTGACTTTGTCGTTTTCCCCTTTAAACTCTAGCCGGTCCACTTGATCACCCCAGAGCATAGAGGTGTCACCTGGATCGGTGATCTTAACCTTTCGTAGCATTTGACGCACAATGATCTCGATATGCTTGTCATTAATTTCTACCCCCTGTAGTCGATACACCTCTTGCACCTCATTGAGGAGGTGTTCCTGTAGCTCTTGAGGACCACACACCTCTAACACCTCATGTGGCACGACGGGACCTTCGGTCAGTTGTTGTCCCTTTTTTACGAAATCCCCCTTAAAAACAATGATGTGCCTGCTAAGCGGAATGAGATGTTCCTCTTCCACGCTTGCTGCCTTGTTGGTAATGATAAGGCGACGTCTCCCACGAACTGTCCCACCAATTTCAACCGTACCGTCTACCTTCGCAATCTCCGCAGCATCCTTTGGGCGGCGTGCTTCAAATAATTCGGCAACCCTGGGTAATCCACCCGTAATGTCCTTAGTTTTGGCGATCTTTCGTGGTGTTTTCGCGAGCAACTGGCCGGCTTGAACAATTCTTCCTTCCGTTACGGTAATGTGGGCCCCAGCTGGAATAGAATAGCTAACGACTACCATCGCCTGGTCATCCAGAATGACTATCTGAGGATGAAGATCTTCCTTGTGCTCGATCACCATCGTGCCCATAAGTCCAGTTGTTTCGTCCACCTGTTTTCGAATGGTGACCCCAGGAATCATGTCTCGAAATTCAATACGTCCCGACTTCTCTGTAATAATTGGCACATTATAAGGATCCCACTGGATGAACGTCCTGCCACGTTTGACGAAAGATCCATCTGCTATTGAGATGACAGAACCAACCACAACGTTGTGACTTTCCAGTTCACGCCCATCCTTCTGATGGATGGTGACAGTACCATTCTTGTTTAGGACAATGAAGTTCTCTTCAAGGGAACGTACAGTACGAAGGTCATTGAAGCGCACCCAACCATCATTCTTAGCCTTGATAATGGGCTGCTTAAACGTTTGACTGGCAGTCCCACCTACGTGGAATGTCCGCATGGTAAGCTGAGTACCAGGTTCTCCGATACTCTGAGCAGCAATGATTCCGACTGCCTCTCCAAGTTTTACCATGCTGCCCGTGGCGAGATTTCTTCCGTAACATTTGGCGCAGATGCCCTGCTTCGATTCACAAGTAAGCGCAGAGCGGATCTTAAGCTGTTCGACCCCCATGTTTTCCAGGGCAGTAGCGATCTCTTCGTCAAGGAGATTTCCAGAGCGAACCAAAATTCTCCCAGTCACTGGATCTTTAACGGCCTCACAACTCGTGCGACCCACAATGCGATTGCTTAGGCTGACTACTTCCTCATCCCCTTCGTAGATAGGACGCACTGTAATACCGTTTGCTGTTTCACAATCATATGAGGTGACAATCACGTCCTGGGCAGCATCAACGAGTTTGCGCGTAAGATAGCCTGAGTCAGCCGTTTTCAAGGCAGTGTCTGCAAGCCCCTTGCGGGCGCCATGTGTCGATATGAAGTATTCCAGTACAGTGAGACCCTCACGAAAATTGGATGTAATGGGACTTTCGATGATTTCTCCAGACGGCTTAGCCATGAGACCACGCATGCCAGCAAGCTGTTTGACCTGCGTGCGGTTTCCACGCGCACCAGAGTCCACCATCATATAGACAGGATTCATTTCATGTCGACCTTCATTATGCTCTAGTGTTCGGAAGAGGGCATTTGCAACCTCTTCTCCCGTGTGAGTCCAGATGTCTTGCACCTTGTTCTTACGTTCACCGTCCGTGATAATACCACGATGGTATTGCTTTTCCACTTCGGTAACCTCTCTATAAGCACGTTCTAGGAGTGGAGTCTTCTCCCTTGGAATAATCATGTCTGTAATCCCGATCGAGATCCCTGCCTTAGTAGCAGCACAAAAGCCTACTTCTTTAAGACGATCAAGCGTCTCTACCGTCTTCTGATGGCCGGCGACCTTATAGCAACACCAAATGATTTCGCTAAGTTGCTTCTTACCAGCCACCTTATTGTAAAAACCAATTTCCTGAGGCCAAATTTGGTTGAAAATCACACGGCCTGCAGTTGTTTCAATGACTTTTGTACTAGAATCTCCGTAGGGGGTCTGCCTTCCAAAATCTGGGTTTTGAAGGCGGATTGTAGTATGAATTTGGATCGCCCCTCCAGAGAGGGCTAACTCAACTTCAGCGTGTCCTGCAAAAAGAGGTGGATGTTCTTTCTCCTTATAAGCCACACTTTGGCGCGGATTCTGTGTAAGATAGTAGCATCCCAACGGGATGTCTTGGGAGGGAGTTGTAATTGGCTTTCCACTAGAGGGAGAGAAAATATTATTGGAAGCTAGCATAAACAGCCGAGCTTCCATTTGCGCTTCTACAGAAAGCGGCACGTGGACCGCCATCTGGTCGCCGTCAAAGTCTGCATTATAGGCAGTGCAAACTAGCGGGTGGATCCGGATTGCCTCACCCTCAATAAGAATAGGTTCAAAGGCTTGGATGGAGAGACGATGCAATGTGGGGGCACGGTTCAGAAGCACAGGATGTCCTCTAGTTACCTCATCCAGAATATCCCACACTTCTGGTGTTTGGCGTTCAATCATCTTCTTGGCACTGCGTACAGTATGCACGTATCCCAATTCTTTCAGCCGTCGAATGATAAAGGGTTCAAAGAGAACCAAAGCCATTTTCTTAGGGAGGCCGCACTGGTGAAGCTGTAATTCTGGCCCAATGACTATGACGGAACGTCCCGAGTAATCCACTCGCTTTCCCAAGAGATTTTGCCGAAAGCGACCTCCCTTACCCTTTAGCATATCACTGAGAGACTTTAGTGGACGATTTGCTGCTCCAGTTACAGCACGGCCATGGCGACCATTATCAAACAAGGCGTCTACCGCCTCCTGAAGCATCCGCTTCTCATTGCGAATAATTACCTCGGGAGTTTTGAGCTGTAAAAGCGTTTTTAGGCGATTATTTCGATTGATAACACGACGGTAAAGATCATTAAGATCTGAAGTTGCAAAACGTCCTCCCTCCAGCGGAACCAACGGACGCAGATCCGGAGGAATTACCGGCAGCACATCCACGATCATCCACTCCGGGCGTGTGCGCGAGGTAGCAAACCCCTGCACAAGTTTCAAGCGTTTGGCAAGCTTTTTACGTAGTTGTTTGCTTCTAGTGGAAGTCATCTGCTTTTCGATCTCATCGTTCAATTTAATGAGCTCAATTTGTTCCAGAAGCTTCTGAATAGCCCTTGCGCCCATAGCAGCGCTGAACGTTGCACCATAACGTTCCTCTACCTCAATAAATTCCGCTTCGGTCAATAGCTGACAAAGTTGCAAGTCGGTGCTCCCAGGATCAATGACAATATAGTCCTCGTAATAAATCACCCGCTCTAGTTGTCTGGAAGTCATATCTAGCATTAGCCCAATGCGTGAAGGCATACACTTATAGAACCAGATATGCGAAACCGGAACAGCTAACTCGATGTGCCCCATGCGCTCACGCCGCACCCGAGCAAGAGTAACTTCCACACCGCAGCGGTCACAAACTACCCCCTTGTGTTTGATCCGCTTATACTTCCCACAAGAGCATTCCCAGTCTCGAGTAGGCCCAAAGATTCTCTCACAGAAGAGACCACCTTTTTCCGGCTTGAAGGTACGGTAGTTAATGGTTTCTGGATTTTTTACCTCTCCCTTACTCCATCTGCGGACAGCTTCTGGGGAAGCGACGGTAATACTGACTTCTTCAAAGGCTTCCTCGCGTGGGTCAAGGAGGACGTCACGAGAAGCAAATTCTTTCATGGTTTCTTATTCATAATGTTGGAGTGCGAAAGAGTGGAATGGAATAGGGCTAGACTGTGTCCACTGTAATTTGTAGTGGTGGCAGAGGAATCTGGGAGCGAGCCGAAGCCTGTACATTTAGGCCCAGACCCTGCATTTCTTTAATCAAAACGTTGAATGATTCAGGAACGCCTGCCTGGAGAGAGTGATCCCCCTTAACAATACTCTCATAAATTCTTGTTCGTCCCTGCACATCATCAGACTTAACCGTTAGCAGCTCTTGTAAAGTGTAAGCAGCACCATATGCCTCCAGAGCCCATACTTCCATTTCCCCAAAACGTTGACCTCCATACTGGGCCTTACCACCTAGGGGCTGCTGGGTAACCAACGAGTAAGGACCAACTGCTCGAGCATGAATTTTATCAGCGACCAAGTGACCCAGCTTAAGCATGTAAATGTATCCCACCACAACTTGTTGGTCAAAGGTATCACCAGTTCGGCCGTCAAACACCGTGGCTTTCCCATTTTCATGGATCCATGTGAAACCCTCCTTATTTCTAGCTTCCCTCAAGTAATGGCGGATGCGCTGCTCTGAAATACCGTCAAAAACTGGGGTGGCAACTTTTAGGTCCAGGGCTTTAGCAGCAACTCCTAAGTGTGTTTCCAAAACTTGGCCGACATTCATACGGCTTGGCACCCCTAATGGATTCAAGATAATGTCCACTGGCGTCCCATCCTCGAGGAAAGGCATGTCTTCTTCTGGAACAATCTTAGCTACCACTCCCTTATTGCCGTGACGGCCAGCCATTTTGTCTCCAACGCTCAGTTTGCGCTTACTGGCAACATAGACTTTAACCTGTTTGATGATTCCTGGATCGACATCATCTCCACTTTCGACACGTCCTAGGTTCTCGTCTCTCTCGCTCTCTAACTCAGTGAATCGATGCTCGTACTGGCTAATAATCTCACGGATCTTATTTCGAATTGGGCTAGGGTCAATTTCTACGTGTTCATAGACGGAAGCTAATTTCCTCAGAAGCTGTTTGGTAATTTTGCGGTTGGCAGGAATAATGATTTCACCACTTTGCGCATTGACCACATCCAAAGGTATCTTTTCGCCAAGGAGAATGTTAGACAACGCTCCTGTTAGCTGTTCATGCAGCTCTTCTTTACGGCGTCTATGATCGTCTTCAATCATCTTCTGTTGCCTTCTAGATTCTGCTACCGTCATCTTCTGGCGCTGGATTTCCTTTTTTGAGGAAACTTTGACATCCATTACAATCCCGTAGGTACCAGAGGGTACAGTTAAAGAGGTGTCCTTTACATCAGCCGCCTTTTCGCCGAAAATGGCCCGCAGGAGGCGCTCTTCTGGAGCTAGTTCTGTTTCGCTCTTTGGGGTAATCTTCCCAACTAAGACGTCTCCAGGTTTAACCTCCGCCCCCACTCGCACCACCCCGTCCGTGCCAAGGTTTTGGAGCACCTCTTCGCTCACGTTCGGGATATCACGCGTAATTTCCTCGGGACCCAGCTTGGTGTCACGAGCGCCAATCTCGAATTCGTCAATGTGGATCGAGGTGTAAACATCTTCCTTAACTACACGCTCAGAAATTAGGATGGCATCCTCGAAATTATACCCATGCCAGGGCATGAAAGCGACCAACACATTGCGTCCTAGAGCCAATTCTCCATTCTCGGTATTAGGACCATCGGCGATTACATCTCCGGCTTCGACTGTTTGCCCTTTATGTACAATAGGCTTTTGGTTGATGCAAGTACTGCTGTTAGAGCGGAGGAATTTACGCAGTTCGTAGACATAGACACCAGATCCAATGTTTGTCCTGAGCTTTTTTTTCCAGTCGGGTAGCCCTCCGTCTCTAGTAATGACAATCCGTGAGGCAGTAACAGATGCTACTTTTCCGTTTCCTTCAGAAACGACTACTGCTAGAGAGTCACAGGCTACCCTTCTCTCTAGTCCAGTTCCAACTAATGGGGCCTCAGAAACAAGTAATGGAACGCCCTGACGTTGCATGTTAGAGCCCATTAGTGCACGATTAGCATCGTCGTGTTCCAAAAACGGAATTAGCCCGGCGGCGACAGAGACAAGCTGTTTGGGAGACACATCCATAAACTCTACACGGTCAGATTCAACCTCTATGAAGTCTCCCCGGTAGCGGGCAGAAACTTTGGCATCAATCAAATTCCCTCTCTCATCTACAGGTGTATTAGCTTGGGCAATATAAAAATTTTCATCTCTATCTGCGCTTAAGTAAACCACCTCATCCTGCACACGACCGTTCTCTACCTTGCGGTAGGGGGTTTCTATGAACCCAAACTCATTGATGCGTGCAAAGGTGCTCAATGAATTGATTAAACCAATATTAGGTCCCTCTGGGGTTTCGATAGGGCAGATGCGCCCATAATGTGACGGATGCACATCGCGAACCTCAAATCCAGCACGATCGCGACTGAGTCCCCCTGGCCCAAGTGCAGAGAGGCGACGCTTATGAGTCAGCTCAGAAAGCGGATTGGTTTGATCCATAAACTGGCTTAACTGAGAGCGCCCGAAGAAATCGCGAATTACTGCACTGAGCGACTTTGGATTAACCAGCTTGGAAGGAGTAATATAGTCGGCGCCGGTGTCATAAAGCGTCATTCTCTCACGTACTAGCCGCTCAGTGCGAGCGAGGCCTACGCGGCACTGGTTGGCAAGGAGCTCTCCTACAGTCCGCACTCGTCGACTACCCAAGTGATCAATGTCATCAGTCATCCCTTCTCCCTTGCTAAGCTCAATGAGGTACTTTATCGCGGCTACAAAGTCCTCCTTATTCAAGGTCCGCTCTTTTAGATCAACTTTGAGACTCAGCTTCTGATTAATCTTGTGTCGACCCACCCGACCAAGGTCATAGCGCTTTGCATCAAAGAAAAGGCGTTTTAGCATGTTGCGTGCATTCTGCACAGTGGGAGGATCACCAGGCCGCAGCTTACGGTAGATATCCTTCAAGGCTTCTTCCTCAGTGCGAGCTGGATCTTTTTTTAGGGACTTTATAATGGCATCACCTTTTTTCGTCTCTACTACTTGAACAGTTTTGTAACCAAGATTTATTAGTTGCCGCACGGTAGTACTGCTAAGGGGCTCAAAAACACGTGCAACAGCAATCTCTCCATCACGAATGTCGGAAACGAGCACCTTAGTGCTGATGATCTCTTCATCTAAATCGTCCGACAAAGTTATTTCCTCAATCTCATAGAAAAGCCGGAGAATATCTATATCTCCCCCGTAGCCTAGTGTCCGCAGGAAGGTAGTTGCAAGGAATTTACGGCGGCGTTTACGGCGATCAAGGTAGACGTATAAGAGGTCATTAGTATCAAACTGTACCTCGATCCAGGAGCCCCGATCTGGAATGATCCGGAATCCATGGAGGAGCTTCCCGTTCACATGAACACTCGTTTCAAAGCAAATACCTGGCGAACGGTGTAGTTGGCTAACCACTACCCGCTCTGCCCCGTTAACGATAAACGTTCCTTGTGGTGTCATGAGAGGGATCTCTCCCATATATACCTTTTCCTCTTTTGTGGATCGCTCGTCCTTATAAGAGAAAGTGACGTAGAGTGGCGCACTATACGTCTGCCCTTCTCGCTGTGCCTCCATAGCACTTACCTTGGGTTCTTCTAGCTCATAGCTAACGAAATCAAGCAAAGACTTTTCCTCAAATCCAAAGATGGGAAAAAATTCCTGAAAGACTGCTTGCAAGCCGACAGCCCTGCGTCTGGAAGGTTCTACTTGCTTTTGGAAAAACTCCTCATATGAATGCACCTGAAGCTCGATTAGGTTCGGTGGCTTGATAACCTCCTGAATATTCCCAAAGTGGATTCTTTCTGACATTTTCAGTTAAATTAAATAATGCTAGAGCTATGACGGAGGGTCAAAAGAAACTATCGACTCACGAAACAAATGTAGAATTCGGGGGAGGGATGCCCCAATGGGTGGAGAAAACTCCAAGAGTTGGGCTAACAAGAAAAAGGTAGTCCACGCTTTCCCTTGAGGAAAGAATGCTCCGTTACCACGGATTGCACTGCTAAGACGGGACACTTTAGAAAGATAATTAAAAGCCCTGGACCTATCCTGCAGACACTTGAGAATGCAAGAAGGGCGTCCTTCTCTGCGGTCGCTGTACCCTAAAACATTGGGAAAAGAGCAATTTTATTAGCTACTTAATTTCTACTTTTGCACCGACTGCCTCAATCTTCCTTCTGATCTCTTCAGCTTCATCCTTGCCTATCCCCTCCTTAATTAATTTTGGGGCAGATTCAACGAGGGCCTTAGCCTCAGCCAGCCCCAGATTGGAAACCGCTGCTCGAACCTCTTTAATAACGGCAATTTTGTTGCTGCCACACTCACTGAGATAAACATCAAATAAGCTTTTTTCCTCCATAGGAGCCGCTGTAGAAGTACCCGGAGAGGAAACAGTTGGAACCATAACAGGTGTGGCGCTAACCCCCCACTTCGCTTCCAGTTTTTTAACTAGATCAGCCATTTCTAAAATAGAGAGCCCACTCAGTTCTTCAATTAAGGTATCAGGATTTGCCATTTGGATTTACTTTGATTTAGTTTTTTCTGTGCTTGAAACCCCCAAAGACTTGACAAAGGTCTCTCCGGTACAGGCGGTGTGACGCGCGTACAGCGTGCAGTCTGTTCCCTTATGTGCCCAGCCTCCCATTTGGTGGGAGCGGCTGTTCCTCAGCTTTTCGTCTTGCTCAGGACCAACGGCACGCACATCTATCTCAGCGGCTTCAACCGTGGTTCGCCCGAATGTCTTCCTGTTCATTCCCCGTTTAATTATCTTTATAGGACACCTCTACAGGGGAGGAACTGACTTATTTGCTTTGAGCCAAAACAGGCGAACCAGGCTTGCTCCAGGTTCAGATAAAACGCGAAGCAAGCGGCCGGCAGGCTCTTTGAAAAGACCAAGAAGCTGTGCGCGCAACTCATCGTATGAAGGTAGACTAGCTAAAACCTCAACCTGTGCAAGACTTAAAGGAACATCACCGAGCATCCCCATTTTTATGGCCGGTTTTTCAAACTCTAAAGCAAATAGTCTGAGAACCTTGGCAGCTGCACACACATCACCATCCCCAGTAATTAGGGCGTTTTGACCACAAAAATCTAGTCCGAATTTCGAGAAACCCAATCCCTGCATAGCACGGAGGAGGAGAGTGTTCTTTACCACACACAGTTTTGCATTCACCGCCTTCAAACGTTTGCGTAACTCATCGAAATGGGCCACCTGCATACCCGCATATCCAACCATAAAAAGAAAGGAAGACTGCTTTAGGCAATTCTGAATATCTGCGGCGATGCTGGTCTTTTCTGGCCTCATAACAATTAGCTCATTAGCCCTTTAGGGAGAAGGATGACTCTATATTCAGTCCAGGGGACATAGTGGCACTAAGGATAATCTTCCTAAAAAACAGACCCTTGGCGGTAGCAGGGCGCGCCCTGAGAAGTGTATCAATTACCGCCCTTCCATTCCCCATGAGACAGTCCTCCAAAAAGGAAAACTTTCCTATTGGAACAGATACGTTTGCGTTCTTATCTAACTTGAACTCTACACGACCGGACTTGACCTCCTTTACTGCCGCAGCGGTATTTTCCACCACCGTTCCGGCCCTAGGATTAGGCATGAGACCGCGAGGACCGAGGATTTTTCCCAACTTCCGCACCTCTACCATGGCTGCTGGAGTAGCGATAGCAACATCAAAACTAGAAAATCCAGTCTCTACCTTTTTTAAAAGATCTTCATAGCCTACGTATTCTGCCCCAGCTTCCCGTGCATCGATAGCCGCCTGACCCGTTGCAAACACCAAAACACATACCAACTTTCCACTTCCATGGGGAAGTAAGCACGTACCTCGGACCATATGATCGGTCCGCTTGGGGTTAACCCCCAACTTAAAGGAAAGGGCAACCGTTTGATCAAACTTAGTAGGAGGCAATTTCTTAAGAAGACTAACCGCCTCCGCCAAGGGATATTTCCTTCTGGGATCTACTAACTCGGCAGCACGCCGGTAACGTTTGCTTGTTTTCTTCTGCATTTTATTCGGCTGGTGAACCACGCGATGTCCTTTTTATCTGTGGGGTACACGCAAACTGCTAGGAACGATGTAACGACTGAAGAACTGCCATGCCTATGCCTTCCCTAGCTAGGTAGAACCTCAATGCCAGCTTGGCGGGCAGTCCCAGCGAGAATGCGAAATGCGGCCTCTTCATTTTCCGTGTTAAGATCCCCCCTTTTAATTTTCACAATCTCCATAACCTGCCTTCTAGTGAGTTTCCCCACCTTTACCTTGTTAGGTTCCTTGGAGCCCAGAGCGATACCAGCTGCCTTTTTGAGCAGGACGGCAGCAGGAGGAGATTTGGTAATGAACGTGAAAGTTTTGTCCTTGAAAACTTGAATGACCACAGTGAGAATGTCTCCCACTTGCCCTTGTGTTGCGGCATTGAACTCTTTACAAAAGGCCACAATGTTTACCCCGTGCTGCCCTAAAGAGGGGCCCACTGGCGGAGCTGGGTTCGCTTGTCCGGCCGGAATTTGCAGTTTAACGGTAGCAACAACCTCTTTTGCCATAAAGATAAGTGGAGAAGACACACGGCCCGAGCGGGGCGTGGCTAGAAGGATCGCACTTCATCACTTTGTAGCTGCTTGATCAAGCAGAAATTTCTAGTTTTTTCGAACATCTCTCCATATTTCTTTTGGAAGACCAAAAAACAGGTACTTTTCATGTAAGTAAGTTTTATTTATCAATGTTCGTGTGTTTCAAATAATTTTTAATGCAATAAGTGCCGCGGAAATGAGCGCCCTTCCGAAAGGGTTACAGTTGGAGCTTCTTGCAGAGTTTCGATTGTTTCCGAAAGACTCTGAGGATACGAAAGGCTGCTTTGGGATGTTACGTCGAGGACATCGCAAGTTATTCCGGTATCGCTCCAAGGACTACCGGATTTATTTTGAGCAACACCCGGAGGGTGTGCTTATTCGCCGCGTTCTCCATAAAAATACACTGCAAGATTTTCTCTTTCGCTCCAGTCTAACTACAGCAGAAGAGGACGAGAGGTTAGGGGCAACTAGTGCCTTTTGGAAATTGATTGAAGAAGGTCAAAAACCACACTAGCCCGCCACCCAACGAAGGGGAGCTTGTCCTTATTTGCCACTCTTCCCCTCCTATAAAGTTAAGCTGACAAGACCGAGCTGGAAGGAAATCTTGGATAGTTCTGGGTAACGCGTCCCAAGAGATCTTCGTAGCGGTTATGATGCTACCCCCCCTATCCAATAGAGACCAATGGAGAAGCTGTGATATTTTGCAGGCAAAAGCTAATCCCGTGCCCACAACGTTATTAGCTTACGAGAAATAAAAAATCTGCCGGCTATCCCCGAGCAACATCCCATCCTACCATATTCAAGAATGTGGAACTCATTAAGTTTCCAATCACAAGCGTTTTTCTGGTGGGAATAATCTGATGGGAGCGCGTTTCTCCCCTCGAGAGGCTCCTAGAACACCAATTCCTCGCAATTACATCTAGCATGATGCAGCCAAGAACTTTTTATGACCGTTGGTCCTATCCTAACTTTCCCGCGTGCGCTGCTGCAGGGCTTTTGCAGGGCTTTGTATAAATTGATGGGTCTTCTTCAGTTGTAAGTCCATGCTAGAAGACAGAGAAGAGTCATAACAAACTCTTTAAGTGGTGGAAGCTTGCGACAGACGCGCATACCCTCCTCTTGCAAGCCTTTCCAGACCCTTTCTTCCTCCCCCCCCTAAGGTTCCTGGGATTTCATCATTTCTATTTCTGTCTGGCAGAAGAGGGATGGACCTTTGACGAACGAGAGAGATCGTCTAACTCCTTCTGGAGGCGAAGGTGCCCTGTAGATGTTCTTGCATACGCAATAGCAAGGAATAATGTGAGGACGAAGAAGATGGCCCCTAAGTACGTCGTAACCTTGGCAAGAACACTGGAGGCCTGTGCTCCGAAGAAGTTATCGGCTGCTCTGCTGCCAAAGGTAGTGCCCAACCCCTCACCTCGGGTTCTCTGCATAAGTACAGCAACAATAAGCAACAAGCAGACTCCTACGTGGAGCGTTAAGAGGACTGGTATAAACAATTTGCCCATAGAAAAGCCTGACCCCGCAGGCGGCAGCGTGCCAAACAAGGTTAGGAATGTAAAGAGAGAACCTTCCGCCGGAATCCCTCTTACTTTTTTGGACCTGAGCGCTTATACGCCACTCGTGTGTAGATGCTTGACCCCTGCTTTAGGGAGAATACAACAGCATTAGAAAATTTTCCTTCCTTTTCCTTCCTCTAGTGGATTCTTACCTTAAAGAGATACGCTCGCTCATCGGTCTAATGAAGAAAAGCGGTATCGTCTTTCTTAAAATGGAGCGAGAGGGGTTTCGGATTACTCTTAGTGCAGCAGACGTTGTTACTCCCGGTTCGGTTACCGTTTTACCTCCGTCTCCATCCCCGTCTTTCTTGCCATCATCGCCCTATCCTGGGGTTGTACAGGAAGCCACTTCTGGGAGCTTTTCCCCTCCCTCCTCCAAGGAAGGCTCAACAAAGACTGTTACCTCACCCATGGTAGGGACTTTTTATGCAGCTCCCTCCCCAGATGGTGTTCCGTTCGTGCAAGTGGGTACCTTGATTACACCGGATACAGTAGTCTGCATCGTAGAAGCCATGAAAGTAATGAATGAAATCAAAGCTGAAGTATCAGGAGTTATTGTAGAAATCCTTGCTGAGAATGGGACGTCAGTCCAGTTTGGACAACCTCTTTTTCGGATAAGCATAAGTGGTGTTTAAAAAGGTTCTTATTTCTAATCGGGGTGAAATCGCTCTGCGTATCATCCGAGCCTGTAGAGAGCTTGGCATCCAAACAGTTGCCGTCTATTCGGAGCCAGATGTTGAGTCCCTCCACGTTCAACTTGCAGACGAAGCAGTTTGTATTGGTCCGGCTGCTAGTTCTGAGAGCTATCTAAGGGTTGACCGTATTATCAGTGCTGCAGAAATTACCGACGTGGATGCTATTCATCCAGGCTACGGCTTCTTGGCCGAAAACGCTCATTTTGCTGAAGTTTGCGCTAGCTGTAACATTACCTTTATTGGGCCCTCGCCAAGGGTCCTTCGCTTGATGGGAAATAAGAGTGCTGCAAAGGAGTATGCAAACAAGACAGGCATCCCTATAATCCCTGGAAGCAAGAGCGCCGTTGATTCCGAGGTAGAAGCGCTTAAGCTTGCTCGGGCTATTGGTTATCCCGTGATGGTCAAGGCTACTGCTGGCGGAGGCGGGCGCGGGATGCGGACCGCGCACAATGAAAACAGCCTAGTTCAGGGCTTTCACAGCGCTCGCATGGAGGCTGAGAAGACCTTCAATGACCCGGCGGTCTACATCGAGAAGCTAGTTCTAAATCCACATCATATCGAATTTCAAATATTCGGAGATAATTACAGCAAGGTGATCCATCTAGGAGAACGCGACTGCTCCATCCAACGTCGTAACCAGAAGATCGTTGAGGAATGCCCCTCTTCTCTCATGACAGAAGAGCTACGAACCCAGATGGGGGAAGCATCGATCCGATTGGCACAAGCCATAGGCTACACCAATGCAGGAACAGTGGAATATTTGGTAGATGAGGAGCTGAACTTTTATTTCGTGGAAATGAACGCTCGTATCCAAGTAGAACATCCCGTTACCGAAGAAGTATATCGATGTGACCTCGTAAAGCAACAGATCAGGGTCGCTGCTGGCGAACGTCTGGGTAACTACATGACCCGTGCCACTCCACGCTATCACGCTATTGAATGTCGTATTAACGCTGAAGATCCCTCGAAAAATTTTCAACCCTCTCCAGGAACTATTAAACTCTACTACGCCCCTGGAGGCTACGGCGTACGCATCGATTCTCACGCCTATGCAGGTTATCCAGTTCCTCAGCACTACGACTCCATGATTGCAAAGCTAATTGTGGCAGCCTCTTCTCGAGAATCTGCTATTTACCGTATGGGCCGTGCCCTCAGCGAATACCTCATTACTGGCGTTCATACGAACATCCCTTTTCAACAAGCTATTTTTAGGAATGAGGACTTCTGCCGTGGAAGGTATAACACCAACTTGGTAGAAAGGATGATACAAGAGATGTCCTTAGCACGTGCGGAGAAATAAAAGGAAAGAGGAGCCTTCTTCCCTAGCGTGAGCCACCACCCGGATAAAACTAATCTCTGGAAACTACGAATGATGGCATTAGAAGGTCTCTAACGTCATGCTTTAAGCAGCATGGGTGTGTCCCCGTATGCGAGCCTAAACACATAGCTCCTTTAGTTCCCCCCCACTCGCTGAATTCATAAAACCCTATGATTCCCATGAAATTGCTTTCTGAATACGTCCTTTACAGTATCCTGTACCTAGGTCAGTAAGGTAAGTTAATAGGGCAAGGAGGGGTATATATAATTCAGCTCCGTGCCCACAAGGGATATCCTCAAAATTAGATCTCTTGCTTGCTCCTTGCCCCCTCTTCTTGCAGATATTCCACTCATCCTCAACGATTATCCTTAGTTGGTAACTGAAACGGGAGTCTCGGGCTTTCCACGTCGGGCAAGAGGACCTCTCGCTCGACGAAGCGCGGATCCCTGCTGGGAGGAAATGCTTATAAGTAAGTGGTTGCTCCACACAGCCTCATCCAGGCACAAACAGCTCCCGCCGCCGAGACGGGATTATATCAGCCCCTTCTTCCCCACAACTTACTAAGCCCTAATTTCTGTATTGGAGGAATTAGACAAGAAAACCTACCCGCTATTATTGAATGCTGCTACCCAACGTGTCGCCATCGTTTCCGGATGTCCTCCAATCTGCTGACATCAAGAGATTTTGTTGAGAGACTGCAAGGCAATATTGGGAGAAAAGCCCTGCAGACCCAATCTATAGCCTCCACCACGGCGTCATAAGGCGGCGCGCACCCCTTCCTCTACTGCAAGAAGGGTGATCGATTACTCACATCAACCGGCATCACTCAATACAACCCTTCTTCATCATACTCATAGATAGTATCGCTGCAACTTGACTCTGTCAGACCGTGAATTTCCACCTAAGTCGACCATCTTAGCTAAGATCAGCCGATGATTCCTTGTCTTCTTGGAGCACAAGCTGTTGCAAGAACCCATGCTCAGCTCGGGCCTATGCGGTTTTTTGGAGCCCCCCTATGGAGGAGGAACAACTCTGTTCTAGATCCAATAGAGTTTGCTTAAAACGACACGTCGCATTCCTGTATACAAACGTGCGTAGTGTACGAAAGGCACAAAAGCAGCACCAGGATTTATTCTAACTGTGTGCGCGACAGACGGCCAAAAAGCTCCTCTGTATGGTTATTGTATAATGCCAGGCAATCTGAGCCTTTCAGATTGACGGCAAATCTTATCTCGCTGGGGAGTATCTCTCCGCACGCGATAAAACGCGAAAAGCGGTAGCTCTACTGCGCGGCAGACATCCGCAGTAATGTTCCAGGGCCTCTAGAGGATTCCCGCCTATTCCTATCCTTTGGCAAAGGTTACTTTCAAATTTAGTCAAAGCGCACAGAGAAGCAGGGGATTTTCGCAGATAGCGTAACCCCCTTCTAAGGAGATCAAATACCTCTGGTGCAGACTCATCTAAAACTGGTAGTACTGCTTCAGCTAGTTCTGAGAAATATGCCGCCAAAACGAAATTGAAATAGGACAAATTTCCTGCCATAAAGGGGAGTAGGGCACGCGCTTCCCTCAAAGAGTACAGATCCGACTTCCGACTTCTCTTGAAACAGATCTCTACTTCATAAAAGAGCTCCAAGCTTCCCTGGAAAGGGCTCCTGAAATTCCTTGCTCCGTGAGCGCTGGTTTTTATCCTTCCGCACCGCTCTGATATCCAAGTACAGAGCAGCGTTGTCTCAGAGAATGGTGTCTTCCGAATAAGAATAGCAGCAGTTCGTTCCAATTGACTTGATATGCCCCGAAAGGTGTGGACGCAGCCTATCGGCTGCGCTTTAGACCATCCTTAGTCGCTTCTATTTGAATTATTAAGATGGATAGTATGAATTCAACCGCCTTATCGCTCGGAAATATAGCACTATGCCCCTCATGTGTATGCCTGAAGCAGCTTTTCGAAGGAAAACTATCCAGCCCCCCCTTTCCCTCTTGTCAAGATAGACCTTTAAGTTTTCCATCTGTAGTTCGTGTTGGTAGCCCTTCTTTGTGATATGCATGTAGCCGTTTGTTGCTACATGTAATCTCCCTCAAGAGGGGAGTCCACGTAAAATAAGGACCAAATTTTGTTCGGGACGACACAAAATCTACTCTGCAGCAAAGGTTATGGCTTACTCACACACAAAAAAAATCCCTTTCAACGAATACGAATCCAGATGGCAACTCTCCTGGATCAGGAACAATTCCTTCAGTGTACCCAACCCTGGAGAAGCGGAATTTGATCCTTGCCGTCCTAAATATTACCTTCTAGACATGTTTCCGTATCCAAGTGGAGAGGGACTCCACGTCGGCCACGTCGAGGGGTATACTGCCACTGACATTCTGGCTCGTTATAAGCGCATGTGTGGATTTCAAGTGCTCCATCCCATGGGTTGGGATGCCTTTGGTCTGCCAACGGAGCAATTTGCCATAAAGACAAATCAGCACCCAGCCGTTACCACCAAAAAAAATATCAACCGGTTTCGTGCTCAGCTCCGATCGCTTGGATTCAGCTATGATTGGAAACGTGAGATAAATACGACTAGCCCTGAATATTTTCGATGGACGCAATGGATTTTCTTGCAACTCTACAATTCGTGGGTCAACCCCTCTACTGGGAGGGCGGAAGCTATTTCTACTTGCCGCGGAAATGATCCAGATTCTATGAGACTTGCCTACGTAGCCGAAGTGCCGGTGAACTGGTGTCCATCTCTTGGTACTGTACTCGCTAAAGAAGAAGTGAAAGGAGGGTATAGTGAAGTAGGAGGATTCCCAGTGGAACGACGCCCAATGAAGCAATGGATACTGCGCATCACAGCGTATGCACAACGGCTGATAGATGACCTAGAAGGTTTAGACTGGCCAGAATCTATCAAACTACTTCAAAGGAACTGGATTGGACGGAGCGAAGGAGTAGAAGTTATTTTTTGTGTAGTTTCCCATACTTGTTCTCTTAGGGTTTTTACTACTCGCCCAGACACTATCTTTGGGGTTACTTATTTGGCTATTGCTCCGGAACATCCACTATCCAGCGCTTTGACAGTTTCCTACCGAAAATCCGAAGTAGAGGCATATTTAAAACTGGTTTCTTCCAAATCCGACTTGGAACGCACTGATTTGAATAAGGATAAAACAGGCATCTTTACTGGATCCTATGCTATTAATCCCGTCAATGGAGAAAAAATCCCGATCTGGATCTCCGATTATGTTCTCATGAATTATGGTACTGGCGCTGTTATGGCTGTACCAACGCATGATGAAGAGGACTTTGAGTTCGCTAAGAAATTCCACCTGCCTATTGACTCTCAGAAATCTGTAGGGAATTACTTCCCCAAAGAGGGTATTGCGGTCCACCCTCCCCTTATTGAGGGGTTGCCGACCGAAAAAGCTAGGGAACGTATTACCACATGGCTTGAAAAACAGGGGATAGGCAGACCGGCAGTTTATTATAAGCTTCGCGACTGGCTATTCTCACGGCAGCGCTACTGGGGTGAACCATTTCCAGTTGTTTGGGAGAGGGGACGACATCGTGCTCTTAAGCCCTCAGAGTTACCTATTCGTCAGCCAGCTGTATCTGACTTTAGGCCCTCCAAGACAGGAGATCCACCCCTTGCACAGGCAAAGGAATGGGTACGCTATTCGGATACAGCCCAGAGAGAAACTAACACAATGCCCCAGTGGGCAGGTTCATGTTGGTATTATCTACGCTTCTGTGACCCACAGAATTCCCTAAATTTCGTTGGAGCAGAAGCAGAAAGGTATTGGATGGGAAGCGGAAAGAAAGCCGGCGGCGTTGACCTTTATGTGGGAGGCACTGAACACGCTGTTTTGCACCTTCTCTACGCCCGGTTTTGGCATAAGGTCCTATTTGATCTAGGATATGTTTCCGCGCCGGAACCTTTTCAACGACTGATCAACCAAGGGATGATACTTGGCTCAGATGGGCAAAAAATGTCCAAGAGCCGGGGCAATGTTGTCAACCCAGAGGATATCATAGCAGAATATGGGGCAGATTCTCTACGCCTATACGAAATGTTCATGGGGCCCCTAGAACAGACAAAACCCTGGAGCACAAAGGGTGTAGAGGGTGTTTACCGCTTCCTAGCACGAGTTTGGCGCCTTGCATTTGAAGAAGACCAAGAAGGCAGCTGGAAAATTTCCTCTGCACTGACTACAGAACAGCCCTGTACCCCCTACCAGTTACGAATAATTCACGCTACCATCAAGAAGGTTACAGCTGACATCGAAGCTTTTTCCTTCAACACGGCCATCGCTCAGCTAATGACTTTTGTTAATGAGTTCACATCTGTTAATCCTCGTCCCGTAGAGGTCATTCAAACTTTACTCCAACTCCTTAGTCCGTTTGCCCCCCATCTTGCTGAGGAAGTTTGGTTCCGACTTGCCTCACGATTCTCGTGCTTTACTTCTAGTGCTTCTACCCAACCTTGGCCTAAGCACGAAGAATCTCTGCTTGCAGAAACTGAAAAAGAACTAGTTGTGCAAATTAATGGAAAAACTAAAGACCGTGTGCATGTCCCAGGTTCTGTCTCCTCCACGGAGGTTGAATTGGTCGCACTTACTCTACCAAAAATCCGCGCAGCACTTGGCAAAAAAACACCTGCCCGCTTTATTCATGTACCTGGAAAATTGGTCAACCTTGTCGTCCACCAATAACGATCCCATATCCAACTGAAAGTGACGCTTTTTTTCACTGGGAGCCGACAGTCGGATTCGAACCGACGACCTGCTGATTACAAATCAGCTGCACTACCGCTGTGCTATGCCGGCACCTAAAACCACCGTGATTTCAGCTACTAGGGATTCTCATAGGCATGAGAACATAAAGGAAGTTCTCCTTAGTTGGTACGCGAAGTACGCTCGGACCTATTTCATCGAAAAAATCCAAGTCAATTTGTTTATCCAAAATATTACGTAGTGGATCCAATAGAAACTCGGGATTAAACGCGATGGAAAAATCTTTCCCATGGTATACGACGGGGAGAGATTCTTTCGCTTCTCCTATTTCTGGAGTAACCGCCGTAATATCCATCTTGTTCTTAGTGAAAGTTAGACGAACTGAGTTCGTCTTGTTTAGGCTCAGTAGGGATACGCGTCTTACTGTATTTAAAAGTACTTCCCGCTCGAGCTTAATTCTTTCACCAGGCTTACCGGGAATGACCCGACGGTAGTCAGGGTAGTCTCCTTCTATCAACTTAGAAATCAGGAAGATAGTTCCTAGATGAAATGCCACGACATTTTGGGTAATGGAGAGCGTCAGATTACCGTCTTCCCTAAGAAGACGCTGCAACTCACTAACAGTTTTAGTTGGTAGAATAAACTCCAATTCTTGTTGATTATGAGGTAGTTGTACTTCTATCTCGTAGAGGGCGAGGCGGCGACCATCTGTTGCAACAAGCGTTAGCCTTTCGTCTCTAATGGAAAAGAGGATACCGTTGAGAATATAGCGAGTCTCATCCGTAGAGATTGCATAAGAAGTGCATTTAAGGCCTTCAAAGAGAGTAGATTGTTCTATAGAAACATGAGTGGCGTCCTTTATCTCAAAAAGTTCTGGAAATTCCTCCTTAGGGAGACCGAATATTCTAAAGAAGCTAGACATACACCGAATAGTAGAGACGTTCCTGGAGTCTGTTTCAATTGAAACATCGCCACCACAGAGTTCGCGGACAATGGCGGCAAGCCGGCGCGCCGGCAGGGTGGTTGCTCCCGGTACTTCTACGGAAGCGGGAACGTGGCATTGGATGGTGGTACTTTGGTCCGTAGTGGTTATCCTTAATCTCTCCTTAGCAGTCTCCAAGAGAGCATTAGAAAGGACTGGCAAAGTTGGTCGTGGACCTACAACATTCTGTGTGCGTTGCAACCCTTCCAGTAGTGCTTCTTTAGTTAGAACGAGTTTCATAGGAAAACATACCGTACGAATGGAAACGACACCCCTATGGTCCTAAAAACCCCCTTTGTCAAAGATAAACTGGGTGAACAGCAGGTGAGGCTGAATTTTGGCGGTCTACTGGTGTGCTAAAGTCGGCTTATCCTTTCAACACAAGTCCGGGTCGTTGCGGCATGTCGGTTTCACAGTGCCCCTTCCGTACCTATATGAGTTTTCCTACCTATTGAGGTAAAAGGGTTATCTTCTGGACCCATCGTAACTCCTCAGTAAACGAGCTCTTTGACGAGGATACGAGAGCATCGTCCGCTGGCTTCGTATTTCTCTCGGCGACTAACTGGCAAATCCTCCGGTTGTGCTACCCTAAATCCTCCCTTTTGCTGGAGGTAGTTAAACGCTTGTGTGGAAAGAGCATAGATTTTCTTTAGTCCCTTTTCTCTTGCAAGAGTTTCGACGAAGGCCATCAATTTACGGCCATGGCCTTTGTTCTCATGGCTGCTATGTACGTACAGACAAGCCATCTCCCCAACAACTTCCTCCGGATAGGTATGTAGAGCCACGCAAGCTACCAGACTGCGGTTAATGTCCAGTACCCAATAGTCTTCCATATGAGCCAGGATCTCACCGCGTGTACGGCGGACTAGTTCTTCGTTCTTCACTGACTGTCGGATAAGATCCAGGATCCCCCGAACATCCTTCTTAAAAATTCCGCGGATCTGTTGATACTCATCTGAGTACACCATGGTGCCGAACCCTTCGTCACTAAAAACCTCCCTAAGCAGCGCCCCATTTACGCTACCATTCAAAATGTGTACCCGCGGTACCCCCTGTCGACACGCGCGAGATGCGCTATCTAACTTAGAAATTAAATTAAGGGGCCAGCGGGTTTGATTACGTATAACGAGTTCTTCTGATTCCGAGACGGAAATTTGCTTGGGAAGTTGGACTTTTGATCCGAAAGCGGCAGTGGAGGCTAAAAAGATAACTTTTGCTGCCTGAAGCTCCCCAGCCACTTCGACAGCAATCGAATCAGAATTCACTCGGTAAGTATGACCTTCTCCATCGAATCCCAGTGGGGGTAGTATTGGAGTGATATCCTCCCTTAGGAGCAGGTCCAACACCTTGCTATCTACCCGCTCTACACGTCCTGTAAATTGGTAATCTTTCCCACCAAGGATGCCTGCTGAATGAGCTATAATGGCATTGACATAAGCAACTCGTAAGTCCACAGCAGACAATCCTTGCATGATTTCACTGGTGAGGCGCATTGCCGCATCAATGCTTACCTGCAAAGAAGCCACGTCTGTCATCCCGATTCCACTGGAGCTGGAAAGCTTGACCCTATATTTATGCGCCAGGCGTTCAATCTGGATACTGGCGCCGTGTACTAAAATCACCTTGATACTTAGTGAACGCAGGACAGCTAAATCCAAAAGGATATTGGAGAAATTTTCAGATCCAGCAACTGATCCGTCAATTGAGATTACAAATATACGCTCCCAGAATTGGGGGATGTATTGAAGAATTTCTCGAAGATAAGCAACATTCACAAGTGCACATAAGAATCAAAAACTGCCACTAGAGAAGAAAATTGTGAAATGAGAGAGCAACAGACTCTTGTCATATGCACCTCCTGTCAAAAGCCGTACAACGATATATGGAATCCCCTTAAGCAGGGAGTATTGCCAAGGAGCTACGGTACCAAGATAGAGGGTAGAAGATAAAGGCGTCCAGGCTCGAGTGCAAAAACATGCAGAAGGTTCAGTTGAACTTTTTGAGTAACCCCTTGACTCAGTCTACTCAGGAATGTTGAGAAAGAAAATTGTACTGTATAGCTGACAATTGAGGCATCGGAGGCACTGCCGAGCTCTTTCGCCTTGGCGTAAGCATCCTCAATATAGCCGAGACTGTCTACTAGCTTTTCGCGATAAGCGTCCTCTCCACTGAGGATACGACCATCTGCGACCCCCTTATAGAGAATGTCAGGGGCTAGGTTTCTAGCAGAGGAGACTACTTGTACAAATCGCCTGTAGGTCTGCATGACGAGTGCTTGGACATAAACCCTTTCTTCAGGAGCCATTTCCCTTGCTGGGTTAAGCATGTCCTTGAATTTTCCGCTTCTAAAAACCAGAGACCGCAGACCGATTTTGCCAAAAAATTCCTGGTAGTTCAGAGTGGAAATTATCACACCAATACTGCCTGTAAAGGTAGTGGGGCTGCACATAATCCAGGAAGCTCCACAAGCGGTGTAATAGGCTCCAGAGGCTCCTATGGAATTGATGTAGTAGACAACTGGTTTCTGTTGCGCAAGGCTACGCAGAGAATGATAAAGAACATCAGATGCTGTTACCTCACCCCCCGGAGAATCTGCAGAGATTACAATGGCTTTGACATCAGGGTCGCTAGCTGCTTGCTGGAAAGCTTCCTTTAGATCATCTACCATAGAGTCGCCTAGTGCATTGGACTGAGAAAAACCAATAGTTCCAACGAGAGGAATGAGCACAATCTTTGAGTTTTCTGCTCCTGGCAGGAGGACAGTTTCACGGTAACGTCTTTCCAGTGCGAAAAGCCCTTTTTTATCAGTAAGAGTTACCAGCAAAAAAATGTTAAAGAAGACGCTCAGGCAGAATAGCAGAAGGAACGCAATACTTAGGAGGCCACCTTTGTTCATTGAGATGGATGCTATAATGGGGAATTTCCTAGCTCACAAGAAACGTTTTCAATAAGTTGAAAGTGGATCTATGAGGAGAAAGGACACTTGGTAGAATGAAATCGGTTCAATGACACTCGGAGAGGTGCGAAGCTATCTCAAGGAACTCGCTCTGGAGCCTATAAAAAGTCTGGGGCAGAATTTCTTGCATGATCAAAATCTTGCTCGATGGATGGTGTCGGAACTCTCCCTAGATTGTAGGGACCATGTAGTAGAATTAGGTCCTGGGTTAGGTGCTCTTACAGAGTACTTGGTGCAAGCTGGAGTGGGGCGGCTGACTGTGGTAGAGAAGGATGGCCGTCTTGCGAGTGCGTTAGTTCGGAGGTTGGGGAATTCTTTCCATGTTATCCAGGCAGATGCAGCACGTGTTGACCTCCTTGGACTTTACGGATTCGGACGAGTGGAGGTCATCGGGAATTTGCCTTATTATGCGACCTCTTCCATCCTTATGCGATTTCTTGACAGGCTCTCACCAGCAACTCGACTGATTTTTGCTGTGCAAAGGGAATTAGCACATCGGCTCGTCGCGGTTCCGCACACTAGAGAGTATGGAGAAATGGCAGTCTATATCCAACATCGTTGGAAGATACGATTCTTGCGCAACCTTCCACCTAGTGTTTTTTATCCTAAGCCTAAGGTAGATTCGGCCATTATCCTTTTCACGCCACGGAAGGTTATCCCCTTCTGTGACGAGGTCCTTTTTGAGAGGATAGTACACCGCGGGTTCTCTGAGCGCAGGAAACAGTTGCGGAAGTTGCTTGGGAATACGAATGGTGTTTGGGAAAAATTTTCTGCCGAGAGGAAAATCTCCCCACTCGCACGGGCAGAAGAACTCTCCCCTACTGATTACGCGGAACTAGTTTTTCGGCTTAGTCCATTCCATCCCCAAACTGTGGCCGCGCATGTGGAGGAATTTGATGTTGTGGATTTCCAGAATCGAGTGGTGACTCGCTCTCCTTGCTTAAAGGTCCACGCAAAAGGGCTTCCACATCGGTCTGTACACATTCTGATACAGAATAGGGCCGGCAAATGGTTTTTACAAAAAAGATCTCTTTGGAAGGACAGCAATCCAGGTAAGTGGGATTCTAGTGTTGCAGGGCATCTCCGAGCTGGAGAAGGTTACGAGACTGCTGCACGTAGGGAGTTGCGCGAGGAATTAGGAATCACAGAATGCAACTGGCTGGGGAAAAAAGGCAGCTTACAAGCCTCTTCGGAAACTGGATGGGAATTCATTGAGGTTTTTTATACCCAACAAGAGGGACCTTTTACTCTTATGCCTATGGAGACTGATACTGGAGCCTTTTTTGAGGAAGGGACCATCCGGAGATGGGTACAGAGAGAGCCAGAGTTGTTTAGTCCAACATTCTTACAGTGCTTTGACTTAGTAGTTAACAACCACTAGTTTTCGTTGCAAAACTGCCGCTGGATAAAGTTATACAGGACCATTTTGCAAGTTCCAATAAGCGCCTCCTCTTAACTGCGTAGCTGTCCCTCTCAAGCGCAAATGCATGCACTTTTCTCAGACTGCCTACACCCCACAAGGCTTGGAAGGGGCGACGGCAATGTTGTTTACCACACACCTGTACTAGTCAACGAGGTGGTTGACTATCTTCGACCATCTCATAAAGCACTTATTCTGGATGGAACACTAGGAGGAGGAGGCCACAGCGCAAGTCTACTCCGGAGTGGGGCTTCCATTATTGCTGTGGATCAAGACCCTGAAGCAATCACTTATTCTAAGGAGCGGCTCGCGCGCTATAGCTCGCGCATTCGCATTGTCCAAGATAACTTCAGAAAGATCCACCACGTACTTTGTTCTCTTAATGTACAGAAGTTGGACGGCGCCCTCTTAGACGTGGGTGTATCCTCCCGTCAGCTGGAAAACCCAAATCGTGGGTTTGCCATTCTCAAAAATGGGCCGCTCGATATGCGGATGGATCCCCTTGCTCCCCTTTCAGCGGCGGACATTGTCAACACAGCCAGTCTCTCGGAACTTGCCCACATTTTTCGTGAATATGGTCAAGAGCCTCACGCTTTTCGCATTGCCTCTCGTCTTGTCGTGCTGCGCAGCCGCCGTCCTGTCAGCACAACCTTTGATCTTGTTTCCATCGTCAAATCTGTTGTCTCTCGATATTGTCACAACTCATACCGGCCAGTAACACGAGTATTTCAAGCCCTACGTATAGCAGTTAATGATGAGTTAGGGGCTCTGCAGGAAGGACTTAGTGCCATCTCCTCTCATCTTGCCTATGGAGCACGCTTTACCGTAATCACTTTCCATTCACTAGAGGACCGCATAGTAAAACATTTCTTTCTGAGAAATAGTATGAAATGGATCAATTATCTCGCTTGGCCTGCTCCGCGTCCCAATCCGTATCGTATCTTCAGACTCCTCACTCCTCACCCCATCAGAGCAAGTAGAGAGGAGATCCATAACAATCCTAGAGCCCGTAGCGCCAAATTGCGTGTCGTTGAGAGTATCCTGAGGGGGAAGAGGGGCCAATGAACACAAAAAAGAGCAGAAACTCTATTGAGCCTCGCCCCATTTTCCAGTGGACTTTGATTGCACTTGTTTTGGGAGGAGTCGGATTGCAAGTAGTCTACCTAAAAAACCAACAGTTTCAACTCGGGCAAAACATTCGGAAACTTGAAAGAAGTCTTTGCGAGGTACACATAAGGAATCAAGTACTTCTGGCTGAAATTGCTACACTTTCCTCGCGTTCTGCTGTCCTGAAAAAGCTAGAATCGATGGCTATTATCATGCATGCGATTCAGGATCAGTGCATTACTCGCCTGCCTGTTCCAGAGGTTTCACGCGACGGCGTACGGACCGCCCTTAACGAAGAGTTACGCCAGTGAGATGGAATGTACAGATTCGCATGACTTGGGCAGGAGTTGGGCTTTCCTTAATTCTCACTGGATACTCTGCCCAGCTAGTCTACATTCAGATTGCCAAGCACCACGAGTTTACGGCTTTAGCTGCACAGAAACATTCCATTCGCCAAATTCTCCATGCTCGTCGTGGACTTATTCTCGATGCCAACAAGGAGATTCTGGCTGCCAATCTCCCGTTGAAAACGGTTGTGGCAGACGGCTCCTTAATCAAGGATGCAAATGCGCTGGCAAGGTGTGCCGCTCCTTTTCTTGCGATTCCTATTGAAGAACTGCTCTCAAAGCTTAAAACGGAACGTAAGTATGTGGTAATCAAGAGAAAATTTCCCGAGGATCAAGCTAGGGCATTAATGAAGGAATTACGAAAGACTTCACTACGTGGTCTGTCTTTTGAGCAAGAGTTACAGCGCATCTACCCTAATGGCGAGCTGCTTTCCCAAGTGCTGGGATTTTTGGATCATAGTGGACGAGGCGTACAAGGCTTGGAGTCTTCTATGGCAGCCTACCTAGACGGTAAAAACGGGTTTCGCCTCATTGAACGTGACCGTGCCGGACGAGAAATTGTGATTTACCGTGGGCAGGAATATCCAGCCCGCAACGGAATTAATGTCCAACTCACTATTGATATGAACCTACAGGCCATTATGGAAAAGGAGGTAGATGCCGCTTATCACGAGCTTAAAGCGGCATACATCAGCTCCATCATGATACGCCCTCAAACTGGTGAGATCTTGGCTATGACCAATCGTCCCACGTTTGATCCTAATAACGTAGGAGCTTCTGGTCCCAATCAGCTAAGGAACTACGCTGTTATGGATATGATAGAGCCAGGATCCACCTTTAAGATCGTCACTACCTCTGGAGTGCTGAACGAAAGACTATTACGTCCGGAAAATACCATTTTTTGCGAGAACGGCGAATTCCACTACGGCGGGACCGTCCTCAAGGACCATAAAGCCTACGAGTATCTTTCTGTACACGACACTTTAGTCAAGTCTTCCAATATTGGTGCAGCCAAGCTAGCGTTTTTATTGGGTAATCAGCGCCTGTACAAATACATTCGAAAATTCGGGTTCGGAGATAGAACAGGCGTTGAGTTACCTAGCGAAGGTAGTGGAATTATCCACCAGCCGCATCATTGGAGTAAGATAAGCATTACCCGAGTCCCTATAGGGTACGAGGTGGCTGTCACTCCCCTTCAGCTCACTGTTGCCATGAGTGCTATTGCCAATGGAGGAAAACTTATGGCTCCGCACATTGTAAAGGCACTTCTTGATGAAAAAGGAAAACCACTTAGTACCATCTCGCCTCACTTTGTTCGACAAGTAATCTCTCCGGAGGCGGCTAAAGCAGTACGGGATGCGCTAACAGAAGTCGTGAGCCAGAAGGGAACTGCGGTGCAAGCACGCGTCGATGGATTTGAAGTAGCTGGGAAAACGGGAACTGCTCAAAAGGTGGATTACAATGGAGGATACCACAAGGGACGCTACGTCGCTTCCTTCGCTGGCTTCCTCCCCAGGGAGGATCCGCAATTTGTTTGCTTAGTCGTAGTGGATGACGCCAGAGTGTCCCCCAGCATGGCTTACGGGGGGTTGATATCCGCTCCAATCTTTTCCCGCATCGCAGAAAGAACGGCCCGTTATATGGATTTACCTCACTCCTCATCAAAGACTGCCTTATTCACCGCCTTTCCAAAAGAGGCATGTAAGCTTAACTCAGTACGATGAAACTAAGTAGGCTCCTTTCTGCGACAAAAGTGCAAGCTATATCCGGTAATTATGACCCACAAATTGCCTCGATTTCTTATGATTCACGGCGAGCAAGTCCTAGGATGCTTTTCTTTGCTCTACAAGGCGAGAAATCGGATGGTGCCTCATTTGCACAAGAAGCCATAGAAAATGGAGCAGTTGCCGTTGTGACTTCCAAACAACTGAAGTTGCAGGTTCCAGTAATTCGTGTAGAAAATCCTAGGCTCTCCCTAGCAGAGGTTGCTTCCATGTTCTATTCCAACCCATCTTCTGCTCTTAAGGTGGCTGGAGTAACAGGTACCAATGGCAAAACCACTACTACTTTCCTAATTCGGCATATTTGCTCGAGCGCTAGATTGCCCTGTGGGCTTATTGGAACCGTCGTTTACGACACGGGAGGCGGCACACTAGAAGCTAGACGAACCACCCCAGAGGCTCCAGATATACAAGAAATGCTTGCTCGTATGCGTAACTATGGCTTGCGTGCCTGTGCATTAGAAGCTTCTAGTCATGCCAGCACTCTTCATAGATTGCACGCTGTAGAATTTGAGACTTTCGTGTTTACCAATCTTACTCAGGATCACTTGGATTTTCATGGCAATATGGAGGCATACTTCAATGCCAAGGTCGAATTTTTCAAGCGCCTCCCTACTCAAACCAAGCGTGCTAAAGCAATCATTAACTGCAACGATCGCTATGGACGTCTGCTAATAGAGCGGTTACAGCAGCACGTTCCCATTATTCGTTATGGACTAGGTGTAGGGGCAGACTTTCGTGCTTTAAGTGTACGTTCTGGTACCATCGGTACGACATATCAACTAGAAGCGCGTGGCCGAAGCTATTTCGTTCGTCTTCCTCTGATTGGTATGTTTAACGTTCACAATTCTCTTGCTGCGCTATCCGCTGCTAGCTCTCTGGGTATAGAGCCTCGTGCTGCGGTGGCCGCTTTAGCATCTGTGCCTCAGATACCAGGTAGGTTAGAACGTGTGCCTGCAAAGCGTAGTTTCCAAGTGTTCGTTGATTACGCTCATACTGCTGATGCCCTGAAAAATGCTCTCCTGACCTTACGAATGCTCCATCCATCTCGACGACTTATTGTCGTCTTTGGCTGCGGTGGAGATCGCGACGGTTCTAAGCGCCCACTCATGGCTCGTGTTGCAAACGATATAGCAGACTGGACCATTGTGACATCAGATAACCCACGTGAGGAGGATCCAGAGGCCATTATCTCTGAGATCAGAGGGGGATTTTTTAACAAGCACTATGAATGCATCACTGACAGAGAAATCGCCATTTTCCGTGCTGTTTCCCTGGCGCAAGCGGGTGACGTCGTCCTTGTTGCAGGAAAGGGCCATGAAAAAGCCCAAGAATTTTCTGGCCGGACGACGCCCTTTGACGATGTAGAGGTGGCTGCGCGTGCCATTGCGGAAAAACCGGTGGGGCTTTGAAATGGATATCTGTACCATCAGAGAAGTTGCAGAGATGTGCGGGGGTGTACTTTTGCAGGGGAACCCTCAGTGTCTCGTCAGCCGACTTTCTCGAGATACTCGCACACTGCAACCGGGCGATGTCTACATTGCATTGCGTGGTGTTCGCTTTGACGGAAACCAGTTTCTGGCTCAAGCGGAAGCACACGGCGCTAGTGCTGCAATTGTGGAGTCCCTTTCCACACTACCTACCAACTCCCAGTTAGCTGTTATTCTAGTTCCGAACTCACTAGTAGCGCTACAGCATCTCGCCGAAAGTTGGCGAGGCAAGATCACGCCAAAAGTGGTTTGTATCACCGGGAGTAATGGTAAAACGACTACCAAGGAACTTACTGCTAGAGTTCTAGCAAGACGATATTCTGTTTCTTACACACAAGGCAACTTTAACAACCACATCGGACTACCACTTACTATTCTTGCTACATCTTCTGCTCACAATGTAGCAGTTTGGGAAATTGGTATGAATCACCGCGGAGAAATCCTTCCTTTAGCCAAACTAGCTCGCCCTCAGATCGGCATTATCACCAATATCGGAGTTGCCCACATTGCAAACATGGGTTCACGCGAAGCAATTGCAGCAGAGAAAGGGAACCTGATTCGCCAGATTGCGCCGGATGGCACACTGGTTCTTCCCGCAGAAGACGATTTTTCTAAAAGTCTGGCCTTTTCCTCACTGATCCGTACTCTCTTTGTCGGATTAGGCTCTGGTGCAGTTACTGCTTCAAATATTGAGGTCCTTTCCAATGGAACTCGTTTTATCGCACACGGTTTTGGGCAACGCGCTCCTGTGACGTTAAGTATTCCTGGAAGGCACATAGTAAAAGACGCTTTATTTGCCCTAGCAGTTGGCCTTGAATTGGGAATTTCTATTCCTGAGGGGGCAACAGAGCTAAGTCATACTCCTCTATTGCACTGCCATCCGCAACTGAAGGCCAAGCGTAAGGTTCAATTCCTAGACGATAGCTATAACGCCAACCCAGATTCGGTGATGACCGCTCTTAACACTCTCTCTGAAATTCCATGTAAGGGACACCGTCTTGCCATCCTTGGAAAAATGGATGAATTAGGAGCCTATGCAAAAAGGGGATATCAGAAGGTAGCCCAAGCGGCAGCAGTCTCCCTTGTAGATACCCTAGTAGCAGTTGGAGAAGAAACTTTCCCACTTATCGAGGAGGCGACAAAAAGAGGGATGCGAAACGTCTATCATATTCCGGATACTCCTGCCGCAGCACAGCTTCTCAACAGCATAACAAATCCTGGAGACTTGGTCCTGATCAAGGGCAGTAATTCAGCACGCATGAGTCGCGTCATTGAGCAATATTAATGCAGTCTATGCTCTACTATTTCTTTGAAATGAGTGAGTGGGCGAAGATCCATGGGATCGAGTGGAGTCTTCTTAAGAAGCTTAACGTCTTTCAGGACATTACTTTTCGTGCTGTTGGTGCCTCCGTCACGGCTTTTCTCCTATCCCTGGTTTTCGGAAATCTTGTTGTTCGCCAACTTGTTTCCCTTGGGCTTGGTCAACCTATCCGTACCCGAGGGGAAACTCGCAAGTTGTTTGAACTACACAGAGAAAAGAGAGGCACTCCTACAATGGGAGGACTTCTTCCACTAGGTACCACCATTATCTCCTCTTTACTATGGGCTCGTCTTCCAAATCCCTTTGTGTGGTTAGCCATTCTTTCTATAGCTTATCTAGGTCTTTTAGGACTTGTGGACGATTATCTGAAGGTCGTCCGGTGCTCTTCTAGCGGTATTAGCAGCCGTTTCAAGTTCGGACTACAATGTTTACTCGCCGCGGCTGTGGTCCTCTTTTTGTTTCTTAATCCTCAGTCAAATGCGCTTTTCCAACAGCTTTATATCCCCTTCTCTTCTGGGAGCCCAACTATCCTCCATCTTGGATGGTTTGCCTTTTGCATCTATCCACTAGTTATTGTAGGAGCTTCTAATGCCGTAAACCTTACAGATGGATTGGATGGGTTGGCTGCTGGCTGCACGGCCGTCGTGGCGGCCTCCTATGGGATTCTGTCCTACGTTGCTGGAGATTTCAAAATTGCTTCCTACTTACAAGTTCCGTTTGTCCTTTATTCCAGAGAGTTAAGCGTGCTTTGCATGGCTTTGTTTGGCTCCTGCCTTGGATTTCTCTGGTGGAACTGTCATCCTGCTCGCGTGTTTATGGGGGATACGGGCTCCCTCGCCATGGGAGGGTTTCTTGGAATAACTGCCATCTGCTGCAAGCAAGAGCTTCTTCTTACCATTATCGGCGGAACCTTTGTTATAGAGGCGTTGTCAGTCATTCTTCAGGTAGCAAGTTTTAGACTTACTGGAAGACGCCTCATTAAAATGTCTCCCCTACATCACCACTTTGAGCTCAGTGGCTGGAAGGAAAGTACTGTTATTGTCCGATTTTGGATAATGTCAGTCCTTTTTTCTCTACTCGGTCTGGCCACTTTAAGGTTGCGGTGACACCGCTTTTGATGAGGAAAAAAGCGGCTATCTTGGGAATAGGATGCAGTGGAGAAGCGGCTGCAAGGCTTCTGCATACTCATGGCTGGTTAGTTACTAGCCTCGATAGCTCTGCTTGCACGTCGATACGTACCCGCATTCAGACACTCCCCAAAAAGGGAATGGCCTTTATTATCGGAGCAGAGGCAGACGTCGATCCTGCTTCCTACGACCTTTGTGTGCTTAGTCCAGGTATTAAGCTAGCAAGTCCGATTGCACAAAATATTCTACGTAAGCAAATTCCCATTATCAGTGAGATTGAGTTAGCTTTTAGGAAATGCCAAGTTCCTGTCATTGCCGTTACTGGAACTAATGGGAAGAGTACTACCGCCAAGCTGATAGAAACCCTACTTAATCGCTGTGGGACCCACTCCCGCGCCTGTGGGAACATCGGACCCCCATTTTCTGAAATTGTCGCCCAACCGCGCTCTGATCTACACGCCGTAATAGTAGAAGTGAGTTCCTTCCAACTAGAGACTATCCATAGTTTCCATCCTCACATTGCCGTATGGTTAAATCTCAGTCGGAACCATTTGGACCGGTACCATAGTATGGAAGAATATCGTCAAGCTAAGCTTCGCATTTTTCTTAACCAAACTTCAGAGGATTTTGCTGTAGTAAACGCCAGGGATAGACTTCCTAATCTTGCAGCAAAGTCGATCACTTTCAGTGCAGAGGATCTCACAGCAGATTTCATTAAGAGAGAGTCTCAGATTCTCTTCCGAGGCACTCCCATACTAGATCAGGGTCATACCCCCCTCCGTGGTAGCCACAACACTGAAAATCTTATGGCTGCGCTAGCAACGGGCTATTGCCTTGGTCTCTCATTTGGAGATATGGCGCGTGCAGCTTGCCTGTACTCACCACTTGAACACCGTTGTGAGTTTGTTTGCCGACTGAATGGTACCTGCTGGATTAATGATTCCAAATCTACAAATTTGGCTGCTTTAGAAAGGGCCATCCAATCCCAAACTGCCCCCCTGGTCCTTATTGCAGGAGGAAAAGACAAAGGATTTGAGTTTGATTTCCTTGCTCCCTTGGTAAGGGAGAGAGTGAAAATAGCCATACTCATTGGAGAAATGCGCCACCGAATCGCAATTTCCTGGCAAGCCACGCCTTCTAAAATCTCAGAAACACTAGAAGATGCTGTCTGCTTAGCGGCAAGACTCTCTGCTCCAGGTGATATCGTTCTGTTTTCTCCTGGAACCTCCTCCACTGATATGTTCTCTAGCTATGAAGAACGCGGAAGACATTTCAAGAAGCTTGTTTACGCCCTACCAGGGCAACCAATTCGTTGTCACGTGTGATGAACCCGAGAGTACCCGTCCGTTTGCAGCCACGTCGCCCATCTGCTCATTTTCTTAAAAAGAAAGCCAACTCCTTACGTCCAGCGACATCTGACTCAGATAAGAGAAGCTTGTACGGAACGGAAGAAAATAACTTAAGACTTGCGCACATTTTTTTTGTCATACTTGTTCTTCACCTTATCCTGGTTATCGGGATTTGCCTCTTTAACTATTTTATGAGGGCTAAGAAAACACTAAAACTCTCGGTAACCTCTCATGATGTGACCTTCTCATATCTTGCGCCTCCTGAAGGAGGCGCAAGGGGAACGTAGCCAAGAGCAATTGCAATCGATTTTACGCATCCCGTTTTCCTATCCAGCAGAGGATGGAGATAGACGGAAAGCTAATCTTCCGGTCGATACTTTATCGACTTCCGCCAATGTCCTATTTCCTACTGCTGCTAGCAAGACACTAAACTCAATACACCACTGTAGATTACCGCTGCCCTTTCCAACATCTTCCCCAACGCTGAACACTTTCGGAATCCCACTAGGAGGACAGATATGGAGGGACCAGCCAAAAAGCAAAGGGTTGCCTCTATCTTCACTTACTGCATACCCTCAAAAGAAGATTAGAGGCAGGGTTTTAGTTACTTAGACATGCCAAGACCCTATAAACTCCAAGTTGGCACAAAACTAAAAGTGCCACCGTGAAAAGAGTACTTAACGCCTCTCCTTGCTTCTGTCATGAACTTCCTCTACAAACGCGGTGCATACATCCTGCTTACTGCGGTTGCAGTGTTATTGGTGCTAGGGATCATTGTATTATTTAGCACCAGTGCCTTTGCCAAGGAGAGCCACGGAGATATGTACTATTTTGTTAAGCGGCAACTCCTATGGTTGGTGATTGGGATAGTACTTTGTGTAATAGCCTCTCTAATAGATTACCACTGGTGGGAAAAAACATGGTGGATCTGGCTAGTTGGAGGAACGCTCCTATTGGTACTATGTTTCGTCCCGCCGGTTGGGATAAAGATCAATGGCTCGTGGCGGTGGGTCAGCCTGCGGATTGTGACCTTCCAGCCTAGCGAAATCGGTAAATTAGCGGTAGCGATTTTTTTGGCCTGGTGGTTCTCCAAATTCAGGTGTCGTTCTGACGATTTACTTGTGGGTTTCCTTTTTCCAGTAGTCATTGCAGGCATTCCCACGGCACTGATTGCCAACGAGGTAGATTTGGGAACTACGGTACTTATTCTCGGTACAGCGTTTCTCATCATGTTTGCGGCTGGGATTAGCCTTTACCGGTTGGTTCCACTCACTATCATCGGATTAGGAGTAGTTCTCTATGTCGCTGTTCATATCCACGAACGTGCAGGTCGTCTAACAGCGTTTTTGCATCCTGAACAATATCGCTTAGAGGAGGGGCTACAGCAGTGGCAGGCTCTAATTGCCTTTGGTTCTGGGGGAATTACAGGGTTAGGATTAGGAGAGGGTCGGCAAAAGTATTCTTATCTCCCATATGCTCACACAGATTTTATCTTCGCTATGATTGGGGAAGAGATTGGCCTCATTGCAACACTTACAATTGTCCTTTGCTACCTCCTTATCTTCCTGTGCGGGGCGCTGATTTCTTTTAACGCTAGGGATTACTTTGGTATCCTTCTTGGGTTTGGACTAACTGTACTCATTACCCTTCAAGCAATGATCAACATAGGTGTTTCTATTTCCCTGTTGCCTAATAAGGGAATGCCCCTGCCGTTTATTAGTTACGGCGGCTCAAATATGGCTATTTGTCTCTCTATGGTGGGCATTTTGCTGAATATCTACCGTATGGGCTACCCTCTTTCTTCCATGTCCCCGTGCCTTCTAGTTACTTCGCATGCCTGTAAAAACTAAATAGGTCCTTGATGAAAATTGCGATTGCATGTGGAGGATCAGGTGGCCACCTATTTCCAGGCCTCGCTGTTGCCAAAGCTTTAAGTGAGCGTCATCATGAGATCCTTTTGCTAATTTCGGAGAAGGAAATCGATTCCGTTGCATTGCAGGCACATTCGGAATTTTCCTTTGAAAAACTACCTTCGATTAGTCTTCCTTCTACTCTTTCTCCAGCACTCATCCATTTTTTGCGGCTTACCTGGAAAGGTCTTGCGAAGTGCCGTAGGATACTTAGCCGTTACCAGCCCAGAGTGGTTTTGAGCATGGGTGGGGGCACCTCTGCAACTTTGGTTATCGCTGCCAAAGCAGCTGGGATTCCGTCTTGTGTCCATGAGTCTAACTCCGTTCCTGGACGAGCCAATCGATTAGGTTCAAAACTTACTTCCCATGTACTATTAGGATTTTCAGAGTGTAGAGCCCACTTTCCAAGAGTGGAGTGCACGGTGACAGGTATCCCCATACGCACAGCTCTCACTAGACCTATCCCCAGAGAACAGGCTCTCACTAACCTCCAGCTGGACCCTTTACGGAAAACACTCTTAGTAGTCGGTGGTAGCCAGGGAGCTTCTAGTATCAATCAACTTCTCTTTCATGCGGCTCCACTTTTGCGTAACATGCGCCTCCAGATTATCCACTTTACTGGAAAGCGAGACGACTACCCAATTGCCTCCAACTACTTGCAGGAAAACATTCCAGCCTACGTGGCTGGCTTCCACCACAATATGGAACAGGCCTTCTCCTGCGCCGATCTCGTTATTTCTAGGGCAGGTGCTTCCACCCTAAGCGAAATTTCCTACTTCGGCCTTGCCAGCATACTTATCCCTTATCCCTTTGCGAGGGACAACCACCAAGAGGGTAATGCTGCCGTCTTCGTCCGTGCAACCGCTGCAGAAATGCTTCTAGAGTCGGATGCCACCCCAGAAACCCTTACTAGGCTCATCGTAAACCTACTGAACGATGAATACCGTAGACAGTGTATGGCCCAACACGCAAGAAAAGTATTTCCTCACAATTCTACTCAACGGATTGTCGATACAATCGAAAAAATTGGGAAATGATTACCACAAGCTACTTAGCCTCTCTTCTCCTCGTGGATGTACCTCTTCGCATCCATCTTATCGGAGTCGCTGGGTCCGGCATGAGTGCGTTAGCAGTCCTGCTCCTGGCATTGGGCCACCGTGTCAGTGGATCTGATAAGGTGGACACACTCGAAATCCGACAGCTAACTCAGTTGGGATTGGTATTTGAAACTCCTCACCGCGCAGAACATGTTCGTGGAGTAGACCTTGTAGCACAATCCTCTGCAGTCAAACCTGGCAACGTAGCATTAGATGAAGCTATTCGTTTGGGCATTCCTATAGCAAGAAGGGCAGATATACTGGCAGCAATCATGACGTACAAGAGAGGCATTCTAGTTTGTGGTATGCATGGGAAAACTACCACTACGGCCATGGCTGCACATGTCCTTCGCCTAGGTGGACTGAAACCTTGCCATTATGTGGGGGCAGACATCCCCATTCTTGGGGCAAACGCACGATGGGACTCTGAGAGTGAATATTTTGTTGTAGAGGGAGATGAAAGCGACGGCAGTCTTACTACCTACTTTCCAGAACACGCTCTTGTACTTAATGTCGAGCCAGAGCATCTTGACTTTTATCAAGATCAGGACGCTATTGACGACGTCTTTTCCCGTTTGATAGCCCAAACCTCCGGTTGGACATTCTATTGTGCAGATGACGCCGGCGCAAGGCGCGTCTGTACGTCTCACCCAAGAACTGTTTGTTATGGTACCAACGCCTCTTGTGACTACTGGATGGAGCTTTTTTCGAGCAGCAGAAATGGCGGGATCCTTACCCAACTTGCTATTTATCACCGTAAAAGCTTTCTTGGCAACATACAGCTAAATGTTCCTGGACGACATAACGCTCTCAACGCGCTTGCCGTAACTGCACTCGCCATGGAGTTAGGAGTGCCTTTCGATCTTATTGCAGCAGCCCTCCGATCCTTTCGCGGCGCAAAACGCCGCTTCGAAATTAAGTTTCAAGATAGCCTACAAATAATAGTAGATGACTATGGACATCATCCAACGGAGATCCAGGCTACACTTTCCACTGCCCGGTCATTCGGATTTCAGAGGATAATCGTTATGTTTCAGCCACACCGTTACTCTCGTACACAGGCGTTATATAGACAGTTTGGCACAGCGTTTTATGGAGCTGACTATGTACTGGTGACAGACATCTATCCTGCCGGGGAAGAGCCAATTCCTGGCATCTCCAGCCAAACCATTGTGGAGGCTCTACAGAAAGCAGGACATCCTCGTGTTCAATCCCATTCCTCCATAGCTACTATCCATCAGCAAGTAGGGAGAAATCTTCTGGAAAGAGATCTCGTTATAAGCCTTGGCGCTGGAGATATTTATGAAGCTAGTAATCGTTTAGCCAAAGATTTGACAATGCGTAAACGTTTGCTTACGGCCATGGGACCAGGTTCCATTCGTCTTTACGAACCTATGAGTAAACACACTACTCTTCGTGTAGGAGGTCCCGCCCAATTCTGGGTAGAACCCCAGACAGAAGAGGGATTCATAGACCTCGTGCGGCTTTGCTCCACTGAGAATATCCCGCTTACGGTGATTGGGAGAGGTTCTAATCTCCTGGTGAGGGATGGGGGTATTCCCGGCGTGGTAGTCCATCTTGGACATGGGCAATTCCTCCAGAGTCAACCAAATGGCCACAGCATCGTAGCAGGTGCCGGAGTGCGTTTTAAGCAGATAAGCTGTATGGCCTATCGCTTTGGCATTGGGGGGTTTGAGTGGATGGAAGGTATTCCTGGGAGTTTAGGAGGAGGACTTCGAATGAATGCAGGTGCCATGGAAGTACAGCTTTTTGACCAAGTCGTTTGCGTTAGATGCTGTGATCAAAAGGGGAACATCTTGATCAAGACCCCTCCAGAACTTAACGTCCACTACCGCAACACCCCCGACTTCGCTTGTCATTACGTTCTTTCTGCAACCCTACAAGGTTATGCTTCTTCTCCAAAAGAGATTGATCACCGGCTGAGAGAGTCAAAAAGAAAGAGGCACCAATCTCAGCCCATTGCAGCTAGTGCTGGTTGTATCTTTAAGAATCCTAGAGAAGTACCTGCAGGGAAACTTATTGAGGAATTAGGACTTAAAAACTTTTCTATCGGCAAAGCACGCATTTCCGAAATCCATGGTAACTTTATTGTCAATGATGGCTCTGCTTCTGCAGGAGAAATTCTGACCCTTATTAAGGAAATCCGTACTATCGCTAAGCGGGAAAGGGGAATTGAACTCCAGACAGAAGTCCAAATCGTTGGAGAAAACCTCTAGGTCCGCATGAGAAATTACCAACGCCTTTTACAAGTAGACCGCTCTTCCCTGAAAGGGATGCATTTTGTTGTTCTCAAGGGCGGTCCTGGAAAAGAGCGGGCAATCTCTCTGCAATCGGGTGCCTCGGTAGCAGATGCTTTGCGCTCGCGACAGTACTATGTTACCGAGATCGATGTCACCAAAGACCTAGACTTACCTAAGGGCACAGATCTTGTTTTTAATACGATTCATGGAACATTTGGGGAGGACGGTTGCTTACAGGATCTCCTTGAGGAAAGAGGAGTTCCGTTTACTGGAGATGGAGCTGCAGGCTGCCGGCTGGCATTCGACAAAATCCTTGCTAAAAGACGGTTTGTTAGAGCTGGAATCCCTACGTCTCCCTTTGAGGTACTGTCTTCTGGAGAACAGCCTTCCTTTGCACCACCCTTTGTACTTAAGCCCCCCTGCCAAGGGTCTTCGATCGGCGTACATGTAGTGCATAACCGGCAACAAATACCCTTAGCTATGGAAAATGTCCTGAAATACGGCGACAAGGTCCTGCTAGAGTCCTTTTTTTTAGGTAGGGAGCTTACTGTGAGCGTTGTTGCGAACACGGTGCTTCCAATAGTTGAGATTGTATCCACAAATGGAGTATACAGCTACGAAAACAAATATGTGTCTGGGAGATCTGAGTATTTCGCACCAGCACGCCTCAGCAGTGATCATACCGCAGCAACTATGGATACAGCTCTAGCAGCCCATCAAGCGCTTGGATTACAACTTTGCTCCCGTGTAGACATTCTTCTTAGCGAGGAAGGAAGATTGAATGTCTTGGAAGTCAACACTATCCCTGGCATGACACCCTTTAGCCTTATGCCACGGGCAGCCGCAGCAATTGGGATCGATTTATCCTTACTCTGTGAGATCATAGCTGTAATTTCCCTGCAAAAGTGGAAAAAAGCGTGAAGCCTCTGCTTTTTTCGTCTCCCTCCCGTGCGCGCCAGAGATCTACTCTATTGAAGGTACGGGTGTGCCGGGAGACCAGTCGCAGGCGTCGTGTAGCTTGGATTTTTAACACTATTTGGAAATTCCTCTTTTTCACGTCTTTGCTAATTGGGGGCTGGGCCGGGACTAGCAGACTGCTTACTAAATTTTTCTACACAAACCCCTGCTATAGTATTTGCCACGTCCATGTTGATTCCGAGAATGTTTTCTCAGATGAGGAAATATTTGCTTCCACAGGGTTCCATTTTGGAGATAACATCTTCTCCGTCGACCTGGAAAGTGCGCGTAAGAAACTGCTTGCCATTGGGCAGATACGAAATGTAATTCTCAGACGTGTATTGCCGGACACGCTGCGGATTTCGATTCGGGTCAGGGAGCCTGTGGCATGGTTGGTTTCTGAGGTGGAAGATCAAAAGAGAATGCCTCGCCACGTCCCTGTCGGCTCACTTCTCTTAGAAGCAGCAGGCACTTTTTATGAGCCGACTCGTGTCCTTCCCAGATATCTTTCTCTGCCCATTATCCAGGGGGTAAACCAGGAACTTTTAGCTTCTGGGGACCCGTTAGTAGCGGAGGATTTGCTCCACGCCCTTGATTTGCTACGCCTGGCCGCGGCGCGGCGCAATCCTCCTATTTCGCTTCGCCTTTTAGATCTATCAGCGGGGTATTGCATCCGAGCACTGGGAGAATCTGATGAAGCCATTACTTTTTCAACTCAAGACTTCGAAGCACAATTAGATCGACTGCAAGAGCTCATGAAGGTCTGTGAACACTCTGGAAGGCGAATTGCAAGTGTTAACCTTTTTGTCCACCGGAATACCCCCGTACGATTTTTCGGAAAATCAGGCAAGTATCCTTTTTTTCCAACAGAATAGAGAGAATAATCATGTTTTCCTCTTCTACTCGTTAGAACGAAACCAGATGGGAAAAAACCAAGTTCTTGTTGGAATAGAAATCGGTACTAGTAAAGTATGCACCGTTGTTGCCGAGGGATGCGGGAACGATGGAGTGCGACTCCTCAGCGTGGGGAAAATACCATCCAAGGGTGTTCGCAAAGGAGAGATCGTGGATTTTCCCACAGCAGTCAGGTGTGTTCATGAGGCACTAGCAGATGCAGAAGAAAAAAGTGATGTAGAAATTGATAGTGTTTGGGCGGCAGTTACTGGGAGCCATATTGTTAGCTTTAACAGCCGTGGAGCTATTAGGATTCCAGAAAATAGGGCAGAAATCGATTTAGAGGACCTTTCCGACGTGGAGACGAATGCTAAGGAAATATGTTTACCTCCACAACATGATTTCCTTCACGCAATTATCCAGCACTACTATGTGGATGGGAAGGATGGCATTCTCGATCCCGTTGGCATGGTTGGAACGTGCCTAGAAGCTGATTTTCATATTGTTCACGGCGTTACTACTCGTTTGCAAAACACTGTCCGGTGTATCCGTGAAGCTGCCGTTGAGGTAGAGAACATTGTCCTGAGTGCCTTAGCATCTGCCCAAACTGTTTTGGCTCCTCAGCAAAAAGAATTGGGAGCTCTTGTCGTAGATATAGGTGGTGGTGTGACGGACTATATCCTTTATGTTAATGGTGTTGTCCGCCACAGTGGGGTATTAGCTATTGGCGGCGACCATGTTACTAGTGATATTTCTATGGGACTCCATATTCCCATTCAGAAGGCAGAAGAGCTTAAGGTAGAGGTTGGTTCCACTTCCTTGGAAGCTGCCCTCCCTGGGGATACTGTACTCTTAAAAAGCAGCTCTGGGTTTCCTGGATGTGAGGTAGAACGGCACGTACTAAATACCATTATCCATGTCCGTGTTAGAGAGCTTTTTGAAATTCTTAAAAAGAGAGTACAGAATGAATGCTCCCTCCATATGCTTGGCGCAGGTATCATTCTCAGTGGGGGATGCAGCCTCCTGCAAGGGATAAAGAGTCTTGCTGAAGAAGTTTTTGAAATACCTGTATACCTTACCCATGCTAATACAGCAGATCACGTCTCCGCTTTTGAAAATCCACGACTCTCGACAGTAATCGGCCTACTCAAGTATGTTCACACTATCCAAACTGGTCTTCCACAACCAACTTTGCTTCAAAGGCTTGGCCGCAGAGTAGGGATGCTTTTTGGGAAACGACGAACACTGGCCTAGGAACAACCTGGCAGTCTTCGGTGGATCGTGTTAGGAACACTGTGGGTACCCTCCCCTTTAAAGGCTTGCTGAGCTCTTTTTTCTGCACGTAATTTTTGTTGCATGTTGGAGATCCAAAAAGCTTCGGAAGCGTATAGCGGAGAGGGAATAAAAGTAAAGATCGTGGGGATAGGAAACGCTGGTATCGATCTTGTAGATCGATTTACTACTGGGCGTGCTGCCCAATGGGAGACTGTTGCGATCAACACTGATTTTCAATCATTGGCTTATTCAATGGCAGATTCCAAGATCCCTATTGGCACAAAGACAACCCACGGTTTGGGAACTGGTAGTAATCCAGAATTGGGGAGGGAAGCAGCCATAGAATCACAAGCCGCCTTTCAAGCCGTTGGAGAGAGCACAACCATGATCATCGTATGCGCTGGGTTGGGAGGTGGAACTGGTTCGGGTGTAGTACCCGTTTTGTTGGAGACAGTACGCGCCCATGGCGCACTTACTGTGGCACTTCTCACCCTACCATTCGATTTTGAAGGCACAAGACGCACGCGACAAGCAATGGATGCCCTTGAAAAAGTCCGCTCCTCTACTGATGCAATCCTGGTTTTTGAGAACAACCGTATGTCAGAGGTCACACAGTCGAGAGCAAATATCGGAGAAACATTCTCCCAATCCAGGGGCTTTCTTGTACAAGCCTGTACCACAATTGCAAGGCTCATTTTTGGCACAGGTCCTATGCAAACTACCCTAGGAGATCTTGCAGTTGTTCTTCGCCCGAACAATGATAGTATCTCTCTCTTTGGTTTTGGAGCAGCCGAGGGAAGTAACCGGGCTCATGACGCCCTTTCCTACGCTTTGGAAAATCCCTTTATGGATCATGGGCGTCTCCTTACTGATGTAGAACGTCTTTTGGTCTACATTGATGGTCCTTCTAATCTTTTACTTTCTGAAGTACAAACTATCGTTCAAAAAGTTTCGAAATCCTGTAACGATTCTGCCCGTATTTTACTAGGAATACAGGCCGCAGGTCTATCCTCCGTTCCTGTTACGGTATCCTTGTTAGGAACGTGCCGTGGTACTCATTCTATACTTCTACCCAAAGGTAGACCCTTTCCTTCTGACACCGCTGTGCCACCAGTTACTCCCTTTATGTCTCAGGAGGTAGCCACTTTAAGTTGTACTACTCTGGCCACTACTTCGAAAGATACCTACCCAGAAGGAAAATTTTCCTCTACACAAACGCAGGCATTTTCCTCTTCCAAAGCTGGCACATTAGAATTCCGGCCAAACAAGGAAGCATGTAAACATTCAATGAAGTCAGGACGGAAACAGTTTCCGTTTAACTTAACAACTCATGGAAGGTTTGAGAAAACTGAGCCTACCCTAGTAGAGGGTGAAGACATTGACGTCCCCACTTTCTTGCGCATGAAAATTAGACTCAAGTAGCACATGTCACCCTGATAGCTTTCTCATAACCACTATGCACCCAGACAAATACACCATTAAAATGCAAGAAGCCTTTAACAGCGCTCTTAGTATTGCTTCTACGTTTGACCACCAGCAGCTTACTCCGGAACACCTCCTTCTTAGTCTTCTAAGACAAAAAAATGGGGTTGCTACTCTACTCCTAGAAAAATTGGGTGTTTATCCCGGTAACCTTGAGCAACAACTGGAGAGGAAGCTTAAAACCCTGCCAAGTGTTTACGGTGGAGTTGGCCCACACATAGGTGATCAGCTGCGCAAGACCATGCAAGTTGCTGAGGAGGAAATGGAAAAACTTCAGGACGCGTTCCTAAGCGCTGAGCACTTCATTCTCGCGCTGATTAATGGTGAATCACAAAGCGGGCACTTGCTGAGAGCAGAAGGTGTAGACCGCCAAAAGATAATGGGAGTGTTGGCAAGTACGCGTGGTTCCCAGAGAGTTATAGATCAAAGCCCAGAGGATAAATATCAGATCCTAGAAAAGTATGGGCGTGATCTTACTGCGCTCGCCAGTCGTGGTAGAATCGATCCCGTCATTGGACGAGACGAGGAAATTCGCCGTACCATGCAGGTTCTTTCTCGCCGTACGAAGAACAACCCAGTTCTCATTGGAGAGCCCGGTGTGGGGAAAACCGCCATCGTGGAAGGTTTGGCACGGCGTATCGCCAGTGGAGATGTACCAGAAGCACTTAAGAACAAAAAAATCATTGCATTGGACTTGGGATCTATGATCGCTGGTGCCAAGTTTCGTGGAGAATTTGAGGATCGTCTAAAAGCTTTTCTAAAAGAAGTGACCACTAGAGAAGGGGGAATGATTCTCTTTATTGATGAACTCCACACTATTGTCGGGGCTGGAGCTACAGAAGGTGCTGTGGATGCTTCTAATCTCCTTAAGCCTCAACTAGCTAGGGGGGAACTCCATACTATTGGCGCCACGACGCTAAACGAATATCGAAAATACATTGAAAAGGACGCTGCTCTGGAGAGGAGATTCCAGCCAGTTATAGTCGATGAGCCTAGTGTTGAGGATACCGTAGCTATTCTCCGGGGATTAAAAGAGAAGTATGAGGTCCACCACGGGGTACGCATCCAGGATGCAGCTTTAATTGCAGCAGCTGTTCTTGCTCACCGTTACATTTCAGACCGTTTCCTCCCTGATAAAGCGGTCGATCTTGTTGATGAAGCAGCCTCTCGCCTCAAAATCGAGCTGGATTCCATGCCTACCGAAATTGATCAAGTTGAGCGGGAGATTATGCAGATGGAGATGGAACAGCAAGCTTTGAAGAAAGAAACAGACATTGTTAGCCAGGAACGCCTCACAAAGCTGGAAAAGGAGCTTTCTAGAAAGAAAGATATAGCATTTCAGCTTAAATCCCGCTGGAAAAAGGAGAGAGAAGAGATTAGGAAGACTCAGGGATTGGCTGAAGAGATCGACAAGCTACGTGGGGAGCTTGAAGTTAGACAACGTCAGAATAACCTCGAGCGTGCCAGTGAAATTCAGTATGGTCTCCTCCCGAAACTACAACGTCAACTTGGGGAGCTGACCGAGAAACAAGGTTCCTCCCCCACTCTTCTTAAGGAGGAAGTTACTGAAGATGATATAGCGGAAATTGTTGCTGCGTGGACAGGTATTCCGGTCTCCAGATTGCAGGAAACTGAAAAGCAAAAACTCCTTAAAATAGAAGAACGTCTTACACAGCGAATTGTTGGGCAAAAGACGGCCATTGTTGCAGTTTCCAATGCCATCCGGCGTGCGCGGGCAGGCTTACAAGATGAAAAGCGACCTGTTGGCTCTCTACTTTTCCTTGGACCAACCGGAGTTGGGAAGACCGAACTTAGCAAAGCTCTTGCTGAACTTTTATTTGACGATGAGAATACAATGGTGCGTCTAGACATGACTGAGTACATAGAAAAGCATAGTGTTTCCCGTCTTATTGGTGCCCCACCAGGATACGTAGGATACGAAGAAGGCGGACAGCTTAGTGAAGCTGTACGTCGAAGACCGTACTCCGTCGTTCTCTTTGATGAAATCGAGAAGGCTCATCGTGACGTATTCAGCATTCTTCTTCAAGTATTGGATGATGGTCGCATCACGGATGGGCAGGGCCATACTGTGGATTTCAAAAATGCCGTCATTATTATGACAAGCAACATCGGCAGCCAGTTTGTCATGGACGACCTACCAGAAGAAGAACGCAATCGCTGCATCATGGAAGCTTTATTCAAATATTTCCGTCCGGAATTCCTTAATCGAGTGGATGAAATCATTATCTTTAATCGACTTTCCAACGCTGACATCGAGAGAATTGTAGACATTCAAATCGCTTGCCTCTCTAGGAGAATGGAGCAACAGAAAATTTCTTTAGATTTAACCCTTGCTGGGCGTGCTTTTCTCGCTCATGAAGGCTACAGCCCGCTCTACGGAGCAAGGCCTCTCAAGCGTGTCATCCAGCATAAGTTGCTTGATCCGTTGAGCCTCGAGATTTTGGATGGGAAAATTCGTGAGGGTGATAGGCTGGTTGCAGATGTCCGAGGCGGCTACTTCTTTTTTTTAAAGAAAAAGTAACAACTACTTCCTTCTATGCTATTCGTTTAGCTTACTATAGAGTTGGCACTGTGGTTTGCCGGACAGCGTGCGGTTCCCTCCTCGGAGAAATTTCACATGAATCGGCTTTTCCAGGAGTCTACAAATTGGCTTTGTGCTCCCAAGTTGGGCCTACCGGTTGCCTTTCTATTGCTCGGGTGGCGGAATTGGCAGACGCGCCAGACTTAGGATCTGGTGGAGTAACAATCCGTGTGGGTTCGAGTCCCTCCCCGAGCATCAGAGTCTTACTCTTCAACTATTGGGCAGGGCTGGATTCGAACCAGCGAAGGCGTAAGCCAGCGGATTTACAGTCCGCCCCGTTTAACCACTTCGGTACCTACCCAAATAGAAAAGCGCCCGAGGTGCTATTGACACAACCCAGCCCGCTTCTAACCTACCAGATTCTCTCCCATAATTTTCTATTTGCTGCGTCCGAGAACGCACCCCACCCTCCCGGACCATGTATGATGCTACAACAAGTAGCTAAGGAATGTCTCGTCCCTTTTTGTGAAGGGAGAACCAAAAGAAGCAGATCACTCTAGTGACGGCTATAAGATAAGAAAGAGTCATCCGAGAAAGTCAATACAGCCTTTAGTTCAGCTATAGTTCAGCTATAGGTTACCCAGAAAGGGAAACTCCTGCCTTCTCAGGGATACCCTCTGCATACTCCCCAAATGGGAAGCAAGAAGAAAGTCCGCTTTATCGGAAAAGAAGAGCGATCCCGCTTTTCAGATAACTCAATGCTACAACCATGCCTAACTCGAAATGAAGAGCAACGGGGGTTAAGGTAACCACACATTGATTGGAATTTGGATCAAGTATTTTTGAGCCAGGAGGCAAAACAGTCCCAAAACCTTCAGAGACAAAACCTACAAGAAGCTGGTTGACACGCCCTATGCTACGTCATGGAGATTACCCCCCTAACATAGCGCATCCCTTGAAAAAATCTATTGCAAACTGGGTCTAGGCCCGCCTCTGCAGGAAACGTTTATCAGAAATTTCACTTCCCTATACTGGTATTCCTTGTGCTAGAATGGCTCGGAGAGCTCTGTTGCGGTCTAGCCGGACTGCGTGAGACTCTAGTGGGAGACGCCGATTTGAGTTGAGGGGACCCACATTGGTCGGTCGATACCAGGGAAACCTAAACGAGAAGCCAAGACGTTACTCTGCCCATGGAAAGCATGAGAGGCGGATTTTCCAAAAATGTGAAAGAGCATGCCGGTATCGGAGATATCCATGATTTGCACATCATCTGATACGATATAACGCTCAAATCGCGCTTTGAGAGAAGACAGCAGACAGCACGCCAGGTCAGCTTATATAACCCATGACCGCTGTGGGCCCCCCTCTGCTTAAATACCCAAGTCAGCAAGGAGCACATGTTTCCTTTAGGGGTCAACAGACAGCAAGGAATAGCCACACCAGCAATTAACCACCTTACGTAGATCATTGCTCAGCTGGGAATGAAGGCATCAGAGACAATTCACCTACAAGCTGAAGCCTCGCCTTTGGAGAGGGAGAAAGAAACCCACCAGACTGACGTAATTCTTTAAGAAGAGCTGCGTTTCAGCCTAGATCAGATCTTTTTCTCTCCAGAAAATCAAAGTAACCAAACTCTAAACAGGGGAGAACTTTCTGTGGCGGATACCCCAATTTCTAATGGAAAAACAGATTCAAACTGAAATCTCCTCTGGGCACAAAACACATCAGAAGAGTCCCTTCTAGGTGTAACGGGAATCCATTTGTAATCCTCTTTCCTAGCTGTTTTGTCAGCATCTAAAACTCCGGTCAGTTGTGAATCGTTTAGCAGCTCTTCCCAGAAGATTTCTAGTACCTCATGGAGTTTTGATGCTTTATGCCTAAAGCACAACTACCAGGACTGCACCTTGGCTGTGTCTCTTTATAGGGATAAAGCTTCACAACTTACGGTAAGGCCTTTCGAAAAGCACCGTGAGAAACTCGAGAGATCCTGAAGAAATGCCATCCCCGCACGCCAATAACTTTGAAACTTTCAGAGATCTACTTCCATTCCACCCACGACATTGGAAGTATGCATCCAGAAGAATTATCCGATGTATTTTCCGATGGCAGACCTCCAGCAGTTCAGGTTCCTCTGAAAACTCATCGGCTGGTTCTAGCTTCCTAGTTAGCATTACACCCTTTATTGACAGGGTCTCTCCAGGCCGCCAACACCGTTCATTGAAGCTGTTTCAGCAAAATCTTTCAGGAAAGGGTCACCAGAAATTTTCTTGCCATCAAATTATCTTTTTAGGAGACTCCCGGCGGGTTTTTGGGACGATGGAGGCCCTCCTCTTGGTCAGGTAAGCTTTCAGGAAAGGACGTCCCAGTTGCAAAGAGATGGCAGAAGATTGTGTACCTTAGTGTGTCTTTTTAAGAAAAGTTGGCAGAGCTTACAAAGCAGAAGGATAGCGGAAGCTTACCACTAATCTGCATTTATAAATAGATAAATAGCCGAGGGAATAAACAGGATTGTCGCTGGAGTCGGGTTATACATTGCTCATGTGGCGGAATTGGCAGACGCGTACGGTTCAGGACCGTATGGGAAAACCCTTGGAGGTTCGAGTCCTCTCATGAGCAGACATAAGTTGATAGGAGGTAATAGAATGGGAGAGTTGTCCCTAATTCTGGCTCAGGAGGAGGTTTGTCTAAACGGACCAACTGCTGTAGGAAGTACGTACCAACCAGAGCAACAGAGCCTTACCTTTTACTCCCACAAATTGTTTCACCTAGATTTTTCCATCTATCTTGGCCTGGTTGGCTTCATATCCTGAAGGGAGAGATGAAGCTGTGTTGGATTTTCCGAACTTCTCACCTCGTTGAAAGAAAAGGATTGCCGCTAAGAAGGTACGCCACTTAGGCTGTCGTTGCATGTAACTTTCCCTTTCCCCTCCCGGAAATGTAGCGAGTGTGGTCTACTATGGTGTGGAAAAAAACTTGTAGGCGTACTGGCTTGGCAAAAACGCTAGGGGGGCTAGCTAGTTCTCCTAGAGCGAGAAGGGTACGCGGAGAAACTGATGGTTATGGTGGTTATTTCATTTCCTTAGGAAAAGTGTGTGGAACAGAAATTGGGTCGCTTGTAATTGCATTCCCAAGATAGACTGAAGGCCCGGCTTCTTGTTGCCTGTCTTTCGTTGACAGTTCGATTTCCTAGGCCCACAGTGGGCGGCATTCTTAGGTATATGGAAGACATCCGGAACGTTGCGATTATTGCCCATGTCGATCACGGTAAGACCACTTTGATTGACCAGCTCCTTCTGCAATCAGGTACCTTTCGTCCTAATCAGAAAATGGACAAACGGGTTATGGATTTTATGGAGATTGAAAGGGAGAAGGGGATCACAATTTGTTCCAAAAATGCTGCCCTTCGCTGGAAAAATTTCCTTATCAATATCGTGGATACTCCAGGCCATGCTGACTTCGGTGGAGAGGTAGAGCGTGTTATGCAAACAGTAGACGGTGTCCTTCTAGTAGTGGATGCCCACGATGGCCCACAGGCTCAGACAAGGTTCGTGCTTCGTAAGGCGCTTACCCACAACCTAAAGCCCATTGTCGTCATAAACAAGGTTGACCGGGAAAATGCGCGTCCTCATAAGGTGTTAGATATGGTTTTCGAGTTGTTTTTGGAACTTGATGTAACTGACGAACAGCTGGATTTTCCTCACGTATATACGAGCGCCAAAATAGGATTTGCCAAAAGAGAATTAGACCACTCCTCCACTGATATGGGACCTCTCTTTGAGGCAATCGTTCGATATATCCCACCCCCTCATCCTTCAGCCAGAAGCTATTTCCAGTTCTTGGTTGCTAGTTTAGGTCACAGCGACTACCTAGGTAGGGTTGCTTACGGGCGTGTGGCTAGTGGTAAAATCCGTGTAGGGAAGCCCGTGTTTCGTCTTTGTCGGGATGGGCGCTGCCTACAAGGGAATGTCACTGCTCTCTTTGAATACAAAGGTCTGGAAAGAATGCAAATCCAGGAGGCTCTGGAGGGTCACATTGTAGGCCTTGCAGGTTTTGAAGATGTCCGTATTGGGGAAACTATTACTGAGTTAGAGGACGGCTGTGCTTTAGCTTTTGTAGATATTGACCCTCTTACCATCAGCATGCGAATCAGCGTTAACGATTCCCCTATGGCAGGTAGGGAAGGTAAATTTCTCACTGCCAGGCATATCCATGAGCGGCTCGTACGCGAAACTCGCGTAAATGTCTCCCTAAAAATGTTAGACACAGGGATGGCTGGACACTTTGAAATTCAGGCCAGAGGAGAGATGCAGGTTGCCGTGTTGGCTGAACAAATGCGTCGGGAGGGTTACGAGCTGATACTTTCAAGACCAGAAGCCGTCTACCAAAAGTCTGCGGACAACCTACTCGAGCCATTTGAGACTGTCCATGTAGACATCCCCTTGGAAAGTCTTGGAGGTATTCTTAGATCTTTTTCTCGCCGGAAGGCCGAAGTTGTTAAAATGCAGCATCATCCCAATTCTGTTTGCATTGAAGCTGTACTCCCGACTCGGGGACTGATTGGCCTTAAAACAGAGCTCGTTTCCCTTACCAGAGGACGTGGCGTGATAACTCACCTTTTTAAGGAGTACAGCTCCCACAAGGGAGAGATCCCTATCCAAAGAAGCGGCGGGGCGCTCATCTCTATGGAAGCTGGGATCTCTACCGGCTACGCGCTTAGCAACATTCAAGAACGTGGAAGACTCTTTATTGGACCACAAGAGGACATTTACATTGGTATGATAGTAGGAGAGCACTCCAGACCCGATGACATTACAGTCAACCCTTGTAAGGTAAAACACTTGACTAACATGCGAAGTCAAGGCGAAGGGAGAGGTCTCCGGCTTGATCCCCCAATAAAAATGGACCTGGAACGGGCTCTCGAATTCATTGGTCCTGATGAATACGTGGAAGTAACCCCAAGATCTCTTCGCCTTCGTAAGAAATCCTTGGGTCTATCTCATCCGTGATGAAGAGGGCGCGTTTTTCGTGTTGCTAGGTTGTGTCGTTTAACTCTTCTCTACGGTGTTTTCTTGTCTTGCACTTATCTTGCTCTTTCAAAAAAAGAGCTTCTCGCTCGAGATTACCCTCGCTCCAGTTCCTTGTTTTTTCCTATTAAGAAGACGGTTCCACCCACTTACCATGTTTGCGAATTAAATCCACGAGACAACTTACAGCCTCCTTCTCGGGGATGTTAAACTTAACTGGGGTCTTCCCAACGTAAAGGTTGACCTTACCAGGGGCACCACCTACATACCCGAAGTCTGCATCAGCCATTTCTCCGGGTCCGTTAACGATACACCCCATGATGGCAATCCGTACACCCTTAAGGTGTGAGGTTGCAGCCTTAACGTGCGATGTTATCTGCTGGAGATTAAAAAGAGTGCGTCCGCAAGAAGGACAAGCTACATAGTCTGTCTTAAATACCCTTGCTCCGGATGCTTGAAGAATATTGTAGGCAAGCCGTACGGATTGTTCGGACTCTTGTTCTCCTTGAACAAGGATAGCATTGCCAATACCGTCACAAACCAGGGAACCTATATGTATAGATGCCTCCAAGAGGGAAGAGAGAGGATCACGCTTGACCAGAGCAGGAAAAAGTGTGTCCTTTAAAAGGATAGGATGATACGCCGGAATGCGTGCGGCAAGTAGACGAAAAGCCCTGATGGGAGATAGGTCGATGCCATCCGCAACGGTGACAAGTCTGGGGGCAGTTTCTTCACAAAGGGCCTCTATGGCACGCTGATCTCTTGGATCTACGCTCTTTATTATCCCGGAATTCCCAAGCACAATCTCTGGCTGGTATTCTCCCATCTGAGGGAGCCGTTCTCTAAGAACATTCCACTTCCCCTCACTGGTAAAAACTCGAATAGGCTCTTCTCCACCCACAGGAACGCCATGAACAAAGATACGGTGCGCGGCCCGCCTACAGTAAGAAAAGTAATCAAAGGATGGCGGAAAGTCTCCAAGAGAGGAGACCTCATCTTTCTTGGAAAGAAAAGGATTAACCAATGCTTTGGCAAAGTGGATCTCATGGACGCTATCCTCCGTCAGGGAAACACGAACAGTATCTCCAATTCCATCGTAAAGGAGACTGCCAATGCCAATAGCACTTTTAATGCGCCCATCTTCTCCATCTCCAGCCTCTGTAACTCCTAAATGAAGGGGGTAATCCAGCCCCACTGCAGAAAGCCGTGTGACGAGGAGACGGTTGGCAGCGATCATCATTCTAGGACTGGACGCCTTCATAGAAAAGACAAAGTTGTGATAGCCAAGCCCCCGAGCAATGTTTGCAAACTCCATAGCACTCTCTACCATTCCAAGAGGAGTATCACCATAGCGGCTCATGATACGATCACTTAGTGATCCATGGTTAACGCCGATACGCATGGCAATCCCACGTGCTTTGCAGAATGCAACAAGAGGCTCAAACAGCTGCCCAACTCGCACCAACTCCATCCTATACTCCTCGTTAGTGTATTCTCGAACAGAAAACTTCTTTGAATCTGCGTAGTTACCTGGATTAATGCGAACTTTTTCTACCCATTTAGCGGCCTCCAAGGCTGCTCCAGGTTTAAAGTGAATATCGGCTACTAGCGGGATGGTACATCCTCTAGTTAAGAGCTTGCTCTTAATTGATCTGAGGTTATGCGCCTCCCTGACTGTAGGAGCTGTAATTCTCACTATCTGAGAACCAGCTGCAGCTAGTTCCATAGCTTCCCGCACAGAAGCCTCAGTATCCATGGTACCAGCCGTAATCATAGACTGAATACAGAGAGGATACCCTCCCCCAATGGTCACTTGACCCACACTGACCTCTCGTGTGGGCCGTTTCTGGTAGTAGAAAGCGGGAAACGCCTTCATTGGTCTAGTAGGGGGAAGCGGGAAAATTCATTTCTGAGAGGCATTGTGATTATGGACCTTCCATGGAAAGTCCTGAATATCGTAGAAAGTCAGGTAGAGCATAAACCCAATTAACAAGAGGGTAAATACAGCCTGCACCTTTTCCAGAGCACTTTTCTGAATAGGCCTGCGGCAGATCCCCTCAAACAAAGAAAGCAGAATATGCCCCCCATCCAGGGGGGGAATAGGAAGTAGATTGAGAATGGCTACGTTTACGTTAAGTGCCACACTGAACCATAGTGCCATCTTCCAACCCTCTGGGGCCACAAAACTCAGGTAGTACAGGTGCATAATACCGACAAATCCACTTAGATGTTGCATTTTAATTTCCGATTTTTTGGAAGTAATTGCTACTATAGTCTCCCAGATGGTTTGTGCCCCTGCAATCACTTGGTCAATAGGGGTGGGGTGGGATGTGTTCATCCTACCTCGGTTATCCCAAAGAATTCCAAGATATGGTGACTTTCTTCCTTGAAGTATACATGGGATAATGGCTATCCGAAGGGTGTGTTCGGAGCGCTGGACTGTTAATTCTATCGGTTGTATGCCGTGGCCCTTTATAATCTCGGTAAGTTCCATAACACTGTAGACCGTCCGGTTGTCAGCGGCTACGATGGCGTCTCTTTTCCGTAAGCCTGCTAGCCAAGCAGGACTGTTCTCGAAAATATTGGCAATGATGGGAAGCTGAGCAGGGGCAATCCCGATCTGACGGAGAGCCTTTCTCTCCAGGCTATTTGTTCGAGGAACTATAGGCGTAACTTCAAGAGAAATCCGCTCTCCACCACGGTCTAAAGAAATTTGAACAGCAGGCTTTTCGCTCCTCGCTACGTTCCACACTATGGTGTCACTAACTTGCCCTGCGCCAGCAAAACGGCTGACAGGGTGTCCATCCACAGCGAGAATTTTGTCCCCTACGCGGATGCCCGCGCTGGCGGCTGGTCCACCAGGATCCACATAACCTATAACCGTCGTAGTCTCAGGTTCACTTACTGGCCTCCCTAATATCCAAACTAAAACTGCAAAGACAAGCGCCAATAGTAGACTGAAAAGAGGGCCAGAGAGCGCGACAAGGATTTTTCCCCATGGAGAAACTATTGGAAGAAAGTTACCTGGCTTTTCTCTGGTCGACTCCACGGAAGCCATTTGTGGAATGGAGACAAACCCGCCTGCAGGTATACAACCCACCCTATATTCCACACCAGCAATGGTCTTTTTCCATAAGGCAGGACCAAACCAGATAGAAAATTTATCTACTTTTAACCCACATTGCCAGGCAGCAAAAAAGTGTCCCAGCTCATGGACGATGATGATAAAGTTGAAGATCAGTACAACTTCTAGAAGAATGAGGGCGGTCTTTCCAGCCTCAAAGACCATCTCCATGTTAGCCATCTTCATGGGAACGCATCAGATTCATCCAACACCAAAACGAGATGGAAAGTAGCTAATTTTAGGGCACCAGGAGCAGTCTGGCAGGATTCTCCACACAGTCCTTAATGTGGACCAAAAAAGTTGCTGCTTCCTTCCCGTCAATTATACGGTGGTCGTAGCTGAGAGCAAGATACATCATGGGACGAATCACTATCTGCCCTTGCATAACAGCCGTCCGCTCTTGAATCTTGTGCATCCCTAGAATACCACTTTGAGGAGGATTAAGGATCGGAGTGCTTAACAGGGAACCATACACTCCTCCGTTGGAAATGGTAAATATGCCGTCCTGTAAATCTTCAAGGGCCACTTTACCTGATCGCGCCTTCATCGCAAAACTTAACAGCTCCCGCTCAAGATCTGCAAAGGACCTTTGCTCACAGTCACGTAATACAGGGACAATTAGTCCGCGTTCAGTACCTACAGCGACGCCAATATTGTAAAAGTGGTTTTGGATAAGTTCGTCGCCTTCTATGCGAGAATTAACAATAGGTACTGCTCGTAGTGCACTTACTGCAGCTTTAATAAAAAAAGACATAAAACCTAGCTTCACCTTATGTTGCTTTTGAAATTCTCCTTGGAGGTGCTTGCGAATCCTGATAACCGCGCTCATGTCACACTCATTGAATGTAGTTAGAATAGCTGCAGATTGCTGTGAAGATACCAATTGGGCTGCGATTTTCTTGCGGAGTGGAGAAAGGCGTTTACGTGTAATTCGGGAATCCTCCTTTATCTCCACCTCTTTTGGAGGAAAACCATCCTCCTTCTTCTTTTCCCTCTCCTCCTCAGAACTGGCAAATGAGGCAGCCATAGGTGCCTTCTTAGGCTCTGCAAGGGAAGGGGAAGCAGGCACCATCCTAGCAGAGACAACCTCAATGGTTGCAACTACCTGGCCAATTCGCACTTCATCTCCTTCACTTACTAGTGTGCTTACCACTCCAGATTCAGGTGCATTTACCTCGGTGGAAATCTTATCTGTTTCTAGAGAAAAAAGTGCCTCTCCTGCATGAGCCTGTTCCCCATTCTTCTTGTGCCAAACAGACAGAACGCCACTAGAAATCGATTCTCCAACTTCCGGAACTTGAACTTCAATACGCACAGAACTATGAACTTTAAAAGTTTAAAACCCAAACGCTGCCTTAACTAGTTCAGCCTGCTGCTTTTTATGGGTGAAACTAAACCCAGTAGCTGGACTTGCGCTGGCTGGCCGGCCGACATAGGAAATTTCACAGCCAAGCAACCTCCGAAGCTGTGGATAGATAAACGTCCACGCTCCCATGTTACTGGGTTCTTCCTGACACCAGATAACTTGCGCGGTAGAGGGATAACGTTGAAAAACCCTGACGACCTCCTCTTCATCCAGAGGATACAATTGTTCGACCCGAATAAGCACGACCAGCTCTCCTAGTTGGTGGGTCGCTCGGTATTGGAGTAGATCGTAGTAAACTTTTCCAGAACAAAAAACTACCCGCTGAATCTTCTCCGGTTGTTTGTGATCAAGGGGGTTACTTAGGATTTCGAAAAAGCGGGAATTAGTAAAATCTTGGGCTTTTGAGACGGATTGTTCATGACGTAAAAGGCTTTTAGGTGTCATAACGATCAGGGGTTTGCGATACTTCCCGTGGATCTGACGGCGCAAAACATGAAAGTACTGTGCCGGCGTACTTGGGTTACAAACCTGCATGTTTTCTTCTGCGCAGAGCTGTAGATAGCGTTCCAGCCTGGAGCTAGAGTGTTCCGGACCTTGGCCCTCGTAGCCATGGGGAAGTAACATTACGATGGAGCTCTGCCTATGCCATTTGGCCTCAGAAGAAGAGATAAATTGATCGATGATAATCTGTGCACCATTAGCAAAATCTCCGAATTGGGCCTCCCAAAGACATAGTGCGGAAGGGCACTCCATAGAGTATCCGTAGTCAAACCCCAACACAGCATATTCAGAGAGTGGGCTGTTATAGACGCAAAATTCGGCCTGAGAGGATGAGAGATGGTTTAGGGGAATGTAGCGCTCACAAGTTATCTCATCGTGGAGGATACTATGGCGGTGACTAAAAGTACCTCGTTGGCTATCCTGACCTGAGAGTCTTACGGGTATCTTTTCCAACAGGAGTGAGCCAAAAGCAAGAGCCTCCGCAATCCCCCAATCATAGGGACCTCTGGCTTGCCAGATCTGCCGTCTGCGTTCCAGTAGCATGCGGCGGACCTTTGGCAGGACACGAAAATCCTCTGGGACAGTAGTTAGCGCCTGCATAATCTCGTCCAGCATCGCGGATCTAATAGCGGTCTGAACAGGTCTATGGGAGTAAGAAGAAGGCTGAATAGCGGCTGCAGCAGCAGGCCCATTATTAATCCCAGATTTTTCACTAGTGGCACGGCGGTCATCAGCCTTCAGCCTAGACTGGGTCAAGGCTGCTTCCAGCCTCTCTATCTCCTTGTCCTTCCAAATGACGGCTTGTCTGCTTTCAATAATTCCCAACTCTTCGGTCTTTTTCAGGAAAGTGTCACTTAGGAGGGGATGACCTTTAATCTTCTTATAAAGACTAGGCTGAGTAAAAGTAGGTTCGTCTGCTTCGTTATGACCGTGACGACGGAAGCAGATGATGTCAATCACTACGTCTTTCCCAAAATTTTGCCGGAACTCTAAAGCAGTCCTTGTGATCGTATGGACTGCCAACGGATCATCCCCGTTGACATGAAAGATAGGGGCCTCGACCATTTTAGCTACATCTGTGCAGTATCTACTGGAACGAGCATCGGACGGAACTGTCGTAAAGCCGATTTGGTTATTTATGATAATGTGAACCGTCCCCTCTGTTTGGTAACCAGGTAACTGGGAAAGATTAAACGTCTCTGCCACCACTCCCTGAGCTGCAAACGCTGCATCTCCGTGGATTAAAATAGCAAGAACTCCCTTCCCATCCTGATTATCACCCGAGATATTCTGGAGGGCTCGCGTTCTACCTTGCACAATAGGGCTCACTGCTTCTAAATGGCTCGGGTTTGCGGCAAGATGGATCTGCACTTCGTGGCCTGTTTGACCTTTCCAGATCGTATGGTATCCGAGGTGATACTTAACATCACCACCGCTCCCCTCGGTTTTCGGCAGTACATTGTGATCGAATTCGTTGAAGATTGCCTCCAACGGCTTGTGGAGAAGATTGGCTAAAACATTCAAGCGTCCACGATGAGTCATTCCAAGAACAACTTGCCTGATGTCACGCTCCTCACATCCATCTATGAGAGTCTGTAAGCTAACAAGGAGGGACTCAGCACCTTCCAAAGAAAAGCGTTTGTGTCCGACATAATTGGCGTGTAGGAAGTGCTCGAAAGTCTCCGCTTTGTAGAGAGTACGCAAAATACTGCCGCAGTGCGAAGCAACTGCGGCTTCTTCTTTTCCCTGTTCTGATTCCAGACGTTCCGATACCCAATTTCTCCGACACGCATCCTGAATATGCATAAATTCCGCGCCGAGGGAAGAACAGTAAATGCGTTCAAGTACTAGGATCAGTTCGCGGAGCTTAAATTTCTTATCTGCACGGAATAAATGAGAAGAAACTTCCCTCTCTAGATCAGACGCTTTAAAGCCGAGGCTCTCAAGAGCAAAAGCAGCCTGAGCTTGCTGCGGTGGAGGTTCAGAAAAGGGGTCAAGTTTTGCAATAGAATGCCCCAGCACGCGGTACATATGGATTATCCCGTCCACTTTGGTTTGCAACACCCTCTGTTCGTCGATGCCAGGTGGTGATGTGGGAGCTCCATTTTTTGCCGACTGGGTAGTACCAAGCTCAAAACCCTCAAAAAAAGCGGCCCAATCAGAGCCTACTGAGCAAGGGCTCCGCTGCCATTTCTGGTAATTTTCGTCCAATAAAGCCTCGTTCCAACGAGCCGTAAAAGAACAACTATTCATGGAAGATGTGGGGGCAGAATTGAAATTTGTACAAGCTCCACCAACCCCTCATAAACAACGGGGTAACCCTTAGTACGCCTTGTAAGCAGCCGTTGCAATGTCATTTGTCTCCCCCATTGGGATTTTCTTTCGATTCTCGGAAAATAATTGTCTATCTACCTTCTCCCTTTGTGGAACATGATCTAAGGAAGGAGCACGAAAAAGGCTCCAACAATGAGGGTAGGGGCTATCGCTGCTGCAAAAAGATAGACAGGATGTATACCTTCTTCCCCAAAGAATTTTTGAAGGAGATTTTGACCGGCGGGATTAGGGGCATTAGCAATAACAGTTAATCCTCCTCCAGCTACTGCCCCAGCAACCACGGAAAACTTTAGGCAGTTATCTAGGTTGGGCACCAGTGAAGCCAGGTAGGTGATGGCTGCATTATCATTAAAAGCAGTAAGCACAGTAGAGCCGACCATTAGTGGCCAATAACCCAATCCCCGTAGAACGGACTCTAACCACCATTGCTGAAAATCACCGTGAATTACAAGGGCTATCAGAAAGAAGCCCACCAACAGAGGTCCTCGGAAAGGAATTGCTCTCTGGTACTTAGAGGTGAAAAAGACAAATACTAAGAAAAGAAATAAGCTAAGTACTACCACAGTTGGATGATGTGCTGTAAAAACCACCCAAGCGATCATTGTCATGTGGAATGCTGTGACCCAGATAGGGATATGGGTAAGGCGCCGCTCCTTTTCTTTGATTGGAGAGGGGAGAGCAAGCAATTGTCGTCGAAAAATTAGGAAGAAAAGCGTGTTGGAAATTAAAATGCTCAGCACTGCTTTCCACCCAAACGAATAAAACATATGGCCCATCCCCCATCCCCATTTTGAGGCCACCATAACCACTGGTGGGGCTGCAAAGTGGGTTAATGTACCTCCCACAGAAATATTCACGAATAGAAGACCAAGCGTAGCGTATCGTAAGTGGAAGGAAGGTTGGAGGCAAAAAAATCTCTCTGCCAACATCAGCGCACAGATCGTCATGGCAGCAGGCTCAGTAATGAAAGAGCCCAACAAGGGGCCAAGAGTAAGGATGGATAACCACCAAGCGGCTACTGATCCGCCTCCTAGTGAGGCTACGGTAGACAGACATTTTTCTGTAAGGTACAGGATGGGGCTGGATGCCGCCATCATCATAATGACTACGACAAAAACTGGTTCTGCGAAACGAACTCCGCTTAGATAGGTAAAAAGTGTGGGACATCCCTTTGCTAGAGCAATGGCAGCTATGAGAGGCAATAGCCAAATACCGAAAATGACTTCTACCTCACCTAGGAAGTGGAATACAATACTGCGGAGGCGCAGTGAGTTGCGTTCTCTCTTTGCACCGTCCACCTGTTTCAAACGACACATTTCTTCCCAGTAACGACGTGACACGAGCATAAGCCGTGGCGCTGCAAAGGTATGAAGGACTGCTAGAAGGAAAGTCAGCGTAAGGAGACCATTAAGCGGATCAGACCAAAGGCGCTGCCAGAGTTGCACCCCTAGTGCAAGCTTTGTATCAGAGTAACTAGAGAGGGGAAGCGGGAAGACCGCCGGTGGTTCTTGCACTGCAGCGCAGGGCAAGCAGTTGCCTACTATGAAACACTCCACCACAAGAAAACCGAGCAAGATACGCATGGGAAATGACAGAAAACCCTATCTACCCTCCCTGCGTCAATAGTAGGTCTCTTCCTAGAAAAGATATGAGCAATACCTCCTCCCCGAGAACCATTAGGATTTTAAGATTGCGAGAACTTTAAGATTGCAGCTACCGTGCCAAATTGTGTCAGACTTACGTGCGAATTATAGTTGAAGTGAATCCTTCCTTTACAGGGCTGTCCTGTATACTGCAGTTAAACTGCTCTATGAGCTGGTGAAGACCTCCTCCGACCCCCTTTCTCAGCAAAGCAGCGTTCCAATGGATGCCTCCTGGACCTCCAAGCTACAGCTTGGCTGGAGCGGCGAAGCAGTCTCGTAGCTCTTCGCCTTATGTTTCTTGCTGAAGCACGATATGAAGGGAAGCCTGATTTCCAGGAAGCTAGCATGGAAATGTTGGCTGCGGCCGCCACGGATTAGAAGCGTGAGAGGAGAGTTTTAACGCTTTTGCCAGCGCGGAAGAAATCAAAAGAGAAACTAGGTTGGGACTATTATGCTGCTTTTCCACGAAGCAGGAACTCTCTCGGCGCCGTTAGCGTCTCGTCAGGGGACGTTATAAACAATAAACAAAACTGGAGGCTAGCTAGATTCGTGTCAGCACTTATCACAGCTGAAATGGAACAAACGCTTTTTTTTCTCATCAACCAGACTTGGACGAGTCCACAGGCAGATTGGGTTATGGCAACTATTACCAATTGGAATTTTTGGATGCCTTTCCTCCTTTGTATCTCTATCCTTCTTGGGATTTTCGGGAACTTCCACGCACGAGCAGCATTGGTCTGTGCAATAGCATGCGTGGGAATCGCAGACTCCATTGTAAATAGTCTCAAGCATTGTATAGGACGCCCACGCCCTTACATGGTCCTTAAAGGAGTTCGAAAGGTAGAACTAGAGCGTGTTCACCCACAAATTTTAGCTCTGACAAGGCCCTTAAAGGTTTACTATTCACAGTTCAACCCTGTCCGTTCGCATGGGCATTCCTTTCCTTCTGGACATGCAGCCAATAGTTTCGCTATAGCGACAACATTTGCTCTTTTTTTCCGCCGTTTGGGATGGGTATTTATGGCCTCTGCAGCCCTTGTAGCCTACTCTCGCGTTTACGTGGGGGCGCATTGGCCTTTAGATGTAGTTGCTGCTTCCTTAATTGGTGCAGGAACGGCGCTAATGCTAACTATGTGTGTGGAGATGTTCGGGACACGGTTGCGTCGCTTCTTCTCGCAGACGTAGGTGTTACCTCTACTGCAGAAGTGTTTTTTCAGAAAAGGGCGTTCATTTGCTCACTTAAGTTATTAGGCAAACGGCAATCCAAGTAAGAAGATTTACACAATTAAAGAGCTGAAGGAACAGATGCGGCAGACGTGTCCTTATACTGAGATGCTATACAGGATAGGTGGAAGCACATAGACAGTTTTAAGGTAGCCATTCGATTCAAAAAAGACGCCGTGACCTTCTATGGCAAGTCGGCCGACGCACCAAACTCGCTTATACTAAGCGAAAATGTATCCGATTAAATTTACAGTGCAAAGAACCCATAGCTGTCATATGGAGAGGATATGAAATTAATCCTGATATTGGTACCAAACCAGGATGGGACTTCGGCCTTATGCATTGCATGCCCATGTACAAAAAAACCCTCCCTCAGTCCTATGAGAAAAATCCAAAAGGAAACAAAGATTTTTGTGCCTTTTCCATAGTTAGTCGCAATAATATCGGTCAATTTCTTGCGCCAGTGCTGCTCCTATAGACCTAGCAGCTCTACCTCCCCAATTCTTAGTCCCAATGCTTGTTCTGCCACTCTTAAAAAGCCCTCTGCGGAATCCGTTAGGGCTACACGTAGTTCTCCTGTATGTAATTCTCGTGCTATCCCAAAGCTTGTTAACATTTCCTTAACTGCTAAGGCACAGTTTTTCCCAGAATTAACCACAACTATCCTTGGCCCCACTGCCTGTTTAATCGCCTGATAAAGTAGTGGATAATGGGTACAGCCAAGAACTAATGTGTCAATGCTGCTACGCAGCAGGGGCTCTAAGTACCGTTGCAGAGCTAAACGGGTGATTTCGTCTTCAAACATCCCTTCCTCTACTAGTGGAACTAAAAGTGGGCAGGCTCTACTGACTACGTGAGCTCCAATACAAATTTTCTGAATAGCTTGCTTATAGGCACCGCTAGAGATGGTTGCCTTTGTCCCAATGACTCCAATCCTTTTGCCATGGGAAGCGCGCACAGCCGCTATAGCACCCACTTCTACCATACCAATTACCGGAACCGGAAGTAATTCTCTTAAGCGTGACAACGCTAATGCAGAAGAAGTACTGCAGGCCACGACAATTATCTTCGCATGTTCTGCCAGTAACAGCTTGCTGATCTCCACGCTATAGCGTTCAACAGTCTCCTGGCTCTTTCCGCCATAGGGGACCCTCGCTGTGTCTCCAAGGTAAAAAACATCCTCGTTGGGTAGCAAGTGACGCAGCGCTGCTACCACAGTCAGCCCACCGATTCCAGAATCGAACACCCCAATAGGTCCTAGAGAGGGAAGATCCGTTTCCTTTCCATATTGCGCTGGCAACTTCATTTCTCCGAGATCTCACTCGCCCTTTTAGCTTAGCTTTCCTAGACCATCGGACTTCTAGCAAGTATTTTTGACGGACCTCTTGAGAAAATGCTACAGTTTCCGTGTTTCCTTATGTTCGAAATGCCAAAATCATACGAACCTACGGCAGTTGAGAAAAAATGGGGTGCCGTCTGGTTCCAGAGTAGCTGTTTTCAAGCTGACCCATATTCCTCTAAGCCTCCATTTTCCGTAGTTATTCCACCCCCTAACGTTACTGGAATCCTGCATCTTGGGCATGTTTTGAACAACACCATGCAGGATGCCCTTTGCCGCCGCGCGCGCATGATGGGCCATGAAGTACTCTGGCTCCCAGGTACAGACCATGCTGGCATTGCTACGCAAGCCGTGGTGGAAGGATTTTTACATAAAACGCAGGGCATCGAGCGCTGCAAGATGGGACGTGAAAAGTTTCTTGAAGCCGTCTGGGAGTGGAAAGAAAAGCACGGCAGCATCATCACCCAACAACTTAAGCGTCTCGGGTGCTCTTGTGATTGGTCGAGGGAGAGGTTTACCATGGATTCCGATTATTCTCGTACCGTCCTCCAAGCTTTTGTTGATCTCTACCGGGAGGGACTCATCTACCGAGGAAAGCGTATGGTAAACTGGTGCCCTGCTTCACTCACTGCACTCTCTGATGAAGAAGTAGTGATGAAGGCTAACAAGGGTTTCCTTTACACGGTCCGCTATGAGGTCCTACAGCAACCGGGTGCTTTCCTTGAAATTGCTACCACGCGCCCAGAAACTGTAATGGGTGACACTGCCGTGGCTGTCCACCCGGAAGATCCTCGCTACCAAGGCTTTATTGGTCTTTGCTGTCTGCGTCCCTTTCCCCGTGCTCCCATTCCCATTATTGCGGATACCTGCATTGATCGGTCCTTTGGCACCGGCGCACTTAAAGTTACTCCTGCACATGACAAGGCCGATTATGCAATCAGCCAACGTCATCGTCTGGAAATCATTAATGTCCTTCATCCAGACGGTAAGATCAATTGTCCGCAGCTGCCTCAATTAGACGGGCTTGATCGGTTCCAAGCCCGCGAAAAAGCAGTGAAGATGCTTAGAGCAATGGGGTTATTGGTAAAAGTAGAGCCCTACGAAAACCATCTCGGCTACAGCGAAAGAGCAAATGTTCCCATTGAATCTCGCCTTTCTAGGCAGTGGTTTCTGCGTTATCCTGCTGTCCGTGAAGCTTTGGAGGCTGTTCGCAGCGGTGCTGTCCGCTTCTTTCCTTCTCAGTGGGTAAAGGTCTATGAGCATTGGATGGAAAATATTCAAGATTGGTGCATTAGCCGGCAGTTATGGTGGGGACACCGCATTCCTGCATGGTATGGGGAGGATGGAGAAGTTTATGTGGGTCTTGAGCCTCCTCCGACAGATTCAAGAAGTTGGCAGCAGGATCCAGACGTCCTAGACACTTGGTTCAGCTCTTGGCTATGGCCGTTCGCGACCATGGACACACCCACGCGAGCTAAATTTTTTCCCACTACCGTTCTAAGTACCGGGTTTGACATCCTCTTTTTCTGGGTTGCCCGTATGCTTATGGCTGGCTATCGGTTTATGGGGAAAAAGCCTTTCGCCAATGTTGTTATTCATGGCCTTATCCGTGACTCCAAGGGAAGAAAAATGTCTAAGACTCTCGGAAATTCGCCAGACTCTCTTGCCCTTCTGGAAAAATATGGAGTAGACGGAGTACGTTTTGGACTGCTACGTGCTGCGCCGATTGGTCAAGACATTCGCTTCGATGAAAAGCAGCTGGAAGAGGGCCGCAATTTTTCTAACAAACTGTGGAACGCAGCCCGTTTTCGCCAAATGCAAGGACCATTGAATTGCTCCCCTATTTGTCAGAATGAACTTTTCTCTCCTCCTGATATCTGTGTCGCGATAGTGGCAAAGTTTGATCATGTGCATCAACACATCGCATCTGCATGGGAATCATTTCACTTCCAGGAAATCACCGATACTCTTTATGACTTCCTTTGGAGCAGCTACTGCGACGAATTTGTCGAGGCCGCAAAGCCCCACCTACAGAATGTAGATAACCGTGATATGATCCTTCGTACCATGGATTATCTGCTTTCCAACGTCCTTCTTCTTATCCATCCCATTATGCCTTATATTACGGAAGAGCTCTGGAGTTTGCTCGGATTCAGCCGATCTTTAGGATCTTCTATTCTTCTTGCGGATCCCCAAAACTTTCCTCCACACCCTAGTAGGGGGGGGAAAGAGCGTTCTCTTGCAGCAGCAGCGCATCTCTACCAGAGCGCCCACATTGTGCGCGGTCTGCGTGCCGAGTTTAAGATCTCCTCTCGTAAACTAGTACGGCTGCTTATCCAACCCACTGCTTTCTGGAGCTTTGCTGACCAGCTAGCTTTTGCTAGCCTAGTAAAGGCCGAAACCATAGAAACAGTCTCCTCTCCGCCAAAAGGAACGGCAGGAGTAATCACTTCTCTAGGCGAGTTCTTTATCCCACTACTAGGAGTAGACGTCGTTTCTGAACGTCGCAGGCTACTTAGCGAGATAAGCAGAGCAGAAATGGAAATTTCTAAAGCGAGATCCAAGCTAGAAAATGCTGGTTTTATTTCCCATGCTCCAGGTCACGTCGTGACCGAGTATCGTGTTCGAGAGGATAACTGGAAGAAGAAAAAAGAAATTTTGCATGGCTATCTCTCTTCCATGACATAAAGAGGTCACCTCCCCCATGAAGATCCCAATGCAACACCTGGATTCTCTCTATATTTTTATCATGGCTGGAGGAGGAGGTGAGCGGTTTTGGCCGATGAGTCGGTGCCGACTGCCTAAGCATCTTCTCCGCCTTTTCGGGAAGTGCTCTCTCCTAGAAAGGACTGTTGCTCGCATACGAGGAATAATCCCTTCTGAACGGACCTTTATCTTGACTAGCCAGACTCAACTGGAAGCTGTCCGTAGTCAACTTCCTTCTTTCCGCTCCAGCCATGTCATCGCAGAGCCAGTCAAAAGGGATACAGCCCCAGCAGCAGCGCTTGCCACCGCTATCGCTCATTCCAAAAATCCCAATACCATTGTTGCTCTTTTACCAGCAGATGCCATGATCCACAGCGTAGGTACGTTTAGGCGCCAGCTTATCGATGCTGTTACGGTTGCCGCCCGGCAGCCCTGTATAGTAGTTTTTTCCGTTCTGCCTACCCACCCAGCAACTGGGCTTGGCTACCTAGAACTCGGTCCACAATTGCCGCACTCGACTCCCAATGGCTCGGCCGTCTATTGCGTCCAGCGCTTTATCGAAAAGCCTGATAGACAGACAGCCCAAGCCTACCTTAGACAAGGTAGTTTTGGCTGGAACGCCGGCATCTGCATCTGGAAATCCGAGTGTTTTCTCCAAGAATGCATGAAATCTTGCCAACCGCTTGCTGACTTTATTCTCCAATTTCCGGCAGGAAACCCAAATTCCTATATTTCTGAGTATTTCTCTCGTCTACCCAAGAATTCCTTGGACTATGCCATCTTGGAGCAAGCCTCTTCTGTCTTGGTGGCTATTCGCTCTCAATTCGACTGGGACGACATGGGAACATGGACTTCCCTAACAAAGTACCTTGGCCGCGATACTCAAGAAAACTCTTTCCAGGGGCCCACCGCTCTCTTTAACTCTAGAGAAAACATTGTTATTGCCAGTCATCGCACCGTTGCTCTTTGTGGCATTCAAAACCTTATCGTCGTAGAAACTCCGGATGCCATCCTGATCTGTCATCGGGATTCTGTTCAGGACGTAAAAAAAGTTCTACCCCTCCTTTCGGACAGTCTCCGCTAGAAGCCCTAAACCAAACTAGCCCTGAAGGAGGATACTTCCTCCTCCTGCAAGTAGATACTGAATACGAGAATAAGATTTTCAACCTATTTTTCGTCACTGACTTAAGCAGCAACTCTCCCCCTCGCTATATTCCTGTAAAGAGAACCACATAAGCTACAAACCTAGTACTACAGCAAAGATGAGAGGCGCTACTATGGAAGCATCCGACTCAACAAGGAATTTTGGAGTTTCAACGCCCAGTTTGCCCCAAGTAATCTTTTCATTTGGAACTGCACCAGAATAACTCCCATAGCTTGTAGTGGAGTCGCTGATTTGGCAAAAATAACCCCAGAGTGGGACATTCTTTCGGCGCAAATCTTGGTGTAACATTGGCACTACACAGATCGGGAAGTCCCCGGCGATACCACCGCCGATTTGAAAAAAGCCGATGGAACCACAATTTTCCGCTCCAGATAATTGCTGGGCCGTTTCAGAATACCAGGCCGCTAGCGCTTGCATGTACTCGATACCAGTGCGTACTGTAAAGACATTACGCACTGTCTTGTCCAGGCAGTGCCCTGCAAACATGTTACCCAATGTGGAATCCTCCCATCCCGGCACAAAGAGTGGCAGCTTTCTTTCTGCTGCAGCTAGCAGCCAGCTATGGGCTGGATCGATCTGATACTGTAGTTTTCTACAGAGGAGAACACGATAGAGAAACTCATGGGGAAAATATCGTTCGCCCGCTCGGTCTGCAGCCATCCATTCTTTCAGAACAAACGACTCAACCCGACGCACGGCCTCTGTCTCTGGAATACAAGTATCCGTAACCCGGTTCATATTCCTTTTGAAAAGTGCTCTTTCTTCCTGTGGAGTCAGACTGCGGTAATGAGGAACGCGCTCATAAAAATCGTGTGCCACAAGATTGAAAATATCTTCCTCTAAATTAGCACCTGTGCAACAGATGGCATGCACTTTTTGCTGACGGATCATCTCCGCGAGAGAAACCCCCAACTCTGCTGTGCTCATAGCACCTGCAATGGCTACCAGCATTTTCCCACCTTGCTGTATGTGTCGGCAGTAAGCGTTTGCAGCATCTTTCAATGCAGCAGCGTTGAAATGGCGAAAATGATGCGTTATGAAGCTACTCACCGTCCCACAGCGATGACTCTCATCTATTTTCATGCACTTTATCCTGGCCAGACTGCCGTTGTTTTACACCACTTCCACCAACGCTAGCAGCTAAGTCTGAGCCGCCTCAAAGAACCCAAAAGCCCTCCGCGTGTAGTTAAGCTGTAAAGTTTTTCTTGCCTCTTAAATTTACTTACACAGGCCGTGCAAGGATATCTGCTAACGCTCTCCTAGGTCATGCCAATCCGCAGAGTCACCAACCAAATTTTAGCTAAAATCAACTTACACAGTTCTGGGCGGCTAGAACACACTTTCCCTCCGTTGTTCCCTTCTGGAACTTCTGTTTATTTCTTTTGGCCTTTTATTAACTTAGCTATGGTGCCTGTCAATCTCCCCACAAGGCGACTGCCTAGGGATAAAAGTGGAAGAAGGTTCCTGAGAGAACGGAATTTTTCTATGATTAGGGGAGTCACTCAATTGCCTCTTTGGAGATGGTAGCCCTGGGCTCCTTAAGAGAAGGGATTACCTTATCTACCAGACCGTAATCTTTTGCTTCTTGTGCTGTCATATAGTAGTCCCTATCCACATCTCTCTCGACAACTTCTTCCGGCTTCCCTGTATGACAGGAAAGAATTCTGTTCAGACGCTTCTTAAGCTTGAACATAAATTCTACCTGGCGTTCCACATCACTGGCCTGTCCATGCGCTCCACCTGAAACCTGGTGGATCATAATGTCCGAATTGGGTAGTGCATAGCGCTTACCATTAGCCCCCGCAGCTAATAGCACGGCTCCCATGCTAGCAGAAATTCCTATGCAATAGGTAGTTACATCACAAGTCACAAACTGCATTGTATCATAGATAGCTAATCCTGCTGTTACAGATCCACCAGGAGAGTTAATATAGATGTTAATATCTTTCTTCCCATCCTCCATTTGCAAAAATAGCATTTGGGCAATGACTAGGTTCGCAACATTATCATCAATCGGGGTTCCGATAAAAATGATACGGTCTTTTAACAAACGGGAATAAATGTCGTAGCTGCGTTCTCCTCGACCAGTTTGCTCGACGACAATAGGAACGAGGAGACTATTATGAGTGGATGAGTACATAAGCGAAGCCTTGCAATTAATCTACTCTGTAAAACAAACTCTCTTTAGTGATCATCCTCATCTAAGAAAAATTTAGCTGGCCACTGCGGTACAGCAAGTGGCCGTAGCATAGCACTAGCTCCTGGGAAATCAAGAGTTTGCGCGGCTAAAAGCTATTCTCTTCCCGTACTCGATGGAACCTAGAGAGGATTTACTTGCCGTGTGCCTGGCCCATCCTGCAAGGACGGTCTTTCCTGCAAATTTTCCAGATTCAATTCTGGCGTGTGCTTTCCCACTGAAGTGTCTGTGCACAAATGGGTGAAAGCATTTACTAACGATGTAAGGCCCCCATAGTTTACCAGCCCTACGGTCTGATCTAACCCATCCCTTGTCTATTATACCCTGTGGTGGGCCACCACAGGCTCCACTGCATTCCTTCGCAACAAGAATATTACCAGAGGGGTATAATCCCCTCTGCCGTAGAGCTAGCTGGGCCTAGCTACTTGTCATAAGTCACAACATGTGTACCAAAGTTGATGATAATTCAGACAAACGGAAAATTACGAATACACCCTGCTGTCTTTGCATAATGAAGACTTGCTTGGATGGAGGCTAGCACAACCCCTACTGTACAAAGTATAGAGAACGTGTGTACTATCTGCACCATTGCCATCTTATTCCACTTGCTACCTTTTTACTAAACTAGGCAAAACTCCTGAGAGATCTCTCTGCAGGATCTGTCTAGATCTAACAAGGGAGGATTTGGGTCCATCCATTTTTATGAGAACATGCACCCCGCATTCGAGTCCTTAAGGGAGGAGTTTCCAGCTCTCAAGGAATCTGTAAAGGGCAGAAATGTGCAGGTTGCCTATCTGGATAATGCAGCAAGTACTCAAAAGCCGGAAGTAGTCATCCAAAGGATGGCGGAGTTTTCCCGCCACGAGTACGCAAACGTGCACCGTGGAATGCATGAACTAAGCGAACGTGCTACAATCGCCTATGAAGCAGCGCGCTGCCGCGCTGCCCGTTACCTGGAGGCCAAGGAAGAATCTATTATCTTCACATCCGGTACTACCTCAGCGCTCAATCTTTTGGCCAATACCTGGGGGGAATACAATGTCAAGGAGGGTGATACGTTACTCCTTACAGAACTGGAGCATCATAGTAATCTTGTTCCTTGGCTCCAGTTGGCTCAACGTAAGCGTGCCACAGTGGTTTACGCTCCACTTGATCCAGTGACGCAGGTGCTAGACATAGAGCGCCTCCATCGACTCCTTTGTCGAGGACCACGTCTTTTTACCTTTGCACATGTCTCTAATGTCTTAGGATCAATTCAATCTGCAGAGGCGTTTTGTACCCTTGCCAGGGAGCAAGGGGTCACTACAATAGTGGATGCAGCACAGTCTGCTGGACATATGCCACTGAGTACTGCCAAGATGGGTTGCGATTTTCTAGCCTGTTCTGGCCACAAAATGTGCGGTCCCACCGGTATTGGGATACTCTATGGACGTTACGAGCTTCTTCTTGAAATGCCTCCCTGGCAGTACGGGGGAGAGATGGTAGACAGCGTCGACTTTCACTGGGCAACCTTCCGTACCCCACCAGCACGGTTTGAAGCCGGCACTCCCCCTATTATTGAGGCAGTTGGTCTCCATGCTGCTATGGATTTCCTGGATAGTATAGACCGTGAAAAAATCGCTCGTCATTCTGCTGCTTTGGCTGAAGAGGCTGCTGAGGGCCTACGCCAAATGAGGGGACTCCGCGTGTTTGGTCCTCCTTTGGGTCGTGCAGGTTTAGTAACTTTCTCTGTTGAGGGAGTACATGCTCACGATTTGGTTTTTTTTCTAAATTTGCGCGGCCTTGCTTTACGAGCAGGACATCATTGTGTGCAACCCCTGATGCGTAAGTTGGGTGTGCCATCCAGCAGCCGAGCTAGTTTTTATTTTTACAATACCCGTCAGGAGGTCCACAGACTCCTGGAAGGGGTGCAGGAGGCTGTCGCTTTTTTTACCTCTTAATTAATGGATACCGAGATTTATCAGGAAATTATCTTCCAGCATTCCAGGCGCCCAAGGAATTTTGGCTGCTTGGAAACGGCTACTCATAGTGCGAGTGGGCAAAATGCCTCTTGCGGAGATGCAATCCAAGTTCAATTAATTTTGGAAGATAACATAATCCGGGAAATAACATTTTATTCGAGTGCCTGTGCTATTTGTACAGCCTCGGCCTCCATTATGACTAGTGAGGTTAAGGGACTAGCCAAGGCGCAAGCCCTTGGAGTGGTTCTAGATTTTCGAAAAATGGTCGCAGACGGCATTTTGTCGGAGAAGTTTCCAGATCACCTTAAAGCGCTTAGGGGGATACATCAATTTCCTCAACGGGTCAAGTGTGCCACTCTTCCCTGGGAAACCCTAGCTGTTGCACTCCATTCCTCCCCGTCGTAAAAGACCATGCGTGGTCCCTCTTTTGGCACCACCTCGCAAGCAGGCAAGGAAAGCTCTGGAGTACTTCCGTGCCTAGAGCTACCTCATGCCTTCGTCTCGAACTTATATTCTGGCGAATCGTCTCTAGTCGTGTCACTCGTGCCGCTTGCTTTCCTCTTATAAGGTTATCCAGAGCAATTTACTGACCTTGGTTTGGGCATGTTCACTCCCTTTTATCATTAACGCAACGTAATCTAGCTGCGGGCTTAGTACATAGTCACCCTTATCCCACTTTTCTCTCCCTCCCAGTTAGGAAGCCCTATCTTTGCAGAACAAGACGGCAGAGAGCTTCTGACATGAGATAAAGGATAAAAAGGATGGCAGTAATCCAGAAACTGGGTGGCCAGTTTGTCAAACAAGCCATCAGGATACCACACCAGACCGCACTGAGAGCAAAGCATATTCCTGCCAAATTGGCTGTCCAGAATCCATGAAATATCCTGGAAGCAATTCCGGCTGGCCCTACCATTAGGGCAAAGACGAGAAGAATTCCTACAATTTGACTAGCTAGAGTTACAGAGATTGCCAAGATTCCCATAAAGCTCACCGAAAGTGACAAAAGCGAGACGCCGCGCGCTTCGGCAAGATCGGGTCGAACACTGGCAAAAAGCAGTCTCCTGGAAAGGAAGCCTAGGACACAAAGTGCCACCCCAGCTAGGGTAACAATCTGAATAAGTTGCTGTCTAGAGACACCAAAAATATTTCCGAATAAGATTGCTGCGGCCTGTCCAGCAAAACCCTTGTAGAAGGCTAAAAAGAGAGTGCCTACGCCTAAGCAAACGGAAAGTACCATTCCAATAGCCTGTTCACTTTGCTGAATACGGCTACCCGAGATACCCATCCCAACACCTGCTAATAAAGAGACTATCAGCATACCATTAAGCGGATTAATTCCAAAAAGAGCCGCGCCCGTTGCTCCACTAAATCCAATGTGTGCCAGGGCATGTGCCGCGAAGCTGACATTGCGAATTACGACAAAGTATCCTACCACTGCCCCCAGTACTCCTACTAGAGAGCCGGCAATAAGAGCATTGCGTACAAAATCGTACGAAAAATACTCTAGCAAGAGTTTAAGCATGACGAATAGTCTCTGTTACGTTTCCTTCTGCGCTAACAACGAAGATCCTTCCCTTTGCATGGATGACGTGAATTTTCGTACGGTAGAGAGCGCTTAGTACTTCGCTGGTAAACACCTTGCTAACGGGGCCCAGAGTAGCACTTCCTCCCGCTATGTAGAGAACCTGATCCATCACATCAAGTAGAGGATTAACATCATGGGTAATAAAAAGCACAGTAGTTCCAGCAGATTTTCTAATCTTCTGGATACATTGAATGAGACGTATCTGGTTATGTGGATCAAGGTTTGCAAGGGGTTCGTCGAGAATAAGAAGCCTGGGTTTTCCCAACAGTGCTTGGGCAAGTGCAACGCACTGCTTTTCACCATTGGAAAGTATTGAAAAGGGGCGATGAGCATAATTAGCCGCGCCCACTAAATGGAGAGATTTAATTACCTCATTCTTGAGGGCCTTGTCATACCAAGGCAATCCCCAGCGGTTGCCATTTGTAATAGCAGCTACTACCGAGAAGGCACTCAGGGCTGTATTCTCTAAATTATTCTGAGATTGTGGCATGTAGCCAATGTGACGATTCTCCCGTCCAGGAGGACTGCCAAAAACAGAAATTCTTCCTGAAGATAGCGGCAGAAGTCCGAGGATACACTTTACTAAAGTAGACTTGCCAGCCCCATTGGGACCGAAGATTCCAACGAATTCCCCAGCTTTGACTTCCGCGGTAACAGTACTTAGGATCTGGGTGCCTCCTAAACAAACGCTGGCTTCGTTCATTGATAAACTGTTGATCACTACTTAAGACCAAGAACCCTCTCAATCATTGATAATTCCCAAAGCATCCAATCTACGTAACTAGGGAAATGATGCGGTTGAGTCTCTGTAATCCCAACCACGGCTATCCCATGCCTTTTGGCAATAGATTGCATCCGTTTTGCGGAAGGGTTTTGTACCTGGCTGTTATAGAAGAGGACTTTCGCTTGGCCTTCAGTGAGGGCCTTTTCGAAGTTCACACTCTGTCGAAAACAAGGCTCCGCATTGTTCACAACTGTTTGTTGATAGTCGTAATTAAGCATTTTCCACCCCAGAGAGCAGGCCATATACCCAAAAATGGATTCAGTAGCTGTTACTTGCAGGCCAAAAGTCTTCTCCCGAAGGGCGGAAATTTTTTCCCGCAACGGTTGCATAGATTTCTCAAAGGCCTCTACGGCTGCCGATTTATTCAGAATTTGAGCAAGTCGCGCTGCCAACACAGACATGGTTTCCGGATTGTACCAAATATGGGGATTTTTCCCCGTCTCAACCCCAATGAGGTCTGCTACCTTAATAGTCACACAATGTGGCCTCCCGCTCACCCTCAGGAGCCTCTCTACCCAGTCATCGTACCCCAGGCCGTTATAAATAAGAATATCTGCACTAGCAATCGCTTTCACAGTAGCGGCATCCGCCTGAAATTCATGAGGGTTTTGATTGGGATTTCTAAGTATACTAGCAACTGCTACGGAGGAACCTCCAATTTGCTTGGCAATTTTCCCATAGAAGTTTTCTACTGCTACGATCTGGACAGCTGCAAAGATACGGCTGATGGAAAAGAACAAGCTAAAGAGGGTGAGGAAACTTCTTATCATCATGTAGCGAATATTGAGACTCACGAAACGACACAAACCTTAGACCATGCTTGCTTCATCTCTTAAAAGGTCTACTCACCTTTTACAACAGCAATGCAAAAGAGACGCAACTTATGCGATTCCCATGGCTCTTCCTAAGATTTCTGGGTAAGAGAAACCCGCGGGGCTTTTAGTACATTGAACATCCCTTTTAGTAGAGAGAAAGATAGTAATGCCTAGTTAAAATCCTCATAGAACAAGAATATTGTGGCGTTCGCTCTAGAGGTTTCAATATACTGGGACTGGCCTCGTTCTTAGCTGCCTAAGAACTTAGGGGCTGTTTTTAAACCTTAAACCTACAGGCAAACTGGTTCTTACATTAGGTCCTTGAGCCTCTCTAAGGGGATCCGTTCGCCTGCTCATTCAGCAAGTCGAACACACCAAGTCCGCAAGATCCACTAACCCCCCTATCAAGGCAGGGCGACGCGGCTAAGCTTAGTAAGTTAAAGAACAAACAGCCTGCGGGGAGCCCTTCTTGGATGTAAGCCCCTTTCCTTTACAAGGGTAGCGCTGCTCCTTCTCGTCCCATCATACAGAACGCGATATGGGAAAACTCTCGGTATGGAGAAACAATCCAGAAAGTGCTCCAATCGTAATATTCCCTTATCAGGGAATGGGAGAGCTCTTGTCTTGTGATGTCTTCCATCCCTAGAAAGGAAATAAATTTTATGAATCGTCAGCGTCGTGCTCGGCCATTTCATGAAATCGGCGGCTTCGCTCTGCTCGGTGCTGCAGCTTTGCTCTTTTTAGCCTTAATCTCTTATGATCCTAATGACGTTCCGTCCTATATCCCTCTCGTTTCGACAACTACTCCTTATAACCCTCTTACAAGAAATTACGTTGGCTTAGTAGGAGCGGTGTGTGCCGGTTACGGTTATTTTCTTTTTGGATCGGGTGCCTATTTAATTTCTATACTCCTGGTCACATTCGGAATCAGCAAAGCCATCCAACCGCTTTTTTCCCTTAAAGAACGTGCAGGATGGGGCTTGGTCCTTTTACTGAGTTTCTGTGCTCTGGCTGAACGCCAGCCGTGGTTTCTGTACAACTGGAAGGAAGAGCTTGGAATCGAGGGTCCTGGAGGATGGTCCGGGCGCGCTCTTTCTCGGGCCTTTGTCCCACTGGGCACGGTCGGGGCAACAGTAGTACTCTTGGTCCTTTATGCTACTAGCTTAATTTTTGCCACTGGGTTCCGCCCAGTCGACCTTCTCCGAAGAGCAGTCTCGGCCCTTACCTCCTTTTTTCAGAAAGTACGAGAAAAAAGCTTCCGGCAACTGGACGAATTATCTCGGATGGAAGTGCGTAAAAGGGCGCTTGAAAAGCAGGCCAGTAAGCTAGAAAAGAGGCTAAAAAGGCATATCACAAAGGCAACCTCTGTTTTGATCCCCTCAGGCCCCTCTCTTCGAGATCCGAGGGCTACCGACACCTCCGTTTTAATACCCAAGCCAATTCCTTCTAGAGGAAAAAAATCTGATGGTAGCCCAGCCTGTTTAGAGTCAGAAGATTACGTATTGCCCCCTATAGATCTCCTTGATACTCCAAGCATGCGGGGAATCCCCACTGATCCTACAGAACTACTGGACACGCAAAGAATTATTCTTCAGGTGCTTAGGCAGTTCTCTGTTGAAGCAAGACCAGGTGAAATCACAAAAGGGCCTGTCATTACCCGATACGAAATTTATCCCGCCGAAGGTATCCGTGTGGACCGCATTCTCAGTCTAGAGAGGGACATTGCTCGTGCCACGTGCGCTGAAGACATCAACATCCTAGCCCCAATCCCAGGTAAAGATACCGTAGGTATTGAAATCGCTAATGCTGAAAAGATGAATGTCACCCTACGTGAGCTTTTGGAAACACAAACCTGGCTTCAGTCCAAGGCAAATCTTCCCATTGCTCTCGGCAGGGATATCTACGGGAATACCCTGTTAGCTGATCTGGCAAAGATGCCACACCTTCTCTTAGCAGGTACCACAGGTAGTGGAAAAAGTGTCTGTATTAATGCGATGATAGCCAGCCTTATCTTTCGCCACCCCCCTGAAAATCTGCGCTTCATTATGGTTGATCCCAAAGTAGTCGAGCTGCAAAGTTTTAACTCACTTCCCCACCTAATCACACCTGTAATTACAAACCCCAAGTATGCTCTCACCGTACTTCGCTGGCTGGTTGGAGAGATGGAAAATCGATATCGAATTTTTGCTGCATGTGGGGTGCGCAACATCCAAGGGTTCAACTCACGCTCTAAGACTAGGTTACCAGAAAGATCAAGCCCCAAATTAGGTCGAACTTCAGATGGTGTGAGGACCATGAACACGTCTGGAAAAGCTCGTACTTTTCAGAAAAATGGGATGGAATTGCCGGAGCATTTAGGGTACATCGTGCTCATCATCGATGAGCTAGCTGATCTGATGCAAGCAGCACCCTCTGATATGGAGAGTATTATTGTCCGCATCGCTCAAATGGCTCGTGCTGCTGGTATCCACTTAATTGTCGCCACCCAAACTCCACGAGTAGGGGTAGTAACTGGACTTATCAAGGCGAATATTCCGTCCCGAATTGCATTTCAAGTGGCTTCGAAAATTGATAGCCGCGTGATTTTGGATGAAAACGGCGCAGAAAGGCTGCTAGGGCAAGGGGATATGCTCTATTTGCCCACAGGCTCCTCTAAATTGCTTCGTGCTCAAGGAGCGTTAGTTACCGATGAGGAGGCTCAGCGTTTGGTAGATTTTGTTTCTTCTCAATTATCCCCCCACTACGATCGTTCCATTCAAGAAAAGTTAGAAGAGGAATCTGCCGGCCATGAGGAAGGCCTCATAGAAGAAGATAAAGCACTAGTCCAAAAGAGCATCTCAATCATCCGGCAAGAACGAAAGGTATCCATTTCCATGTTGCAGAGGCGGTTGCGGCTTGGCTATACGCGAGCTGCAAGAATAGTAGATTTCCTAGAAAGAAGTGGTATTCTCGGACCGAAGCATGGAGGAAGAGATAGGGAAATTCTTGTGGACCCTGGTGCTTTGCAAAAGAAACAGCAAGAGGTCAGTGTAAAACCATCCGACACAAGCTTTTTGGGAGAAAAAGGCTCCTAGTTAACCCACCTTTTCCATGAGGCCCACACAGCAGGACATCCATTGTTATTTGCTGGTGGTAAAATCCAGCAGAGAAAGTGAGGGGACGCTACTTTCTCTTAATCGAAAAGCCGTCTAATCTTCCATATCCAGCTCTATTGCCTTCCGTCTTGGATGCTCTATATCCCTCTCATAATTTTTAGGAGCCCTTTTTTGTTGTAGCCCCCAGCCTATGCTAGAACTGCGCTCCTGTGTGAGCTGGAGAACCGAGAATGCTGGAAAAAACTCTTTGTGAGCTTTTTAGCACGGTACGAGCCTAAAACGTAGGTAAGGTTTCCCTCGTTGCAAGTTTGGGAGCCCGTTGTCTGTCACACACTCTTTCACGCTGCTTTCGAAAAGCGCTTTGCTGACAAAGTGTCTAGAGCAAGTTATACGCTACGCCGGTGGACTCTCTTCTCATTTCTAGAAAATGGAATGCACGCCCACGCTTCATGCCTCGTCTTACGACTGTGTGTTCTGCCTGTTGCGCGAAGCGCTCTTCCGTGTGCACCCTATAGTGGTCCAAATGCTTTAGACGGCGTAGTTTTTTGTAGCATCCAGAATTTTTGGAATGCGTCCAGTTGCATTTCGGTTGGAATTGGCGCGCAAAATTCCATAGAAACCCTTTTAGTAGGGTGGAAAAAGCTGAGTTTCCAGGCATGTAAAAGGTGGTGCGGAAAACTTCTGCGCTCCCCGTAGATTGCGTCTCCTAACACGGGGTGCCCTAAGTACTTTAAATGGACTCGGATTTGGTGGGTGCGTCCAGTTTGTGGGAAACAAACCACTAGACTGGTTCCACGGGCACTGGAAAGGACCTGATAGTGGGTTACTGCGTCACGCCCCTTAAGAAGGGGAGCGACGGACATTCTTTGGCGATGGATAGGGTGTCTGCAAATGGGGGCGCATATCGTTCCGTCTGTTCTTGTACAAACACCCTGAACAATAGCTAGATAGGTTTTCTTTACCTTGCGTAGGGCGAACTCTCGTGAGAGGCTACAGTGAGTGGCGTCGTTCTTTGCAACTACCAAGCATCCACTGGTTCCCTTGTCCAGCCGATGGACAATTCCTGGGCGCTCTGCTCCACTAACCTTAGAAAGGTTGCGACAACGAGCTAAAATGGCTCCAGCAAGAGTCCCCTTCCAATTTCCAGATCCCGGATGAACTACTACCCCAGCTTCTTTGTTAACTACGAGTAGATCTGTATCCTCGTACAAAACATGCAGTGGCATCGTAGGTTCTGGAACTAAACTCGTAGAAGCAACTGCTACTGGCCTACAAACGAATAAGATATCTCCAGTTCGGACCTTTTCGGAAGGCCTTGCTGTTCTCCCTCGAAGACGAACACAGCCGGAGTGAATTAAAGACTGCACACAGGTACGGGAAAGGGAGGGAAGGATCGCTACTGCAAAACGGTCCAGCCGCCACCCAGCGTAGGGTGAACCTACAACGGTTGAAGTAGGAGGTATATTCATCTCTTACTTATACATAAAAATGCTTTAAATGAACTGCATATGGAGCGAGAATGCCGCTGTTTGGCATGAATGAACCCAAATTACCTTCTCCAGAAGAGATTCAGAAGAGATTGTCTGAGGTGTTGCAGGCTACCTTTGGAGGGAAGCAGTCGGTCGTATCTCAACCTTCCGGACAGAGTAAGTCCTCTTCTGGTGGCGGCAACAGGGGGCTACATCCTCTTCTTTCCAAGTTCCGTCATACGCCACGTGACATAAAGGAGTATCTGGACCGCTTTGTTATCCGGCAAGAGGAGGCAAAGAGAGTACTGAGTGTTGCTGTCTGTGACCATTATCATCATGCTAGAGAAGCCTTAAATGGTGAGAGTTTTCTGGAATACGCTAAACAAAATATCCTCTTGATTGGTCCGACAGGCGTGGGAAAAACTCATTTAATTAGGCACGTTGCCGACTTAGTCGGTGTGCCGTTTGTTAAAGCAGACGCTACCAAGTTCAGTGAAACAGGTTATGTGGGTGGGGATGTAGATGACCTTGTCCGCGAACTGGTAGAGCGCGCGAAGGGAGATATCTCACTAGCCGAAATTGGCATCGTTTTTCTCGACGAAATTGATAAAATTGCCACCTCTTCGAAGAATCCAGGCCGTGACGTAAGTGGGCGTGGTGTCCAAACCGGGTTGCTTAAACTAATGGAGGAAACCGAAGTTTCCCTAAAAAATCCCTCAGACATCCAGTCACAGATTCAGTCTGTCATAGAGATGCAAACACAACGTGGCCGTGGCTCTATGCACAGAGAGACCATCAATACCAGACATATCCTCTTTATTGCGAGCGGTGCCTTTGAGGGATTGGACCGCATCATCCATCACAGAAGGAAACAGTTACGGGTTGGTTTTTGCACCAACACAACCGCCTGTGCTTTAGAAAGCAATGTTTTACAAACTGCTAATACTCAGGATTTCATAGAATATGGATTTGAATCTGAATTCATCGGCCGACTTCCAGTTCGCTCTGTCTGTCATCTTCTAGAGGTTGAAGATCTTTTTCGGATTATGAGGTATTCAGAGGATAGCATTATTCGTCAGTACGAACGCGCTTTCCGCCCTTATGGCATTAAGATACATTTCGAGGAGGAGGCTCTGAGAAAAATTGCCGCTTCGGCCTTCCAGGAAGGAACCGGAGCACGAGGCCTGCTTACCGTTTTGGAGAGACTCTTGCGGGACTTCAAGTATGAACTTCCGGACTCGGGTGTCACGTCGTTTACCGTGAACCCTGCCCTGGTAAAAGAACCCCGTACTTGTCTTACCTGTCTACTTAGGCATGGTTCTGCCGAAAAAGAACGTGCATTGATCATCGCAGCTAGGCAGTTTATGCAGCAGTTTAGCGAACAACACAAGGTTCAAGTGGAGGCCTCTGAGGCTGCGCTTATACGACTTGCACAACAAGCGATTAGAGAAAGAATCACGATGCGTGAGCTTTGCGGGAAATTATTTAAGGACTACCAATTTGGCCTGCATCTTATCCAGGAGGGCAAATTAGAAACCACTAAGCTGGTACTTCCAGAGGAAGCCATCGATAATCCAGAAGAATACTTGAGTAAGTTAGTAGCCCAGTCTTACCATGACGGGGAGGGTCTGCAGAAAGGTTGATGGCCCTGTTCGTTAAAGTGGATGCCTTATAAGCTCCCTTAAACCTGATTGTCTTTAGTGGCTTTACCTGCCTTCCTCCCACTTACCCTTTGTCGTGAGTAAAGTTTATTACCCTGCACCGTATTTGCTTCTTACAGACGAGTTACAGCGTTTACCTGGGATTGGTCCTCGTAGTGCGGAGCGTATTGCCCTCTGGCTGCTCCAATCTCGTGGTGCCAACCCTACTCGACTTGCCAATGCTATCCAAGAGGCCTCGCAATGTCTAAGGACTTGCAAGCTGTGCGGTTTCTTCACGACGGAAGATCTCTGCCGAATCTGTAGTGCTCCGGAGCGCCGTGTTCATCCTATTTGCGTAGTGGAAACTGCCATCGATATCATCGCCATTGAACGCGCCAGTGTTTTTTTAGGTCGTTACCATGCTTTGGGGGGGAAATTTTCTCCGCTGAATGGCATTGGTCCTGAACAACTGCGAGTCACATCCCTTTTGGCGAGGGTGAAGTCCGAGCGTCCGCAAGAGATTATTTTTGCACTAAGTGCTGATGTGGAAGGAGAAGCAACTACGCACTATCTGGCTCGTCTCTTTTCTGAACAAGGAGTCCTAGTGAGTCGCATTGCCCATGGACTTCCAGTTGGGGGAGGGTTAGAATATGCCGACGCAGGTACACTCTCTTGTGCCATTTCTGGTCGAAGCAGAATCTCACTAGAGTAAGTTGGTTTGCGGTGGGCTAAGCCGCAGGGCATAAGTCCCGAGGGCTCTGAAAAAAAACCCTTGCCTTGAATTGAACTCTACATTCTCCAAAATAATGCCTCCAAGGATTAGTAACTCTACATTGCACCAAACTCGGAAGCCAACCTGGATCAAAGTTCGCCTTCCTTCTAACCCCGTGTTCTTCTCCACTAAGGGGCTAATTGCTGATCTGAAACTTCATACAGTCTGTGAGAGTGCCCAGTGCCCGAATCGCTGGGAATGCTGGAGTCGAGGAACTGCTACCTTTATGATTGCCGGGGATCGTTGTACCCGAGCTTGCCGATTCTGCGCTGTGTCTACCGCTAAACCCCTGCCTTTAGAAGAGGATGAGCCAAGGCGCATCGCTGAGGCCGTTCGGCGTATGAATCTCAAACATGTTGTCATTACAGCTGTTGCTCGCGACGACTTAAAAGATGGCGGTGCCAGCCATTTTGCTCACGTCATTCGGGCGGTCCGTGCAATCGATCCTTCTCTTGTTGTTGAGGTTCTCACGCCCGACTTCAATGGAAAGGAGTGGGCCCTACAAATCGTACTAGATGCCAAGCCTCACGTCTTTAACCATAACTTGGAAACTGTAGAGCGACTAACTCCACTTGTGAGGTCTCGAGCCAAATATCGCCTCTCTCTGGAAGTGCTTGCCATGGCTAAACGTCTTCGGGCTAACCTTGTTGCTAAAAGCGGTTTAATGCTGGGGCTAGGAGAAACTGAATCTGAGCTCCTCCAGGCCATGGATGACTTACGTGAGACAGGCGTCCAAGTACTCACTTTAGGCCAGTATCTTCGTCCAAGCCCTCAACATTTTCCGGTAGTGGAATACATCCTTCCGGCCATCTTTGATTACTATAAGGACGTCGCCCTTTCCAAGGGTTTTGAGTTTGTGGCTAGTGGGCCATTGGTACGCAGCTCTTACCACGCTGCTGACTTCAGCCCTTTAACTTTCCCCAACTTTTCAAAAAACACTAACCCAGGCTGAGTTATTCGTTCCTAACAAAGCCCGCTTCCACTTTCTTACTCTCTCCAGTTCGAAAGATACAGGAAAAGCCGATCTAGCAAGCCTCGTATATTCCTGGGTGGCTGGCGTACACCGATGCGTGGCAAAGTGAATGGATCCATGATATTGGTGCAGATGCCGGGGTTAGTTGTTACGCCGGTTTTATATCCAGCCTCTTCCACTAAATCTCGCACCCACACCTTCCAACTGCCATAAGGATAGCAGAAATGTTGAACAGCTATCCCAAACATATCCTCCAGCTTTTTCTTACTAGAGGTAATTTCTTCTCTGGCTCGCCGTCGACCTAAATGCGTTAGATGCGGGTGCGTTAAAGTATGGGCGCCGATCTCATGGCCAGCAGATAGCCAAGTGCGTACTTGGCTCTCGTCCATGAGGGGATCCTCCGCTTCGCCAAGTAAAGTGTCCCACTCATTTCTTCCGCCGATATGCCCTGCAACTAGATACTGGATTGCAGTAAAGCCTAACTTTTGGAGTGGGACCATGGCATGTTGAAAAACGGTCCTGCTTCCATCATCAAAAGCGATTACCAAACGTCTGTTATTTGGCTGAGTAAAATCTTTATGCCCTTGCAACTGGGTGGTATGGAACCCCTCCTTCCAGAGTTCTTCTACTTGCCTTCTAAACAGATTTAGTTGGACATAGAGGTCTTTCTTACGTACCCCTTGGGGGGGTGTTCCTAGCTTGTGGTAGGTTAGGATGGGTACTCCTTCCTGAAAAATGCGGTTGTATGTGGCGAGCCTTGAATAGTACACTAGCCTACCCTGGAAGATATGGTGCATAAAGGCTTCTGGATCAAGAGGGATGAAAGGCGCCTTAGCGACAGGGCACTTTGCCAAAGGCAAAAGTTTGGTTGGGACAGTGTTTCACCAGCTAAGAAAGTAAGAACAACGGTCTCCCCCTAAACATGGTTAGGGGGTTGTGGCGACCTACCATTGTAAAATGTTTTGCTTCTCCTATGAGACAGGGAGATGGGATGCATTTCTCTTTGCACGGCGGAAGGTTTCCGGATCGCTCGAGAGGTTGCCGGAATTTTTTAGATCTAGGAAATGACATAGAGGTGTCCAAGCATCTCATGATAGAAAGTGCGCTGGGAGATCCCTGGCAGTTCAATAAGGCAAAACGGCGTATTTTTGTAGCTCCCGTAGTTCAACGGATAGAACGGAGGTTTCCTAAACCTTAAATCTGGGTTCGACTCCCAGCGAGAGCAGTTTTTCTAAAAAATCTCAATACCACGACAGCACCGGAGACTACGAGCTAGGTGGTTTGCCCTATCAAATTGACGAGAGAATGCTTCAGCATTGCTCCTTTGCTTGCAGCCCTACCTTTCAAGGGTCGTCTCTGTTCAATGGAAAGGGTGAAGATTTCACTTATAAATTCAATTCTGTGCCATAAATGACAATGACATAGAGATTCAAGACTTTGCATGGAACCAGCAGGACATAATCATAATTACAACTACAATCGGATCTAACAGAAGACATGGCGCGGAAGGGTTGGGAATACTTGTTTGAATTTGTTCCTCCCTAACTACATAGGCCTAGAAACCCTCAGGGGGCTCGAAGCTTCTCCCTGGAAAGAGGAAAAGGGTGCGTTTCTTCCGAGTGGTTCCGTCTGTGTACCCTCATAAGTTATCATGATGCCCGAGAAACTTGGATCTTGATTATTCTCCAAACCCACGCGAGCTCCTGTGCAAGGTGAACATGAAACGTGTCTCCCCTAGCCTACTTGCAGGAGGTAACTCCAGACAAGGTTTTCAATTATGAAAAGCTCCCATCTTACATGGAAGACTATTGCTGTATTCTGTAGCTACCTGTTACTCACATTCCAGGGTACAGAAGTAGCATTAGCATCCCTCCAGAGCCGAGATCCTAAACGAGTTGTACAAGCTCTTTTGGTTGCAAATTCTTCAACTGTAGTCCCCGGGAAAACCTTGCAGGTCGGACTACTTCTCCGAATACTGCCAGGATGGCATACCTTCTGGAAAAATCCAGGTAACATAGGTATTCCCATAGCCATTGACTGGAAGCTACCTGATGGATTTAAAGCTTCGGCTCTTCGATGGCCCATTCCAGAACACATTATCTTAGAAGATGGCGTCGTGGACTATGGATACAGAGGAGAAATTCTTCTCATTGCCACGATCCAACCGCCAGACCAACTAGATGCGAAAGAGGTCACCATAAATGGGCACGTCACTTGGCTGGCATGCGCTGATAGCAGCTGCGCCCCAGGTGGGGCAGATCTGTCCCTTACTTTTCCGGTATCCACTCACGTGGCGTCAAAAAATGACCCACTTTTCAAGCAATTCGAGCAACTTTTACCCTTCCCTGGTAATCCTCCATTCCCTATAGTCCTCTCCGGATATGCCAGCGGGATAGAAATCCGTGCCCAACCCGGTGATAATGTCAAGAGACTCTTATTTTTCCCTCTTCCAGCCCCTCATCAGTTAATTGGCAAAATCAAGACCTACCACCCCTCCCCAGATAAAAAGGAGTGGGTTATTCGCGTTCCAGTTAATGGACATCTGAGCGGAATCCTAGTCACAGAGGATGTGAACAGCATCCGCAGAGGATACGAGTTCGACAACATTTCCCCAGGTTCCACCCTTTTCCAAGCCATTCCGGTCGGGCGTGCTCAGGCTTCATCTATCCTACTTCAAGCAATTTTTTACGGATTCCTAGGCGGACTCGTCTTAAATCTAATGCCCTGTATCCTCCCAGTCATTTCGCTGAAAATCTTCAGCTTCATCCAACAAGCAGGAGAAAACCGTAGAAGAATTGCCTACCACGGGCTGGCTTTCACGGCCGGAATCTTTTTCTGGTTTTCCTTATTAGCAAGTCTTGTCTTAGCTTTGAAGTACAGTGGAGATATTTCCAATTGGACAGCATTCCAATTTCAAAGTCCTGTTTTTAATTTGGTTGTCATTGTAGTGACGTTTATCCTTGCCCTGAATATGTTTGGAGTCTTTGAAATCTCTATCCCTAGTACAGCAGCAACCGGGCTCGCCCATCTTGCAGAGAGGAAGGGCGGGCTATGGGGAGCTTTTTTCCAAGGAGCCTTCACCACACTATTGGCAACACCATGTACCTCTCCATTTTTGGGTACAGCCTTTAGTCTTTCCTTAGGTCAAAGTAACGTGACAGCATTTGCAGTATTTATGGCTGCAGCATCAGGACTGGCCTTCCCATATTTAATTCTTTCTATCCAAACAAGCTGGATCCGGTTTATTCCTAAACCCGGATTATGGACGGAGTTGATAAAGCAGCTGATGGGTTTTCCTCTGCTTGCTACGACGATCTGGCTTCTAGCTGTGCTAGGCAACCAGCTAGGAGTATCAGCGATAGTTGCCACACTCGCATTTCTCTTATGTCTAGCTATCTGTTGCTGGTCATTAGGAATCTTTAAAAACGATGGAAGAAACTTCCGACAGCACAGTTCATCGCCACCCTGGTGGCTACTTTTAGCCTGCCTAGCTATAGCAGTTTCCGCCACTTATTACTTGGCATGGCCATACGTTGTGAAACCCTACGCTACTAGAGCGCAAGCCAGCAAATATTCAAAAATTCCCTGGATCCCCTACTCTGAGTCCGTCCTACATAGAGCGCATACTGTTGGCTATCACGTTTTTGTAAACTTTACTGCAGACTGGTGCCTTTCCTGCAAATTTAATGAAAAAACCGTTTTGGATCGCCCAGCTATCGTCGCCGCATTTCAATCCAAGGGGATTGTGCCACTTAAGGCAGATTGGACCAACTGGGACCCCATAATTTGTGCTGCTCTACACTCCTTTGGTCGTGTTAGCGTTCCTCTATATGTCCTCTATTTAGCTAAGAAATCTGAGGCTCCTATTATCTTGCCGGAGTTTCTTACAGAAGCTGAGGTTCTTGACGCTTTGGAGGGGATACAAACGGTAGAAAAAGCTCTACCGTTTTGAATCTCACTTTGGAGAAAGTAACTCAAAACCTTCTCTATCTATCACACATCTTAAGGAGGAGCGGTCCTGACGTAAGAGAGGTAGCAATACCGTATTTGGGGGGATTACGAACACCATCAAGAGATCGGGGGATATTCCATCTAGATGGGTGGGATTGCTGTGACCTTCTGCATCCACCGGAGTATGTAAAAACATGGAGACGGGGGGAAGGCCGCACATTTCAAAACCGTCATGAAATAGCTTGACTCCTGACTTAGTGCTGGGCAGTGCAAGTCGACTCATTACAGTATTTTTTTGCTCCGACTTTAGCTAGAAAGTGGGATAAATCTTCCTATAACACCACTTGCTGCTTACCAACATGTCTTCGTTTTGCTAGGCACTGGGATTTGTTTGAGCATCCAGTAAGGACGGCTATTTTCCTAGCGCCGGTCCGGAATGACCCATACAGTCGCTGCACATTACGTAACCCCCCCTAGTCACAGAAACCTCCTTTCTGCCTTTTCAGCCTGAATCTATCCTAGTATAGAGTCTACCAGTAAGGATGTTGGATTATGAAGTTGCTCCTTTCTCATATTAGTAGAGCGGCATCGGAGGGTTATCTTCTAGCCTCTACGGTAGAAAATATCCGCCTCTTGCTAGAGGAAGATAGTACTTCCCTTACCAGTGAATCTGTCGCGGAACTTGTAAAAAGGCACCAATGGAAAGAATTAAACGACAGATTCTTTTGCATGCTTCATTTTGGCACCGGTGGATTGCGCGGAAACACAATTCGCTCCATTATCACTCACAGTGAGCAAGGCGCCTCTTTGAGAGGGGAATGTCCCCAGTTCCCCAGTGTAGGGACCAATATGATGAACGATTTTAATATTACGAAAGCTGCAAAAGGACTCGCTGACTATGTGAAGGAAGTTTTTGGTAAGGAAAGACAGGAGGAACGCCCTAAGATTTGTATCGCATACGACACGAGATATTTCTCACGCCGATTTGCAGAGCTTTGCGCGCGCACCTGTGCGGAAAAAGGCTGTGATGCTTTAGTGTTTTCTTCTCCTAGATCTTCCCCGGAGCTTTCCTTTGCTGTACGTTATTTGCATGCGGCAGCTGGGGTAAGTATCACTGCCAGTCACAATCCCCCAGAGTATAATGGACTCAAGGTTTACTGGACAGATGGAGGTCAGGTCATGGAGCCTCATGCTAGCCGAATTATTCAAAAAGTTCGTCAGGTGCTGCCATGGGACACTCCTTCCCTCTATGATGAGGGAGAAGTAATTACGTTGGGTGCGGAAATTGATTTGGCTTACCTTGAGCGCCTTCAGACATTGATCTTGGATCAAGAACTAGTAGCTCGTCAGGCGGCTGCAACGAAGATTGTGTATACTCCCCTCTATGGAACAGGAATCGCAATCATCCCCCATTTACTACGTAAGTTCGGTTTTTCCGTTGCGATTGTGGAGGCTCAAAAAAGTTCAGATGGACAATTTCCAACTGTGACGTCACCCAATCCAGAGGAACCAGCAGCTCTCAACTTAGCAATAGAAGATGCAAACCGGTTGGGTGCCGAGGTGGCAATTGGCACTGATCCAGATGGGGATCGAATGGGAGTGGCAGCTAGGGATGAGGCTGGAAAAATGCGCTTACTGACGGGCAACCAGATTGGAGCCCTTCTGCTTTGGTATCGAATTACCAAGCTTTTTGAGCTGGGAGTATTAAATGCCAACAATCTTACACGCACTGTATGTCTTAAGAGCTTTGTTACCAGTGACTTACAGAAATCCATCTGTAAGCGTTTTGGGATCCGGTGTGTTGAGACCCTGACTGGATTTAAATACATTGGGGCGAAACTGCACAAGTATGAGGAACAGATTCCTGCAGACAAGCGGATAGGCTATACGGAGCTTAGCGAGCAGGAAACACGTGTGCTGCGGTTATCTGAGTCTACTTACTACATTTTTGGTGGGGAAGAAAGTTACGGCTACAGCGCATCCGACTTTGTACGCGATAAGGATGCCAACGGTTCTGCTCTCCTTTTTGCAGAGCTAGCATCGTATGCCAGAGAAAGATCTATCACTGTGCACGAGATATTAGATGAGATTTTTAGAACCTACGGGCTTTACCTAGAACAAACCGTGTCGATGCTATTTGAAGGTGCAGAGGGTGCTTCTAAAATCCAAAGCTTGGTTTCCTCTTATGCATCTTCTCCACCCACGGCCATTGCTGGATCCTTGGTAACCCATGTTTGCGATTTTTCTAAAGAGACAATTACTGATGTCGAGGGGGATGTAATACCGAAGACGGCGATGATGGCGTTTGAGACAGCAAACCATTCCAGGGTCATAGTGCGCCCTTCTGGGACAGAACCAAAAATTAAGTTTTATCTATCCGTAGCGTGTCCTTCCAGTTTGCCTGCTTCCACAGAGACTAGTGAGCTCTCCACTAAAAAGGCGGAGTTAAAGGCACACCTAGACGCCATCTGGAAATTCCTTAACATCGATGCCAAGAGGCGTTTACTCTAAGCAACAGCAGTAATGAGCAAGCAATTCCAGGCACCACTCCCCCCAACAAAATCCCACCATTCCCCCTTCCAATAGAGCGAGGAACGTGCACAAATCCCCCTTTCCATCAAAAAACCCCCTCCGCGTTATTGGTTACTCTGAATTCACCCTTTTGCAGGCCTTCACTGCAATCAAGTACAGAGCCACTCATATGTAAAGGAAGCACTTTTTGAATCGACCGCCACTCGGATCCCGTGAGAATCCACAAGAATATCTCCTTCCACTGGACCATCTGCTTTTTCTATTTTTTCTTTATGAGACTTGTCGTTGCAGCAACAGCTACCAGTGGAGCCATTTATCTCCAGCGGTTACTCGATTACCTGGATACGCTCCCAAGCGATATACCTCACGAAATTCACCTCATCTTTAGTTCTTTTGCTCATCAGGTCATTCATGAAGAAATCAATGAACTACAACTCCCAAAGAGTACAATAATTCGACACTCTAATAGGAATATGAATGCACCGTTTGCTAGTGGTTCCACACGATTTGATGCAATGATCATTATACCGTGCTCCATGGGAACTCTTGGGCGCATTGTAGCAGGCACAAGTGAATCCCTCATTTTGCGCTCTGCAGATGTCTTTCTTAAAGAAAGACGCAAGTTAATTCTCGTAGTAAGGGAAACTCCCTGGAATCTAATCCATGCAAAAAACGTAACAGCAGCGATAGAAGCCGGTGCCATATTTTTGCCAGCGATGCCTTCCTTCTACAGCAAACCGAACACTATTAGGGAAGTAGCAGATACGGTAGTATGGCGCGTTTTGGACCAACTAGGGTTACCTGCCTTAGATGCCTACCGATGGAAAGAAACGCCTCATGCCCTTCCATCCAGATGACTGCCTTCCTCCAAGAGACGGCTTTGTGTAAGGAAGAAAGGAAAGAAGGGATTCCGGAGGGGAAGCCACAAGTGAGGCCCTAAGGCATTGCAGACAGCGTATACTCAAAAATCTCTTCCTTCCGGAAGAAGTGTTTGAGTTCACTTTCAGCCTGTTCTGATGAGTCTGATGTGTGAATGACATTGATCATAACATTTTTTCCGAAGTCCCCGCGAATAGTTCCTTTCATTGCTTTTAGCGAGTCGGTGGGACCAGCTAACTCCCGTACGCAGGCAACCACGCTCTCGCCTGCTAAGGCTAAAGCAATAACAGGTGTGGATTCCATAAAGGCCTGTACCTCTCGGAAAAACGGTTTATCGGCAATATGCGCGTAGTGTTTGTAAAGAATCCCAGCGTTGAGCTGCAGCATTTTGATCCCACAGATGCGAAAGCCACTCTCCTCAAAACGAGAAAGGACGGCTCCAACATGTCGATTTAAAAGACAATCCGGCTTGAGCAAAACTAGCGTCATCTCCATGTCTACTTATAGCTACTTACAGCAGAGGATCTTCACCCTTCCAGCAAGCCGGCACACCATCCCAAGTCTAGACGACAACACCAACACCCGGCGAGACCTTAGAAATCTGACAAGGGAGAAGGCCGCGTCGGCATATCGACAAGAAGACAGCTATGCGACAGAAGAAACCTGATCCTGCTGCCTTCCTCGCGCTTTCTTAATCAAGTCACGCACCGTTTGAGAAGGCTGAGCGCCCACCCCCAGCCAGTACTCCACCCTGCTAAGCTCAACGGAGAAATCACTTTCTCGACTCCTGGGGTTGTATCTGCCGACAATCTCGATAAACCTGCCATCTCTCGGATGACGCCGGTCAGTCACCACGACCCTGTAGAAGGGGCAGTTGCGGGTCCCTTCGCGTTTCAATCGAATTCTTACTGCCATAGCATCTGTTCTCTCTTCTTCCGCACCTCAGCCAACACATTTTGTGATAAGGCCTAATGCTCTGCTCCTACGAAACACCACATGTGCCCAACTGTCTGCCTTTTAGACTAAACCCTGTTAGCCTCCGCCCCCACACACTCTTCCTCCCACCGCTCCAGCTTGCCAAGCGACCCCGTTGTGAGGGTAGGTCATTTCTGGGTAGAATCCAAGAAGATTTTTTAAAGAGCCACTGGATCCTTATATGAAAAGCCGTAGTGACGGACTGAGAACTTACAGTAGAAATATATCTCCCCCAACATAGCAAGTCCTGGGGCTGTAATTCATCTTGAAAATCCTGAGCCGCTGACTGAGACAGGTTCGTTCTCACCAAGTATTTCCTCTTTTGCAGAAACTTCGGCCAGTGGACGCATCCGAGGAGACAGATGCGTGGATGGAAAAACACGCTTGACCGTAAAGTCTCCCTACCTAGGATGAAGCTTAATCCACGCCAGGATAGCTCAGCGGTAGAGCAGGGGACTCATAAGCCCTTGGCCGGGAGTTCGATTCTCCCTCCTGGCAAAAAGGTACATATCTAGATCCAATTTTCATGGCTAATACTAAATCTGCTGCTAAGCGAGCGCGCCAGAGCGTTCGTAACGCCTCCCGCAATGCAAGCGTCCTGAGCACTCTTAGGACTCAACAAAAGAAGCTTCTCTTGGTTGCTACGGAGGGAAATAAAGCAACCATCCATAAGGCCTCTATGGCCTTATCTTCCTTGCTTGATAAGGCTGTCAAGCAAGGCGTTATCCATAGGAACCTGGCTAACCGCAGGAAGTCGCTCGCCTCTAGTAAGAACTCCTAACTGAGGAGACTGCCCGTCAGTGACGTTGGCATATTATTTATACTGCATGTAGCATGAGCTCATCCTTCTTGTGATAGGTGGATACCATTGATAGCGTCCATCACTCGCTGACCAATCCGCTTATAAGTCTCTCTATTAGCGGGCTGTACATCTCCAGGTAAGAAGTGAATTGCTTCTCCAACTACAGTGGTAATTTTCGTAGGGTACAGTACTTTCCCTCCTAATGGGAATGCCCTGTTAGCACCAAAAATCCGCAATGGAAGGACGGGACAAAGCGTCTTTGCAACGATAAGGCCTATGCCAGGTCGTGCCAGCTGCAGGGTGCCGTCTCTAGAGCGCGTGCCCTCGGGAAAAAGTACTACTGCATTTCCTCTGCGGATCTTTTGGATAACAACCCTTAGAGCCATTCCAGCTACCCCATCTCGATCTACTGGGATAGTATTCATACTCGGAAATAAAGGACCTAGAATGGGCCATTCTAAGAGCGTCTTTCGAGCAAGAAAATATACATCTCGGCGTGAGCAGATACCGACAAGAGGAGGGTCAAGATAGCTTGTGTGATTAACTGCCAAAACTACCCCACCTTTCTCAACCATTCGTTCTGGATGCACCACCCGGTAACGAAATAGGATTGCCGCAGTTAACCTACAGAGCCAATAGCCGGCCCTATAAATGAGTGTCATAGCGAGAAATGGAAGCCTTGTATTTTAAGCAACCGCAAAATTTGCTGTACTACCTCTTCTCGTGTTAGGTGAGTAGTGTCAACGAGCCACGCTCCTACTGGGACAATCAGCGGTGCTATTTCTCGAGTGGAATCCAGTTGGTCACGCTCTCTAATCACCTCTATAATCCCTTGCATTTCTCGACGGTGCTGGCGTTCTTTCTCAGAAGCATCCAAGTAGAACTTATAAGGAGTTTCTGGGAAGACAACTGAACCAATATCGCGACCCTCCATTACTAGAGGAAGGCGTCTACCCAAATCCCGAAGCGGCTCAAGCAAGACCCGACGAAATTCAGGAACCCTAGAAAATCGGGAGATGTACTGTCGAACAAGCGTATCACTCAGGTGCACGGCACAGTCTACACCATTAACAAGGAAAATAGCCTTTCCAAAGAGGAATTTACTCGAAATTCGGAGCTGAAAAAGAAACTTGCTAAGCATTTCTTTCGACTCTGCGGATATGCCTGATTCTAATGCCGTCCAAGTGACTGCTCTGTAAAGTTCGCCAGAGCTGACAAACATAAATCCCAGGTGTCGCGCTACTGCTCGCGAAACAGTGCTCTTCCCCACCGCCGCTGGGCCATCAATAGAAACGACTGGGTGATTATCCATACACACAAAACCCATAGCAAGTTTTTACTCCATCAGTCTTAACTTAGGACTAACAGATTACTATGCCTTTTGAAAACCGCTGTAAGGTCTTCTCAAAACCCGGATAGGAAGTTGCAATACAACTTGTGTCTTCAATAACAGTTTCTCCTGTAGCAAATAAGCCAGCTATAGAGAATGCCATTGCAATCCGATGGTCGCCAAAGCTCTTTACATGCGTCCCTATAAGGGAATCTCTGCCTTGAATTTCCATGCCATCCTCATGCTCTATAATCCCCACACCCATAGCTCGTAAATTAGCCGTTAAGGCAGTAATGCGATCAGTTTCTTTTACTCTTAGCTCCTGTGCGTTACGGATAACAGTCTTCCCTTGAGCGAGTGCTCCAGCTACTGCAATAATAGGTATTTCATCAATTGCGTTGGAGATTTCCTCACCCTGGATAGTGGTTGCACGCAGTTGCGTTCCAGTAATTTCAAGAGAACCAGATGGTTCTCCAATCTCTACTTGCCCTATTGACGTTTCCCGAATGCACGCTCCCATTCGGGATAAAATATCCAGGACAGCTCTACGAGATGGATTTAACCCCACATTCTCAATGAGGAGATTCGCTCCAGGTTGAGCTGCTACGGCCACTGTCCAAAACGATGCGCTCGAAATATCCCCAGGGATGCAAAAGTTGCGAGCCTGTGGAACAGACGGCCCTTTTAATGAAATCTCTCTCCCATGTCTTTGGATAGCAACTGCGAAGTCCTGCAACATGCGCTCTGTATGGTCACGGCTTCGTGCGTATTCAATTACAGTGCTTTTTCCTTGGGCAAATAGTCCAGCTAGAAGGATGGCACTCTTAACCTGTGCGCTAGCCACTGGCATTTGGTAAGTGATAGGCTGCAGTGGCTTCCCTTCAACCAAGAGGGGTGGAAAATTGTTCCCTTCTGCTGACAATTTTGCCCCCATAAGCGACAGGGGTTCTATGATACGCTTCATTGGGCGTCTTGAAAGGGAAGGATCCCCAACGAGTCGAGAACAGAATGGTTGAGCGGCCAGGATGCCAGCAAGTAACCGCATAGTGGTGCCAGAGTTGCCACAATGAATATCTCCTTTTGGAGCACGAAGTTTCCCACTACATCCATGGACCACAGCGGAACAGTGCTCAGGGAACAGTTCAATGGAAACCCCTAGCCCGCGTAGAGCCTCCACCGTGTGGAGGCAGTCCTCCCCACAAAGCAGATTCGTAATCTCACAAGCCCCGTCAGAGAGAGCAGTAAGCATTAACACTCGATGAGAGATACTTTTGTCCCCGGGTACCGTGATTGTATTATGGGTGGGCGCACCACGTTTAATTTTCAGCATGGCTTCAATTCTTGAGTAGAGACCTAGCTACGCTCGCTTTCTCAAGAAAATTGTACAGGCCGTCTGTATCTGACATTTTCAGGAGATGAGAAAGGGTTTGGAGCTGGTTATCGTAGTGGCAAAGGGCCGCCAAGATGGCCTCCCGATTTTCTAGTAGCACATCTAACCATAGATCCGCAGACCCTTGTGCAACGCGCGTTGCATCTCGATATCCTCCGCCGGCGATTTCTTGCAGGGATAGAGGCTGAGAACAAACAGTGCTTACAAGAGCGACGGCGGCGACATGCGGCAGATGACTAACAAACGCCACAGCTGTATCGTGCTGCTCCGGTGTCATTTCAAAAATTCGGGCTCCTGCGGAGGTCCATAAGTTACGTACCTTTTCTAGGTGTGAGACGACTGTAGGGTGATGGACAGGGCTCAACGGTGTTAAAATACACGGAGCTTGCAGGAAGAGATCCCATCGGGCTGCCTCTAAGCCACTTTGCTCAGAACCAGCCATTGGATGCCCTCCCAAAAAACGATCTCCTAAAATGGGAACTAATTCACGCATGACAAAAACCTTGATACTCCCGACATCAGTGACCACTGCATCTACGTCAAGAAAGGGCTGGATTTTCCTAGCCAATCTCCCCATAGCAGAAACGGGGGAGCAGAGAACTATCACCTTGGCACCAGGAATGACCTCCTCAAACTGTAAAGACGCCTTCAGCGGCTGAAGCAACATCTTTGCTTTTCGAAGAGATGTCTCTTCTCGAGCCCAAACGTGGATCTTCCACTCTCCCCCTCGGGCTAATGCCAAGGCCAGTGATCCTCCAATGAGTCCAGGAGCTAGAATAGCCACTGTCTTTAGGGGACGCGGAAAAGTTTGCCTGTATAAGGGCATTTTACCTCCTGTCCAGGTGGATAACCACGAACATCTACATATCCTGCGTAAGGTGCATGTGGGCTGGTTACCAGACCCTTTTTGCCGGGTACTGGAGCTGCATAAGGAATCTCCTGCGACGCCCTTGTAGCACTAAGGAGGTTGGAGGGGAAGTGTGTAGCAGCCTGCTGACTGTTGCTGTCAGCAGTCTCGGAGGGTGGTCGGATCCTAGGAGGAGATTCTACCGAGCCTCCATTGCTTTGAGCATTGGGAGAAGATCTGCTCTCTATGAGCTGCCTATCCCGCTCGATAGCACTCGAAAAACCCACGGTACCATCCCCACCAGACCGGTTCCGACCCACGGAATTCATTTGGCTTGTCATCCTTCCGCAGGCAAAAAGCAACGCCGTTATCACGGCAAGCATGATCCACCGAAAATCTCTCATGGTTAACCTACAGATCGCATCAATTAAATTCACTTTTCGTTCAGACATCAACTAAACACATCGACTATGTACTCTTGGCATTCTGCAGCCACTAAAGGTGGAAGAAACGAAGTAAATTACGTAAGCAACATTCCGTCCTTATTCAAGCCACATCAGCTGGCAAGCACATAAAGGGGTATAACCTAGCTGTATTTCCCCTACCCGCTATTGTTCCGCAGGTATTGTTACCACTGACTCTAGAAAAGGACGCAATAACCTCGTTGAAAAAAGTCAGGTATGCACCTTGCACAACATGCAATCCAGGAAACTTCACAGATTGCGTCTACACGAACAGACTACGGCTTTTTATGGGCACGAGCAGAACATAATCGGTAATGCATTACGTAACCAACGATAGCAATTATTGGGAGGAGAAAGAGAGGCCAATAACTAAGCAGAGGGGAAGCAGGTGGTGCTACATATAGTATTCCATTTACTAAGCCTCGTGCACCGTTAGACAATACCTCCACTTGCACTTCCCACTTACCAGCTGCCGGAAAAACTGTCGTGACGGCGTATAACAGTTTGTTCGTTGCCGCCGTATGAGTAGCCTGGTACCTAGCTAGATTAGGTTTTGTCCGACAACAGGGAGGCGTCCAGATCTCTGCGATAGTTGCCGGATGTTTGTCTAGACGCTGAAATGAAAGACAGACTTTAGCATTTAACAAAGGCTGATGAGTAAAGTGGTTCTGCACCAATACGCTAACATCCTCTAATCCTGCGCGTACAATGGCGGAAGTAGTAAAAACGGTGATCCGAAATGGGCCGGCTTTTTTGGAAATCTGCACGGTACCTCCGTCGGCAAAAATATCTCCCCTCAGCACGAGAAGTAGGAAGGCAATTAGGGCAGGCTTCAATCGTATAACATTGGTGAAAAGGCAAAACAATGCGTAGTGTGGACAGGAGGATTTTCCCTAGACAGAGCGGAAACGTTATACCTCCCCCGGAGCTGGACCCTCGTCAGTCGTTTGACTCACGACGGGAGCTATCGCCTGTAGCTTCTCTTTCGCCTGCAGATTAATCAACTTTACTCCAATGGTGTTACGCCCAGCCTCACGAATTCCCAGGATATGGGTGCGGACTAACTGGCCCCCCGTGGTGATCAACATTAACTCGTCTCGATCATTGACGGCAAGTGCACCCACTACATAGCCTGTTTTATCTCCGGTCTTCATCGTAATGACTCCTTTACCGCCACGGGATTGCAGCCGATAATCACGGAAAGGGGTGCGCTTTCCGATTCCATTTTCCCCAGCAACAAGTAGCGTGGCGCTAGGTCGGACGATAGCGACGCCAACCACAGCATCTCCCTCTTCTAACCGAATACCCAGAACTCCGACTGTATCACGTCCTTGATCCCTTAATTCCTCCTCATGGAAACGGATGCTCATTCCCCTACGAGTAACAAGGATCACCTCGCTATCACCGGTGGTAAGCACAGCATCGATTAACTGGTTTCCTGGTTCAATCCTGATTGCAATAATTCCCCCCTTACGGACGTTGGAAAAATTGACAAGGTTAGACTTCTTGACGATACCACTTTCTGTGGCAAAGAGGATGTATAGGGAAGCGTTCCAAGTGAGATCTACTGCTACGGCACCAGAATTTATGGTCTTAGACTGAATTCGCAGTGTAGCAGCGATACTCTCTCCAGGCTGGAGGTTAAGAAGATTGGCAACGGAGCGTCCCTTGGAGGCACGTCCCATCTCTGGTATCTCATACACCTTCTCGACATAGCATCGCCCTGTCTTGGTGAAGAACATCAGATAATCATGAGTGCTGGCTGTAAATAAATGTTCGACGAAATCTCCTTCCTGACCGCTACCCACAGTATCCCGCGTAGCCATGCCGATAACTCCTTTTCCACCACGACGCTGGGCGCGATAGGCGCTCACAGGCGTACGCTTAATAAAGCCACCATAGGTTACCGTGATGATGCATCCCTCATTGACAATGAGATCCTCGATGTGGATTTCACTTTCTTCAGATACAATTCCAGTAAGACGGGCAGTAGCGTATTGCTTCTGGACAGCACGCAATTCAGACCGAATGATACTCAACACACGGGATTCGCTAGCCTGAATGTTCTTCAGATCCTCAATATTTTCTAGAAGTTCCTGATACTCTCCCTTGATCTTTTCTTGCTCAAGACTAGTAAGTTGATAGAGACGTAATTCTAGGACTGAGTCCGCCTGCGTTGCGCTAAAGGGATAGCTCCCATTGATTAGGCGGGCTACACTTCGAATGCAAATGCCAATGGATTGTACTCGGTCCTGTGCCAGTTTATATGCCATAAGGCGGGTCTTGGCTTCCTCCCTGTAAGTAGCTTCTCGAGCAATGCGAACAAAATCATCCAGGTGAGCAAGCGCTATGAGGTAGCCTTCAAGTTTTTCTGCACGTTCTTCTGCTTGACGAAGTAGAAAACGCGTGCGCCTTAAAACCACCTCGCGCCGATGCTCGGTGTAACACTGTATTACTTCCTTCAGGGAGAGTAACTTTGGTTGGCCATGATCAATAGCCAACATGTACACAGGAAAAGATGTCTCCAGCTGAGTGTATTTAAAGAGGTGATTAATAACAACCTTTGGCACTGTGTCCCGTTTTAGCTCGACAACCACGCGAGTATTTTCGTCTGACTCATCTCGCACTGCACTGATCTCTGTGATCACCTTCTGGCTAACAAGCTGAGCGATGCGCTCGACAAAAGCGGCACGGTTAACATTGTAGGGAATTTCTGTGATTACGATCTGCTCACGACCGCCCTTAATTTCCTCAACCCCAGCCTTTCCTCGCACCTTAACCGAGCCACGCCCGGTTTTAAAATATTGCCGGATTCCGGAAGTGCCATAAATCTGACAGCCAGTAGGAAAATCAGGCCCTCTGATATGGGTTGACAATTCGTCGATCGTAATATCAGGATTGGTAATCATGGCGCAGGTAGCCTCAATTGCTTCCCCGAGATTATGGGGCGGGATGCTCGTTGCCATACCAACGGCGATCCCCATGCTGCCATTGACCAGCAGGTTTGGGAATGCAGCTGGGAAGACTGTTGGTTCGGTCAGGCGCCCGTCATAGTTGGGAACAAAGTCTACCGTTTCTTGGAATATGTCATCCATGAGGGCTGCCCCAAGAGGCGTTAGGCGCGCTTCCGTATAGCGCATCGCAGCTGGGGGATCGCCTTCCACCGACCCAAAATTACCTTGCCCTTCCACTAACCTCTCCCGCATGGCCCAACGCTGGGCCATATGAACAAGTGTTGGGTAAATTACCATTTCGCCATGCGGATGGTAGTTCCCACTTGTGTCACCACAGATCTTCGCACACTTAACATGCTGGTGACTCGGGAAGAGCCGCAGGTCATACATGGCGTTAAGGATACGCCGTTGAGCAGGCTTCAAACCGTCACGAGCGTCCGGAAGAGCTCTAGAAATAATAACAGACATAGAGTAGTCGAGAAAAGATCGCGACATCTCCTCAACTACATCTACTAATTCGGCCTTCCCGTTCTGTGTATACATCAAATTCAGATATCCAGGTTGCGGACATTTAGAGCATTGTCCTCAATAAAATGCCTCCGTGGCTCTACCATCTCCCCCATTAAAATGGTAAATGTTTTATCTGCTTCCACCGCGTTGGTTTCATCCAACCGAACCTTTAGGAGCCTACGTTTTCCAGGATTCATTGTGGTCTCAAAGAGCTCTCTAGCATTCATCTCTCCCAATCCTTTAAACCGCTTGATTTGGACACCTCTTCTGCCAATTTCCATAACGAGCTCCAAGATGCGAGGAATCGCGAATATTGCATGGTGAATTTGTCGGTCTCCTACAGTACCTTCCGCTAGGATGAAAATGGGGTTTTTTTGGACTGAGTAGTGCTCAGCACGAAAACCCCATTTAAACAATTCACGGATAAGCTTTTCAACTCCAGCGGACTCATGGATTGTCATCAACCGGCAGCGGCGATGGTGCTGATTTCCAGAAACCAATCCTACCCCATTGTTTGTTTCTACTTTTTCCTCAAAAAGCGCTAGATCCTGATTGGTGGCTGCGAAGTCCCTCAATTCCTCTTCATCGTGGAAAAACCTAACGGTTTCATTGTTTCCGTCGCGAATTTGTACTAGATGTGTGGGGAGAGTCCCTCTTTGAGGGTGCATCGATGCGAGGTAAGCCCCAAAGTCTCCACCAAGCTTTCGAAGAGTATTTCCGTGCCTTTCTAGGCGTTCCAATAGCGCTAGAATTTCCTTAAGCTGGGGCTGCGTAAATTCCCTATTGTTATCTGCCAAATCCACAAGACGCACTTCCTCAGCACCAAGTGTAAGGAGAATACGATTAAGCTGGACATCGTCTTCCACGTACTCCTCATGCCTCTTACGCTTAATTTGATAGAGGGGAGGCTGAGCGATATAAACGTAGCCGCGGCGTACCAGCTCTTGCATCTGGCGAAAAAAGAATGTGAGCAGTAGAGCCCTAATATGGGAACCATCCACATCGGCATCAGTCATGATGATAATACGTCCATAACGAAGCTTCCCCAAGTTGAAAAATCCCTCCCCCTCTCCGACTCCAATGCCTGTTCCAATTGCGGTAATCACAGCCTGGATTTCAGTATTTTGAAGGACCCTATCTAGGCGGGCCTTCTCGACGTTAATTAGCTTACCGCGGATAGGGAGAATAGCCTGATAGCGACGATCCCTACCCTGCTTAGCAGATCCTCCAGCGGAATCCCCCTCAACGATGTAAAGTTCGGTAAGGGAAGGATCCCGTTCTGAACAATCGGAGAGTTTACCGGGCAACCCTCCTCCAGTAAGAATGCCCTTACGAACAGTTTCCCTGGCCCGTCTTGCTGCATCTCTGGCTCGCGCGGCCATTAGGCATTTTTCCACGATCCACCTAGCGACTGTAGGAGCTTCATCAAAGTAGCCCATCAACCCTTCATATATGACGGAATGGACAATTCCTTCTACCTCAGTATTAACGAGTTTGACTTTGGTTTGAGATTCAAATCTTGGATTGGTCAGCTTAACGCTCAAGATGCAAATGAGCCCTTCACGGACATCATCACCACTTAAAAAAAAACTCCTCTCTTTAAGTAGGTTGTTGGCTTTCACGTATTGATTGACAGCCCGTGTAAGCGCCGTGCGAAATCCGGTTAAGTGTGTTCCACCATCCGGGTTGGAAATTGAATTACTGAAGCAGAGAATTTGGTCCGAGTAGGAGTCATTATACTGTAGGACTGCATCCACAAAAACATCTCCGCGTCGACCAGAAACAGCAATAGGGTTTGGATGGAGAAGCTGCTTATTCTCTCCAAGCTGACGGACGAATTCACTTATGCCGTTTTTGTAAAGGAATGTCTCAGAGCGAGGTTTTCGGACTTCATCTTCCCTCTCGTCGGAGAGGGAAATTTCAATGCCAGGATTAAGGAAAGCAAGTTCACGTAAACGCACGGCCAGTCGTTCATACTTAAACTCTGTAGTAGTTATAAAAATTTCTGGATCAGGCAAAAATGAAACTACTGTTCCAGTTTGCCCCCTATCTTTAAGATCTCCGAGAACCGTCAACTGTTGCATAGTTTTACCGCGTTCAAAGGCCATACGGTACACCTTGCCATCTCTTAGAACGTCCACTTTAAACCATTCAGAAAGCGCATTAACACATTTAGCCCCCACACCATGTAGACCACCACTATACCTATACGCCCCCTGACCAAACTTACCACCTGCATGGAGATTGGTAAGGACAAGCTCCAAGACGGGCATTTGCCACTTTGGGTGACGCTCTATTGGAATACCACGACCATTGTCACAGATAGATACTGACCCATCGCTGCGGATGGAGACCTCAATCCGAGTGCAGAACCCCGCAAGATGCTCGTCGATAGAGTTGTCAAGGACCTCAAAAACACAATGGTGCAACCCACGTTCGTCAGGGTCGCCGATATACATGCCAGGCCGTTTGCGTACGGACTCTAATCCCTCTAGCCTATCGATCTGTCTCCATCCGTACTCTTGAGTCTTTAGGTCCTTTAGGTCGCTGTGCAAGTCTGCCATGAGTAGTACATTAGCACATTACGTCGTGGGACACCAAGCCCCATCCTCCACTATAAACGAAGGTAAGGAAAGTAGGATAAGAGGTACAGCTTTTTGTTCGTCGCTTTCTGTCTAGCGTATGGGTGTATGGGGAAAGAGTTTTTTAGAAAAAGTCCTTGCTCTGAGACTTTGACTACTACTACAAGGTAGCATTTCGGAGTATGTGCGTTTCCCTTATGCACCGGTAGCTCAACGGCAGAGCAGTTGACTCTTAATCAATTGGTTGAAGGTTCAAGTCCTTCTCGGTGCAGTAGGATCGCTTCTTCTCTTCTTGAGGCTTACCACGAAACTCTACCAGGCTCATGGTAAGTGTGGAGGATGTTTGTCTAGGGGGATAGTTCTTTTTGCTTCCCTCTTGTCTTTCGCGATAGGAGCTCTTGGAGAGCCCTTGGTCTGACCATAGGATACAGCACATCTGGCGTGTTCTTCTTACTGATGGGTGTTTTCTGCTGCCTAGCCTGTAGTCTCGCTCAGAATGGAATTGATGGTATCATAAAGTTGGATCTGCTTCTATGTGGAGAAAGGGGGACCACTAAGAACGTAAAAAGTGGCAGGAAATAGTGTAGTATGACCAAATTCCGCTACGATCCATGTGGATTCTTCTTCTCGGTCCGCCTCACCTCTGGCATGCCCCCCTTAGGTAGCGTATAATTCGCATTTGCCTGTTTTCTCGAATAAATGCCTTCGTACTAAACTCCTTCTCAAAGGGTGGAAAAAAGGTGTCTCCCTCCAAAGAATCATAACCCTTCACGTGGGTAATAAGGATCTCGCTGCAGAACGGCAGCAGAGCTTGATAGATACACGCTCCCCCAACCACAAACACTTCTCTCCCACCTTTTTTTTCTGCTTGCTTGCATAATCGAACAGCCGCCTTCAGATCAGAGAAGCAGAGCACCCCATCTCCCGCCGCTTTAAATCTTTTGCGTGTGAGAACAACATTTAGCCTTCCTGGCAGAGGATGCCCAATGGAATCATACGTTTTGCGGCCCATGATCACAGTAGTACCCCATGTAATTTCCCGAAAAAATCTTAGGTCCTCTGGAAGTTTCCAAGGAATTCCCCCCCTGTACCCGATGATGCGATTTTCTGCTATTGCAACAATAGCTTTCATACTGAGACAGGAGCTTTAATAGTAGGATGCGGATGGTACCCAACGAGGTAAAAATCTCTAAAGCGAAATGCGTCAATCTCATGTACGTTAGGATTAAGACGCATTTGAGGCAAAATCCTGCAGTCCCGTCGGAGCTGGAGATATGCCTGTTCCAAATGACTTTGATAAAGGTGCAGATCTCCGAAGGTATGGACTAGCTCTAGAGGGCGAAGATTGCATACCTGCGCTACCATAAGTGTCAGCAATGAGTAGGAGGCAATATTAAATGGAACTCCGAGAAAGAGGTCTGCGCTCCTCTGATAGAGATGGCAAGATATCTCACCATCTTGAACATAAAATTGAAAAAGGGTATGACAGGGAGCCAAGGCCATTTGATCAAGTTCACCAGCATTCCAGGCGGATACTACCAAGCGTCGACTACTTGGGTTGGCGCGAATTTGGTCAATCACCGACTGTATCTGGTCGATAGCTGTCCCTTCCGGGGTACGCCAACTACGCCACTGGGCTCCGTAAATACGCCCTAAACTCCCGTTAACATCAGCCCACTTGTCCCAGATGGTTACTCGATTCTTGTTTAGATATCGGACGTTGGTATCTCCTCTAAGGAACCAGAGAAGTTCATAGATAATTGAGCGCACATGCATCCTCTTTGTGGTAAGAAGGGGAAAGAACTCCCGCAGATCAAACCGTTCCTGCACGCCAAAGACGGAAAGGGTACCAGTGTTTGTGCGGTCCAATCTCCACTTTCCTTTTTTGAGAACTAAACGGAGGAGTCGATGGTATTGTTCCATTCAATTTCTACTCCAGATCTAGCCTGATAGAGGGAAAACAGGCAAGGACCGATGCGGTCACAAGGGGCTATTCTACATTCCTGCAGCAAGCTGCAGGCCATCCCGCAGATAAAATCAACTAACTCCCTCCTCTATGCTCTCCCATCAGGCACCATAACCAGGCAGGGTTTCTCTATCTAAGATTAAACAAGGGAGGATAACTGAAACGAAATAGAAGGCGCTTACTTAGGCACGCTAGGGGCCTACTACCTCATAGGGAAATACGTTGCGATACACGAGGGCCCGACTGTTCACATGAACTTCATCAGTAAAAATCTACTGCAACTTTGATGCTAAGGAAAAAGCCAGAAACAAGATACCTGCCCCAATACTGACAAAGAAACAGAAAGGCAGGAAGAGAACCGTCAAGGCGGCACGCCATCCCTCAATCTGGTTAACTTTCTTGAGACCTATGATCAGCAATAAAATGTCAAGCACAAAGGTAACTAGAATTCCCAAGAATGGAAGCAGGCGAAAAATGGCGGCTGTAGCATCTGAATAGCAGATAATTCGAAACGTAGACTCAAACCCCTTGTTCGCGCCGCCTACAAGGTACAAAACAAGGTGCAAGAAGCCCGCGCGGAGTAAACTACCCAGCGTGGCCAGGACTGGCATAAGCGTGATCGCCATCGCAATGCTTGCCAAGCTAAGAGAGTCTACCTCAAAGAAGCTCATATTCAGTGTATTAACACCAGGAAAACTACGTACCAATCTCCTAAACACCGCCGCATAAAGTGTACTGTAGGGTAGGGTACAGACCCCCACTCCCACCGTTAAGGTGATAACGTAAAGGAGAGGGGAAAGATAGTCACCCCTAGTAGGCATTTTTGAGAAAACCTCGGCAGGATTTACCAGGATCCCTCTAATAGTTTGGAACAATGCTTGTAGAATGCCGACCTCATGCCTTTTTTCCCACAGGGGTTCAAGTAATAAAAACGCAGGGGGAGACGTTCCTAATTCCTGTAACGGAGGCGGGGGGGGTAAATCCTGAAATTCAGAAAGCGGTTCCCAAGCCTCCATTCCTGCGGTCCAGCCTAAGTCAGTCGGAAGAAAACGTCCGGATGCTAAACCAGCAGACACTTCTTCCGGAGAGAACTGGCCAAGAGAATGTCGGTTTCTGTTGATATGAACTGGATGGATAAGGTACGTCACAACCGCTTGCCTAGCCAAACACTCCTTTCAGGTCAACACTCAACAAAACCTCTTAATGAAAGAGTTGAGTCCTTCTCCTTTTTTTGGCACCCTCCTCTCATGCCTACCATTGCTAATGACTCCATACCTATCGGTCACTTTCTGCCTTCCTTTGCACTTCCAGACGTTGTGAGAGGCACACTTGTTTCTCATCAAGAAGTTTGTGGTAAAAGGGCCGTTTTGATCATGTTTGTCTGTCGGCATTGCCCCTACGTTGCCCATGTGTTAAAGGAGCTTATACGGCTTGCTTCAGATTACCAGTCTCGTGGAGCTGCCTTCATAGCAATTAGCTCCAATGATGGCGAGAAATACCCTGAGGATGCACCAGCTATGCTTCGACAAATGGCCATTGAGCATGCCTTTCCCTTCCCATTGCTTTTTGATCAATCCCAAGAAGTTGCTAAGGCATTTGCCGCTGTGTGCACACCGGATTTTTTCCTATTTAATTCCAAAGGACAGCTGGTTTATCACGGCTGTCTGGATGAAAGCACTCCAAGCAATGGCCTACCAGTTACTGGGGAGAACTTACGTGTAGCCCTGGAAGCTACCCTGGCAGACAAGCCCATACCTGAAAGGCAAATACCCAGCATTGGATGTAGCATCAAGTGGCTGCAGTAAGGTTGGTACGAAGCTAACCGTAGATGAGAATCGGAATGCTGTCGGGAAGGTTAGCGGCGACTTGTGAGGCCACGTTACCCTTGAGGACTTTGTCCATAGTAGAGCGATTGGAAGAGCCTAAGATGAGGAAATCTGCCCCCAGAGTTGCTGCCAAATCCACAATGATTCCGGCTGGGGCAGCAGCACTGGCAAAGACAGGTACCACCGAGATGCCACGCTCTTTACCCATGCCAAGGGCAGTGTTAAGGATAACGCTTGCCTGAGGATCCTCCTCCCAACGTGAAGGGGCTGTGTGCATTCCTGGATATAGCACTACCACCTCCCGTACATAGAGTACATAGAGTTCAGCACGACGTAGCAATGCTTCATCGAAGGCAAACTCTAATGCCGATGTTACTCCACGTAAACAAACTAAAATCCTTTGAGAAGCGGCCCGGAATCGTAGCACTTTTTCAATTTCCTCTGACTCGGCAATGTCCGCTATCTCCCTAGATATTGTTACCGTGCGCAACCCAGAAAGCTTCTGTACATAGGCCCGTAGGGAAAGTCCTACAACTAAGACACAAAGGACAAAAAAGAGCGCATCAGGTTTGGTTCGAGCTAATGTGAGCTCGACGGCAACCAATACCAAAAAGGTAATAAACATGATCCATCGCTCGGAAAGATTCATTGTTAGGTTCCAGTTTAAGGAGCACGATCCCAAGTTCACACAGATAGCACCCACCACTCCAATTGCGTAGAGCCCAGCTAAGGCCTCAAAGCTATTAGTGGAAATTAGGACTAGACAAGGGAGAGCAACCGCAATTGCCAAGGGGGCAATGGGCACTCCATGAGAATTTAAACGCAGAAAAGCCCGTGGCATTTCCCCATCTCTCGCGGTTATAAAGAGTAAACCGATAAGAGCAGTTACTGCCGTATTCACGGCACTAAACAAAAGGAGAGAAAAAATGATACCTACCGCAAACCCATAGATCTTGGAAAATGTAGCCCCCAACGCTAACCCTCCGTAAAACTCAGCTATAAAGCGAATCATATCTTCCCCCCGTCTGAACATTTCCTGAGAAAGTTCCTCCGGTATGGAAAGCATCGCCCAACCTAACAAAGCGGTTCCTACACTTACCTCAATAGCAACTGGCAGAATTGCCTTGAAGGCTGTTCTACCAATTTGCGGTCTAGCTATAGACGAGCCCTTGTCTAGCTTTAGGATCCCTGTTAGATTCGCGATAGCCTCTACACCGCTCAGAGCGAGAATAACACTCACAAAGGAACTCCAGGTGCGCTCTATCCCCATTTTGTGGATAGGTAGTTGCATAGAGAGGTAAGGTACGCTTAGCAAAAAAGTCACCACCACCACTAGAATGGTAGGAGCAGCAAGGATCACGGCCAAACTCCCACTAGGGCGAGGGCCAAAATAGTTAAGGATTCCAACGGTCAAAATCACGGTAATGGTCCCAGCAAGAACGTACTGACTTGGCACTTCTAGATAACTCAACGCTGCCCATCCGCTTAGGGCCGCCGTTACCGTTAAGTCAGCAACCAAGAGGAGTGCTCCAATTATTGCAAGCAGACGGGACTGACTCCGGGCCGAGGAATATACTCCACCTCCTTCTGGAAAACACCGACAGATTACCACATAATTGGCACCCACAAGCGCTGTTAAACTACACACAGCCAGAATAATTGGCAAAGAGGAGAATCCAGATGTTACAAATGCCAAGCCTAGTACATAGGCCTTACTTGTTCCCCAATCCCCATAGAGAAGTGCTGCTGCACGTGGCCAATCGAGATTCCTTGGCCTATGAAATTCAATGGTCTCCACGACGAATATTTATCAATGGCGAGACAACAAGTGTCCTTTGAGAACACTTTGAGGCAAGTGATAGAAGAAATTCACTACCAATTTGAGCGGCGTCAATATATTTAAAGTATTTTGATTGTCACTAGCCTCCTTTTTCCCTATCTTCCCTGCAGGAAGGGCGGGCAGGGGATGGCCGCTTTATCTCTGAGTTGATGAAGAGGAAAGTCCGGACACCAAAAGGCAGCATGCCATGCAAAGAGAAGCGCATGGGAGTGTAGTACGCAAGTTCTACGCGACGGAGAGTATCACAGAGAATAGACAACCAGCCTGTTGGGGGCTTCTTAGGGCCGTACTCAACTCGTCTGGAAATGGTGAAAAGGCGGGGTAAGAGCCCACCACCCCGAGCGTAAGCAAGGGGGTACGAAAAACCCCATGCGGTGCAAGACGAAATAGGAGGATGGGTCGCCTGCCCGATGAGGGTCATTCCCTTAGAAACTCCGGGTATTAGGTCGCACCTGACAGAGGTCGGGGTTTTGTCCTGCTGGACAAAACAGAGAAATGGTCATCGCATCAGCACCTTGGCTAGGGCTGGGGAGCTGTTGTACAGAATCCGGCTTACAACTGCCCCTCCTTCCGCTGGATTGTTGCATTCTTACTGCCTGCTAGCTTCTGCGACCCATTAAGGAATCACACAACTAACAGTCAGCATCGTCAGTTTTTTATTTGGCTACTTACCTCTTATGGGATCCTCTCTAAAGAGGTAGAATTTGTAGTTATCATTTCTATCTTTGTAGCAACGGAGGCTAAACAGATGCTATGGTGATAGCTACATTATTCATGCATGATCCTTCCTTATGCTATTTGTTGATAGACATTAGTAACACATTTACAAAAATTGCTTTGAGTTCCATGAGGCGACTAAAGACAATCCGTCGCATTGCCACGGCTAAACTGACAGCGTATCGCCTTAAAGCTATTATTGCTAATTGGTCCTTTACCCATACGGTCATAGCATCAGTTGTACCTTCTCGAAATCTAGTGGTTGCTAGCGCTCTGTCTGTCCCCATTCTCTGGGTGGACCCAGAAGTTAACTTAGGTATCGGTATCGACTATCCTCATCCAAGACACATTGGAGCCGATCGGCTTGCAAATGCCGTTGCCTGCGTCGCACTTTACAGAATTCCAGCTATTGTGGTAGACTTCGGGACGGCTGTGACTTTTGATGTGCTCTCTACGGCCGGAAATTATGTGGGTGGAGTCATTGCACCAGGACTTACTGTATTTAGCGAGTACCTCCACCAAAGAACCGCCCTATTGCCTCGGGTACGATTGTGTGAGCCACGTTCTGTCTTGGGAAAGTCTAGTGAGGAAGCCATACGTTCTGGCGCTGTGATTGGCTATCGAGGTCTGATTCAGGAAATTCTCTTTCAAATCTGTCACGAAGTCTTCAGCGAAGGACTTACCCCATCTATCATTGCAACTGGTGGCGATGCTAAACTAATCGGTAGTCGTTTATCGCTCTTCGACACCGTCAATCCGAAGTTAACCTTGGAGGGGCTTCGGCTGATTGCTACTAGAAGCTTTAAAAGCTGAGAACAGTTTCACCCTTCACCCTTTTAAATCGACGATTGATCATGCCTGTTATTTAGCTTCCTTTATGGCCAATCCCGAAAAGTACTTAGACCATCTGACAGAACTCCTCAAAACGATCCAATCCTGTTTTAATTATATCCATACTGGCAGCATAGCTAATCCGGATAGTTCGATCATTTCCAAAGGCAATTCCTGGAATTGCAACGACATTTGTCTTACTTAGCAGGCGATCTACAAAATTTTGAGAACCTAATCCTAGTTGACCAATGTTGATAAGCACATAAAAAGCACCTCGAGGTATAACGGTTGTCACCCGAGGGATTTTAGAAATACGGCTTAGTACATATTTTCTACGGAGATTAAGCTCTTCCCGCATATCAGCTACACATTGCTGACTGCCCTTCAATGCAGCGATAGCTCCTCTCTGAGAAAAGGAGCAAGGATTAGAAGTGCTGTGACTTTGTATGGAATCAACTGCGCAGGCTATTGGTTCAGGGGCTCCCAAATAGCCGAGACGCCAACCGGTCATAGCATAGGCTTTACTGAAGCCGTTGACAGTGATAGTTAGTCCGTATGCTTCTGAAGTCAGCGAAGCGATGCTTACATGCTCGGCGCCGTCATAAATAAGTTTCTCGTAGATCTCATCCGAGAGAATATAAATTCCCTCTTCCACAGCTACTTTAGAAATTGCATGCAATTCTTCAACGGTATAGACAGAGCCCGATGGATTACCCGGCGAGTTTACAATGATCATTTTTGTTTTAGGCGTCATAGCGTTCTCAAACTCCGAAGCAGTAAGTTTCCATGCGCTTTCTTCTCTGGTAGGAACCACAACGGGTATACCGCCTGCTAGCCGAACCATTTCCAGATAGCTCAACCAATAGGGGGCCGGGATGATCACTTCATCGCCTTCTTCAATGCAAGCCATGATGGCATTATAACAGGATTGCTTGGCACCGTTGCTAACTACGATCTGACTGTCAGGGTTGTATTCTAGATGGTTGTCTAGCCGAAATTTTTCGGAAATGGCCTTGCGTAGCTCAAAAAGCCCAGAACTAGTGGTGTACTTAGTGCATCCCTCCTCCAAAGCAGAAACAGCAGCAGCCTTAATATGCTCTGGAGTGTCAAAGTCAGGCTCGCCGGTACCAAAACCATAAATGTCGATGCCTGAGGCTTTCATAGCTTTAGACTTACTATCAATAGCAAGAGTGAGAGACGGAGCTAGTTCTTTAAGGCGGGACGAGATATCCATAGAAAAAAATTAATCCTTTGAGTTAGAGCCAAATGGTGGACAGGAGGAAAACACTAGCCGCATGTTTATATAGATAAACCACTTTATCCCATCGGGAGGCGTATTTTACGCCAGAAATAACAAGAAAAATCAATTAGGACCAAAATACCAGTAACGGACGCATTATCCAATGGGAAGGGGAGATAAGAAGTTACCAATCCGGCGGCGCCTTTCAGAAACCTCTTCTGGGAAAGAGCCAAAGTGATATCACTGCAGACCAGATCAACCACCTCAAGAAGAATCCCTCTCCAGACATGCCTTTCAGTTCTGAAAGGCAGACCTCCATGTCCTTTTCCCACCGCCCAGGGTGAGAGACCACAAGCGAATGCTCCTCTGTTCAAGGGAACGAGGAGAGACTCCCCTCATTAGGGTGCAGGTGCATAAGCACCGCGCTAGGCCGCGACGGATTTTCCGATATCTCCCTCCTAAAAGGGGTATGAGGAGACACCCGGCCCAGGGACACATCCACACCTTTTCTTCCGGGGAAGAAAAGGCCCCAAAAACCCCCTCGCCAAGTCTGAAGCTTTAGTAAGTTGGAAAGGTCCTCCATAATCTATCCACCAGCGATTGCAGGTAGAATACTGACTTCATCCCCATCTGTGACGGGTGTAGCCTTTTCCTGGAGGAACCGAATATCTTCACCATTGACAAAAACGTTAATAAAACGGCGAATGTTTCCCTCTTTATCGCAAATGCGTTCTCCAATGCCCGGATAGGTCTGATCGAGTCGAATGAGGATCTCAGCGATGGTAGTTCCCTCCATGGTAACAACATCTGCTTCCGCAGTTAGTTTACGAAGCGGAGTGGGGATACGGATATAAATTGGCATAGGAGAAGACTGCAAAAATCAAGGCGTACAGAAAAGAACTATTTGTGAGTTAGCCTGACATAAAACAATTATCGAACGCGGAGATAGAGGGGTCGATGACATGAAACGTCTTAGATTTTCCATCGAGAGCTTCCTGAGTTTTCAGTCCATTCCCAGTGATGCAAAGGACAATTGTGCTATTGCGAAAAATGCTGCCGTTTTCAATGAGTTTCTTGGTACAAGCGATGGTAACACCTCCTGCAGGTTCAGCAAAGATGCCCTCGTATTCTGCAAGAAACTGTATACCCTGGACGATTTCTTCATCAGTGACATCCTCGCAGCCCCCTCTGGTCTTCCACATGGCGTGGATGGCGTAGTAGCCGTCAGCCGGAGTGCCAATAGCCAGGGACTTTGCAATGGTTTGAGGATGAGCAACCGGTCTAACGGTATCGGTATTCTGTCTAAAGGCTGTACTGATGGGAGAACAACCCGTGGCCTGTGCGCCGTGGATAGAAAATGGCGCTTCCTTGACCAGTCCAACGAGAGCAGCCTCTTGGTATGCTTTATAGACCTTAGTAAGTAAAGAGCCGCTAGCCATACAAACTACTGTGTGGTCAGGGATTCGCCACCCGAGCTGTTCTAGAATTTCAAAGCCTATCGTCTTGGAGCCTTCAGCATAATAAGGGCGGAGATTAACGTTAACAAACCCCCATCCATACTTTCCGACGATTTCTAGACAGAGCCGATTCACGAGATCATATGAACCTCGGATGCCGACGACTTGAGTTCCGTAGACGAGGGAAGCAAGCACTTTACCCCGCTCCAGGTTATGAGGAATAAAGACATAGCTTTGCATGCCGGCTGCGGCAGCATGAGCAGCTACTGAATTTGCGAGATTTCCTGTTGAAGCACAAGCAATCACCTGGAACCCAAGTTCTTTAGCACGGGAGAGTGCTACGGATACTACACGATCCTTAAAGGAAAGAGTTGGATAATTAACACTATCGTTCTTAATCCAAAGTTCCTTGACACCAAGGAATTCAGCTAATCGAACAGCGCGGATCAATGGTGTAAACCCTACCTGTATACCAACTGTTGGCTCTCCTTCAATAGGAAGAAGCTCTTTGTAACGCCACATAGAATGTGGCCGACTCTCAATGAGAGAATGACTAAGAGTTCCTCCGATCGCCTGATAGTCATAGACGACCTCCAGTGGTCCAAAATCAAACTCACAGACATGTATCGCTTCTTTTGGATAGAGGCGGCCACACTCACGGCACTTGAGGTTTTTAAAGTAAGGCTTCCCGTTTGGCTTCATAGATGTTGCGTATCCACAATCTGCACTAAAACTAGCTATACCGTTCACACCGCTTAAGACTAGCAGTAAGTAGCAGGCGGACTTTCTTCTGGCACAAGAAAGAAAGCCCAGGGGGAATCTATTGCAAGGCAATCAAAGTAGCAAGCCACTTTCACTGACTCCTGCAAGGAATGAGAATCAGATTACTCACACATTACTGGGCTATTGGAGCTTCTTGAAATGGATGCGCAAGACACGCCGTCCATCTGTAGCGATAACTGTGGCTAGGTAGTTACCAATACGGATATTTTCTCCTTTGAAAGGAATATGGCCAAGTACGGATGTAATGTATCCTCCGATGGTACTTACCTCTGAGGTTCCAAAGTTAAGGTTGGCCATTTCTGCGAGCTCGTAAAGGGCAAGGATCCCGTCTACTGTGAATTCTTGTTCGCTGATTTTCTGAAATTCTTTTTTTCCAGTATCAAATTCGTCCTGGATGGAACCAACAATCTCTTCTAGGACATTATCGAGAGTGACAATACCTACAGCACCACCATATTCATCCACAGCGACAGCCAGATGTGCATGTTTGTTAAGAAAAAGGCGGAGAAGTTTTTCTAGCCCCATTATTTCCGAGACATGGAGAAGATCCCTACGAATTGCCATCCAGTCCGTTTTATTCTCGTACACCGAAGCAAGCAGGTCCTTAATGTGAACAAGGCCAAAGGAGTTGTCTAGATGCCCGCGGCAAAGGGGAAGGCGAGTGTGTCGTGAAGTGATGGCTCGACGTATTTCCTGATTGAAAGGCTCTTCGACATCGAGGTAGACCACGTCCCCACGGGGTGTCATGATGTCCCTGACCACGCGCCTACGCAGGTCTAGTACGTTAATGAGGAATTCCCTCCCCATAGAGGTGACCTCCTCGGATTTTTCACTCTCAGAGAGAATCATGCGCAGCTCTTCCTCACTGTGGACAAGTTCGGAGCCTTTAGCAGGTTGGATATGCAAAATATGTCGCAGAAGTGCGTTGGATAGCCAGTTTAGTAGTTGGATGAAAGGGCGAAAAAGCCAGTAAAACCATTGGAGAGGACGACTAACAAAAAGTGTAATAGGCAAGGCTTTACAAATAGCTAGAGACTTGGGAGTCATTTCTCCTAGGACGATATGTACTACAGTAACCGTAAGGAGCCCAAAAAAAGTTGAAGCACTGTGAACCATTGCTGGCGTTTGAATGCCTGCTTTGTAAATGAGCGGGGCGATTATGCTGGCTAGAAATGGCTCACCGATCCAACCTAGTGCTAGGCTTGCAATGGTAATTCCCAATTGAGTGGCAGAGAGGTAAGCATCCAGGCTAGAGGTGATCTTTTTTGCCTCTCGAGCTGCACGATTGCCCCCTTCCAGTAGGGTTTCCAACTGTGTGGAACGTACCTTAACGATGGCAAATTCTGAGGCGACAAAGAAACTGTTTATAAGGACAAGGAGGAAAATTGCACAGAACTTGAAAAAGATAAGATCCGGAAACTCCCATTCTGTGACAGTCCTTCCCGTGGAATCCGCTGAAAGTAGGTGGGCAATAGCTGGTGGATTCATGAGGGCATTGAGGTGGTGAAGGAGAGTCTAACAGAAAATAGGAGGCGGCTGTAGCCGGTCAGAAGGTTCTTCTTGAGAACTTCCTTGGGGGGCAGCGCTCTGGAGAACACCTAAACATCCAAGTAGAGCACGCAATACTCCCAGAGGTGTTTCGTGATGAACAGGAGTCGCACTACCAACTAGACCTCGTGACCCCCGGAATAAGGCCAGCAGAGGCAAGCTCACGAAAGGTGATGCGAGATAGCCGAAATCTACGAATAAAGGCACGGCGTCGGCCCGTGATCTGACATCGATTTACCAACCGAGTCGGACTAGCATCGCGGGGAAGCTGAGCCAAAGATACATAGTCCTTTTTGGCCTTAAGCTCGGCTCGCAAGGCAGAATACTTCCGGACCGTTCTGAGTTTGCGCTTGTCTCGCTCAAGCCATGATTTCTTCGCCATAATTAATTCTGGCACCATATAAAGAAGCTTTCTCTTCCTTGCAAGGAAATTTTCATAGGGTAAGATTTCATGCAAAAGCATTCTAATAAGAGGTGCTCAGAGTAGATTTTGGGAAGGTGCGTTGGCGCTCCCACACAGGTATCTTCCCCTTGCCAATTTTGGTATGGATGATAGACTCCCTGCAGGGTAGTTAGGCAGCTGAAGCCGTCGCTTAGGGATCGCTTCATTTTGGGTAAGCGATGGGCGACCGTTGCTGCCAGACAGGCTTTGCACGGAGCGGGAAAACTGGGACTGCAAGTCTGCTATGGAGCGAGTGGCAGGCCCAAATGCTTTTGTAAAGCTGGCTACGTAATCCTCCCACTTGTTATGCGGTTAAGGTTAATTATCAGTTACGATGGAGCGCCGTTTCTTGGATGGCAAAGCCAACTAAAAGGGGACACGGTCCAGGGTGTTGTCGAAAGGGCGTTTTTCAAGATCGTTGGCAGGCGTGTTATCGTTCACGGAGCTAGTAGAACAGATGCTGGCGTACATGCCTTGGCACAATGCGCTCACGCAGATATACCGGATGGGCGGATGGATCTTTCTGACTGGCGTCGGGCGCTAAATGCCAATCTTCCGGGGGCAGTTCGGATTTTGAAAGTGTTACAGACTGCTTCCAGCTTTCATGCGCGCTTTGCTTCCATTGGCAAGATCTATCGATACCGTATTTGGAACTCGGAAGTGCTCCCCCCCCTAGAGCGTGGCCGTGTTTGGCATGTACCCAACTTTCTTGATTTCGGGGCATTACGTTCTAATGTAACCCTCTTCGAGGGTCGACACAATTTTGTATCCTTCGCGGTTAATGGAAGCAACAACACAGACAATACTGTACGTACACTGCGCACCGTGCAAATTAGCCGTTGTTCTGGGGGGGAAGTTCGGCTGACCTTTGAGGGAGAGGGATTTCTCTACAAAATGATTCGTGTACTCACTGGGACTCTCGTACGGCTTGGACAGAAAAAAGAGGATATTGGTTGGGTTTCTAGGCTACTGCTAGGTTCTTCGGTGAAAAGAAGGAAAAGTCTATGCATAGCTCCAGCACAAGGGCTATACCTTGTCCGAGTCCTTTATGGAAGGAAACCGAAATGCTGAAAGATTGTATCTGACCTAGCTTCTCCTGCGCTCTGTCGGTCCGCCTTCTCTCTGAAAATGCGGGGAGATCCGGCTGCGAGTTTCTAGAGTTTCTAGATATAAGGTTGCCTAGTTGTGAGTCTTTTCGAGACAGTTTAGTATGTCCCCCCATACAAGGGAGGTAGTAGATTGGAAATACCACCGATGGCCAGAGCGTTTATATGATTGATTGCAAACCCAGTTGGTTCTGGTCTCTGCATAGGTGTCCTTACGAGAGGCAGCCCACTTCCCGTAGAGGTCGCTCTTCCCGACAGGAAATTAAGGATATGAAAGACTGCTCGCCCCAGTTAAGAAGACAGCCCTCTCGCTTTCGGAGGCTCGTGGGGTCTTTTGTGCCTGTCCTGGGTGCGGTAGTTCTTCTGACTGGGAACGCTTCATCCAGTTTTAGACAGGGCGTCCCTTCGGCGTCCTCTCCGGTGGTCCTAAGCGAACAAAAAAGGAAGGAGCTCTTTCTCACAATCAGGAAAGGCGGCCCAGCTTACGTTCCTTTACCACTAACTGCTCTGCCTGCAGTGGCGACACAGCCTTGCCCAAATTTCCGTAAGGGGAGTGTTTTAGCTGCTGGATGGCCAGCAGATTCTTCCGAGAAGGCGCTAAGAGCTCAACCAGCTTCTCCTAGAGTGTCTCCTCGACCTAGAATTCGATCAGCTTTGAAGAAAGATGGCCTTTGTACCACGGTCGCGACTACTCATACTGTCGAATCTATCTTTCAGCAGAAGCCTGTAGTTGCCGGAAGTGCCAGGAGCTCCGGAAAGGAGCGTCGATATTTAACGCCAACTGTGCGCCGAGCTATTGATCGGGCACCTGTAAGGAGAGGCCGGTGGAAGTATATCATCATTCACAATAGCGGAACTCGGAGAGGTAACGCTCGTGCTTTTGATGCTTATCATCGGCGAGTGCGCCGGATGAAGAATGGACTTGCCTACCACTTTGTTATAGGCAACGGTAGGCTCTCTAGAAATGGAGAAATTGAGGTGGGCAATCGCTGGAGGAAGCAGATCAATGGTGGGCATGTAGCAAGCGACTACTTGAATAATATTGCTATAGGGGTTTGCCTGGTAGGAGACTTTAATAGACATGCCCCAACTCCGCAGCAATTGGCTGCTTGCAAGGAGCTTACTTCTTGCTTGCAGGCTCGTGTTGTTGGACACCCCAGGAGACGCCGGGTCATGGTGCTTGGGCATCTGGAGGTTAATTCCAGGCCCACGGACTGTCCTGGTCGGAGATTTTCTCTGCACTGGCTGCATAGGAAATTTCCAAGTAGGTGAAGGCTTTTGCAATGTGGAGGCAAAGTGGGCTTGCTGGACATGCCACTAGTTTATCGCTCAAGGTGTTGGAGTAGGACCAGGGAAGGTAGGCACATCAGGGGGATTTTCTAGAATGGAGTGGTTGCAGATTGCCTGGCCCTAAAGGCATACCGGTGCAGCGCGGACTCTACTGGGGGAAAGAAGAAGGTGGGAAGGAATAATTTATACGGTGCGTGTCCAATTCTCTTTTCGCGCCATAGAGTGACCAGCATTGTAGCTTCTCAGCATTAGTGAGAAATGGAGGAGAGAGGAGGTATTAATTGAGTTGGCTAAACAATGTAGGAGGGTTTGGGCTATTTTATCCGGCCAGGCTCTGTGCCCCACTTGGTCCCTACCGTTCTCTCCTTCTTCCAGACAGAGTTAACATGCTCTTCCCGTATGGTCTCTGCAAGTAGATGTTGCCCCATCTGAATTCATGTCCGAAATAGTACAAGTTTCCTTAAAAAATCTCTCTTTTACCCAAGGGATTTCCAAGTTGACACTAGGTGAGAATGTCTTCACGCTGCTACCCATCGATTTCCTTTTTTCATGAAACGTACTTATCAACCATCCAAACGCGCGCGCAAGCGGCAGTTTGGTTTTCGGGCACACATGAAAACAAAGGCAGGCCGGTCCATTTTAAGCAGTCGGCGTCAACGTGGACGCAAACGCCTGCTGCCAAAAGGAGCTGAAGTTCCCTACCAACGGCATACTAAAGCCTAAGGTGGAGAGTCGGATTTTAGAACCAGTTGCTGACGGCCATAGTCGGCCAAAGGTTGTACGGTTAACTTCCTCTAAGGACTTCCGTAGAGTGACGAAATTTGGTAGAACGATTCGTTCTTCCTTCTTGTGCATCTCGTACCTAGTGACGGAGAGCAGTGGGTGGGGGGATACGTGTCACGGTGGTTTGCGGGTCGGATTAGTAGTATCTAGGAAGGTTGGGGGTGCGGTGGTGCGAAACCGCCTCCGGCGTAGGCTGAGGGAGATTTTTCGTAAGTTCCTCTTGCAAGGTTCCTCTTGCCATTGGATGGTAGTGACAGCACAGTCCGGAGCCGGTGCAATTGCATTTCCTGAACTGGAAAGGGAATGTTTATTTCTTGCACGTAAGCTTTTGATTTTACCTTCTTCCCCGTGAGAAAACTTCTTTTGCTCCCATTGAAGGGGTACCGCTTTCTTGTTTCTCCCTGCCTCCATATTCTTGTGGGGCCTGGCTGTGGGTGCCGGTTTGAGCCTACTTGCTCCCGGTATGCAACAGAAGCTATCCAAGTGCACGGGCTTTTACGTGGGTCGGTATTAACACTCTCTCGTATTTGCAAATGCCATCCTTGGGGCGGATGGGGTTACGATCCCGTTCCACGATTCCGTTCCAGGGCTTCCGTCTCCAAATTGCATGGACCGTAAATCTTGGATCGGGCTTATTTTGTCCATTACCGGTCTAATTGCCTGGGAGTGGTTCTATCTTAAGAACTTTGCTCCCGGACAAGACTACTCGAAAAGTCCTTCCCAGGCAACTTCTGCCCCCTCCTTTTCAGTCCCATCTTCTCCACGCCTCCCCCCTTCTCCCTTACCGATTATCTCCGAGACTGCTATGCTACGTAATTCTACAGCAGATTATTGGTTTACCGGCTTTTTTGGAGGGATTTCCAAAATTGTCGTCCAAAAGCACTTAGGAGATGATCGTACGCCAATTTTGCTCAGTAGTGATTCTAGACTCCCTATCGGGGCCCTCTGGGTAACCCCTACCACCCTCATGGAGGGGTTTGCAATGACAACTGATAGGGCCACGCACTCTGTAACTTTTACTAAAGCCTCTGAAAACGGTATACAAATCACTAAGCGTTTTTTTCTTCTTCCCGATAAAGACCGATCCAATCAATACAGAATCCGGCTTGAGGTTTCCTTTTGCAATCCCACTTCTTCCGATATCTACTGGCCATCCTATTGGATTAGCGTTGGGAATGCGGCTCCCATTCATTCCAGCGATCTCCCGAGTTATACCCAACTCAGTTGGTCAAATGGCGGTAGATTAACTTCCATTAATGTAGACTGGTTCGATGGCTCCAAAATTCCGCTTCTCGGGATCGAAAGGCGTACGCCTGCTAAGCTCTACCAGCGTAGAGTTCCCTCCGTTAAGTGGGCTTCCGTGAGCAACCAGTACTTTTGTACTTTTCTTATGGTGTCTGATTCATCAGGAGACGGTGTGTGGGCGAGTCGGATACCCTTGCGTGGTGATTCGCAGTCATATGGAATTGAGGGAAGGATAGAGCTACCCGGATTTCGGTTGGCATCTGGAAAGACCAGGGTGCAATCCTTCACTATCTACTCTGGCCCTAAGGAATTGAACCGCCTGCAGGTCATGGGTGATGGACAAGAAGGTATCTTGCAATACGGTCTATTCGGATTTGTCAGCGAGCGGTTGCTCTGGATAATGAACTGGTTCTACGGTGTGTTCGGAAACTATGCGTGGGCTATTATTGCGCTAACATTGTTAATAAAACTAGGCCTTTGGCCTTTGCAGAACAGGGCTACACGAGCTATGCGGCAGATGTCTCTGCTTGCACCCAAGGTCACCGAATTACGAGAAAAATATAAGGACGATTCCCAAAAGACGAATGAGGAAATGATGAAACTGTACCGTGAATACGGCGTAAATCCTTTTGGCGGTTGTCTTCCTATGTTGGTACAAATTCCAATTTTCTTCGGGTTTTACACTATGCTGGGTACTTCTATTGAATTGCGAAATAGCTCATTCCTTTGGATTCGTGATCTTTCTCAACCAGACACTGTGTTGCATTTGCTAGGATTTCCGATCAATCTGTTGCCTATTCTGATGGCAGGTACAATGATATGGCAAATGGCTATCTCTCCAAAGAGTGGCGATGTGCTGCAACAGAAGATCTTCTACTTTATGCCACTTATTTTCCTTGCATTTTGTTACAACTACGCCAGTGGGCTAGCGCTTTATTGGACTACTCAGAACGTTTTCTCCATAGTCCAGCTCTATCTGACTAGGAATAGTCCGTTGCCTCAGCTTGAAAGGAAGGTGGCGATAACACGGAAGAAGGAACATTTTGGTAAGTAGTATAATCCTGTCCTAAAAAACAGTGGGCTGGCCTTCCAGCAAGACGTGAATTTGGGTAGCCAAGCCGATCCTGGTTGCCTGCTTCAGCAAGCGCATAAGAGGTTCATCTAAAGGCTCATAGCTAAGTCGGAAAGTACCATAGTGCATGGGGATGAAGATCTGAGCCCCTAACTCTTGGAAAGCCTGTAACGCCTCTTCTGGATTCATGTGCACATCTCTCTGTAGTGGAGGGTCGTATGCGCCGATAGGCAAAAGCGCCACATCAATGGGGCGTCGCTGTGCAATTTTCTTAAAACCATCAAAGTAAGCGCTGTCGCCACAGTGGAAAATGGTACGTCCTCTATACTCGATCAAAAATCCTCCAAAGCCTCGATGGGTATCATGCAGCACACGCGCCCCCCAGTGGGCAGCAGGCGTCAAGGTGATCTGTAACAAACCATGCTTGTAGGACTGCCACGTTCTTAACTCCTGGATTTTTTGAAATCCCAATCCATGGACCAAGTTGCCAACATTAATGGGAACAATAATTGATTGGTCAGCGGCGATGGCTCGTAAAGTCTTGCGATCCAAATGGTCAAAGTGAGCGTGCGTTACCAGTACTAAATCGATAAAGGGCAGGTCATGGAGCTCAAAACCAGGATACCGTACGCGTTTAATGATCTTTAGCCACTTTGCCCAATTAGGGTCAATTAGGATACTATGCTCGAGCGTTTGAATCAAAAAAGAAGCGTGACCGGCCCAGGTTATACAGATCTGGTTCCCAATTAAAGCTGGAAAATGGATAACTCTTCTCCGCAGCCCCCGGCGGCGTTCAAGCAAAGAAGGGATAAGAATATCCCCTAGAAAACTCCTCTTGCGCCGTCCCTCTGCTAACTGCATGCTAGTGCGATTTTAAATAGAAATAGGGCAGGGTAACACTTCCTTGCTGATCGCTTCCTATCTCCATAAATCTTTCAGTTAAGACTTCTTGAAATACTACTAATGCTTTGCCCCACTTGCCAGCCTCCTCATCTCAGAGGGAAGTTATCCAGCTAATTGAGAAGAATGCCAGAAGAACTTGCGTGTAGGGCATGCTCTCTTGAAAAAGACATAGCCCTTCTCCATAGGCAAAAAGCGGAACTGAGAGCTTTTGCGAGGGTGATTCTGACTCAAACGAGTCATTCTGCTTTCCTACTGCGATCGGAAAATATGCGCAACATTCTTTGTGCTTCTCCAGTGTGGAACACCTCCCGCTCCATACTAGCATTTGCTCCTACTATCTCCGAACCAAATCTTTTACCAGCAGACTTTCGGGAAAGGGACATTTTTTGCCTTAAAAGGCTAAATTCACACTATAAACCAGTAGCAATCTACTCCCGTAGGGACCTAAAATTAGGCCCATTAGGAATCCTAGAGCCCAACTCGAAGAGAACCTTCCCTCTAGGAAAAATTGACCTTATCCTAGTCCCTGGGTTAGCTTTTGATCTAAGGGGGGGAAGGCTTGGGCGAGGCGGGGGGCATTATGACAGAATCCTCTCACGTCCGGATTGTGTCGGAAAAGTCATAGGCGTATGCTACGCTGCGCAGGTGGTAGAGTATGTCCCTAGGGAAAGGCATGATCTTCCGGTTGGCGCGTTACTGACAGAAAAAGGGTTAGTCGAAATTACCTCCCCCCTAAATCCCCAGACATTTTGAGGAAGGCTCCAACGAATCATTTTTCAGGCTTACAGAAAATCTAACCGAAGCGACACGCTAGGCGATGGTTTCTTAGGATTTAACTAGGTTGGATCTTTGGTAAGAAGTAAGCGTTCGGTAGTTTCCCAATCCATACAGGAATCAGTGATGGAAACTCCGTACTGAAGTTGAGAAAGGTCCTGCGGGAGAGCCTGGCTTCCAGAGCGTAGATTGCTCTCCAACATCATGCCTATAATATCTCTTCTTCCAGCTGCTCGCTGCTCTAGAACATTCTCCCAAACTAAAGGCTGACGATGTGGGTCTTTACCCGAATTGCTATGGCTGCAATCCACCATAATTGCAAGAGGAAGGCCGGCCTTACGCAGTAGTTCGACCGCAGCAGCAGTTTGGTGTGGCTCGTAATTAGATCCCTCTCGACCACCACGAAGGACGATATGACTATCTGGGTTGCCAGTCGTTTTGATGATACTAGTACGACCATTCTGATCCATCCCTAAAAAGCTGTGTGGGATGCGGGCAGAACGCATGGCATCAATGGCTGTTTGAATGCTACCGTCAGTGCTATTCTTAAAACCAACGGGCATAGAAAGACCGCTAGCTAATTCGCGATGGGTCTGTGACTCTGTTGTCCGTGCTCCGATGGCAGACCAAGAAATCAAGTCACCAATATACTGGGGAATAATAGGGTCTAGAAATTCAGTTCCTGTTGGTAACCCGAGCTCTAGGATATCGATAAGAAGCTTGCGAGCTAAAGCGATACCACGCGCTAAGTCGCACGAATCGTTGAGATAAGGATCATTAATAAACCCTTTCCAGCCGACGGTCGTGCGTGGCTTTTCGAAGTAGACGCGCATGATGATATGAAAACGCTCCGCCACTCTGTGTTTTAACTTAGCCAACCTGGCAGCATACTCCAAAGCCGCTTGTGTGTCGTGAATAGAGCAAGGCCCAACAATGACCATTATACGCTGATCTTTGCCTCGCAAAATACGACGCTCTACTTCTCTGCTCTCTAAGACAAGATGCTGGATGGTTAAGGTGCTAGGAAGCTCTTTTTTAATTTGGACAGGAGCGACAAGACGCGTTAGATCCTTAACGCGCGAGTTCTCTACCGGGGAAGATCCCAGCGGGGAGTGCAAAGATGATGCGTCAGATTTCAATCAAGGGATATGGTACTCTATTTCTTCTAGTTTGTTAATGAATTTAACAGTGGTGGACTATGTATGATATATAGAAACAGGGAACGCAATTAGGAAAACATGGAAACCCGTATAGAAAAAGAATGAGAAAAAATGTAGATGTCGTCTACTTGATGGTGCCGGTTGTGGGAAGACGCAAAAGCTGAAAATTGCAACACCCTATCCACCTCTACATCTCCCTAGAGAAGCTAGCGCCTTTCCAACAAGGAGGGAAGGGAAGTTGCTTGGATAGAAACAATTGTTAATAGAACAAACTGTGGATTGAATCGCTGACTGCAAGAGCAATGGTTGTTGAACGGCTTCATCCAATGTACTTACTTTCCCGTCGAGTGTGCTTCGAGCCTTTTTATCCTAGGAGCATGCTCAAGTTTGATATTCATCAAAATTTATCATAGTGGTGTTCGGTCTATGCCTACAGAGCCTCTTGAGGACTCTTCTAGTGATATTTTGTGTAAGGCTATGCGTGGCCTAGAACTTTCCCCGGCAGAAGTAGCAAAGAAAGCCCAACTGCCTTTGGAACACGTCAACGCTTTGTTAAGTGGCGAAGGAGACGAGTTAAGTTTGCAGCTCGTTGCTACGGTCTTGCATCTTCATCCGAAACGGTTGTTATCCATTCGTCGCAATGAGTATCACCCCCGCATCTCCTGCCCACCAAAAGAGTGGCGTCGATTTCAGACGGACTTTGTAGGCACATTGGTTAATTCGTACCTAATATGGGATACCACAGCCCACTCTGCGGCTGCATTCGATACCGGATCAGATGCTTCGGGACTGCTCAACTGTCTAACTAAATACCAGCTGCAGTTAAAATTTCTCTTCTTGACCCATTCCCATGGCGACCATGTTTTCGATTTGGATCGCATTGTAGAAAAAACCGGTGCTGCTGCGTGGATTGCCGAGGAATTACCAGGGACGCAACTTTTGCAGCCTGGACAAACATTCTTGATGGGTGGTTTTGTAATAGAGGCACGACGAACCTGTGGGCATTCGCCATCAGGGATTACCTATGTCGTCCATAACCAAAAATATTCAGCCGCTTTTGTGGGGGATGCGCTTCTCGCTGGCTCCATAGGGATGCCTAGTTTTTCCTATCAGAAAGCTTTACAAACCTGCGTATTAAGCATCTTTTCCCTTCCCGAGCATACACTTCTGTGTCCTGGACACGGCCCTCTAACCTCTGTTGGAGAGGAAAAGGCTTCCAATCCGTTTTTTCCTTTGGAAGTTCCTGAATACTAGGCAGCCAGTCGTCAGTTAAATCGTAATCGTTTGGCAGATAACAAGTTGCACATATTTCAACACATAGACGTGACTTATGGCATGCTACCGAACAGCCAATGATACTTAAAGGGAGAGAAAGCGCAACGCACCACATGGCCCCTCTTTCCTTAGGGCAATAAAAGAAGCCACCCTCGGACAACGAAGGGTATAGCAGGGGTGAGTGTTCTCCCTGTTTCTCCATTCTATGAGGCACCCAGCATTCCCTTTCTCGCCATCCCTTTGGATCACCATCTGCGCGTTTTTTTTGCAGTCTTGCCAGAAAAAAGTGACGAGAGAATACGGCAAAGAATTCCAAGAATCTATTTGCATTGGAGTCTTCCAGTCCCTTAGTGGGACAGAAGCCTGCTTTGGTCAAGACGCCATGATTGGAATTCAGATGGCAAATGATAGGATAAATGCTCAAGGCGGAATTTTAATAGGCGGAAAAAGTGGGGGGATCCCATTGCGATACCCAATAAAACTTATCGTGCGAGACAATCAATCCAGGGCCGGAGAAACTTCAGCCATCGTTCGAGAACTCATTAGCAGAGACCGTGTAGTGGCTCTCATTGGGGAGGTAGCCTCAGGGCGTACATTGGAGGCCGCTCCTATTGCCCAGCGCTATGGGGTCCCTTTAATTGCCAACGCTGCCTCTAATGACAGGATCACGCAAGGCAAAGATTTTGTCTTCCGTGCAAGTTACAGTGATAGCCAACAAGGACAAGTAATAGCAGAATACATGCGTTCTATAGGGAAAATTCATGCGGCAATCCTGGTGGATGTCAGCAGAGATAGTAGCACGACCATAGCAGACAGCTTTCAAAAACAGTTCGTTGTTCTAGGTGGTTGCATCGTAGCAGACCTGGCCTATAATGGCGGCGATAAGGACTTTCAGGCACAGCTTACCACTGTCAAGGAGTCGGGAGCTGACTGTCTTTTTCTTCCAGGATACTATACCGATTGTGCTACCAGTATGAAACAGGCACAACTTTTGGAGCTAAAACTCGATGTGTTTGGGGCAGATGGTTGGGATTCCACCGACCTTATAAGGGTGGCTAAGGAGTCCGCTGAGGGAGCAGTTTTCGTAAGCGCCTTCTCCGCCGAGGACCCTGACCCGAGGGTACAGGCCTTCGTTCAAAACTACCAGAGAAAACATGGCAAGGGAGAAAGACCTATGGCATTTACTGCAACAGCCTTCGATACATTGATGCTCCTAGCCGATGCCATAGAGCGTGCAAAGATCGATCCACAAAATCTTAACCTTCATGACGTTTCAGAACTGCAAAAGTTCCGCCGAGCTGTTCGTAATGCACTTTCAGAAACCCGTGGTTACAAAGGAATCAGTGGTCAGATTACTTTTGAAGAAAGTCGAGACTCCAGGAAGCCCCTGGTGCTTTTGCGTATCCGGAACGGAAAGTTTCGATTCCTTCAGAAAGTTACACCTGAATAGGAAAACCTGTTAGTCGTTTCTGGAAAAAAACCGCTTTAGCTTTCTCTGCAAGGAGAATTGATGTGGAAGCGAGATGCTCTGGCTACAATCCTAAGAGGCAAATTCTCTGCACAGAGAAACGACGGATAGGCTAGAAGAGCCGACCACATGTATCAGTGTTTTCTTTTTCTTTAGAGGATTTAAGATATTCTTTTCTTGTTTTCCGAATCAGAGATCCTGTGCCTCGAAAAAGCCCTCCAGCTGACGCTTTCTAGTGGGATGGCGCATCTTACGCAGGGATTTCGCTTCAATTTGGCGGATCCGTTCGCGCGTCACGTTGAACTGGCGTCCCACCTCTTCCAGGGTGCGGCTATACCCATCCGTCAGCCCGAACCTTTGCTCAAGGACTTGCCGCTCACGCTCGGTCAGTGTTGATAACACATCCTTAATTTTATCCTTGAGTAGAACAATCGCAGCCATGTCGGCAGGGTTTTCGGCTCTCTTATCTTCAATAAAATCGCCGAAACTAGTATCTTCACTATCCCCCACCGGGGATTGTAAAGAAATAGGCTGCTGGGACATTTTAAGGACGGCCCGTACACGTTCAACTGGGAGCTGAATTTCTTCAGCAACTTCTTCAGGAGTGGGCTCACGCCCATACTCCTGAACAAGCTGTTTTTGCACACGAATGAGTTTGTTAATCGTCTCAATCATATGTACCGGAATACGGATCGTACGAGCTTGATCAGCAATTGAACGCGTAATAGCCTGCCGGATCCACCAGGTGGCGTAGGTAGAAAATTTGTAGCCGCGTCGGTACTCGAATTTTTCTACTGCTTTCATTAACCCCATGTTTCCTTCCTGAATGAGATCAAGAAAGGAGAGGCCGCGGTTCGTGTATTTCTTAGCAATGGAAATTACTAGACGGAGGTTAGCTTCCACCATTTCCGTTTTTGCCACTAACGCTCTCCGATGCCATTGTTTCAGCTCATCGTACTGCACGGCAAATTCTTCTGGGTTCAGCCAGAAGCAGTTCTCCATTTCCTCAAGCTGTCGGATACGTCTCCGATGCTCAGAGGTGTTGTTGCCATTACCATGATGCTTCGCGCCTGTGACTTCACCATGATGAAGACAGGAAAGCGCGTGATGAGTTTCGTCGGCAAGGCTAACAAAATCTTCTACAACTTTCTGCTTAAAATAAAATTTCGGGTATAATCTCCTAAGAAGGACCAAGTTTCTCTCGAAGTCCCTCCAATCTTGCGGAGCTGGGTGGCTGTGCCCAGAAATCTTAGACTGATAGATGTCGGAAACCAATTCAGCTTGTTTGTAGACCTGTTGGCACAGTCTTGGCAGTACCTTCATATAACGCTCTCGGCTCTCAATCTTCTTGTCTAGAATGACGCGATCAAAGCGTTCTCTGGACTCCATCAATTTTTGAGCAAGATCCAGATGGGCTTTTGCAGTAAAGCCGAAGCGATACAGAATACTTTGCACCCTCATCTCGGCCTCCTCAATGCGTTTGGAGATTTCTACCTCTTGTTCACGTGTGAGCAAGGGCACTTGTCCCATTTGTTTGAGATACATGCGCACTGGATCGTCAAGAATATCAAGCTTATTGTCCTGTTTTTCATCCTTTTCCTCTTCTTCATCTGGATCTTTTTTGTCCTTAATGCGATCCACTTCAGAAGATTCGATGATATCAATCTCCACAGCACGCAACTGTCCAATAACGGATTCAAGATTCTCTGGGTCATGAACTGCCGCCTTGGGAAGAGCTTCATCGAGGTCCTCGTAAGTGACATATCCTTGTTCCTTAGCAAGCTTAATCAGCTCACGCACTTTTTCCTGAAGGAGCTTTTGCTGTTCTTGGATACCACTCACCTCAGTAGGGTAAAGTGAAATAGAAAGTGGACTACCATTGCCGGGCGGGCTGTTTTTGTTTTCGGAGCGTAGACGCTTTTTAGCAGAGCTTCTGACGGGCTGGGTAACTTGTACGGCTTGTTTAGCAGGGTGTTTTCCCTGAGAAGACTTTTTTGCCGCGGGAGAGGAAGGCTCGGTAAAGGTCTTACTTCCCTTAGTAGCTGTTGCTCCTTTGACAAAGCGAGGAAACTTACGGAAACTAGGCCGGGCTGGGGGTGTTAGTGAGGTCTTAGGTGCTCCGCTTATCGTGGCAAGCTGCTCACTCCTGTCTTTCCCAGCTGCTTTGGTGTACGTCCCAACTCTAGTCTGGCGGTGGGTCTTTGTGCCTCTAGAAGCGGGCGGCCTATGCTCTGCAGAGGCACTTAGTGAAGGTTGGTCTGCTGTGGTATGCAACTCAGGTGTTTTGTTCTCTACTGTCGCTCTAAAGTTTAGAGGTAGTCTTCAATCCCAGTAGCCTTTTTCTATTACAGGTTGCGCACTGGAAAAGGTGGCGAAATATCTTGTAGTTGCTGCTGGAGGTCAAGGAATTCTTTCTGTGCGACGCGGTGTTCCTCGCTGTTAGGAAGGACACTTTTTAACTTGATCCGTGCAGATTCCTGTCTTGCCTTTAGATGGTGACGTCTCATCCCCCACCAGCAGTCTATGGCAGTTGCAAGGAGGGCGCTTGGCATTTCCTTACGTAAGTCCCACGCTAAAACCGTATTTGCCTCGATAGGATTGAGAGACTCCAAGAAGGCTCCGAACGACAATGGATCATCTAATACAACTTTACTGGCTAGAATTTTCTCCAAAAGAGGGGTGTTGGGGAAGAGCTGTTGGACGGAGGGGCAGGTTTGTTTCGAGAGCCACCTTTGCACCTCCAGTGAAAAAAGCGCAAGGCGGCAGAGTAGTTTCGGCCCTTCTTCTAAGGAAAGCAAAGCGGGAAAAGAGCTAACTTCTTCATTTGGAAGATACCGACAGTGAATATTTTTGGCAAGGAGCTGTGCAAAAGCTTGCGGGGAAACCCCAAGGCGAGATGCAATCTTCGTGGAGAACGCTTCGCGTAAAGCCAGAGTTTCAACCCAGGCGAGCAGGGAAGCAAATTTACGAACCAGAGTAATTTGACTTGTGGGATTGGACAAAGACCCATTCCTAGTAGCTTGATCAATAGCGAAATCAAAGTAATCAGGAGCTTGAGCAAGTAAATCTCGAAAAGCTGTTGGGCCTATTTGCCGGATAGTAGAATCAAGATCTTCTCCCGATGGGATGCGGACAATTTTGACAGATAACTCATGGGAGAAAAGGACTGGGAGGGAACGCTCAATAGCTTGTTCCCCAGCGCAATCAGCGTCGAAGCAGAGCAATACCCGCTCTACATAACGCTTAAGGAGACGTGCTTGATCTTGGGTGAACGCAACACCTTGCGGGGAAACAACGTTACGGACACCTGCTTCAAAGCAAGAAATGAGGTCGATTTGTCCTTCGCATACGACAGCCTCGCCGGATTCGATCAGAGCATGCTTGGCTTTGTCAATCCCAAAGAGAATTCGTCCCTTAGAGAAGAGGGGCGTTTCTGGAGAATTCAAATACTTATTCTCAGAAAAAGCTTTTCCCACGATGCGTCCGCTAAAAGCGATTACTTCTCCTAAACCATTGTGGATGGGAAACATTACTCTTCCCCTAAAACGATCGTAAAGGCCAGAGGATCTCTTTCCTTGAGCAACAAGCCCAGAATGGAGCAGCTCCTGGTATGAAAATCCCTGAGAAATGGCCCATTCTGAAAAAGTATTCCAAGAGGCGGGAGCATAACCAACTTTCCATCTGAGTACTACCTCTTTAGAGAAACCGCGAAACTTTAGGTACTGGCACGCCTGAGCGGATTCTGGGTGCTTGTCAAGCAATTTAGCATGAAACCAACGGGCAGCTTCAGCATGCAGCAGTAGGAGACGTGTGCGTTCGCTTTGGAAGTACTTACTCCTCTTGAGTTCTAAAATAGGGATTCCCGCCCTTTTTGCAAGCTGCTGCACAGCAGTAGGAAAGTCAATTTGTTCGTAGTTCATGATAAACCGAACAACGGTACCGCTTATTCCGCAGCCGAAGCAGCGAAATGTCCTGTAAGTAGGATTAACGTAGAAGGAAGGGTTCTTCTCCTTATGAAATGGACATAGGGCCCGCCAGGAGCTCCCAGAACGCTTTAGTGGAAAGTAGGAGCCTATTACCTCCACAATGTCACTGGCAGCTGCTACTTGGCGAACGGTTTCTTCGGAAATTAATCCCATAAAGCGAGCATATGGAAAGGAAGACATTCGAGTTATCCCCTCCGGGGGAATAACTCTACGGGATTGTAGAGCATCCTGCTAGAATTAACGACAACTAGTAAAAACCTTGCTAAAAACCTTGCTACTTTGCTTTACTTTAGAGAGGATTCCCGCTAAGGTGAGTTAAGTTTTTAGAGCGGTTCGGTTATGTGCGAGCAAAACAAACGATGAAGATTATAGTGGCCTACTCAGGTGGTCTAGACACGTCTATTATTCTCAAGTGGCTAAAGCAGGTTTACTGTGCTGAGGTGATTGCTTTTTGTGCGGACATAGGACAAGAGGAGGAGTTAAAAGGACTGGTGGAGAAGGCCACACAGACTGGAGCAAGCAAGTGCTACGTGGAGGATTTACGGCTAGAGTTTGCAAGGGACTACATCTTCCCGGTTGTGCAGGCAGGTGCCCTGTATGAATGGCAATACTTTTTAGGAACCAGCATTGCACGGCCGCTTATTGCTAAGCGTATGGTGGAAATCGCGCTTAGGGAGAAAGCGCAAGCCGTCGCCCATGGGGCCACAGGAAAAGGGAATGACCAGGTTCGTTTTGAACTCGCAGTTGCAGCGTTGGCACCTAATCTGAAGGTCATCGCTCCGTGGCGGGATGAACGTTTTCGCAATCAATTCCCTGGGAGAGCAGAGCTAATCGCCTATGCAAAGCGAGAGGAAATTCCGGTGACGGTCTCTTTAGAAAGACCGTATTCTACTGATCGCAACTTGTTGCATATCAGCTATGAAGGAGGTATCTTGGAAGACCCCTGGATTGATGCTTCGGCAGACAGTAATAGGAACATGTTTCGCTTGAGCACCTCTCCGCAGGATGCTCCTGATTACACAGAAACCTTAGAGCTCCTTTTCGAAAAGGGCAATTGTATTGGCTTGGCCTATTCAGGATTGCAAGACATCCTATCTTTTATGGGGCATGAAGAGAAAAATGATACAACTCTCAATCCGCTCTTAGTTATGCGTGTACTTAACAGGCTCGGAGGCAAGCATGGGATTGGCCGAGTGGACATGGTGGAAAACCGTTTTGTTGGCATGAAGAGCCGCGGCGTATATGAAACTCCAGGCGGCGCTATTTTACACTTCGCGCATCGCCAAATAGAGTCCCTAACCATGGATAGAGAGGTCATGCATCTGCGCGACTCCCTCATTCCTCAGTACAGCACTCTTATATACAACGGCTTTTGGTTTTCTCCTGAACGGAAGGCTATCCAAGCCTTGATAACTGAATCACAAACACACGTGTCTGGTACAGTACGACTTAAGCTCTACAAGGGCAATGTCATCACAGCAGGTCGAAAGAGCGCTCTTTGTCTCTATAATTCCCGTATTGCCACTATGGAGAGTGGTGGTTCCGACGATGCCTATAATCAATCCGATGCGGATGGGTTCATCCGCCTACACGCGTTGCGGCTGCGGATTGCTTCTAAGGTCTACGGCAAGGACTCCCATCTCTGAGAAAAAAGGGGCCTTGTCTCCTACAAGTCTTCCTTTGTACGCGGGGGGGCCCTCTCCTCGTTTTATAGAGGGGGCTTGCTCCATGCTCATAGAGTAGTTTATTTACGCAAAAAAATACTAACAGGCGTCCCTAGAGGGGTATTCTGGAAGAAGATTTCAGCCATTTTGTTAGGAATCCGGATGCAGCCATGCGAATCTGGCACCCCAGGAAGAAATCCACTGTGGATCCCTATACCACCATACAGGCGCATGAAAAAGGGCATAGAAGCTCCACGAAAAGTGCTTCCATGGGGGGAGATATGCCGGCTACTGATATTGGCTATTACTACTTTTCCATCGACACCTACGAAGTCTCCATACAAAGTAGACATGTGATGTGTTTCCTTTTGCGTCACATGAAAAGTGCCTGTGGGCGTACTGTAACCCTCTTTTCCCGTACAAGTCGGCGCAATTCCAACCAGTTGGTCTCCCTTGTAATAAAAAATCATTTGTTGAGTGAGATCCAAAACCATGGCTGACCTTCCACTTATGCTATCTCCATCCCAATAGGCTTGAGCTTCCAAAAAGGAAGCAGTTTCACCTCCGGTGGAATCTTTCCTGTCTCTGTAGCAGACAGAAAGGGGACGTCCATCATGGAGCATGCAGCTAGGCATAACCAAGCCTAGCAGTCCAGAGGCGGTAACAAAACGTAGTAGGGACCTTTTCATAGAGTTCTCTTTGGAGTTCTCTTGAGCCTCAAGACGAAAAAGGGGGTAAGGGTGAAGGGAAATTGCAAAGAGGATACAATCCCCATATGCGCCACACATCACCGGAGCAGCCCACAACCATTACAGGTTATAGTTATGCCAGCTTAGGAAAAGTTCAAAAAAATAGACTGAACTTGGAAAGGTTTCTCTTTCCATGCAGAGAGCTTCTTGCCATACACATCGAGTAAGAAAGACGGAGGGGATGTAGAGAGAGACACCCGACTCCATGGTGACAGCGGAAAAGTATTGGTAGACAGATCCCCTGCTACCAAAACTTTACACGAGCCCAGGAACCAAAAGCCAAAGCCTAGCTACCAAAAAAAGGAAGCAAAGCACAAAGCATCCTACTTCTGGAGAGACTAACCTGGAGAGAAAATTCCCAAAATTGGGGAGATAGAGGCGAAACTAAGTAGTCTAGTGTGGGGGAGAAATTTTCTAGGTGGGGATAGTCGACGGAGATAAATCGTCCCCGTAGTCGCTCGATTTCGCATAGGGGAGGAGTACTCTGGTATGGAGGGGAGGAGCTTCCTTCCTCTTAAAAGCTTATTTACTTGTGAGAAAGGGGTGGGAGAGGCTAGGCTCTCGCTGTAGGTATGGCTAACGGTTTCACGTAACTAACTCTCTGACCGAGCGGTTGGGGCGTAGCTGTGGAGATGAGACCCTGTTATGACCGGGGGATTGTGTTTCTGCTGAGAATTTCGGAATGCGCTGGCCGACACAGCGCAGATTTAAAAGATCCGGTCAACTGCGTTTCCGAGGACATTAGGGAATGGCTCTTCCCCTGAAAAGAACACCAAATTTCTAAACAATAGAGCAGATCCAGTGCACATATGTCCTGCATCCCACCTACTTTTGGTTTCCCGCACAGGCTTTTTCCTCTCTTTTGCAGGAAGAGTGTCCTTCTCCTTATGACTACCACAAGTTCCATCGCTACGCCAACCCCTCCGACTCTCCCCTCTCCACAAGCCTGCGTCTATACTTTCCCTAATGGGATGACTCTTATTACGGACGAGGACCATAATGTCCCTGTAGCGAGTATACAGGTGTTTTGTGCCACCGGCAGCGTTACTGAAGGGAAGTGGATGGGAGCAGGTCTCTCACATATCCTGGAACACATGCTGTTCAAAGGCACCACTACGAGGAGAGTAGGAGATATTGCTCGGCAGGTGCAGGACCTAGGAGGATACATTAATGCCTATACTTGGTATGATCGCACGGTTTTTTGGATTGATGTTCCTTCTGCAGGTACTTATGAAGCGGTTTCCATCCTTGCCGACGCAATGATGAATTCGACTATTCCGGAGGAGGAATATGCTAAGGAGCAGGAGGTCATCCGGCGAGAGTTTGCAATGGGATCTGACGACCCAGACCGCGCAAATTGGCAGCTGATTGCACACACCGTTTTTTCTCAAAGTCCTTATTGCCATCCAATTATCGGATATTTGGATATCTATAACCAGTTAGAGCGGAAGGATGTCTTGGAATATTACAAGCAACGCTATGTACCCAATAACCTAACTTTTGTTGTAGTGGGCGACATTGATGCTGCAAAGATTCGAGAGCAACTCACCTCATTCTTTCAATCTTTCCCCCGCAGACCACTGGAACCCGTTACATATCCGGTAGAACCACCGCAAGTCGGGAAACGATTTGTAGCCGAAGAGTTTCCTACCGAACTGAGTCGAGTCGGATTTTCATGGAGAACTGCTGGGTTAACGGATTCAGATACACCTACCCTTGATGTACTAGCAACTGTCCTAGGTACAGGGAGCAGCTCGATTCTAAACTGCGAACTACGGGAGAGACAGCATCTTGTACACACCATAACCTCGCACGTTTATACCTGGCGTGACAATGGAATGTTTGGCATCACGGCAGTTTGTAACCCAGATAAGCGTAAGCAGGTTGAGTCTTCTATTCTGGCTGTTGTGGAAAGGATACGTTCGAGGGAGGTAAAGGAGCGGGAGCTGCATAAGGCAAAAATGGTATTTCTCTCCTTAGAGCTCCAAAATCTGATGGATACACATGGTCGAGCTGCTCAACTGGGTTCTAGCTGGTTGACTACACATAATCTTAACTTCAGTTATGACTATCTTAATGCTATACAAAAGGTAACTGCATCTAATGTACGTGCAGTAGCACGCAAATACCTACGACCAGATACTCTTAGTATCACTGAGCTAAATCCTAAAGGGACGGCTCAAGCGGAAGCAAATGTGAAGGTGGTCTCAAAGTCCCTGCAACATTCGGTGAGAAAGTTTACCTTGGCAAATGGTCTCCGCGTGTTAATCGGCGAGGATAGGCGTTTACCTCTTGCTATAGCCGTTGCAGCCTTCCGTGGCGGAGTGCTCCTGGAAGATGCTCAATGCAACGGGATTTCTCCTTTACTTGCTTCTACTCTACTGAAAGGGACAAAGACGCGGAGCGCTCTGGAAATTGCTGATGAGGTAGAATCCCTGGGAGGGGCTATCGATAGCAACTCTGGAGACAATTTTATCACTATCAGTGTTGAAATGATGTCCCCCCACTTAGAGCGCGGGTTAAGCGTTCTCTCTGACGTCATAGGGCACGCAAATTTTCCAAAGCAGGAAGTAGAGCTGGAGAAATCTACCCAAATTGCAGCTATTCAATCTAGCAGTGATCGTATCACCTCCATAGCGCGTAATCTCACGCGTCATACGCTTTTTGGAAACCACCCTTATGGAATGCCCATGTTAGGCACCGAAAAAACAGTTTCTGGTCTCACTTCCGCCGATCTGCAAAGGTTTAAGGAGGAAGTCCTTGTAGCTCACAATGGAGTGCTAGCAATATTTGGAGATATAAAAGCTAAGTTAGTGCTTCCGATAGTGGAGAAAATTTTTGGAAGATTACCATCTGGACGATTGGCAGCAGTGTATCCTCCCTCAATTAAACCGCTTTCTTCAAAAGTTCCTGTTGAAAAATTCTCTCCAAAACAACAAGCAGTAATCATGTTTGGATACCATGGAGTAGATGTCGCCAACATAGATCGCCCTGCAATGGAACTCTTGCAGGAGGCAAGTAATGATCTCAGCTCTCGCTTTTTTGAGCGTATTCGTGAAAAAAGTGCACTGGCCTACTACGTGGGCGCCAACCAAATGATTGGGATTGCACCAGGACTCTTTGTGTATTACCTAGGGACAGATCCAAACAAGGTTGAACAGGCTCGGAACGAATTGGCTGAGGAAATCCGTAAAGTGGCCACTGGGGGCTTGACAACAGCTGAGCTAGATCGCGCCAAGAAAAAACTTCTTGGGTTTGAGTCTATTCGATCGCAGAATGTCTTTTCTTTTGCCTCTCTATGTGCGACAAACGAGCTCTTGGGCCTAGGTTTCGATCATTATCGTAGACGTGCCGCCGAGATTCAAGCAGTGACAGTAGAGGAAGTCCAAAGAGTTGCGAGAAAGTATCTGGGAGCGCCTGGCTACGTGGAAGCTGTCGTTCGCCAACGCCCCTGACGTGCTCTATGGATCTTCTCCCAGTTTCCGTGGGCTCTATATTTGACTCCAGAAGCCCTTGTGCTTCTGGCCTCTAATAAATTGAAATGAAAGCAGCCACACCTAACCCTCCTACCTCTAGTCAGCGTTTCGTTGAGTTTGTAAAGATACAAGCCCAACAGGTTCTCCTCTTCCTGGGAAAGATTCCAAACCCCTCCACAGGGAAAGTGGTGCAGAATTTCGAAGCGGCACGTCTGTTTATTGATCAATTGGAAATGCTACAGGAAAAAACCAGTGGAAATCTCAATCTGGAGGAGTCTGAAGTCCTCAATGTGACTCTTTCTGAAGTTCGTTTTGCCTATATTCGGGCGGTCTCCGCCAAACCTACCGTTGAGTCAAGCGCGATGTCATCTCTCTCTTTCTCTCAAGCAAGTGATGAGAGGAGTGGCGCCCAGGAGATTGAGGAAAAGAAGAAAAAATTCTCGAAGAGTTATGGCAGTTAACCCCTCCCCCCTTCTGTGCACCCCACTTTCCCCTGTATATTGTTGTGTTGAGGTAGGAAAATGCGGCTTTCGCCCCTTTTATTGGCAAAGGCGCCCCACTTCCACGGGGCTTCTGGTTTCATTCTCCTAGTTTTTTCTTCAGGTTGGTTAGGCCGGTAGGACCAAAGAAACAATCACCACATAGGTGAGTTCATTCTCATCATTCGTTGATCCAGCACGCGTAAGTTGCTGCTGAGCAACATCTATTTATGAAAAGAGACACGTTGCCTTACAAAGAAACTCACTCCACAGTAACACTCTTGGCAAGATTTCTTGGCTTATCAACATCATGTCCCAATTCAACCGCAATGTAATATGCAAGCAGCTGTAGAGGAATCACTGCAAGGATGGGAGAGATATACTCCGGTGCCTCTGGAATAAACAGGACATCGTCCGCTATGCGAGCTAGAGATTTATTTCCTTCAGTGCCAATGGCTATAACAGGACCGTTGCGCGCTTTGACCTCTTGTATGTTATTAAGGTTTTTTTCTAAGACAGAGTCCTCCGGTGCAATAAAAACAGAGGGGATTTCCGGAGCGACAAGGGCGATGATGCCGTGTTTTAGCTCGGCACTTGGGTGCCCAGAGGCTGCTATGTAAGAAGTTTCAGTGAGTTTTAGTGCCCCTTCTAAAGCAATTGGATAGTTAAATTGACGGCCTAGGAAGAGGAATGACTTAGCATGAGCATATTTACAGGCAATGCGTCTCACCTGTTCATGGAGCTCCAGCGTCTGAGAGATCTTCTCGGGTAATTTTTCCAATTCGGCGATGATGCGCAACCCATCGGTATGCGAAAGACGGCGGATGCGACCAAAGAGGAGAGAAATTAGGGTAAGAATGGTAAGCTGCGAGGTGAAAGACTTTGTGGCCGCAACACCGATCTCCACTCCAGCATGCATGTATACTCCTCCGTCACTTTCCCTTGCAACAGTGCTCGCAACATAGTTGCAAATTCCCAGAGTTCGGTACCCTTTGCGGCGGCTTTCTCTTAGAGCTGCTAAAGTATCTGCGGTTTCCCCACTTTGACTAATGACAAAGACGAAAGTCGTACTAGGAGTCGCTAGCAAGCTACGGTATCGAAGTTCACTGGCAAATTCACACTCCGCAGGAATGTGAGCGAGGCTTTCAATGAGATATTTCCCTACCAGTCCGGCATGAAAAGCAGTGCCACATCCACTCAATATAAGATGCTCCACAGCTCTCAACTCTATGTTGCTTGCCTCTAGCCCACCCAGTTTTGCCGTGGCTTCCTCTAGGGAGAGGCGCCCGCGAATAGCATTACTCACACTAGCAGGCTGCTCAAAGATTTCCTTTAGCATGTAGTGAGGATACTCAGCTTTGCTGATATCCTCTATGGTAAAATCAATCTTGGTAATTCGGTAATCAGATCCCAATCCGGTAAGAGTATTAACCTCAAAACCACCTTCTCCGAGGCATACGATATCACGGTCATTAAGATAAATAGCTTCATGTGTGTAAGGCACAATGGCGCTAGTATCACTGGCAAGCAAATATTCCCCGTTACCAACGCCGAGCACAAGGGAACTTCCATGTCGAGCACCCATAAGCACACCAGGGACATCAGCATGGATGACCGCAATTCCATAGGTACCGACTACCTGCCCAAGGGCTTGGCGGATTGCTTCCATAAGTCCAATTTTTCCCTGCTTGCCATTCTTTCCGAAGAAATAGCCGATTAGATGGGCCATTACCTCAGTATCGGTACTAGAATAAAAGGTTTCTCCTTTTTCAATGAGGTCTCCACGGAGTTCGTGATAATTTTCAATAACGCCATTGTGGACAAGGGCAAGACGCCCACTGTGATCAGAATGAGGGTGTGCGTTTTGTATGGTTACTGCTCCGTGGGTCGCCCAGCGTGTATGGCTAATGCCTATTGTTCCCGCGATTGGGTGTTGGACCAGCAGGCTTTGGAGACTGGAGATATACCCTATCGTCTTTCTAATATTCAAGGTCCTACCGGTAAGGGTAGCAATCCCTGCAGAATCGTAGCCGCGGTACTCAAGTCTACGGAGTCCTTCTACCAATACCGGTGCAGCAGCTGCCCCACCTACATAGGCTACTATTCCACACATCTTTTTAGTTGTGACAAAATAGAGGCGGTGGCGCAAGATGGGATACCTTCCCTCTTCGTATTTTATCTTCGTCCCCTTACTTTTTTAGTAATGAAAGTTGGTCTTAATCTCCTGCCGACCCATAAAACCTTGGCCATTGTTATGGGTGGAGGTGCCGGCACACGGCTCTTCCCTCTTACCGAGGAAAGAGCGAAACCAGCCGTCCCCCTCGGGGGAAAATATCGTTTGGTGGATATTCCCATCAGCAACTGCTTAAATTCTTCAATACGGAGTATCTACGTCCTAACTCAGTTTAACAGCACCTCGCTTCACCGCCACATTAACACAAGCTATAAATTTGACAGTTTTACTCCAAGTTTCGTGGAAATTCTAGCAGCCCAGCAAACTCCAAAAAACTCCAAATGGTATCAGGGAACTGCAGATGCTGTACGGCAAAACCTCCGTTACTTCCTGGAGCAGCCTTATGAATACTTCCTCATCTTAAGCGGGGATCAGCTCTATCGTATGGATTACCGTACTATCTTGCGGCAGCACGTGGAGACAGATGCAGAGATTACCATTGCAACTACTCCTGTTAACCGGGCATCCGCCTCTGGATTTGGTATCATGCAGACAGATGAACAGTGCCACATTGCTCATTTTGTCGAAAAACCTAAGGATCCTGCAATTCTAGATACACTAAAAATCCCACCTGACCTGCTAAGGACGATCGGCCATTCAGAAAATACCGAGCTCTATCAGGCGTCCATGGGAATTTACGTTTTTAATCGCTCCATTCTTAGTAAATGTCTGGACAACGACCTGGAAGACTTTGGAAGGAATGTCATTCCAAGTGCTATCCAGAACCATGTCGTCAACGCCTATATTTTTCAAGGATACTGGGAAGATATTGGTACCATCCATACCTTTTTTAAGGCTAACCTTCACCTTGCTGAAGAATTCCCCTCCTACAGTTTTTATGAGGCCGGCGCACAGATCTATACACACCCGCAGTTTCTTCCGTCTAGCATCATTCGTACTACCTCTATTGATCAGGCTATCATTTCTGATGGTTGTGTTATCGAGCACTCCATTATAGAGCATTGTGTAATCGGTGTTCGCAGCATAGTTAAACCAGGAACAAGAATCCAGAACAGCATCTTAATGGGGGCAGATTACTATGAGACTGATTTTCCCCCTTCTACTACAGGCCTTCCCGCTATTGGAATTGGAAGTGATTGCAGCATTGAGGGAGCAATCATCGACAAAAATGCGCGGATTGGAAATAGAGTGCTGATCAGCCCTCATGGTAAATCCCGGAATCTAGATGGAGAGGGGTTTTATATTCGAGATGGTATCGTAGTAGTTCCGAAAAACAGCGTGATTCCAGCGGGAACTCTGATATAGTTTCCAGTGTGTCTTTCCAACAGGAGAAGTAAGTACAAGTGGACCAGGGTGGTTAGCAGCCAGGATATATCCAGCTCTGTGCGCAAGGGAAGCCTGTTCTCTCAGCTTTTTTTGGGATTATGTCAATACTCCGGACGGATGGGTCTAGCGCTCCGCCACACCTAGCTAGGCAGCTTAGACGTGTAATTTCTTCCATCGTATCCCCTGAGCTCCGCCCAATTCTCAAGAAGGTAGAAAATGGGAGGCGTATCTCTCAGCTGGAAGGGAAGGTCCTGTATAGGACGCAAGATCTAAATGGACTAGGAGCCATTGCTGATCTTGTACGGGAACGTAAGAATGGCAATTTTGCGACTTATCTTCACAACCGCTATATTAACTACTCAAATGTTTGTATCCTCTCCTGCCAGTTCTGTGCTTTTGGTGCCAAAAAACAGGATGCTCATGCCTTTGAGACAAGTATCCAGGCAATTGTACAAAATGTTCAGCAGGCATTATCCAAAGGCATCACTGAGGTTCACATGGTAGGCGGGTTACATCCCACACTGAGAGGAGAATGGTACCTAGAATTGCTTTCTAGTCTTAGGGGACTGAGTAAAATTCTACATATCAAGGCATTTACAGCGGTTGAAATCCGGCATCTTGCTAGGCGTGTCTTTCACCTTTCCATTCAAGGTACCTTGCAACTTTTGCGTGAACATGGTCTGGATTCTATTACCGGCGGTGGGGCAGAGATTTTCGACAGCAGGATACGCAGGAAGATTTGCCATGCTAAGGAAAGCGCAGAAGAGTGGTTAGAGGTCCATCGTACTTGGCATCAAATGGGTGGAAAAAGCACCAGTACCATGCTCTATGGTCACATCGAGACACATGCTCAGCGTATAGCTCACCTAGAGCAACTTCGGGCGCTTCAGGATGAGACGGGTGGATTTACAGGATTCATTCCTTTTGCATTTGTGCCGAATTCCACTGCTATGGCACACGTCCAGCGCATTTCTGCTACCGAAGAGCTAAAGAACCTTGCTATTTCCAGGATCTACCTGGATAACTTCGAGCATATTACAGCCTATTGGGTCAGTTTGGGTCTTCCGGTGGCACAGCTCTCCCTTAGTTATGGAGTGGATGATCTGCATGGCACTATCATGGAGGAGAAAATTTTTCATATGGCTGGTGCTGTCACCCCTCAGGAACAAACAGTGACTTCTCTAAGGAATGCGATTCGCGAAGCTGGCCGCGTTCCCATCGAGCGGGACAGTTTATACCGTCACATAGATCAGCATCAAACTGTTTAAGTAGATTTTTCCAGTTTCAAATGCGGCTTGGGGCAGTTCCATATCTTAATGCACTTCCGTTAAGAGCTTTCATTTCAAAATCTCTAGAATTGGAGGTTCCCTCACGGCTTGTAAGACTCTATGAGTCAGGTTTACTTGATGCGGCTCTTTTGCCTACCTGCAAAATCCTGCAGCAGTCTCACCCTTTAATTGTCGACGGCGTCTGTGTAAGTTCGTATGGCAAAGTTTTTAGTGTGTTTCTTGCACATCGTAGGCCATTAAAGGAGCTTCGAAACGTCTCTTTAGATCCTTCCTCTTGTACTTCTAATGCGCTCTTTCGCTGCCTTTGTGCTGAATTTCTCGGTTTGACCCCAGAGTTTTCCATGCAGTCGCTTGATTATAGTAACGAAGGTCGTATTCTAATCGGGGATCCAGCTATTGATTTTCGGATGTCGGAGCCCGCAGGTTGGCACTTTCTCGATCTTGGAGAAACTTGGACATTCCATACAGGGTTGCCATTTGTGTATGCAGCATGGTCCCTAAGAAGAAAATCGGTTCCGCGGATCGCAGAATTTCTCCGCTCAGTGAAACGAGCAGGGGTGAAAGCCCTAGCAGAGCTTGCTGCTAGAGGTGGTAAACCTGCTTTTAGCCTAGCTTACCTGAACACTTATATCCGCTACGATTTGGGCGAACTGGAAAAGCAGAGCCTTGCTAGGTTTGCTGGACTTCTCTACAAGCACGGCCTTAGTCCAGTCTGTTCCTACAAACCTTCCTTTGTTTAGGAAGGTGGCCTTTCTTACAGGAAGGCCTCTGCTACTGAGTCTGCCACTAAACATCCCTGTCGGGTAAGTCTGATGGTCTCTCCAGAGGCTTCTATCAGTCCTAGTTCAAAGAAAATCTGCAACCTTTCCTCATGTTCTCTTAGCAAATGAGCAGGGACCCCTTCCCTAGTACGCAGGCTAAGTAATACACGTTCTGTTCTCAGCGTAGCTGGGCTAAGCCTTTCTCTGAAATGAACAGCCTCGCCATCTGTGTTCATTCTCTTAATGTACTCCACAGTATCTGCTACATTGTTCCATCGTAAAGTTCCAACAGTAGAAAAGGCACTTGGTCCGAGGCCGATGTAGTCTTCTCCCCTCCAATAGCCCAGGTTATGAAGACATTCCTTCCCGGGAGACGTATAGTTAGAAATCTCATACTGGCAATAGCCCACTTCTTCCAGATAGTTCATTGTTACTTCAAAAAACTCTGCTTCTTTATCGACGTCTTGAGAATATACGCCTCGCATTAGACGGAAAAAGTATTCCGTGTCCTCTTTATAGGTTAGACAGTAGGCGGAGATATGATCTGGGCGGAGCAGGACAGTTTTACTAAGAGAGTCCCTCCACTGCTCTATTCCCTGGCCAGGAATTCCAAAAATGAGATCGAGGTTTATGTTGGAAAAGCCAACCTCTCGGAGAATATCATAGGAACGTTTGCTCTGATCGGTTGTATGTTCCCGCCCCAGGACAGCCAAGAGTCCAGGATCCCAGGACTGCACCCCCATACTAATCCGATTGACTCCCCAATCTAGAAGTAAGCGCCCCTTTTCTGCAGAGACCGTAGCAGGGTTCATCTCAACGGTCCACTCCTTTACTCGACGCAAATCTAAGCAAGTACTTAGTCCTCGAAGGAGGTAATCTAGTTGCTGACAGGAAAGGACGGTAGGTGTGCCACCCCCAAAAAACACAGCCTCAGGCTGGAAGCAAACCTTCTTTGCCTCCATAAGAAGTGCATCCAAAAATGCATATATCCTGTTACGGTTGATTTGCTCTTTATAGAAACTGCAATAAGGGCAAATCTTTGAGCAAAACGGGATATGAATGTACAAATTTCTGACCATAGTAGCCCTTTGGCAAAGGGCACTCACCGTTTGCCAAATAGCAGAAAGAGTAAGCTTTTGCCCTAGTAATGGCCTTTGTAAGTATCAAATCTATGTTGTCAAGCTTCGATCATTTAAGACTCCTACTACCCGGTAGGAAGGTGCCTCTGGTTTCCCAATAGCGGAAGGGAAATTGGCCATAGCCGACTCTTCTTCAGATAGTTATCCATTTGTGGAGGACTGCGGTTTATGTATTAGCCAGTTTTGTTCTCTATGAGATCAGCGTATAACCCTCACCCATCCAAAAGCCATAAACAACCTGACATTAGGGCTTTCCGAAGGCTTGTTATGCTGACTATATCTATTGCTAGCGCGGCTCTAGCCCGCCAGTTTTGTTTGCTAGGATATAACTTTTCTCATGCCCCCTTGGAAATGATGTCACGCGCCCATGTACATTCTGGCAAAACTGGAGAGAAGAGGGGCTAGCAATCGGCCCATGGGGGCTGCCTAACTTTGGACCCCATAATTAGCAACGAACCCGGGCATTCACGAACTGATTGTAGATGAAAGATAGGAAACGTGAAGCTGATTATACATTTAGGCGAATAAACTGGTCTCTAGTGCGAAGTGTTTCCCGCTCGTTGTATCTAAGTTTGCGTTTGCTACCCCGTAGCGTGCGGCCGCAAATTACTCTCGCCTACCTTTTAGCACGGGCATCAGACACAATCGCGGATGCCTCCTTTGGCGAAGAGGCAGATCGCTTAGAAGCGTTGCGACATCTCCGGAAGTCAGCAAGTGATCCAATGGAAAAGTGTGATCCTAGGATGTACCTAGATCTGGCTCGATCACAGGAATATCCTGCCGAAAGGCAACTTTTGGAACAACTGCCTGCATTGGTAGAATGCCTACGAAACCAAGTGGATGCTGATATAATCCGGGAGGTTCTCGATTCTATTATGGAGGGGCAAATTTTTGATCTTGAGGGTCCACATTTTGAACCGTTTACCCGTGAGCAGCTAGATCGTTACACATCTTCAGTTGCAGGTTGTGTTGGTAAGTTTTGGACGCGTATTTGCTGTAGACGAATCCCGCAGTTTACCTCTCTTTCAGTTGAACATATGGAGGAACTCGGTGTCCTCTATGGTAAGGGGTTACAGCTCGTTAATATTCTCAGAGATCGGGATGAGGATGCTACTCTCGGGAGGGTTTATATTTGTGCAAACGACGTGAAGGAACGCTTCTGGGAAGCATGGATGGCAATGCAATCTGGTATCAAGTATGGGAGGGCTATTAGTCATCCCCTTCTGCGCTATGCCACACTACTTCCCGCCTTAATTGGCATGCGCACCCTTGAATTGGTCCGCTCCTGCTCTGGAAAAGTTAAAATTTCCCGCAGGGAGGTTCGCCACATTTTGATCACAACGCTACCTGCTCTTTGGAGGGCGGAGCCGAGATGCCTGCCTTTTACGGAGATTTAGCGCAAACTATCGACAACAAAGTGAGCGGAGAAAAGTATCTTTCCTAAGAGGTCAGGAGAGTAGTTAAGGGTATTGTGGATATTTTGACCTCTTGCAACTCGCTGGTCTTTGTCTTTATCCTGCGACGATGGGAGGAGAGGATGTCAGAAAATTCTTTTGTTCACCTTCATGTACATACTGAGTATTCCCTCTTGGACGGAGCGGTACGTGTTTCGGACCTAGTTGGAACAGCTGCGAAGTACGAAATGCCGGCAGTGGCGATTACCGATCACGGCAACCTCCATGGTGCTATCGAGTTTTATCAGCAGGCTACTAAAGCGGGAGTGAAACCTATTATTGGGTGTGAGCTCTATGTGGCTCTCGATCAACATAGGGAACAAAGCATCTCACTAAGAAAGAGGGCTACCTATCATCTTACCGTCCTTGCGCAGAATGAAGAAGGGTATCGGAACTTAGTAAGGTTAGTTTCTAATGCCCACTTGGAGGGCTTTTATTATAAACCACTAGTAGACAAGGCACTACTTGCTAAGTACTCCAGAGGACTAGTTGCTCTCAGTGGTTGCCTAAGGGGAGAAATAAATTCTCTTCTTGCAGAAGGCCAGGTGGCCTTAGCTAGAGCTGCTGCTGCGACTTATCGAGATATTTTTGGGTCAGAAAATTTTTTCTTGGAGTTACAGGACCATGGCATTGAAGCGCAAACACGCTGCAACCTGCATCTCATAGAATTTTCCAGGGATATTGGTGTGGGACTCGTACTTACCAATGATGTTCACTTTCTTCAACGCTCCCATCATGAAGCCCACGACGTTATGATCTGTATTGGAACTGGCACAATGGTGTACGATGAGAGACGTATACGCTACACCCCAGAGCTTTACCTCAAGCCTCCACAAGAAATGCGGGGCCTCTTTCCGCATCTGTCTCAAGCGGCAGACAACACTTTGAGGGTTGCGGAGCGCTGCAACCTCAATCTGGAGTTTGGACAACCAAAGTATCCAGCCTACAAAGCACCTGCTGGAATTACTCGGGAGGCCTACCTCAGGCAATTATGCAAGGAGGGGCTAGAAAGAAGATTTGGTAAAGATCGAGCTCAACGAGATATTAACCTAAACCGTCGTCTAGAATATGAACTTTCTGTTCTAGAAACGGCAGGATTTGTAAGTTATTTCTTAATCGTCTGGGACTTCATCTACTTTTCAAAACAGCGTGACATTCCAGTTGGGCCTGGGCGTGGATCCGCCGCAGGATCACTTGTTGCCTATGTCTTGGGCATTACTGATCTAGATCCTCTCCACTACGGACTGGTTTTTGAGCGTTTTCTAAATCCAGAGCGCGTAAGTCCCCCAGATATCGACATCGATTTCTGTCAAAACCGGCGCGGAGAGGTAATTGAGTACGTACGGAAGAGGTATGGGGAACGTTCTGTTGCACAGATTATCACCTTCGGCACTATGGGAGCAAAGAGCGTGGTGCGCGACGTAGGACGAGTACTAGGCTGGAAATATGCAGATGTCGACCGTATCGCTAAGATGATTCCTAACGAATTAAACATTACTCTCCAACTCGCATCGGAAAAGAATCCCGTATTGCGTAATACGATAGAGCAGGAACCGCATATTCAACAACTTTGGGATTATGCCTTGGTGCTTGAGGGTATTAGCCGCAACACAGGCATCCATGCTGCTGGAGTAGTAATTGGAGACCGTGACCTCTCCGATGGCTATATCCCCCTCTGCAAAGGAAAGGATAAAGAAATCGTTACACAGTTTCCTATGGGGCCTCTTACAGACCTTGGGATGTTAAAAATGGACTTCCTTGGCCTCAAAACCCTAACCGTTATCCACGATACCATTTCCTTTATTCGTCACCGTCAACCAGGCTTTGATATTACTCAGATTCCACCTAATGACACTCTTACCCTTGACCTGCTGAACCAGGGTAAAACTACCGGCGTTTTTCAGTTGGAATCTAATGGAATGACAAATACCTGCAAGCGTTTTCAAATTCGGAGCATCGATGATATTATTGCCCTCATCGCTCTGTATCGCCCTGGTCCTATGGATCTGATCAACGATTATATTGAGAGAAAAAAAGGACTTAAAAAGATCGAGTATGACCATCCGCTCTTGAAACAAGTTTGTTCGGATACGTTTGGGGTCATGATTTACCAGGAACAAGTACAACAGGCAGCAAGCATTCTTGCTGGATATTCTCTAGGGCAGGCGGATCTTTTACGTCGCGCCATGGGAAAAAAGGACAAGGGAAAAATGGCAGAAGAGCGGCTGCACTTTATAGAGGGATGCAAGCGCACCAATAACATTCCAGAGAAAAAAGCGGATAGTATTTTTGATCTTTTGGAAAAGTTTGCTGGTTATGGATTTAACAAAAGCCACAGCGCTGCATACGGACTCATCTGCTACCAGACTGCTTACCTGAAGGCAAACTATCCCATAGAATTTATGTCTGGGCTGCTAAGTAACGAAATCAATAACACAGACAAGATCTCTATCTTCGTAGCAGAATGCCAGAGGATGCACTTGAAAATATTGCCGCCGGACATTAACCGGAGCGCTTTAAAATTTACTCCTGAGAGTGAACAACAAGCAATTCGTTTTGGGCTCGCTGCTATCAAAAATGTAGGGGAACAGGCCATGTCTTCTGCTATCCAGGAACGTAGTCGCGGAGGAGCTTTCCGGTGTTTGGAAGATTTTTGCGGCCGAATAGGTCCTCGAACTGTCAGCCGTAAAGTTCTGGAGAGTTTAGTCAAGTGTGGAGCTTTCGATTGCTTTGGACACTCTAGAGCTTCTCTGTTTGCACATATTGAAACGGCTATGAAGGGAGCGGTATCTATCCATCGAGACAGATCCAGTGGGCAAACCTCCCTATTTTCTCTAGCTGAAGAAGGGGGTCATTGTACTCCCCAGTGGCCAGTTCCGGAAGTAAAACCGTGGTCATCCCGTGAAACTTTAGCCTACGAGAAGGAGTTACTTGGGTTTTATGTTACTGGACACCCGCTAGATACGTATCGGATGGCTCTCGCAGGTGATCAGCATGTCACAATCGCTGAGATAAGGCAGCTACCCGAAGGCTCCGCCACACTTAGAATAGCCGGTATGCTCATCTCAGTGGAGGAGAAGTTTACTAAGACCGATGGCAGACCATATGCCATTCTAGTTGTAGAAGACTTCACCGGTGCTGTAGAAGTGTCCGCGTGGAATGAGGTTTCCTCAAGATTCTCAGGCCTACTGAAGGTAGGTACAGCCGTTTCCCTCCTGACCCGTGTTATTAAGAGAGAAGAATCCCTGCGTATAACCGTAAGTGATGTTCACCCACTCCAGCCCAGGCCTATCTCTCAACCGATTCGGCTAGGACTTGATTGGCAGTTGATTAATGAAGGGGTGCTTTGTGAGATACTAGACTCTGTGGTCAGACACCCTGGAAACAAAGAGCTTCTTATCGATTTTATCGATACCAATGGTAATTCTTGTACTATCCGCGCCGGTGACGAATTCCTTGTCGGAAACGAGATAGCCATCATAAATGAAATCAACCAATATCTTGTCTCACGTGAAGTAGGCGGATAGAACAACAGGGAATGACTTTGCTCTATCTCCTCATTGGGTTACTTGAGAGGAAATTGTGACTTGACCAAAAAGGGACACGAGCGTCCCACAAACTTCACGCGGGACCTTTTGCGGAGCCGCGCGGTGGTGTCCTTGCCTTTATGGGGGCAGGGCCTTGGGGGAAAAAAGGAAACAACACATCGTTCGGGCCGGCGGGACTTGAACCCGCGACCTCTTGAACCCCATTCAAGCGCACTACCAAACTGTGCTACGGCCCGCAGCGCCCCTTCACCGTTATCAGATGAACGTGAGAGTTGCAAAGGGGGATTTAAAAAATGAACAAACATGGTGATTTCTGTTTTCAGCTGATTTAGCCTTCCGTCCCATGGTACGAAGACGCGTAGGAATAGTAGGGGCAAGCGGATATTCAGGCCAAGAATTATGTGCGTTATTGGCACGCCATTGCGGGGCGGAGGTTGCGGCCATGACCTCCCGTCAGTACGAGGGAATGGTGGTGGGTGCTGTCTTACCAAGGTTGGCAAGATATGAAAGGATTGCCTGCAGCCGTTTTTCCTCTCCATCAGTTTCTGCTCTGCTGGATGCAGGAGTGGAGGTTGTTTTTTTAGCTTTGCCTCATGGGATGGCTGTACAGTTTGCAATACCCCTCCTAGAGGCGGGCATCCAGGTAATTGATATTAGTGCAGACTTCCGTTTACGGGACAGTAGATTGTATCAGAAGTTTTATGGTATGCAGCACCCTGCTCCCCATCTTCTCTTGGAAGCAGTATATGGGTTGCCAGAGTGGCGTGCAGACGCAATTCGTTCAGCCAGATTAGTAGCCTGTCCAGGTTGTTATCCAACAAGTATCTTGCTACCACTCCTTCCCTTGTTAGCACGTAAGTTTTTACAGCTGGAATTCCTCTGTATTGCCAGTGCTAGTGGTGTAAGCGGTGCTGGAAGAAGACCTGAGATTCCCCTTCTTTTCGGAGAGTGCAGCGAAAGTTTTCGAGCCTATGGTGTTCCTCAACATCGGCATCTAGCCGAAATTGAACAGGAGCTAAGTCTTGTTTCTAGAGAAGAAATGCGTGTCTGTTTCGTCCCTCATCTTCTCCCCATACATAGGGGTCTTCATACAACTATTTTTTCTGTTCCAAGCAAGGACGTGGACGCTACACAAATACAGTTAGCGTGGGAGGAGGATTATACTCAGTGCCCTTTTGTTCATATCAGCGCTGTTCTCCCCGATACTAAACATGTGAATAGAACAAACCTTTGCAGCTTGGCTATCCGCACTGATCCGCACACTGGAAAATTGCTTCTTTTTAGCGCAATCGATAATTTGATGAAGGGATCTGCAGGACAGGCCATTCAGTGTTTTAATCTCATGAGTGGGTTTTTGGAAAAAGAAGGGCTTTTACCATGAGTACCTTAAAAAGGGTGAAAGGAGGAGTTTGCGCTGCACGTGGTTTCTCAGCAAGTGCAACTTACTGTGGGATTAAGCCTCTCGATCAGGGTCATGCAGATCTGGCTATGGTATACTCACAGCGCAATTCTGTAGCAGCTGGAGTATTTACTACAAACCAAGTGAAGGCAGCGCCGGTAAAACTTTCCATGAAACACATCCGCTCACGCAGCGCTCGCGCGGTTATACTTAATAGCGGAAATGCCAATGCTTGTACGGGGAGTCAGGGGTATCATGATGCATTACTACTGGTAGGGGAAACCGCTAGTTTGCTTGGCCTACGTAGGCAACAGATTCTAGTATGCTCCACTGGATGTATTGGAGTTCCACTTCCAATGGAAAAGATTAGACCTCGCCTGAAATTGCTAGCTCGGGCCCTTAGTCAGACAGGTAATCAAGCTGCTGCTCGGGCCATCATGACCAGCGATACGTATCCTAAGGAGGCAGCAAGAGAGTTACAAATGGGTGGGATACCTGTGCGTCTGGGTGGTATGGCTAAGGGTGCTGGTATGATTAACCCAAATATGGCGACCATGCTTTGTGTTGTTACCACAGACGCTGCAATTTCTCCACCAAGCCTACTTAGAGCTCTGCGCAAAGCGGTAGAAGATTCCTTTAACCGTATTACTATAGATGGCGATATGAGTACTAATGATACAGTTATTATACTTGCTAATGGAGCAGCTAGAGCTCCCATAGTTAGATCTAACAGTGCAGAATTTAACCTGTTTCTGGAAGCTCTGTATTCTGTATGCCACGAGCTCGCCAGGATGATCGTATTAGATGGTGAGGGAACCGGTAAATTCGTAGAAGTTGAGGTACAGGGAGCTCGAAATAACGTTGAAGCCCGTCATGCCGCTGAGTCTGTTGCCAATTCTCTTCTCCTAAAATGTGCTTGGGCTGGGAATAACCCCAATTGGGGCCGAGTTATGGACGCATTAGGCTACTCCAGTGCTAGAATCCAAGAGGAACGAGTAGATATTTTCCTTAATCAGCTGCCAATGGTAATGGGAGGTGTTGCTGGTCCGGCATCGTCCTCCAGCTTAAGCAGAGTCGCAGCTCGCAGAGCATTTCGCGTGAGCATCCATCTGAACTTAGGTAAGGGGCATTATACGGTGCTAACAACGGACTTAACTGAGAAATACGTGCGCCTTAATAGTAGGGACTAGAAGATCTACTATGGCTCATAACTTGACACTAAACCTTCGCGCCGAGAGCCTAATCGAGGCACTACCCTACATACAGCGCTTCCGTGGGGACACTTTTGTCGTTAAATATGGCGGAAGCTCCATGGAGGATGAAAGTCAAGTAGAATGCCTACTCAGAGATGTAGTTTTTCTCGAAGCAGTGGGGATCAATCCAGTGTTAGTCCATGGAGGCGGGAAGGCCATTACTGCTGCAATGCGTAGAACCGGCCTAACATCCCATTTCATAATGGGGTTACGTGTGACAGATAAAAACTCTATCTCTATTGTTGAAAAAATACTGGATACAAAAATTAATCCACGAATTGTTTCGATCATCAAACATTTTGGCGGTAAGGCGATAGGGTTCTCTGGGAAGGCAATATTCCAAGCAAAGCACCTTCCTCTACTAGCTGTTCCTTCAGGACCCCGAGATACTGGCTTTGTGGGAGAAGTCCACAAGGTACAGACTGAAGAAGTTCAACTTGCTATTAAGAGGGAAGTGGTACCTGTGATATCCCCACTGGGATCTTCCGTGGAAGGGTACGCTCTTAACATCAACGCAGACACTGCTGCGTCAGCTCTAGCTACTGCGCTCAAAGCTTCCAAGCTCATTTTTGTAAGTGACGTGCCCGGCATCATGCTGAACCCCTCCCTCCCCAAGACTCTAGTTCCCTCTATCACTTGTAGAATGGTCGAAAAACTGATCAAAGACGGAACTATCTCGCAGGGGATGGTACCAAAGGTTCAGAGTGCAACTCGAGCTCTTCAAGAAGGAGTTGCAAAGGTCCACCTGGTTTCCGGGGGTCGGAGCCATTGTTTATTACTAGAGATCTTTAGCGACGCCGGTATTGGTACAGAGATCCTCCCCTAGGAGGAGGCTATAAACGAGAGGCCCTGTGTGTTGGGACTTTGTCTCATTCTACGGCAAACTACCTAGCCAGTCCCTCCTCTGTCCCCTATTGCAGTGCATACTAGCTGTCAAACATCAATTACTGACTTCTCTTTGGACGAGTGTCAGTATCTTCGGTCTATATCGGTTTGCACTTTCGATTTCGTTTTTTCTCTGGGAGTTTAGAGAGCAATCATCCCTTGCATACTGATCCGACTGTTTCTGCAATGATGCGGCTGTTCTTCTCGCTAAGAAGGAATTACGTCAAGTACATGCTCATACTCGGAATTCAGAATCACGAATATGACTAATCCTCTCTCTGATATTGCTATTTCTCCTTTTCCGGAAATTTCACCCTGGCTCTAGGAAGCTACACTTCATGCCGATTCACTTCATGCAATTTTCTCTCGAAGAGTTCTGTTAGTGTTGCTATCCTAGCCCCCCACAATAGGACTGCTGCCTCGCAGAGTTTTAATCTGGTGACTTGAGTACGCATTGGCTGTTGCAGACAGGTTCGTCTGCATGAACCAACATCCGAGGGGCGGGGCTGCTCACCAAGCGTTGTTGGTGGTTGCCGCGCTACAAGAGAAACATTGAGTCTTCGAGGCTTTACTACGGGATCGGGCTACGTCAATCGCTACCAGCGGTAGAGGAAAGTTGCACACCTTGCATGAGCTGGCTAGCGCAACTTTTTATTAGCCGGGTGGCCAAGAAAAGAGGCGACCTCCTAGGAGATGTACATGAAGGTGGGAAATCGTTTGTCCGCTTTCCAAGCCGTTGTTGATGACCAACCGAAACCCTGTTCTAGCCACGTCTTCGCTCTCGGCTAGGTGAGCAGCTACTAAAAGTAACTTCCCTAGAAGTGCTGCGTGATGTTCCTTGGCAGAGGCAATACTCGAGATAGTTTCCTTCGGCACAATCAAGATATGGACGGGAGCCTGAGGTCGTGCATCACGAAAGGCAAGTACCTCACTATCTTCCCATATAATTTCAGCAGGAACTTTACGGGAAATGATTTCTTCAAAAAGATTCATAAACTGCCAATAAGGCTGGGCAAAAGTAAGCACGTGTCACACAATCCATCCATTCTCAACCCACGGTGCTCCTAGAGCCCGCCATCCTAAAGCAAAACTTTTTACTCGAGAAGAAGTAGGAGTCGCAAAGGCACTCGCCACTTCCTTACCGCAGGAGAGGAGAAGGGGCTTCATCATGTTCCGAAGAGTTCTGGCCGCGCAGAAGCCCTTGCACCCTTCCCTTCTAAGGACTTGATCTCTTTAATAAAGTCTCCAATTCCCTGAAATTGGCGATAGGTAGACGCATAACGAACGTATGCTATGGGATCTAGTATACGCAGTTTCTCCATCACCTTTGCACCAACAGCTTTTGTGGAAATTTCCTGCCCTTGCCCAGCCTCTAGATCCTGAGTAATTTCTTCTATGCACTGCGTAATCTGCTTGATGCTGACCGGTCGTTTCTCACAGGCTCTCAAGAGACTGCCCTGGAGCTTGTAGCGATCGAACAGTTCATGGCGTCCATCTCCCTTGACTACCAATAGTTCTGATTGCTCGATCTCTTCGTAGGTAGTAAAACGTCTCTCACAACACAGACACTCACGCCGCCGCCGGATACTCTCTCCCTCCTTTGAGGGACGGCTGTCGATCACTTTGTCCTCTACAGATCCGCATCTCGGGCAACGCATTATGATTCCTGGGTTTCTAGCAACAGTGTAACGCCCCAACTATACCGGCCCATTATAGGTAACGCTTGCTTTTCGACAACCGTTTTTCATTCTTGTATTGACTTCCTGAGTAACTCTTTCCAGAAGGAAATTTTAAGGAGGTGGCGCTTGCCATACCACAGAGTGGATTGTGTGTTTTGGTGAGACTGATCTCTGGAGGCAACTCCGCATAGTGGCACCCCCTCCAATAGTTTTATGCATTCAGGTTGACAATATTGAGGTAGCGTATAGCAGAGCTAGAGGTTCCAAGCTACTTGTAAACCCCTTCAGAGTAATTTGTCTCACTCCCCTGGGTTAGGATGCACATGGCTTTTGAGCAATATCGCAGACCACGGCAGTTTCCGATCCTCAACTTCTGTCCAATGCAATTGGTTACAATCAGATTCTCTTCCTATGTTTCTCGGAGGATATGGAGGAAACTTTTCCAGCTTATGAGATTATTTGAAGGTCAAGTTGCAATTGTTACAGGTGCCAGCAGAGGAATTGGGAAAGCTATTGCCAGGCAGCTTGCCACCCTAGGGGCACGAGTTGCGATAATAAGCCACTCTGAGATGTCCTTTAGGAAGGCAGCAGAGGAGATTCGCCAGTTTGGGGGGGATGCTTATACTTATGCCGTCGATGTTTCCGACTATCATGCAGTTCAAGATCTAGGCAAGCGCATCCTAGCAGAATTCCAAAGAGTAGACATTCTTGTAAATAACGCTGGTATTGCGAGGGATGAGCTCATCATGCGTATGAGCCTAGAACAATGGGACGAGGTACTCGATGTTAATTTGAAGGGAGCTTTTAACTTCATTAAGGCCGTTAGCCGTTCCATGATTAAACGTCGTTCTGGTCGCATTATTAACATTACCTCCGTCAGTGGCGTGATCGGAAATGCAGGGCAGGCTAACTACGCTACCTCCAAAGGTGGTCTAATCGGCCTTACTAAAAGCGTTGCTAGAGAATTTGCTAGGCGTGGTATAACTGTGAACGCAATTGCCCCTGGATTCATCGATACAGACATGACTGCTGCCTTACAGGAAGGCCTTCGCGGTAAGATTACCGCGCAAATCCCTATGGGACGCATGGGAAAAGTGGAAGAGGTTGCTTCGGTAGTAGCTTTTCTAGCCAGCTCACAAGCTTCCTATATTACAGGCCAAGTAGTAGCAGTAGATGGGGGTTTAGCTATGTAAAAAGGGAATGGCAGTGATTGATACCGATGTTTAGCGTCTTAGATAAAAAGTTACCCCTAACATAGTTAGAGGCTTGTACCGGAAAGCCCTTCTGTCTTAATGCTAGCTCTGGCTTGGCTGGGGCCACACACCTGTTGTTGTCACAAGGTCTCTTCCTTTGCTGTCCATATAGTGCGGTTTTCCGCTACTGCTATGACTACTAAAATCCTACAGAGTTGGCAATTCATTCAAGATGCTGCTTCTTTAATCGAAAGGGAAGCACACCAGGCCATCAGAGTGCGCAATGAATTTCGCATTGCCCTAAGTGGGGGTAGCACGCCAAAACCCATTTTTGCAGCTTTGGCAAAGCGTGTATTGCATTGGCCTGGTACTGTGGTTACTTTTAGTGACGAACGATGCGTTGAACCAAGCGATACGCGGAGTAACTACTATATGGCATCTAGGGTACTACTCGATCATGTGCCAATTCCTACACAAAATATCCTTAGAATGAAGGGGGAACAGGATCCCGCACGGGCCGCTTCGGAGTATGAAGTTCTTCTGAGAGAACGTACTAGCGACGGAACAGTCTATCGGCATGATCTCCTCCTCCTAGGTATAGGGGAGGATGGTCATACGGCCTCTTTGTTTCGTGGAACTCGAGCTCTGGAAATAACTGATCGTCTAGTGGTTGAAAACTACGTGCCCAAGCTTGGGGCTTGGCGCCTAACCTTTACTTACCCTTTGATCAATGCAGCTCGACATGTGCTGTTTCTAGTAAAAAGTTCGATGAAGAAGGATGAAATACTCCGACAGGTCTTTGGCGGGAAGTCTGATTTTCCCTGTAGCCGCGTCTCGCCTCATCATGGCGAGTTAACTTGGCTATTGGGCAGAGCATAACTGTTCCTTCTTATGAGGGTTCTCTTCCTTACAAACGAGTATCCTCCCAATGTTTATGGTGGTGCAGGTACTCATGTGGACTATCTCAGCCGTTATCTTTCCAAGTTGGTTCAAGTTGAAGTGCGTTGTTTTGGAGACCAAATGCGGCATGCCGAGAGGCTCCGTGTACGAGGTTTTAGCTTTAATGCCTCCGAGCTCTGCTGTCCAAGGTCGCTACGTTCTGTTTTTGGCGCTTTGCAGCGGTGCTTAGATTTTAACACTATCGGGGTGGATGCTGATATTGTGCACTGTCACACTTGGTATGCATATTTTGGGGGGATAGTTGCTAAGCTTAATTACGGGATTCCGTTAGTAATCACCGTCCACTCTCTTGAGCTGTTGCGCCCATGGAAAGGCGAACAACTTGGCCGTGGTTACGATTTTACCTGCTGGCTAGAAGCAACTACCCTGAGAATGGCGGATGCTGTGATTGCCGTTTCCCTGGAAACCAAGAGGGATATTTTGCGTCTTTTTGGTCTTCCTGAACACCATGTTCATGTCGTGTACAATGGGGTTGATTTGGATGAGTATACTCCTATGCAAGGGGTAGGTACGCTGCGGAGTTATGGTATTGATCCATCACAGCCATACGTTCTGTTCATAGGAAGGATCACTCGGCAGAAGGGGATGATTCACTTGGTACGTGCGATCCGCCACTTTGTGGCAGGACTTCAAGTTGTAATCTGTGCAGGTGCCCCTGATACTCCAGAGGTAGAGATGGAAATCCGTTCTGCTATTGCGAGGGTGCAGCAGCTTCGTCAATGGCGGATTCTCTGGATCCAAAAAATGTTGGATGTACGGTCTAAGGTGGAGCTTTATAGTCATGCTTCCATATTTATTTGTCCCTCCATTTACGAGCCTTTTGGGATTATTAATCTAGAGGCAATGGCCTGTGGCACGGCAGTAGTAGCAAGTGCTATTGGAGGTATTAAGGAGGTAGTAGTAGACGGAATAACTGGCTTTCTGGTTCCTTTCAGGCAATCTCCAGATATCCCTGGTCCCATCGATGCAGATCAGTTTGAACTGGATCTTGCTGTACGAGTTAATACGCTAATGGCGGACGCAGTCCTCCGCCAAAAGATGGGAACTGCTGGACGTCTCCGTGCGGAAGGAACTTTTGGTTGGAATGTTATTGCTAGGCAGACACAGGAACTCTACAAAAGGCTCGCTGAGCTCTAGCTACCCGTGTTTATTGACCAGATTCGTATCTATGCAAAGGCAGGAGACGGTGGGACAGGCTGTTGCAGCTTTCGCCGAGAAAAATATGTACCCCACGGAGGCCCAGATGGAGGGGATGGCGGGAAGGGTGGGGATGTCATCCTTTATGCCGACGAGCATACTAACAGCTTGGTTTCTCTCTTTTATGAGCCGTTTCTTCGGTCTATGGATGGTGGAAATGGTCAAGGAAAAAGCAAATGCGGGTGTAATGCTCCTCCCAGAACAATGCAGGTTCCGCTTGGTACCGTTGTACACCGTCTGGCTCCTATCCCTAGTGGTGAAGAAGAGGGCCCCTTCCTTGGTGGAAAGGGGGCTCATCTTACCAAGTTAGACACTGTGGCCGACCTTTCTGAGAAAGGGCAAAAGTTTGTTCTCTGTAGGGGAGGAAGAGGTGGTAGGGGCAATGCGTACTTTAAGTCTTCAACCAACCGGGTTCCACGTCAGCACACACAAGGTCATTCTGGTGAAGAGGGATGGTTTGTTTTGGAGCTGCGTACTATTGCATTTGCGGGTTTGGTAGGATATCCCAACGCCGGTAAATCTACTTTGCTTTCTCGTATCTCCTCTGCACACCCAAAGATAGCTTCCTATCCGTTTACGACGCTACACCCAGTGGTAGGTGTCGTCAAACTCCCAGACTATCATCAAATTACTGTGGCAGACATCCCTGGATTAATAGAAGGCGCCCACGCCAATAAGGGGCTAGGGCACGCATTTTTACGTCACATCCTACGCTGCAAAGTGCTCCTTTTTGTCGTTGATATGGCCGGCAGCGACGGCAGAAACCCCTTGAAAGACTTTCGTGTTCTCCGCAAAGAAGTAGGCCTCTATGATCCACTGCTTGGCACCAAGCCCTCGGCAATCATTGCAAATAAAATGGACTTACCAGGCGCTGACACCAACTTAAAAGTTTTCTGCAGAGAATTTCACAAGATCCCCATCGTACCAACATCTATGGCGAGCAGGAAAAACTCCGGTCTTGTCAGGGAACTCCTAACTACCTTTTTGGAGACCTAACAAGTGCAGCATACGATTTTCTGTGGGTAGGCCAGTAATGAACCCCCGCTCCTTCCCTGTTCTAGAGTTTAAAGACCGTAACACAAGTCTAGACGATTTTTCCACAAACTTTGAGGAGTGCAGGAAGTCGTCAAATAAGGTGAACAAGGCGTTTCCGTTGTTCACGAGGTCCCTCCTCAGCGGCCCTATAGAAAGAAGGAGCCCCTTTGACTCTGAAAGCCAGGAACAAGACACAGGACTGGAACCCCCCCTAATCAAGCTTGGTTGAGCATAGCTTATGAGTATTATAGACACCTCATAAGGGCCCTGCTGCAAATTTTGTTAACTAGCCCCCCTATTTTTTTCCATGAGTCTTCCGATCCCTCCTGCACTCCAGCTTGCTTTATTCCTTGCACTAAGATACCTCAAACCCAGGCGTGCACTCCTCTCTGTTATTACCGCAATCTCAATTACTGGAGTTACCCTCGGTGTGACAGTGCTCATTCTTGTGACTGCTGTGATGGCAGGGTTTGAGCTGGAGCTACGCCGCAAAATCGTCGGATTTGAGCCCCACTTGACTATTACATCACATGGAGCACTCTCTGACTGGCGCAAACTTGCGAAAAGGGCACTCCCCCGCGAGCACGTTACGAGTGTTGCGCCTTATGTTCAAGGGCCAGTTATTGTTGAGTTCAACCGTTTGTGTATAGCCCCTAATATGCGCGGGATGCACCATGATTTCGACCTAATACTTACCAACATACGTAAACTAATTTGCAATGGGAGGTTCAACCTTATGGGTAACAATATTATTTTGGGCCTCGCACTTGCCAATACTCTTGGTGTTAAGGTGGGGGACAAGGTTTCCGTCTGTTCCTCTGCTAGCCTGCATACAGCCCTCTCCGAGCTTGACCGCGCGCACTACCAAAAAAATCATGGAAGTAGTTACAGCGTCCTCTTGCAAAGACTGCAGCATATAATCCGTCCAAAGTCCCTTACCGTGGTCGGCATATTTCAAACAGGTCATTACCTCTATGATAGCGAGTTTGTCCTTGTCCCACTCCATATTGGGCAAGAACTCTATAATTTAGGTGATAATGTCCATGGCCTTGCTGTTAAAATTTCCGATCCATATAAGTCCGGAAAAGTAAAGGAGGACTTCCTACATACTTTTTCCACTGCTGCCAGAATAGATACTTGGATAGAAAAAAACCGAGCGCTTTTTGACGCCATTCGCATGGAGAGGAATGTGATGTTTTTTCTCCTCATGTTCATTATTCTCGTAGCCGCCTTCAGTATTATGAACACTCTGATCACCATCACTGTTCAGAAGACACGTGAGATTGGAATTCTAAAGGCATTGGGTGCACAAACGTGGCAAGTAGTAGGAGTGTTCATTATGCAGGGCATGGTAATTGGACTGCTTGGTACTATGGCTGGGCTGGGCCTAGGAATGTGCCTGATACATTACCGTAATGAAGTCAGCCGTTGGGTAACTTCCACGCTAGGCATTGAAGTCTTTCCAAAGGACATATACCAGTTTGCGGAAATCCCGGCGGAAGTTATTGCCTCCGACGTTTGTACTATATGCATTAGTGCATTCCTTATCTGTGCTTTGGCTGCAGTGTTGCCTGCTTGGTTTGCCGCGCGCCTTGACCCAGCTAGGGCTTTGCGATACGGATAAGGCCTTTGGAGGTGTAGGGCGTGCTTCACAATAAGTAAACGTCCAGGCTTCCTTAGTATCTCTGTCACCCATTTTCTCAGCAGCCGTAGCTCAATTGGACAGAGCATCTGACTACGGATCAGAAGGTTCAGGGTTCAAGTCCCTGCGGCTGCGCTAACAATTAAAACTTACGAGTTTAGTCCAAGCAATATAGCCACCGGCGTTGGCCTCCTTCCGCCAAGGTTCAGTCAACAATTTCCAGCATGCTAGGAGGTCGTAAGGTTTTGGACAATAAGAACCTAATAACTTGCTGAGAGGGGGGATAGAGTCCTATAGGTTGGGAGCCTTTTGGCCTTATTTCCTTTTAGTTGCATAGCATATCCCTTCTGTGGCCTACCTAAGGCAGTGAGTGTAGTTTTTTCAAGGAGCTCCATGTCATCTAAGCTAGTGGGAATGGGATGAATTTTCAGAGGAGGGAAGACCTCTAGTTCCTCTGGAGGAAAATTTGAACCGCTGCCCGAAGAGGTTTCCTAAAAACAGCCCTTTATCTTTCGCCTGAGCCTCTCTAAGGACGCTTTTGACCTTCTCTGCTTTCCTAAAAAGCAGATTTCCAGGTTTTCGAAGTTCCTCATACTACATATCCTGAAGGGTACCCTTAAAAACTTCTAGCGCCTTGCGAATCAGAGGATCATCTTTAAAAGCTGCCGCAGGGTTTTGGGGGGCTGCTGGGGATTGTGTATGATGTAGAATGTCTTCTTTATGGGAAGAGAAACCTTCCAATAGTTCAACAGCAAGACGAGTAGGGACTCCTCTTATTTTTGAAAGGTGTTTCTCTAGTATAGGCTGGATGTCTGCCCAAAAGATGGAATCGAATTGTGCCCTAAAAGGCCTTGGGAAGCACACATGTAATGTGTTTCCTTCGAAGGAAATGGCCCGACCCTCTTCTAACCAACGAAATTTAATAGATCCCTGCTTCATCACCTCTGCAACAACTGTTCCCCAAATGACCTGAGCATTGCTAGGTTGCTGCGTGGTGTCGGACCCGTCCTTCTCCACACAGGGAACACCTTCACTAGGCAGATGGGCACTTTTTTCTTCAGGTCTTTTCGAGCAAGAAAGTGTACTAGGAGGGTGAGAAATGGTTGTCTCTCCAGATAGGGCGGTGAGGGTAGTTAGCACATCATCTAAGCTAGCTCGCTCGAGCAAATGTGCTGCTTTGATAATAGCGATATCCATTTGCAGCTGAGTATCGATGGCCCACTTCATGCGAGATTGCTCTTCTGCCAAGAGATCAAGCAGCTCAAGGAGCTTGCCCTGCTGTACACACAATGCTTGCTCCTGGGCAGCTGGGTGTGTGGAGGAATCTGGTGTCACTTGTTGAATGAGTACATTGCGTAGCCACACAATCCAGCTTTCAAGCAGATGAGAGAGCGAGCAACCTCGATCCGCTTGGTCAGCAGTTAGTTCTAGTGCTTCTTTAGTTCTCCTGTGGAGGACTAAAGATGAAAGATCAACGATCGTATGACTGGATGTCAGTCCAAAAATCGATAAAACATCGGACTCAGTAACCCGGTTATTACAAAAGGCAACTGCTTGGTCTAACATAGACTCAGCGTCTCGCAAACTCCCTTCCGCAGCAGCAGCAATAGCCTTTAGGGCCTCTTCCTCTACATCAATTTTTTCCCTGGAAGCGATAGTTTTTAAATGGGTAGTGATCAGTTGTGCTGGGATACGCCTCAAATCAAAACGTTGACACCGACTAATGATGGTAGGAGGCATCTTATGAACTTCTGTCGTGGCAAGGATAAACTTCACATGTGAAGGAGGTTCTTCCACGGTCTTTAGCAATGCGTTGAATGCCCCAGAGGAAAGCATATGTACCTCATCGATGATGTAGACCTTGAAAGGACCTCGCACAGGAGAAAAGGAAACACCCTCACGGAGTTCTCGGACATTTTCCACACCATTATTACTTGCTCCATCAATTTCCAATACATCCAGCGAGCGGCTTTCTGCAATTTCTATGCAGGAACCACAGACTCCGCACGGGTTTATTGTGGGCCCTGTTATGCAGTTAAGGGCCTTGGCAAGAACGCGAGCAACAGAAGTTTTTCCAACGCCGTGCGGTCCAACAAAAAGATAAGCTTGGGCGAGGCGCTGAAGCTGTATAGCATTCCGTAATGTGTTTACAACATATCCTTGCCCAACGAGTTCTGTAAATGTTTGCGGGCGATATTTTCTGGAAAAGACCTGATAGCTCACCGAATAAAAAGCAGGCAGTGGACCATGGAAGCGGAAGACGCAAAAAGAGCGGGTGTCACCCTAGCAGCTCTTCTGCAAGAAATTCAATGGATAATTGAAGCATGGTAGGGATTAGTCTCTAAACTACTCGGCCTTCAGTACTACAATATGTATGTCATGTGACCAGCCCATATTAGGTAGGTAGGTAGGCCTACACGCTTCAGTGCAAAATAGACTGGAAAATCTCCCGTGAGGGTTTTATAGGACAGGGAAGCCACACGCTACCTTCTTGCGACTTTCTTACCGCTATACTGCTTGATGCATCGTTTCTTCCTGCCTCCCGAAATTTTTCGGCACTCCCCTCCCTCCCTTACTGGGCTAGAAGCCCATCACTGTCTCAATACATTGAGACTTCCGGTGGGGGAGCACGTTACTGTATTTAACGGACGTGGAAGTGAGGCAAAAGTAACCATTTCTTGCATCAAAAAAGATAAGGTGTTACTGAGTTCTCTTACACGCCTTAGCTTTACACCTCGCCCTCCTGTAGAAATTACCCTTGCGCAGGCAATCCCCAAGGCAAGGAGCATGGGTTGGATTATTCAAAAAGCAGTAGAGTTGGGTGCTGCTCGTGTTGCTCCCTTGATCTCCGAAAGAACTGTGGTTCAGATAGATTCCAGAGAAGGGAAAAGAAAACAGTCTAGATGGGAGAGAATCGCCATCAGGGCATGCGAGCAGTGCGGTCGGAATTGGCTCCCACATATTTTGCAGCCAAGTTCTCTCGAGGAATTCCTTCAGTCCATAGGCACGAAGGATTTCCTTTTGATTGCTTCCCTTCAACCGGATGCTTGCAGACTCAAAGAGGTTCTTGCTAGCTACCTCCAGAAATATGGTAAGCCGAGGCATGCTACGATTCTTGTAGGCCCTGAGGGGGATTTTACACTGGGAGAAATAGCTCTGGCCAAGGGTGAAGGATGCCAACCTGTTACGCTAGGTCCTATTGTGTTGAGAACTGAAACCGCTGCGATATACTGCCTGAGCGTTCTTTCGCACGAGCTGGGTCTGTGCTCACCTTACAATGAATAAAGGAGAGCTCCCATTTTTGGGGGCCGCGAGGGGTGTTGTGTCAACTTTAATGGAGGAGCTTTATGCAAAACGATTTGGTCGTTACAATCACGGAATCAAACTTTGAGAGCCTGGTTATTCAGGAAGCTTTGCCGGTCTTAGTGGATTTTTGGGCACCATGGTGTGGTCCATGCCGAATGCTCGAGCCAATAATCAGTCAGATTGCCTTGCAAGTTCAAGGAAAGGCGGTTATAGGGAAAGTGAATATCGATGAAAATCCAAGGGTTGCTGAGCGGTTTCATATACAGGCTGTTCCTCAGATCTTTTTTTTCCGGAAGGGTGAGGTCAGGGACAGGAGTGTGGGCTACATCAGTAAGGCGGCCCTGCTCTCTAAGCTGGATGCCGTCATTCTTGCTGCCGACCCGTAGGTATGGCGGCGGGTTTGCTTTCTGTCGCTGTAGGACTCGAAGATGATGGTATACGCGGTTTTCTCCCCCCCCAAAAACCCCCCCTCAGAGGGGTCTCTCCGTAGTTTCTACGGGGTATATTAAAGCCCCCCGTACAGCAACAGCAAGTTCTCTTCGCTCTGTTTAGCCAGCAGTCTTTGGCTGGAATGCGTATGCTGCCCTGTCTGGCCAGCGTTTCTCATGCTTTGCACATGCATTCCTCAATTTTAAACTCTAGTCCTAGGATAGTCTTGGTGGTTTCAAAGGCCCAAACTGTGGCAGGGCCCTCCTTTGTTTTCCCTGCACGCTCTCCTTAAGGGCCTCTGTGTGGTACGATCTTGGGAGAAAGCTACTTTTTGGAATTCTGAGCCACTGACTTGACCGATCGAGTTTTTGACGGGGGTTTCTGGGGAAAAGAACACAGCCGATGCCAGCGCGGCAAGGCTTTCCAGGCAAGAGGGATGGTAGAAAGAGTGAAAATGCCAATGACTACAATTTCAAAGTTCTTCCTAACAAGGGGAATGTTTCCAAAAATCCACCCAGCAAGTATCGTGGAGGTAACCCATGCGATGGCCCCAGCAGCATTAAAGAGTAAGAACCTCTGATAATGCATTTTTCCCATCCCGGCTACAAAGGGAACCATGGTACGAAGGATGGGTAAAAACCGTGAGATAACTACAGCTTTTCCACCATGCTTTGCAAAGAACGTTGTCGCACTCCATAGATATTTTCCCCTTGGGGAGGTGGCACCTCTCCTGAAGAAAGACATCCCAAACTGCTTTCCAACGCTGTAGTTCACTGCGCCGCCGATAAAAGCTGCTATGGTGAGCAGAGCAATGCAGAGCCTGACGCTAAAATAGTTACGAGCAGCGAGGGTCCCAACGGTAAAAAGCAGTACATCTCCAGGTAAGAAGGGAGTAATTATCAACCCGGTCTCAAAAAAAACAATGGAGAAGAGGAAAGCATAGGTCCAAAATCCATAGTGACTGCGGAGGTGCTCCAAGTAGTAATCTATTTTGAGTAGATGTTCAACAATGCTGTAAATGTAGGAGATGGCAGCTTCCATATCGGAACATCGGCAGGCATAAACTAGCAAGGAAGGTAACAGTAAACTTTATACAGATGCCCGCTCTTGCTTAATCTACTTCTGCTTACCCATTTTTGAATGATCCTATCTTGCCCTGTGGAGGATGGCTCTCCACACTATCAACGATAGCCGTGATACTTTCCCCAGAAAACCTAGTGGCCTTTGCTGAGAATGTGCATCGTCAGGGGGCACGTCTTGTTCTAACAAATGGCTGCTTTGACCTCTTACACGTCGGCCATGTGCGCTACTTACAGCATGCTAGAAGCCTAGGTGACGTTTTGCTGGTAGCAGTAAATTCAGACGCCTCCATTAGGAGCCTAAAGGGGGCAGAACGTCCAGTAAATAGCCAAGAAAACCGAGCGGAAATCTTGGCAGCTATAAGGTGCGTGGACTGTGTTACAATCTTCGATTCTTTACGGGCGACTCAGGTTATTCAAAAAGTACGTCCAGTTTTATATGCAAAGGGAGGAGACTATACTGTAGACACATTAGACCCAGAAGAAGCTACCGCTCTTGTTGAGGTGGGCGCTGAAATTCGGTTTATACCACCGACTCTTGGCTATTCGACGACGTCCCTTATTGGCCGATTACGGTAAGGATGGATCATACAACTGAGGTAAGTAAAGAATGCATCCACACTGCAAGCAGTGTGTAATGGATTTTTCAGACTTCACAAGAACGATTATCTGCGGAGTAGCCTTCATATGACAGCCCGAGCAGACATCATGTTCTATAGGCACCACAGCCTGACCATTTTTACTTTTAAAAAGTCTGGAATATTGATCGAGAAGGTCAACGTCAATACCTGCGCTCAATCTGACATGCGCAGCTTCCAACTCGCGAACGTTAACTTCAAGTGTGGCTATGCGAATGGCCAGTTTTGACAGCTGAGTCTCTAACTTTTTGCGTTCGTCGGTATGGTTTTTTTGAGCTGCCTTCAAGAGAAGATGACTCTTTTCAGCTTCTTCCATAAGTTCAAGTTGACGTTCTTCGATTTTGAGGATTGCCGCCTCAGCTACCAAAATTTCGTGACTTAGTGCTACATATTCCTCGTTTTTGCGAGCTTGAAGTTGGTGCTGTTTGTAACGGGCAATAGCAGCTCTTTTGGCTTGTACATCAAGTTCTAAACGATTCGCTTCCAAGTCAATTTCCCGTGAATGGGTTTTGATATGACTTAATTGTGTAGATGCCTTTGCAAAGGCTGTCTCACTGGCAAGCCTTTGTGCAGGGATAGATACTAGTTCTAGACGAAGTGTGCGTAGTTTTTGGTCGGAATGTTGAAGAATAAGTAATTTTCTGATTTCTGGGATCATCGGTAGATTCAATTTTGACAGGGAGAAACTGGGGACTCCAAGTTGCCCCACAGCAATTTATTCTGGAATAAGGATTAGGATTCCCAGTTCCGCTTTTCTTTTAGGAGGGACGTGTATACCCTGCTTCCCAGGCAGGTGTTGGGAAAAGCTCCCCGAAGAAACCGTCCCTATGAGGGAGATTACTACCATTTGGTTGTAAGTGGCAGCAAAATGCTTCTAGGATACCTGACTACATCGTTTACACCCAGCCTCGCATTCTCCCCTTTAGTTTTTCAGCTATCGCTAACACCAAGAGTAAGTTTAAGCTCTTTAGGAAGCCAGGGACGAAAACTTGCTAAGGCTGCGTAAGCGTCTCGATCTACTCCGCAAGCAGTCAGTATATGTGCAGCGCTTTTTTCTTCCGGAAATCTTAAGGCAGATCGCACTTAATCAGAAAATTGACCTGGGCAAGTAGGGATCCTATAGTCAGCCCCACTGTTCCGTAAGAAAAAAGCTTGTTTCTCTCTATAAATCCGCTAGGGGCAAAAAGTCTTATCCAGAACCATATCCGTACTTTTGTAGTGAAACATGATGTTCAATCACAGATTTACAGCGTAAAGAAAGAGGCAGTGCTATCTTCTGTCGCCAACACGCATACCACGATCCTTCCACAAGTTCGTTCTTGTACAGAGAACTACCAAGTCTTGATTGAATCTAATTCAGGGCTAATGGAGTTCCTTTCCGATATTTCCTCTCTGCTAGATATCGCCTTAGATACGGAAGCCGATAGTCTGCACTGCTATTTTGAGAAATTGTGTCTGATTCAGATCAGTACAAATTCAGCAACGGTGTTAATAGATCCCCTGTCTGAGGTAGAGTTGAAATTACTTTTCAAGGGTCTTCTCAACAAGAGAGTGGTTTTTCATGGAGCGGACTACGACTTAAGGCTGCTAGCGCGCTATGGGGAGTTCAGCCCACATGAGATTTTTGATACTATGATTGCTGCACGCCTCCTAGGTTACAGCCAGTTGGGACTTGCAGCTTTAGTGGAACGTTTTTTTGGTGTAAAGCTTTCTAAAGCTTCCCAGAGGGCAAATTGGGCGTTGCGCCCATTGCCGCAACAAATGATAGAATATGCGGCAAACGATACAAAATTCCTTTTACCTCTGGCAGGGATTTTAGAGGCAGAAATTGTTCGCCTGGGACGCCAGGAGTGGCTACGCCAATCTTTGGAACGTATGTTCCGCCTGACTAAAACTCACAAAGAAAGAGATCCGAACAGAGCTTGGCGTATTGCAGGTTCAGCAGCTCTACAGCCTTATGCTCAAGCGGTGCTGCGAGAACTTTGGAATTGGAGGGAGGTAGAAGCTCGTGAATGGAACCGTCCCCCATTTTATGTCATGAGTAATGAAGATATGCTGAAGATTGCAGAATCGGCAACAAAAGGCGTCTTTTCTTCTCCTCCCCGATTTTCATCTTCTCGTCGCAAGCGCTTTAGGCAAACTCTTGCTAGAGCTCTCCAGATTCCAGAAGATTACTGGCCCTTACAGGATAAGCCAACCAGGTATCTTCCAAGTAAGCAGGCGGTAGAAGAGTTTGGTCGACTAAAAAGGTTGCGTGATGAAATTGCTAGGGAGGAAAAGCTGGATCCAGCGATTATTGCACCAAGAAGCATCTTGGAATCAATCGCTTTCCAGAAAAATCTTTCTGGTCTTATGGATTGGCAAAAGCGCTTGCTTCAGCTTAGGTAGGGCTATCTTTACGTGAGCGGTTTCCTGATTCCACTTGATGTCGGACTTCTCAAGAGAAGCTATTCAGGGCGCTCTATTGGACACAAAATTTATGTGTTTGATCAGGTTTCTTCCACTAATGATGTGGCTTTAAAATGGGGGGAAAGTGGGGAGCCAGATGGATGTGTTGCCATAGCAGAGTCTCAAAGCGCCGGTCGAGGACGCTTTGGGAAAGGCTGGCATTCTGCGTCATGCTGTGGCATTTGGTGTTCCCTGTTGCTGCGTCCTTCATTCTCTCCAGCGCAGGTTACCTGTTTGACCCCGTTTGCTGTAATTGCTGTCGCTTCCTCTATCCGCCACTTACTCGGGTTGGAGGTTGCTTTGAAACTACCGAACGACCTGTACCTTTCCAAAGGGAAGGTCTGTGGACTTTTGATTGAAGCACGCACAGGAGAGCGCTTTTTTGCCGTAGTGGGTATTGGGATTAATGTCAATCAGCACCACAGCGATTTTCCCATAGAGCTTCAAGATGTTGCAACCTCTTTACGGGAAGAAACTGGTACTCTTCATGACCGTACTCAGATTGCCCTAGTTCTGCTTACTGAGTTAGACCATCTCTATGCTCGCCTAGCGGACCACTTTCCTGCAATTCAGTCCCTGTATGAGACCTGGCCACAGTGGAAAGGATATAAGGATATTTCCCCTAACAAGGAAATTTGCTAGGCGTAACTTCTTTTCTTTGTTCCCTTTGTTCCCTTTCAGTAGCGGGTCTCTTGGAAGTTTCCCCATATAGTAGAGTGTATTTCTCCCATATTTATGTTGGCAGGTAATATAGAGAAAGAGGGTTGATCTTTCTGTCTGGGAGGATACAAGCACAGGCGGTCCAGTCTGGAATTTAGACTGTTCCCGTTCGAATGTCTGTTCCCGGATGATGCGGCTCACCTGGGAAGGGCATGGAGCTAATAGAGATAGAGAGGTAGTTTTATCAAAGTGGTAGCTTGCGGGAAGTGAAGCTGCCAAAAGCGACATTTACTAGGTTATGTAAGAACAAGCTGGACTAGAAGTAATCAGGGGCAACCGCGTCAAGAAATCGATTTCGTGTAATATTTATTGGGAGAGGGCAATCCTTCAAACGTCCCGGTGCACAGAGGAAACAACTTCCCAAGGCTGGCTGAACAATTATCCGCCGATACGTGGCTGTTACTGCCGCTCCAGCATGCTGTTCATTTTGTCCTCATTTTATTCCATAGACATAGACCTTCTGTCTATGCTAGGAGGTTCCTCTCTCGTTCGGTGCAGAAATCCCTAATATTCCTTGAGCCTCAATGTCTCTTCTGTTCCTGTTGACTGTGCTTCCAGAACAATTCTAGCTATAGAAACTTCTTGTGATGAAACGGCAGTTGCTCTTCTCCGAGGTTTTGGTGAGGTGCTTTTTAGTGACATAGCTTCTCAAGCGAGTATTCATGCTCGGTACGGAGGGGTAGTGCCTGAGATTGCTTCCCGCAGTCATTTGGATGTTCTGCCACTCTTAATAGAACGGGCGTTTTATGAATCAACAGTGTCCTTGAAAGAAGTGGATTTATATGCAGCGACTGCTGCCCCGGGACTACCATCAGCATTAATTGTTGGGACTTCTCTTACCCGTGGGCTAGCACTTGGAGCTGGTCGGCCATTCGTTCCCATCAACCATATCGAAGGGCATCTTCTTTCTCCATTTTTTGGAGAAGAACGTATTGAGCCTCACATTGCCCTGGTCGTCAGTGGTGGACATACCTTATTATTTGATATTCAAGGGTTTGAGCGCTACAAGCTTCTTGGGGGTACTCGGGATGATGCTGCAGGTGAAGCCTTTGACAAGGTGGCAAAGTTCTTGGGGCTCTCCTACCCAGGAGGTGCTAGGATCGATGCACTTGCCAAGCGCGGGGATGCTTCCTCCTACGCATTCCCTCGAAGTATGTTGCATTCAGGAGATTGGGATTTCAGCTTTAGCGGCCTTAAGACAGCTGTGCGATCCTTTCTAGAAAAGAAAAGTAGTCGAATAAGTCTTCCAGACCTCTGTGCCTCCTTCCAGGAGGCAGTGGTAGACATCTTAGTTACAAAAACTCTCCATGCTGCTTGTGTCTATCGGCATTCACTGATTACTGTAAGCGGAGGGGTAAGTTCCAATAGCAGACTTCAAACTAAGATGAAGGATGCTTGTGCTGATGCTGGCATTTCACTCCGTGTGGCGGGCCCTGAACTACAGACCGACAACGCCCTCATGATCGCCTTCACTGCGGCTCATAAACGCCAATAACCCCCCTCCCACAAACACCATACCTAGAAAACCTAGAAAAGTCGGGAGGGGGACTTTTTCCAGCTTGATTTTTCGGCTCTCGTAGGCTAAGGACCCCCCTGGATCACAGGATACTGTGTAAGTATTCCGGCACCAGAGCGGATAGCCTGTAAGCTCGTATGAAGAGATATCTTCTTGTCTTCCTCATAGCCTCTCTTGCAACAACCCTCCATGCCAAGTTTAGAGAAGAATGGCAGACGGATTATAGAAAGGCTCTCAAGCAGGCAAGGACAGAGCACAAGCAGGTTCTGCTAAACTTCACAGGTTCAGACTGGTGTGGATGGTGTATACGCCTTAAGAAAGAGGTTTTTGACCAGCCTGAATTTATTCGGCTTGCTGAGAAGCATCTGGTCTTAGTCGAAGTGGACTTTCCTCAAAGCGGGTCTCTTCCAAGGAGGGTGCTGGAGCAAAATAAAAAACTGAGAAGGGGGTACTGCGTTGAGGAATTTCCGACCCTTGTGCTTCTTGATTGCAATGGAAAAAAGTTAAAGGAGCGGACAGGTTACATGGAAGGGGGAGTAGCGGAAATAAGGCGGTGGATACACGCACCCCTATTGTGAGGCAGTAGGGGGGGGTAAGACGGCGAAGGAGGAACGGCTGGAGGTAGGGTTGTGATTTTCCCATCAATCTACCTGCCAGTTCTGCCTGATTAGGACTCCGCTCCTGGAAGGTTCCATTAATTTTCCAAAATATTTAACACCAACTAGGGATAATAGTTTTGGTTTCTTTTGTTGCGTCCAATGTTCAGCCTTAACGGATAGAGCAGAGGAAGTCATCATTCCCTGAGGGAATCCTGAGAGGAATAAATAAGAGAACAGATGCTAGCCAAATTGAATGGAGTCCTAGGACCAAACCCCCTTTGGACCTAACCACATCCCGTAGCAGACTAGGTATTTCAGTTGGAAACAAAACACCCGAGGAAGGGGTAGTAAGTAGACAGGAAAAGCGGGTGAAGGGAATCGAACCCTCACTTGAGGCTTGGGAAGCCACCGTTCTACCATTGAACCACACCCGCAGTGTAAAGACCTTGCCTACCACAGCCTTACGAAGGGACTCAATACAAAAAACATACCTGGCTAAGCAAGGCTAAAGCCATGCGCGGTCGCTCAAAGTATGGGTCGAAACGTCCAAAACCTGGAACTGAGAAAGAAGCGCATGGGAGGATGAAAAAAAACTAGACTTTTTTTAAAGCAAAAAGTTGACTTTGAAACGAGTTTAGGTGTAGCGTTGCGCTCGTGGATGTTTCCACCAGGCCGGGGGTTTCGCTAGGAAACAACTGTGTGGGATATGAGTGGAATGGCGCTGACGGTGGCTATAATGGATAACATTCTTGAGTCGAGGGAGCTACAGGTTGAGAGGAAGCACTTCTTTATTGAGTTTCGAGAGAACGATCGGGGGCGTTTTCTGAAGATCACTGAGGAAGCGCATGGGAGGAGGAACTCTGTCATTATTCCGAGTACTGGTCTAGAGGAATTTGGCCAACATCTGAGACAGCTTCTTTCCAATTTCCTATTGCCGGCTGAAAAAAATTGAATTCCTTGTGGCTTCTTACATGCTGAGCCGATGGTGGATGGAATTAGAAGCGGAGGAAAACCTGGGAGGCCTAGGTGACGGCGCCAGGTATTTCGGGTTCGGTGCGTTGTGGACGCCTCCGTTGATAGGTGGGGTGGTGTCTTGTAGTTAATTTCCCGTTATCATGTCCAAAAAAACAGTCACTAAGAACAGCGCGGAGTCCTTTTTTACCAGAGCCGATGGAGAGAGGAAGTTGCGTGCAGAAAGATTACTCGTTGGGAAGGCAACGCCGTTGCCTACCGGGCCAACAGTTTCACTTCGTACTTCAAGCAAACTAGGGGGGAGGAAGTACGTTTTTTCCTTTGGGGACGGCAAAGCAGATGGTAACGGTAGCCTCCGTGCTTCACTAGGTGGAAAGGGGGCAAATCTTGCGGAGATGACGAGAATTGGACTTCCTGTCCCACCCGGTTTTACCATTTCGACTGAGGTCTGTACCTATTACTACAAGCACGGATACGTGTACCCAAGAGCTCTAGAAAGTCAGCTTCGAGCAGCACTGTCAAAAACCGAAAAATCGGTTGGGAAGAGGTTAGGCGACGCAGAAAGCCCGCTACTTCTCTCTGTCCGCTCCGGCGCTCGAGATTCGATGCCAGGTATGATGGATACCATCCTCAACCTTGGAATAAATGATGAGACTGTGGAGGTTATAGCTGCTAAGACTGGTAGCCCTCGATTTGCGTGGGACGCTTACCGCCGTTTTCTCCAGATGTATGGAGATGTAGTCATGGGTGTACAGCGCCATATGGGCGAACACCATGATCCTTTTGAGGAGGTAATCAATGCACTCAAACAAGAAGTTGGGATCGAAAAAGATGACGAGTTCTCTGTAAGGGATCTCAAAAAGCTGGTAGCTTCTTTCAAGGCTTTAATTGAGGAACGGAGTGGAAAAAGTTTCCCACAAGAGCCCTTGGAACAACTTTGGGGGGCCATTAGCGCAGTTTTTCGTTCTTGGCAAAACGATCGTGCGACTGTCTACCGCCGAAAATATGGTATTCCCCATGAATGGGGTACGGCAGTGAATGTGCAGGCCATGGTGTTTGGCAACATGGGAGAAACTAGCGCCACCGGGGTTGTCTTTACTCGTAATCCCGCTACTGGAGAAGAGGCCTTCTACGGAGAGTATCTCATCAACGCGCAGGGAGAAGATGTAGTGGCCGGGGTGCGCACCCCGCAACCAGTGTCTCAGTTGCAGAAGGAAATGCCAACCACTTATCGTCAACTACTGGCTGTACGCCATATTCTGGAGAAGCACTTTAGGGATATGCAAGACTTGGAGTTTACCATTGAAGAGAATCGGCTTTATATCCTCCAAACGCGCAGCGGAAAAAGGACTGGGACCGCTGCAGTAAGGATTGCGGCGGAAATGGTGAAAGAACGCTTAATCACCAAAGAAGAAGCTCTCCTGCGTATTCCTGCTGACTCGCTGAGTCATGTGCTTGCTCCCATCTTTGATCCAGCCTCTAAGGAGAAAGCTCAATTAATTGCTACAGGGCTCCCTGCAGGACCAGGCGCCGCCAGTGGCCATATCTTCTTCCAGGCAGAAGATGCAGTCACTTTTTCTCAGAAAGGAGAAAAAGCTCTTCTGGTTCGTGTAGAAACCTCTCCTGAGGATCTAAGGGGCATGATTGCAGCAGAAGGCATTCTTACTGCCAGAGGTGGAGTATCCTCACACGCGGCCTTGGTAGCACGCCAAATGGGCAAAGTCTGCGTTTGCGGCGCCTGCATGCTTCGCATTGATTACCGCACGAAGACTATCGCTACAGGAAAGATCACCTTAAGGGAAGGTGATTTTATTTCTATCGACGGAACAACCGGGGAGGTTTTTGCCGGTGAAGTTAGGACCTCTCCTTCCGAGGTAGTTCAAGTACTCGTCAATAGGACGCTGGAACCTTCTCGTTCCAAAATCTACAAAAACTTTGCTCTCCTTATGGGTTGGGCAAACAAATACAGCAAGCTGCGCATCCGTGCGAATGCAGATACTCCTGAACAAGTAGCCAATGCCATTGCATTTGGAGCCCAAGGCGTGGGTTTGTGCCGTACTGAGCACATGTTCTTCGAAGGGAACCGAATTGATGCCATGCGAGAGATGGTTCTTGCTGCTAGCCCGGAAGAGCGCCGTACTGCTTTGGAAAAACTGCTACCCTATCAGAGGGAGGACTTTGTTGGTATTTTCCGTGCGCTAAGAGGTTTGCCAGCTACCATTCGTTTATTAGATCCTCCTCTTCATGAATTTCTTCCGCATGACTCTTTGCAACAGAAGAGCCTAGCGGACAGTCTGAATATCCCAGTGGAGACGCTCATAAAGCGCGTTCAGGAGTTGCATGAGTTTAATCCTATGCTGGGGCTGCGTGGGTGTCGCCTAGGTATGGTGTATCCAGAAATTTCTGAGATGCAGGCATGCGCTGTGTTCGAAGCGGCAGCGTTGGTACAGAAGGAGGGTATTAAGGTACACTTGGAAATCATGGTTCCATTAGTTGGATTCTCCAAGGAATTTAAAATACAGAAAGACCTTGTGCAGCAAGTAGCCAAGGATGTTGCCAGGAGACTTCAAACGAAGTTTAATTATCTCATTGGAACAATGATTGAAGTTCCCAGAGCAGCGTTGATAGCCAGTGCAATTGCAGGAGAGGCTGACTTCTTTAGCTTTGGTACGAATGATCTTACCCAGACAAGCCTTGGTATGAGCCGAGATGATGCTGGCTCTTTCCTGCCGGCTTACATGGAAAGGGAAATCCTGCCTGGGAACCCTTTTGCTAGCATCGATCAAGAGGGGGTCGGGCGCCTTATGGAAATAGCCATTGAAGGGGCTCGCAGAACACATCCTGGCATTAAGCTCGGTGTTTGTGGTGAACATGGAGGAGACCCAAACAGCGTGAGATACTGTTATCATCTAGGACTCACTTATGTAAGCTGTAGTCCATTCCGCGTTCCAATTGCCAGGATTGCTGCAGCCCAAGCCGCTTTGGGAGCAAGATAAGGAAAAGTGTGGGAGCCTCTTCTCGGTTACTACATCCATGATCTAAGCCCATTCTTTATCTCCTGGCATGGTTTTGGAATCCGTTATTACGGTCTTTCTTATGCACTGGGGTTTCTCTGCGCATTTTGGCTCTATCGATGGTTGGCTCATCACGGGTATTCCAACATGCAACCTGATCAGGTAGGGAAGCTCATCTTTCTATGGTGTGCATTAGGAGTGCTCATTGGGGGGCGGCTTGGATACCTGTTCCTCTATGAGATATCTTCCTTCCTTTCTAAACCTTGGACGTTCTTTGCAATTTGGCAAGGTGGTATGGCCAGCCATGGAGGTATAGCAGGCGCTGCGATAGCCATCGCTATCTACACTAGAAAGTGCAAGATGTCCCTTCTTAGTACAGGTGATAATATGGCGGTGGTAGCTCCTGTAGGGATCTTTTTTGGACGTTGTGCAAACTTCGTCAACGGCGAACTCTTTGGAAAAGCCACCGAGGTCCCTTGGGCAGTCCAATTCCCCCGAGAACTCCTTTACTGCAGTAATCCACAAAAAATTCGGTCAATTCTCGTGCAAGCCTCTAAAATCCGACCAGATTTTTCTTCCTTGGATACTCTTATTTCTAGCGTTACCACCTCGTCGGAATTACGCTGCTTTCTAGGCCGAATCCTCACTCCTAGACATCCATCCCAACTCTATGAAGCTCTACTAGAGGGAATAGTGCTTTTTACTGTTCTATGGTCATTGCGCACCCGTTTCCGGCTTCCTGATGGTTTGTCGGCGGGCCTGTTTTTCCTGCTTTATGCATCCTTTCGCTTCCTAGCAGAGTCTTTTCGTGAGCCTGATGCACCGCTCATTATAGGGATGTCGCGCGGACAGTTCTTCTCTCTTTTTTTTATCCCTCCTGGGATCATTTTCAGTCTAGTGGCAATTTTTGCACACCGTTACCCTACATTCTTTCACAAAAGCTCCTGAATACAAAACGGGACATACCTCATAGGAATCAGTTCGTATCCTCAAAAACAAAGCAACACTGGTGGAGCTTGCCATTTGCTGGAGCGGAAAGTAGAAATAATCCACATCATGAACGCCAGTCTGGTTACGCCTCTGCTGTGGGTAACGAGTGTTGTCCATGAAAATACGACTAATGGGCCCCAACTTTAGAAGCATTGTCCGTACAGCAAAGGAAGCCTTACTTGTAAATCTTCAAGTCAGCACCTTGGCCGCCCTCCTTTTGGAGGAGCTCTTCCCACAGAATACCGCAGGCGGAGGATCCTAATATTGACTATTGACTAACATTCCTCCACTGTGAGGCATGGTGGATTGCTTAATCCCCTCCTGCCCAGAGGGATGTGGCACACATGGGTGGCGAATTTCTACAAAATGTTTTGATTCAAGTCTCAGCGTTCTGGATGGGAAGAGTGCACTACATACCCGGTAAAGTTACGTTGTTGAACTCGGAGATCCTTCACCAAATTAGTTCGCTTGCATAGCATGAGGAGGGAGACTAGTTACCTTTATTGTCCCTAATGAAAAAGACCTTGTTAGATAAAGTATGGGAAGCGTATACCGTTCGCCCGTTACCCAATGGGCAGACGCAGATCTTCATTGGTGCTCACCTTATCCATGAGGTAACAAGTCCTCAGGCGTTTGGGATGCTGCGGGACCTTGGATTAAAGGTGCTTTATCCAGACCGCACATTTGCAACCGTGGATCATATTGTTCCTACCACCGTAGCACTCTTTCCTGATCCTCTAGCAGAAGAGATGATTCGCGCTTTAAGAACAAATTGTGCTGAGTTTGGAATCCAGTTTTTTGATACCTCGACTGGACGTCAAGGTATTGTGCACGTCATTGGCCCTGAAGAGGGGATTACCCAACCTGGCATTACCATCGCCTGCGGCGATTCTCATACTTCTACCCATGGGGCATTTGGAGCAATTGCCTTCGGTATTGGAACTAGCCAAGTACGGGACGTCTTGGCTACACAAACTATCGCCCTGCACAAGCCTAGAGTACGTCGTGTTAACGTAGAGGGTAAATTGGCTGCTGGCGTTTATGCCAAAGACGTGATTCTCCATATTATCCGCAAATTAGGTGTCAATGGAGGTATTGGTTTTGCATATGAATACGGCGGTAGCACTTTCGACTTCTTCAATCAAGAGGAGCGGATGACTGTATGCAACATGTCCATTGAGGGTGGAGCACGCGTTGGCTATGTCAACCCAGATTCCACTACGTTTGCCTACCTAAAAGGGAAACCATTTGCTCCTCCGCTACAGCAGTGGGTCGCTGCAGTGACACAGTGGGAGTCATTCTCCTCAGACCCAGACGCCAGCTACGATGACATGGTTAGCTTTCAAGCGGAAGAAATACTTCCAACGGTGACATGGGGAATCCATCCTGGACAGTCCATTTCTATCGAAGAAAGAGTTCCAGCTCCGGAGGAGCTGTCCACCAAAGACCGTGCTGCTGCTCGAGAAGCATTGCAACACATGCAGTTGAAAGCTGGACTACCTATTAAAGGAACCAAGGTGGATGTCGCCTTTTTAGGCAGTTGTACCAATGGGAGACTGACGGATCTCCAAGAGGTAGCACGCCACCTTAAAGGCCATAGGGTGAAATCGGGAGTTAAGGCCATTGTTGTTCCCGGTTCACAAAGAGTGGCAGCAGCAGCCGAAGAGTTAGGCGTGGCGGAAATATTTCGAGAAGCCGGGTTTGAATGGCGTGGGGCTGGGTGTTCTATGTGTCTGGCAATGAACCCTGATAAGCTTTCCGGCAGTCAGCTTTGTGCAAGTTCCAGTAATCGCAACTTTAAGGGCCGCCAGGGTAGTCCAAACGGGAGGACTGTGTTAATGAGCCCACTTATGGTAGCAGCGGCAGCCATAAGAGGTGAGATTAGTGATGCTCGGGAGATATTTTCAATTCGGTAAAGAGACTGCACACTGTCAATTTTCTTATCTATGGCTCTGCAGAAGATTCTCACCGTAACTGGAAAAGCAGTTAGCATTCCTAGCAACGATGTGGACACAGATCGCATTATTCCCGCACGTTTTTTAAAGTGCGTAACTTTCGATGGATTGGGGCAGTATGCATTTTATGACGAGAGATTTAGGAAAGATGGTACTGCAAAGCTTCACCCACTCAACGACCCTCAGCATAAGAATTCTAGCATTCTCATTAGTGGTTCCAACTTTGGCTGCGGGAGCTCTAGGGAGCATGCTCCCCAGGCTCTTTATCGTCACGGATTTCGGGCGATTTTAGCAGAAAGTTACGCAGAGATTTTCTTCGGTAATGCAACCATGTTAGGTATGCCATGCCTCTCTCTATCAGCAGAGGCGCTGGATATACTAACTGAGTTTTCAGCGACAAATCCGCTATCCGAATTTATTGTTGATATTGCTTCTAGCAGAGTAGTTATAGGAGAGCAGGTTTTTCACGGGAGCCTTCCTGAACATGCACGAGAGGCATTCATCCAAGGCAAATGGGACCCTATTGTTGATCTTCTAGAAGGTATTTCATTAACCCAAAAGCTTGCAGAAAAAGTCAGCTTTTTTAGGCCGGCAACGAAGCCTGGCACACATACATAAGGGTGTCAGAGCGCGGTCCTTTCTAGAGATAGGAAAGGCTACATATGGGAGTGGGTTTGCCCAAAGTTTGCGTAACTTTGGCGGCTTAGCGGCAGAGTTTGAACAAACTCTGTGAAGCTTGATAAGTTGCCCTTAGGAGAGTCTCAACAGCAGGCGACTTCTTCTGGCTATAAGCTGAGTCTCTTTGTTGGAATGATTCTATGGTATGCAGACTCTAGTTAGCTGTTGGGTGGTTGCAGAAAAAGAAAAGATCACATGCCTCATGGAGGATCTTTTGGTATGTTCCCCATCCCCCTCCTAACGGAGGGAAGGATCCTTCTGTTGTGCAAGCACGGAAGAAACACGTTCCCAATTGCCAATCACACTTCGGGAAGTGTCCCTCTTGCAAAGCTGTAACAAAAAAACCCCATCCAAGGTATCGGCTATATGTTTTCCTCTCTCCTCTAAGTACACATGACACAGCCCCCGAACAGCCTCCACAGCCTTTGAATTACCGGTCATATTCGCAACAAAAGTAGAAAGTCCCAATATGTGTCTTCTCTCCCAGGCTAGTTTTTCGACTGTCAGCCAAACAACAAGGCTAGCGAGAGACGAGAAAAATGATGCGAAAGCGTTGGCAAGTAGGAAAATCCTATACTCTCTGTTTTTTTGCACCGTCCGGCAAATCCGGCAAACTGGAATCCCCATCATCCCCAAGGTCTATTCTTGGGTTCTTTTTTCTAAAGTAGACGGACATTTCCAGGAGAAATGATCCTCCGATGGCTGTTGACCTAGAGAGTGGGAAATATTTGCGGATCGATTAGCTGCCAGATGTTGGAGAATATGAAAAGTTTCTTCTGCATCTCCTCCTATATTCTGTGCAATCTTCTCGGCGTTCATAGGGAGTCCAGAATGGGTCTGGAGGAACGTAAGGATTTTTTTCTGTAATTCAAGAACATGAAAAGCCGCTCGTTTTCCAGCCTCGACACCAGGTTGGTGATAGGCGTTGATGTGAGTTAGGGAACCATAAAAACCTACCGCTCGCTCATAGAGAGCAATCAGAGCCCCAAGGGAAGAAGCATTGAGTTGATTGATGCTAATCGTGAGGGAATCCCGTCCCTTTTCACAGAGCGCACTGCGAGTTCCCCGAAGAAAGCCCTGTAAGTAGTCACCACTAGTAATACCAGGCTCGACCTCTAGTTCTTGGAAAGAGGCTACTTGTCGAACCTCAATAAAAGTGACAAAAAAATTATCTACTCCATCTAGAAGTTGCTGAACATAGGTATGCTGATCCGTGGAACCCTTGTTTCCATAAACAGAAATACCCTGGTGAACAAGCCCACCATCTAGATCGCGTTCTTTTCCTAGGGATTCCATGATCAGTTGCTGAAGATAACGACTCAATAAGAGCAAGCGGTCTTTGTAAGGCAGGATGACCATATCCCCTTTTCCCCTTTTTTCCCTAGCGTAGTACCACATTAGCGCCAGGAGTAGTGCTGCATTTTTGCGTAAATCCGAATGACGCGTCCTCATATCCATGGTTCTAGCACCCCTTAGAAAGGAGGCGACATCTAGCCCTTGGAGGGACATGGGGACTAATCCCCCTGCACTCATAACAGAAGTACGCCCACCCACCCAACTATGTATAGGAAAACGTCTCAGCCAACCTTCTGCCCTAGCAATGGAATCTAGCGTACTATCGACCTCAGTGACTGCCACGAAGTGTTTATTGAAGGGGGAAATTCCGGCTTGCTTGAAGGCATGTTGGACTGTCAGCAATCCATTATGGGGTTCTTTAGTGTTCCCGGATTTCGAGATCACTACAACAAGAGTAGCATCCAACTTACCAGAGAGCTTTGCCAGTACCCTTGCGAAGCCATCTGGATCTGTATTATCCAGAAAGTGAACCGATAGGGGATCTTGTGCGTTTCCTAGGGCATCGGACACGAGTTGTGGACCAAGAGCGGAACCTCCAATTCCAATAGAGAGTACATCCGTAAACTTTTTCCCGGTAACCCCGCGTACGGTGCCAAGGTGAACATCAGCAGAAAATTTGAGAACAGTATCCAGGGCATTGGCAATGCCCATACGTAACTCTGCAGTGGGGGCAAGACCAGGATCTCTCAACCAGTAATGGCCTACCATACGGTTTTCATCTTGGTTAGCGATATTCCCTCTTTCTAATTCCTCCATAGACAAAAGAGCTTGTTTTGCACGGCTTTGCATACTAGGCAAAAAATCCTCCGAAAAACCCATACGGCTGATGTCCAAAGAAAAACCCGAATCTTCATAGCGTAGAAAGTATTCCTGGAACCTAGTCCAGAGGGACATTGCGCTCATAGAGCATAGCAAAATGAAAGATGGAATTTGCAGACCAAACCCGTTAACTGGAGAGATACTTCTTGGCAAACGTAAAACGCATGGAAAGGGAATTCTTTACTCTGTCCGAAGCAGAAACTCAAACAGTGGGTGAGGCTCTTGCGGCGAAGCTCTCCACTGGCAGTGTGCTCTGTCTAGAAGGACCCATGGGGGCTGGAAAAACTCAGTTTGTTAAGGGGTTAGCTCGGGGACTAGGATTTTTCGGAGAAGTGACAAGTCCCACCTTCCCCTTAATTCATGAATATGAGGGTGGTCGTCTCTTCTTGGTCCACTTTGATTTCTTTCGCCTAGATTGTGAGAAAGCAGTAGAGGAGTTAGGATTTAGTGATTACCTGGACCAGGCCATACTTGCCATTGAATGGGGAAGTAAGTTCCCTGCACTCTTGCCCTCTGGTACACGAACTATTCTGTTTAGGATTTTAAAAAATGGGGGGCGATGTATTGCCTTTTCGCACACACCTTGAAAGTATTGGCCATAGAAACTTCGACTCACCAAGGGAGCATAGCTATCCGGCAGGAGGGCAAGCTCTTGTTGATAGAACGCTTTGTACATCCCAGAGGCGGTGTGGAAGTTTTGTGTCGCACCTTAGAACAGATAATAAAGAGAGAGGGGCGTGTGCACCGCATTGCTGTTGGAATTGGACCGGGTACTTACAATGGGATTCGGGCTGCTATTTCCCTGGCTACGGGTTTAAAAATTGCCTGGAGGATTCCCTTGTGTGGTATCCCTTCCATTCTTGGGATAGAGTCCCTTACAGAGCGCTATGCGGTTGTCGGAGATGCGCGGGGAGGGTCGTTATTCTTCGGTGCTGTTTCTGGGAGACATCTAGAAAACCTTCAGCTCTTGTCTCATACAGAGTTTCAAAGGAAGCTCTACATTTGGAGCCAAACTTGTAAGGATCCTGTCTATGCAGCCGCTCCAGTTCCAGCGCTTCCAGAGCTACGTGTGCTTGCTCCCAGTGCTGGGAAATTGGCCTTTCTTGCGGAAGAGTACCCGACTTCAGAGCAAGGGCCTTCCCCCCTCTACCTGAAACCCCCACACACTACTCAGTCTACCTCTTCTCAATTTATCTTTTAACTAAGACATAACTGGTTGGTAGGTCACTTAAAAAGTCCCTTTCCTTTAAAAGTTCCTAAACCTAGTAGGGCACCCCGGTGGTTGCAGGAAAGACAGCGGTTCCTGCTTCACGAGACTCACAACGCACTTGTCAAGAGTGCAGATCCCCACGCGACGTGGGCAAATCGCTGACCGCGACGGCATCCCGCTAACACAGGTTAAAGTCAGTCATAATTTAGCTGTCAGATTCCCCGTGCTCTTTAGTCAGACTGACGAAGAGGTACTTGCATTTGCTAAGCAACACATCCTTTCTGGAAAGGACATTCTTGAGTGTTACAAAAGGCACAGCATTTCCCGTTGAGCATAGCAAGAGGACTTTGCAGCCTGCAGAAATTTACTGTCCTAAGTGGAATGGTAGCTCCCAGATTGGTGGCTGCGACCTATAAACCAGGATCCTATTATCCACATGGCAGGTTATTAGCAGCTAGTATAGTGTTTGGTTGTGTGGGGAAAGAAGCTCCCCTTTCTATCCGTATCCTTACAGTGGAAATGGAGGTTTCATCTCCCTAGAAAGTGAGGGGCGGCCAAAGCCTTATCTCAACATCCCTTCCACTCCATGTTGCCAAGGGCCTTTCATGCAGTTTATCCTCCTGGTTCCACTTTTAAAGCGGTAACAGGCCTCGCCAGCACTTTTCAATAACTCCATTGCCTTGCACACAGCCGTTTCGATTGTCCAAGCGCCTTTAGAGTTGGAAGTTCTGCCTTTCACAACTGGAAAAAGTATGACGCTGGAACGCTGGATTTCTTCGAAGCTTTGGTCTAGTCTTGCACCGCCTGGTTTTACCAGGTCGTTCCAAAAACAGGAGCTGTTTCAGTCGTTACCCTTGCTCAGAGCTCGGCTAGTAAGCAGGTGCAGACCATCGACAATCAGATTGTAAATGCCTATCAAGATTGTGTCTAGGGGGGCGTTTTGACATCCCGAGAGGGATTTGTCGGGTTTGTAAGGGCTGCGCTTGCGGAGATAACAGGAGGGTACAAACCGGCACGGCACGCCAAGCACAGGTTTAAAGTTACCACGGTTGCTGCTAAATGGGGATAGAGCTTAATGGAGGCCAGGGACCAAGTCCGAGGAACGAGCTTTCGCCTGGTGTGTTGGTTTCTCCCACCTACAAACTGTCCTCGGCACGCCTTGCAGCAATCTCTGAAGGAGAAGCAGGCGACAGCGCCTTTCACTGTGGATTCATAATTGCAGCACCGCTGATCGCCAAAGTGTTTGCCACTATGTTTTGGCGGAGTGCAGAGAGACACGATGGTAAAGACAATGGAGAATATACAGAAGATGGTGGTGTGAAAAGAAGCGCGGAAAAATTAAAGGCGACTTACAGATTTGGGTTGTAACAACCTGCTGAGACGAGTAGCAAAGCACTCACCGTTGAGGAACTCCGGCTGGACGCACGCATCGGTCGGAGCTAGTCCGGGGTCTCCTCCGCGAACATTACAACGCTTTTTTCAAAATTTCGGGAAGCTTGCTAGAGTTTCTGCATATCAAACGGAACAACTCCCAGTGAAAGAATTTGGTTGCATGCTGACATGCAAAGGCTGTGGACCGACAAATACTTAGACTAACAGGACACACTTCCTCACTAGGAGTACACAAAAATGCACATCGCAATTCGCAGCCTAGTTAGGAGCGCAGTAGTCCAGGACTACAAGTAAAACTCACGACAATTGCAACCCCTTGTGAAAGGAAAAAGAAAGCTATTAAAAAGAAAGTTATTTCTAGCTGCTTACTTAGATGCCCTAAGAATAGGAGTATCTCCAAGAGTCACGCTAAACTGGCCACGTAAGGATGTGTACATACTTGGCTGATAAAATGTCCGAAATTCTAAAATTTACTTGCACCTCTCCCTATGGGACGAGTAGCCTCCCCCCTCAGTGCGGGTGCTCGGAAGAGGGGGTGGTCCCTTGGTCCCTGTATGCACTAGGTGAGTGGATTATTGTTTTTTCCACGGAGGGTCTTTTCGCAATTTCTCAACTTGATGCCAACAACTAACCAGCTCGTCCGTAGTGGGCGAAGCAGAGTCACTGTAAAGTCAAAATCGCCAGCGCTTGCCAAGTGCCCTCAGCGCCGTGGCGTTTGCGTCCAGGTGATGACGCGGACGCCGAAAAAACCGAATTCCGCGCTACGAAAGGTGGCCAAAGTACGTTTGACCAATAGTCAGGAAGTAATTGCTTACATCCCTGGTGAGGGGCATAATTTGCAGGAGCACTCAATTGTATTGATACGTGGGGGCCGTGTGAAAGACCTTCCAGGAGTACGTTATCACATTGTGCGGGGCACGCTGGATAGTCTCGGGGTGGACGGCCGCCGCCGCGGTCGCTCAAAGTATGGGTCGAAACGTCCAAAACCTGGAACTGAGAAAGAAGCTCAGGGGAGCAAGAAAAGGTAGATTAGTTTATGTCACGGAGACACAGAGTCCTTCATAAAGAGGCCAAGCGCGATGCGCGATATGCCAGCCCATTGGTTGCCCGTTTGATTAATACTGTCATGCGTTGCGGAAAAAAGTCAGTTGCGGAATGCATTGTTTATACTGCTATTGAACAATCACGTGAGGGCAGTAATGCCATTGATCCCTTAGAGACTTTTAATAGGGCAGTTGATAACATAAAGCCCCGTCTAGAGGTCAAATCTCGCCGTATGGGTGGAGCTACTTACCAGGTGCCCGTTGAGGTGAATCCTGATCGTCAGATTGCTCTTGCCATTCGATGGATTGTTATGCTCGCAAGCAAGCGGAAAGGACTACCAATGGTAAAGGCACTCGCTCACGAGTTAAAAGATGCTGCGGCAGGGCAGGGGAGTGCCATTAAAAGGCGGGACGATATGCATAAAATGGCTCAGGCCAACCGTGCGTTTGCACACTTTCGTTGGTAGCTGTAGATGATCGAATCAAGATTCAACTTCACCGCTTTGCGTTGCTACAATGGCCCACCTTAATTCACCGCCGGCTCGTGCATTTCCGTTAGAGCACACGCGCAACATTGGGATTGCTGCGCATATTGATGCTGGAAAAACCACCCTTACTGAGCGCATTCTCTTTTATACTGGCATGATTCACAAGCTTGGTGAGGTTCACGAAGGAACTACAGTCACCGATTGGATGGAGCAGGAACGTGAACGAGGTATCACTATTACCTCCGCAGCTACTACCTGTACATGGGATCAGCATAAGGAGGAAGGAGTCTGTAAATTGTTTGAGGGACAAAAGCAGCGGATTAACATTATCGATACTCCTGGTCATGTCGACTTTACGGCAGAAGTAGAACGTTCCTTGCGTGTCTTGGACGGGGCCGTTGCCGTCTTTTGTGGAGTTGCTGGAGTGCAACCGCAGTCTGAGACTGTTTGGAGACAGGCTACGAAATATGGTGTTCCCAGAGTTGCCTTTATCAATAAAATGGACCGCACAGGGGCCGATTTCGACATGGCCGTGCGCAGCATGCGTACCAAACTGAATGCGAATGCATGGCCAGTCCTGATCCCGCTAGGGAACGAGAGCAACCTGCGTGGCCAACTTGATGTAGTCAATAAAAAAGCTGTCCTCTACCTGGAGGATAATAGTCTGGGTTCTACATATGAGATCGTTGAGGTTCCGGAGGAGTGGAGAGAAACTTCTGAAAGAGCGTATCGTGACCTCTTCGAACAAATGGTGGACTTGGACGACGAGCTCGGCATGCTCTTTCTGGAAGAAAGAGCCATTTCTGTACGAGATCTAAAAGCTGCTGTCCGTCGTCAGACTATTGCGAATCGCTTTGTACCCGTGGTAGGGGGATCTGCCTTCAAGAATAAAGGGGTTCAGTGCTTAATTGATGCAATTGTAGATTACCTCCCGAGTCCATTAGACGTCCCCCCCGTGCGAGGCCAAGATCCAGACAGTGGTTCTGTTATGCTAGCAACAGCAGATGACAGTAGCCGTTTTTGCTCGCTAGCCTTCAAACTCTGGGCTGACCCTTTTGTAGGAAAGCTAGTCTTTTTCCGGGTTTACTCTGGGAAGCTGAGCAAGGGTGATGTTGTGTACAACCCAAGAACCAACAAGCGGGAGCGTATTAGTCGTCTCATTCAAATTCAGGCAGACAAACGCGAAGATATAGATACCTGCTGTTCTGGGGATATTGCTGCTATCGTTGGTATCAGAAATATTACTACTGGTGATACACTTTGTGACGAGAATTGTCCTATTTTGCTTGAGCCGCCATCTTTTCCTGATCCAGTAATCTCTATGGCTATTGAGCCAAAGACTAGGCAGGATCAGGAAAAGATGGCAGTTGCCCTACAGCGTCTTTCAGAAGAAGATCCAACCTTTCGTGTCTGTACCAACACAGAAACAGGCCAAACAATTATTGAGGGGATGGGGGAGCTACATCTTGAAATCATTCGAGATCGGATGCTACGAGAGTTTAAGGTAGGTGCCAATGCGGGTAGACCTCAAATTGCCTATAAGGAAAGCGTTTCCAAGTCAGCCAGTGGGGAAGGTCGGCTCGTCAAGCAATCCGGCGGTCGCGGCCAATATGGGCATGTCATTATTAGGGTGTGCCCCAACGACCGCGGTAAGGGTATTACAATTGAAAATAAGGTAGTAGGTGGAACTATCCCAAAAGATTTTATCCCAGCAGTTATCAAAGGCCTCCACGAAGGTCTGCTCAATGGGGTTCTGGGAGGATATCCAGTCATTGACGTACACATTGATATTGTAGACGGTTCCTATCATGAGGTAGATTCCAGCGAGGTTGCATTCAAGATGGCTGCTATTTTTGCAGTTAAGGACGGCCTTAAAAAGGCAACCCCAGTTCTACTCGAGCCCATCATGAAGGTGGAAAATATAACTCCGGAAGAGTTTCAAGGAGACATTATGGGTGATCTCAATCGCCGCCGCGCGCGCATCGTGGGTATCGATGGGAAGGGCACTGTCTGCATCATCAATGCAGAAGTACCCTTGGCGGAAATGTTTGGGTATGCCACTGCAATCCGTTCACTCTCGAAAGGTCGATCATCCTACTCTATGCAGCCGTCGCACTTTGAACAAGTGCCGCAACAAACGCTCGGCGTGGTACTAGAGCAGAAAATTAATGGAAAGGACTGATGCCTACAGCAATGAAGCAAAAGATTCGGATCCGTCTTAAAGGGTATGATTTTCGCATCCTTGATGCCTCCGCTGCAGAGATTGTTGAGACGGCGCGCCGTACAGGTTCCAAGGTTAGTGGTCCAATTCCACTACCAACAGAAATCGAGCGCTTTACTGTTAACCGCTCGCCCCATGTGGATAAAAAGTCGATGGACCAATTTGAAATTCGGACTCATAAGCGCCTCCTGGACATTGTAGAGCCAACTGCAAAAACTGTTGACGAATTACGCAAACTCAATCTACCAGCTGGCGTAGACATTAACATCAAGATCTAGCTCGTATGAGTATCGGACTGATAGGAAAAAAGAAGGGGATGACTCGATTGTATGACGATAAAGGGCGCACCGTTCCCATAACTGTCATTGAGGCGGGTGGGAACTGGGTGCTACAAGTGAAAACACTGGAAAGGGATGGCTATATCGCCATTCAGGTAGGTTTTGACGGCCAAAAAAAACAACGAGTGACTCAGGCACAGCTTGGCCACTTTTCCAAAAGTGCCTCTGAACCCAAAAGGACAATTCGAGAATTTCGAATGGATCCGGATGAAACTGCTCCGTCACTTGGCAGTCTGCCAGTAACCCATTTCCAGGTAGACCAATTTGTAGACGTTATTGGGTATAGTAAAGGGAAGGGATTTCAGGGAGTTGTCAAACGGCATGGCTTTGCCGGACAGCCAGCTAGTCACGGATCTATGATGCATCGCAGAAGTGGTGCTATTGGCAATCGTTCTACTCCAGGTCGGGTGTGGAAGAACATTGGCATGCCTGGCCATATGGGCAACAGGCGTATCACCGTGCAAAACTTGAGGATTGTCCAAGTGCGAGAACGAGATGGTATCCTCCTAGTTTGCGGAGCTATACCTGGCCCAATAGGGAGATATGTTCTCATTTGTCCCTCTAAGAAGAAGAAAGGCGGCATTCAGCTTTTCAACAGATAGATATGGGTGCAGCTATACTAACAGTGCAGGAAGCTGAGGAGGCAAAAGTTGCGTTGATTACCAATGCGAAGGGAATACAAGCTGTGCATGATACGGTGGTTGCTCTTCACGCAAATTCCCGTAGTGGTAGCGCTAATACTAAGTCTAAGGGCGATGTGTCACTGTCCGGTACAAAATCTTGGCGGCAAAAGGGGACAGGACGTGCGAGAACTGGGTATAGATCCTCTCCCATCTGGAGAGGAGGAGGGGTAGTTTTTGGCCCCAAGCCGCGCAGCTTTTCAAAAAAAGTCCCTAAGCGAATCAAGCGTCTCGCCTTACGTAAGGCTTTTAGTGTTCGCCTTTTTGAGAAAGATATACTCATCGTAGACTCCTTCCAGGTAGCAGAGCCAAAAACAAAGCAGTTCCTTGCTCTTCTTGACAACAGTGTTTCCCAAACATGTACAAAGGTGCTTGTTATCGACGTCATGTTTGATACAACAACCATGAGGGCGGCGCGTAATGTCCAGGGAGCGCTTCTGGTACCCGCCAAGGATGTTCATGCTGCTCACCTGCTGTCTTTTGATAAAATTCTACTTACCAGAACAGCCCTTAGTACTATCGCTGCAAGGTTCTCCAAATGACGAAAGAAGCACAAAATCCAGTTCGTGGCGTGCTTTTTACAGAAAAAGCGACCCTCCTCTCCAGCAAATCGAACCAGTATACCTTTCGTGTTCTGCCATCCGCTAACAAAATTCAAATTCGGCAGGCGCTCAGGCAGCTTTTTAACAAAAAGATATTGGCTATCAATACGATGAGTTGTTCCGGAAAGAGAAAACGTGGATACCGGTCTAGCAAGTTTGGCCGCAAGGCGAACTGGAAAAAGGCCATAGTTACACTGAGTAGTGTGGAGAAGCTCGACTTTACGTAAGCTAAGATATGGCTTAAAGATTCAGACTTAAGTTTATGGCTCTAAAAACCTTCCATCCCCTCACTCCGTCTCTGCGTTTTAAGGTACTCCCCAAATTTGATGAGATTACCAAGGTCTGGCCTGAAAAGTCCCTGACTCTTCCTCTGAAGAGGACTGGCGGTCGTAACAACCAGGGGAGGTTAACCAGTCGTCACCGTGGTGGTGGACACAAAAAGAGGTTGCGAGTTGTCGATTTCAGACGTTACAAGCTGGGGGAAGCAAAGGTGTTGGCAATTGAGTATGATCCCAATCGCAGTGCGCGCGTTGCCCTGCTGGAGTACGTGGACAGGGAAAAAGCTTACATCTTGGCTCCGGCAGCTCTTCGAGTGGGACAGAAGGTGGTGGCAGGGGACAAAGCAGATCCTACTGTTGGCAATGCGTTGCCTCTAAGATCCATCCCTCTTGGGACTCCCATCCATAATATTGAGCTAGTCCCTGGGCGTGGTGCCAAGCTCGTGCGTAGCGCCGGGGTACAAGCTTTTCTAGCTAATCGGGAAGGAGGGGCTGCTTTCATTAAACTTGCGTCTGGTGAGATACGAAAAATCAGTGAGAAGTGTTTTGCGACGATTGGGCGAGTAGGTAACGTCGATCACATGAGTATTTCTAGCGGAAAGGCCGGGCGCAGCCGCTGGTTGGGGCACAGGCCACACGTGCGCGGGGTAGCTATGAATCCAGTGGATCATCCCATGGGAGGAGGACAAGGTAAGAGCAAAGGCGGTGGCGGACGTCACCATCCCGTCAGTCCATGGGGCCAGCTTGCTAAGGGATTTAAAACAAGGCGGAAACATAAGCCTTCTAGTCGCTTTATCGTGCAACAAAAGCTGAGAAATAAATAGCTACCTCATATGGGCAGATCACTTAAAAAAGGGCCATTTGTTGAATGGAAGCTTCTTGAAAAGATCGATGATTTGAATAGCAGTGGGACGAGGAAATCCATTAAGACATGGTCCCGGAAGTCTACTATCACCCCTGACTTTGTCGGACACACTTTTAACGTCCACAATGGAAAGGTCTTTGTTCCAGTCTTTGTCACGGAGAATATGGTTGGCCACAAGCTAGGTGAATTTTCTCCCACCAGGATTTTTAGGAAGCATGGCTCGCACACCGCCAAGGCAACCAAGTAGACTGAAGAAGTAGGCTGATTGTTTTTTTAAGGGCCGTGTACTTTTTACTTTTCTCACGAAAAGGGTTGTCCAGAACCAATGAATCTTGTTCACTATTGCCAACTTTGGAGGTTTGTCTACAAAGGTTAGATAATGGGAAACCGAGATAATGCAGGTAAAAGCAGTATATAAGTATGCAAGGATCTCAGCGTTCAAAGCGCGTGAAGTGATTCGTTCCATTCGTGGCCTGCCTGCACTTGAGGCCGTAGGTGTCCTGCAACTAGGCGCGCTCTCTAAGAAGGCGTCTCCGTTGATTCTTAGGACGCTCAAGAGTGCGATCGCAAATGCTAGAAGCAACGGTAATGTAGGTGTTCTTGTGGTTAAAGAGGCTACAGTAGGGGAAGGGCCGACTTTCAAAAGGTTTCGGCCAAAGGCGCGCGGCAGTGCTGGTCCAATCCGGAAGCGTACTAGCCACATTACCGTCGTTCTGAGCGATGCAATCGAGGTGAAACAAAAAGGGCAAGGGATGAATCGGGAACCACTTCCTGGAAGTCCGTCCGAGGAAGTTCTAGATACAAGCGGGTCTAAACATAAGCGGGGGGCTTGATTCTGATGGGGCAAAAAATTCATCCAAAACTCTTCCGGTTACCTCTCACGCGAGATTGGGCCTCGCGTTGGTTTGCCCCTAAGAAGGATTATGCTGAATCCCTGCTAGGGGATGAAAGAATTCGTCGGTACCTGAAAAAAAAGCTAAGGGGGGCCGCAGTTTCTAGGAGTGTTGTCGAGCGGGCCTGGAACAGCTTGCGTGTCACAATCCACACAGCACGACCAGGGGTAGTTATCGGACGTAGAGGGGTTGAGATTGAGAAAATGACTCAAGAAATCTCGGATATGGCGATGGGTAAGCAGGTAAAGATCGACATTGTGGAAATCAAGCGTCCTGACCTGGATGCGCAGCTCATAGCGGAAAATATTGCTTCCCAGCTGGAACGCCGTATTTCTTTCCGTCGTGCTATGAAAAAGGCAGTACAAACTACTATGGATGCAGGAGCTCTAGGCATCAAAGTGCGATGTGCAGGGCGCCTGGGGGGGGCGGAAATTGCCAGAACAGAGTGGACGCGGGTCGGAATGGTTCCACTGCACACTTTGCGAATTCCTATCGATTATGGATTTAGTGAGGCTAACACAGTAGCTGGTAAGATCGGCGTCAAAGTGTGGCTTTGCAGAAAGGAAGAAAAAACCAAGGCGGAAGTGATCTGAAGGTACCCCCAAAACTGTCGCATGCTTAATCCAAAAATGGCCCTCTTATGCCACTAGTGCCAAAACGCGTAAAGTATAGAAAAGTTCAACGTGGGAGCCGTGCAGGGACAGCGTCACGTAATTTGAAGATCGATTTCGGTGAATTTGGGTTGCAAACCCTGGAGCGGGCCTGGATCACGAATGTTCAGGCTGAGGCTGCACGTATCGCAATGACACGGAATATGAAACGGAAAGGGAAGCTCTGGATTCGTTTTTTTCCGGATAAATCTGTCACAGCACGTCCTCCTGAGACCAGAATGGGAAAGGGAAAAGGCCAGCCCGCATATTGGGTGGCTGTCGTACGCCCAGGTAACATCCTTTTTGAAGTGGATGGTGTGTCGGAGTCCATTGCTAGGGAATCTTTGCGCCTTGCCGCCAACAAATTGCCGGTACGCACTCGCTTTGTTGTCCGTCACCACGCAGTAAAACTGATGAGTACTGCTAACTAGTACAGCGAGTCCTAGGCTATACCAATATGAAAAACGATCTGAGAGACCAGTTATACGGATTGACCCTTGATGACCTCCGTGCGCGTGAACAGGAATTAAGAAAAACAATCTTTAAACTTCGCCTTCAGCAGCAAAGCGGACGGTTGGACAAGCCTAGCATGTTGCGAACTCTTCGTCGCCACATCGCTCGTGTTCAAACCATTATGAATGAAAAGATTAGAGACACAAATAACAGCGTTAATGTTGCCTTGTTGAAATGACCGCCTACAATGACGGAGAGAATGCCCATGTAGATCATTTGCCGAGGCGTGCCTTGCATAAAGTGCGTACGGGGAAGGTGGTTTCGGATAAAATGGACAAAACAATAGTTGTCAGTGTTGTGTCTAGAGTTGCCCACCCCCGTTTTAGGAAAATTGTTAAGCAGGTGAAGAAAGTTTATGCTCATGATGAAAGGAACGAAGCTAGAGTGGGAAACTACGTTAGTGTTGTGGAAACGCGGCCATTGAGTAGTCTGAAACGCTGGCGTTTGGTAGAAATACATAAAGCGTTAAGTTGAGTAGCAACAGAACCTAGCAGCATAAGCTCCATGATCCAGGTAAGAAGTATTTTAAGTGTTGCTGATAATACTGGTGCACATAAGGCTAGTATGATTGGTGTTATTGGAAAGGCGACCCGTGTTGCCAGAGTAGGAGACACTATTCGAGCCAATATTAAGGAAGCCAGTGCTGGGGGATCTGTTAGAAAGGGTGAAGTCGTCCTTGGGGTGGTTGTCCGTACTAAGAGTCATATTAAGCGAGAGGATGGTTCCTATCTACGATTTGATACAAATGCTGTTGTTCTCATCGATAAAGATGGAAATCCACGCGGTACCCGCATTTTCGGTCCTGTGGCACGTGAGTTGCGCGAAAAATTTATGAAGATTATTTCTCTTGCACCTGAAGTGTTATGATGGGTGGGCGCTTTTCCATTTGTCGGGGTGACACGGTAAAAGTAATTTCTGGAAACCATCGCGGTGCCCAGGGTAAGGTTCTTCAAGTTCTGAGGAAAAAGTCTAGAGCTATTGTAGAGGGGGTACACCTCCTCAAGAAGCACCAGCGTAAGAGTCAGGAGTACCCAAATGGTGCCCTTATCGAGAAAGAAGGACCCATTCACATTTCTAACCTTCAGCTGATAGAAAAGGGAAAGGGAGAAAGAGGAAAGAAGAGCGCCATAAAAGGAAGCCCGCGGGAGAAACCCCCTTCCGGAGAAGGCTAACAAATTCAAGATGCAAGCTAAGCTACAAGAAGAGTACAGAAGGCGCATAATTCCGGTTCTCCTAGAGAGGTACAGGTACAGGAACGTCCACCAGGTCCCCAGAATTGAGAAGGTAGTCATCAACACCTGCGTGGCCTCGGCCTCTAGTATAAAGGAGGCCCTAGAAGTTGCCCAGGCTGATCTAGGCCTAATCACCGGACAGAAGCCTATAGTAACTCTTTCCAAGAAAAATGTCTCTAATTTCAAATTGCGAAAACACCAAGAAATTGGCTCCAAGGTGACACTCCGTGGGCGCATCATGTACGAGTTCTTGGAGCGTTTTATCTTCGCAGCCTTGCCAAGAATACGTGACTTCCGTGGAGTTTCTGCTAAGGCTTTCGATGGCCATGGAAATTACACAATAGGGATCAGTGATCAGTCGATTTTTCCCGAGGTTGAGCTTGATAAAGTCAAGTACACTATTGGCTTTGACATCACCATCGTAACTACTGCTAGCACTAATGAGGAAGCAAGGTCACTCCTAGCCGAGGTTGGTATGCCATTTTCAGATAAGAAGTAAGGAGCCCAAAACTCCCCCTAGATTTTTTACCGTTAACTTGATTCACTGCCATCTATGAGCGTTTTGACCGATCCCATCGCTGACCTCTTGACTAGACTGCGCAACACCTTTCGGGCCCGTAAGAGCGAGTTTACTGTTCCCTATTCAAAATTAAAGAGCGAGATTCTGCATCTCCTTAAGCGAGAAGGATATATAAAGAGTGTCGAAGTGGATTATACAGGAAAACACCCGACCTTGAAAGTTCACGCTAAATATGTAAACAAGGGATCTGCCATTGCCGGTTTGCGGAGAATCAGTCGGCCTGGGCTCCGGAGATACGTGGGTTCTAAAGAGATCCCTCGCGTATTAGGGGGGATGGGGATCGGACTGCTCTCGACGCGGCTAGGAATCTTAACCGATCAGGAGGCCCGCCATCGCAACGTTGGTGGGGAAATCCTTGCTCACGTCTGGTAGGCCGATATAAATCCCGACAGTAGTCGGGATCCATTTGATTTTAATAAAGTTTGCCTCTACGAGAAAAGTGGCTCCTGAGCAAGGAGCTGTTGCAAAGAGAGACAGAGAAAAACATGTCACGACTTGGTAAGAAGCCGATTAAACTTCCTCAGGGGGTAAGCGCTGTGTTTTCCCCGGATGGCAGCGTAGCAATAGAAGGCCCAAAGGGGAGATTAGCATGGGTACTGCCTCCCATGATAAGGGTTCAAGTCAAGGAGAGGGAGGGTGAATTGCTAGTAGGACGGAGTGATGACTCACGTCGCGCGAGGGCCATGCATGGGCTAACACGGACACTTCTCTCTAACATGGTATCGGGAGTTTCAAGTGGATTTAAGCGAGAATTAGAAATTCATGGAGTAGGCTTTAGAGCCGCTGTGCGGGAAAAAGTTCTAAATCTTAGTCTGGGATTTTCACGCCCAATTCTTTTTCCGGTTCCAGAAGGCATCCAGGTTACCGTAGTGGACAATACTAAGCTAACTATAGAAGGAATTGATAATCAGCTTGTTGGGCAATGTGCTGCAGATATTCGGAGGTATTATCCACCGGAGCCCTTTAAGGGAAAGGGCATCCGACTAAAAGGGGAACAAATTCGTCGCAAAGAGGGGAAAACGGTTCAATAATCGCTTCTTCATTATGTCTAATGTCCAAAAACGTACCATTCGCCACTTTCGAATTCGAAGGAAGATCTTTGGCACCACACAGCGTCCGCGTCTGAGCGTGCATTTTTCAGGTCGGCACATTACTGCCCAAGTAATCAATGATGTAGATGGCAAGACAGTTGCTTCCGTAAACACTACAGAAAAAGACCTGAGGGGGACCGCTAGGGCAAATACGACTGGCGCGAAGACAGTTGGCACACTTATTGCTAAGCGAGGACTAGCGAAGGGTATCCGTCTCGTTGTGTTTGACCGTGGGGGGTTTCGATACCACGGTAAGGTAAGAGTGCTGGCTGATGCAGCACGAGAGGGGGGTCTCCAATTCTAGCCCAGCGCTTCCCCTTTCTCCGCGAGGACAAAACATCACATGCTAACTCCCAAGAATAGTAAAGAAAGAAGGAATACCTCTCGGCCTCCACGAGGAGCCAACAGGCAAGCTGCCGATTCCAAAAATACCCTCACTGACAAAGTTGTTTTCATCAACCGATGTGCCAAGGTGGTCAAGGGTGGACGCCGTTTCAGTTTTAGCGCGCTAATTGTCTCAGGCGACCGCCAAGGACGGGTTGGAGTTGGTTTTGGAAAGGCAAATGAGGTGAGTGAGGCTATCCGGAAGGCGACAGTAGCAGCGCACAAATGCCTGCTTAATGTTGCTATTACTGCAAATACGCTTCCCCATGAGGTGGTTGGGGAGTTTGGTGGGGGGCGTGTCCTACTACGGCCTGCTTCTCCTGGAACAGGAGTAATTGCTGGCGGCGGCGTACGCGCTATGATGGAAGTTGTCGGTATTCGAGATGTCCTGGCCAAGTCTCTTGGATCTAGCAATCCTACCAATGTGGTTAAGGCGACCCTGAATGCTCTAACTACCCTCCGAAAGCGTGAGCAGGTTGATCAAGTTCGTGGGAAAACTACTCCATTCCAAGGCTTCCTTGCAGCCGGCTGAATCAGCTATCGTCAGCCAACAGGCTATCCTAATTATGAGACTTCATGACTTAAAACCCCTCCCTGGAGCTAAACATCGTAGAAAGCGCCTTGGTGTAGGCGAAAGTAGTGGCCGTGGAAAAACCTCCGGCAGAGGACATAAGGGACAGAAAGCGCGTTCTGGTGGAAGTATTCGCCCGGGATTTGAAGGGGGTCAGATGCCGCTGATTCGGCGCTTGCCAAAGCGTGGTTTCAACAATTCCCGTTTTAAGGAAACAGTTGGAGTCGTCAACGTGGGCGATTTGGAGGAGTTCTTTGAGGATGGTTCATTGGTCAATGAGTCAACATTACGCAAGAGAGGGCTTGTACGAGGACATCTGCAGGTAGTCAAGCTCCTAGGAAAGGGCAGTATAACAAAGCAGTTCAGTATCGAGATAGATCGCGTTAGTGCTGCAGCGAAAGAAAAAGTGGAGAAAGCTGGAGGGAGCGTCGTGCTATGCAAGACCTCTTCGGAAGGTACTTAGAGAAGTATTTGTTCTCCTCATGGGAGCAATCCGGGGTGCTGCGAGGATATTGTTTTGTGGGATGTTGTGGGTGTTACGCATCGATGGACTGGGCACATACCCCGTCTCTGGTTAGCTATGGTTTCCGCCTTCAACAACATCTTTAAGATTCCCGAGCTTCGGAGGAGGACAATGTTCACCTTGGCCATGATCGTAGTCATGCGTTTAGGAGCAGCGATCGCCACTCCAGGGGTAAATGCGGAAGTACTTCGGCAGTGGTTTGTTAGTGCTACTGGTTCGCACTCAAGCGGTGGTGTCGCCACACTCTTTAATCTTTTTACAGGTGGAGCGCTGGGTAATTGCGCGATTTTTTCATTAGGCATCATGCCCTACATTAGTGCATCCATTATGCTGCAGCTACTAACAGCGGTGGTTCCTCGTCTTGGAAAACTAGTACGCGAGGAAGGGGGACGCCAAAAAATCATGCTTTATGCCCGGTATATTACTATTGGACTTTGTATCGTCCAGGGCTATTTCCTTGCGCTTTCTCTTGAGAATCCTGCCTCCAGCCCGTTTCTTCAGGGCATTGTCGGAACAATGCAGCGGTTGGATATGGAGCTAGTTCCGTATCCTGGTCTTGGGTTCCGTCTACTCACCATTATCACAATGACTGCAGGCACTCTTTTTCTCATGTGGCTAGGTGATCAAATTACCGATCGAGGGATAGGTAATGGCACTTCCTTAATCATCACAGTAGGAATCCTTGCCCAGCTTCCTGCAGGTCTCTTCCAGGCTTGGAAGACATTCGTTCCCACTGTTACCGGTGTAACGGCCAGCATAAATCCTCTCGTTCTAGTTCTAATGTGCGCCTTTTTGGTGCTTGTGATAGCTGCAGTAATTGCTGTCACTCAGGCACAAAGAAAGATTAGTATCCAGTATGCAAGGCGAGTAATGGGGCGCAAGGTATACGGCGGGCAAACGCAATACATGCCCCTCAAAGTTAACTACGCAGGGGTGATGCCCATTATCTTCGCACAAGCAATCCTGATTTTTCCTTCCACTATTTTAAAGATGGCATTCCCTCAACATAGAACTGCCTCCAATTTAGCAGACATGCTAGCCTCTGGATGGTTGCATTATACTCTCTACGGGTGTATGATCTTCTTCTTCAGCTATTTTTGGGTAGCGACGCAGTTTCAACCTGTGCAAATTGCCGATGATTTAAAAAAATGTGGGGGGTTCATCCCTGGTGTACGCCCGGGAAGGCCAACAGCGGATTTTTTGGACTATGCTATGACGCGGCTAACCTTCGCCGGTGCCGTCTTCCTCACTGCCATTGCTATCCTGCCGCAGATTCTATACCAGGGGCTAAGTCTGCCTTATACAGCAGCACAATTTTTTGGAGGCACGGGGTTGCTGATTATCGTTGGTGTCGTCCTCGATACCATGCGCCAGGTGGAAACTCATCTGCTCCAGCGGCACTACGATGGCTTCTTGCGTAAAGGGCGACGGCGTGGTGCCGAGTACTACGTGGGTGGCGGAGTAGTTACAGCAGATTCTTCCCTGGTGTGGGCTTATGTTGCTGTAGCGATCCTAGTTATCACTGGTACCACTATTTTCGTAGCTTACCGTCACTAAAGAAGTGAGCAGACAGTGTAAAGACAGCCAGCATCCTGGGGCTTTCTTCGTAGAAAGAGAGAACACCAGCCTACCCTTGTCCCTGCATAATTTTCAGGAAAGAGAAGGTAAACTATGATCCCTATTAGGAAGAGCAAGGAGATTTTTCAGATGCGTCTGGCTGGTGAGATCGCGGCTGGGATTCTCGGAGAGCTTGTTGGGATGATAGTGCCTGGGGTAACGACGAAAGATGTTGATGAGGCAGCAGGAAAGTTAATGGATGCAGCTCAAGTGCGTAGTGCCTTTCTCGGCTACCGAAATTTTCCTGGAAGAATTTGTATTAGTCTTAATGAGGAAGTCGTTCATGGGATTGGTAGCAGCCGTCGTCACATTCAATGTGGAGATATTGTGAAACTCGATGTGGGTGTTATTCGAGAGGGTTGGGTTGGTGATACCGCTGCTACCATCACTGCCGGTGTGGTCTTGCCTGAGGTTTCCCGCCTAGTCTCCGCTACCCAAGGAATTCTTATGAGCGCTATTTCTATAGCCACGGCTGGAAGGAGACTGGGTGACCTTTCCGCCCACATTGAAGAATGCGCTTTTGCTGCTGGTTATAGCGTTGTCCGCGAATTTGTGGGACACGGTGTTGGTCGTAATCTTCATGAAGAGCCACAAATCCCGAATTTCGGCGAGCGCGGTACCGGGCCTGTATTGAGGGCTGGCATGACTCTTGCCATCGAACCTATGATTAATGCTGGTAGAGCTGATGTCCGTATTCTTGAGGACAAATGGACTGTTGTGACTGTAGACGGAAGTCAATCTGCTCATTTTGAGCACACTGTGCTCGTGACGAATGAAAAACCAGAAATTTTAACATGTCCAAGGAAAACTCCATTGAAGTAAAAGGTAAGGTAGTTGAGCTTCTACCTAATACGATGTTTCGTGTGGAACTGGAGGGCGGGCAACGCGTCCTGGCCCATATCTCTGGAAAGATGAGGTTAAATTTTATTCGCATTCTTCCTGGTGACATGGTTACAGTGGAGGTCTCTCCTTATGATGTGGCCAAGGGACGCATCACTTATCGGTGCAGATAAAGAGCTACAGTAAGCGCTAGAATGAAAGTCCGAGCTTCAGTAAAACGCCAGTGTGAAGGCTGTAAGATCGTGCGGCGGAAAAACGTTGTGCGGGTTCTTTGTAAGAACCCAAGGCACAAACAGCGTCAAGGTTAACCAATATCAGTCCAACATTTATTATGCCTCGACTCCTTGGTGTTGAAATTCCTGGTGATAAGCGTATTGAAGCTTCCCTGCAGTATATTTATGGAATTGGCAAACACACGGCTGCTCGCATTTTGGAGCAGGCCGATGTTGGGGTGGATCTTCGGGCTAGAGCGCTAAGCCAAGAGCAGATTGCGGCGATTGTTCACGCCATCTCCGCCAGCAAGATTTTAATTGAGGGAGACCTGCGTCGAGAGGTTCAAAATCACCTTAAACGCCTACAAGGCATCAATTGCTACCGTGGGATACGCCATCGTCGTGGGCTTCCTGTACGTGGCCAACGAACGTCTACTAATGCTCGCACCAGGAAGGGAGCTCGTAGGACAGTCGGCATTGTCCGGAATAAAAATGTCAAATCTGGCAAAGTATGATTTTCCTTTTCATAGCAAGCGATATTTGCTAGCCATCCCATCCAGGTTTTCGTGCAATCTCTTTCTTCTACAATGTTCTACAATGTCCGATAAGAAAACTGATGAGGAAGCGGTGATAACCGGGGAAGAGGTGGCTGCCAAGCGTAGGCCCGCGGCAGGTGCCACTCCCAGGTCCCAGAGGGGGAGTGGGAGACGGTCGGATGGCAACCAGGGAAGGCCGGTCGTTAGAGCTAAAAAGGGTGGCAGGAGTGTGGTTCAAGGTGTTGTCCATATCCTCGCCAGCTTCAACAACACCATTGTAAGCATTGCGGATCAGAACGGGAAGGTTGTAGGCTGGTCTAGTGCTGGTAAGTGTGGTTTCAAAGGGTCAAGAAAAAGCACAGCTTACGCCGCCCAACTTGTAGCACAAGATGCCTGCCGTCAGGCAATGGTGGGGTATGGTCTTAAAGAGGTGGAGGTGCGTGTAAAAGGTCCTGGGGCAGGGCGCGAATCAGCTGTGCGTGCTATTCAAGCCATTGGATTGGAAATAAGCCTCATTCAAGATGTCACTCCTACTCCACATAATGGATGTCGTCCTCCCAAGCAACGCCGCGTTTAGTTGATTATTTTTTTCTCATGGCACGCCGTACCGGACCAAAAACGAAAATCAGCCGCCGATATGGTACCCTCATCGAGGGGTCTGCCAGGGCATTCGAGAATAAGACTTATCCCCCAGGAGTGCATGGTCCCAGTAGAGGCATGCGTCGCAAGCTCTCCGATTATGCATTAGCTCTTGCGGAAAAGCAGAAGCTGCGCTGCCAATATGGCGTGCTCGAACGCCAGTTCCGGCGCTATTTTCGGCAGGCCTTAACTAAAAGAGGGGTTACTGGAGAGATTCTCCTTCAACTGCTTGAAACTCGTTTGGATAACGTCGTCTATCGGCTTGGGTTTTCCAGGACACTGCGAGGGGCTCGTCAGCTTGTTTCTCATGGGCACATTTACTTAAATGGCCGCAAAGTAAATATTGCCTCTGCGAATCTTCGACCCGGAGACCATGTAAGTATTAAGGGCAGCCCCAGTTCCAAATCTCTAGTCCAGAAAGTCCTAGAGGTAGCTCACATCGTGGCGATCCCAGATTGGCTCTCAGTTGATCGTGGAAATTTGACTGGCAGAATAGTCAGGCTCCCTTCTAGGGAAGATATCAACCCGATTGCAAATGAGCAGCTGGTTGTCGAGCTCTACTCTAGGTAGGCTTTAACCTTAACCGCTCGGAAACCTAAAAGCAGCTGGATCCCTTGTGTCGGGTGGTGTGCGGCTAAGATCTTTAAATCTAAAAAAGAAATAGTATTCTCTGTAGGCTTGGATATTCCTACTCGGTCTGAAATCTGTCCCGGGGACACTTGGGACCTAAGGGCAATTTTTCCCAGTGGAGCTGACTGGGAAAATGCCTTTGAAGAGCTGAGAGTATGCTACACAGAAATCCTCAAATTTCGTGGGCATCTCTTAGACTCTCCCAAGACTCTGAAAAGCTGCCTAGAATTTAAGAGGAAAATTGACATGCTCGGCGAGAAAATACGAGAATACGCAGCGCTACGTCTTAGTGAAGATAGTTCAAACAACCAAGCACTCGATCGAGAGGCTCGCTTAGCTAGTTTTACCCCGCATCTACAGCAGTCTTCATCCTTTATAGCACCAGAACTTCAAAGAATACCTGATGATGTGTTCGTTAGTTGGCTGCAGGACCCTTCTTTGGAGGAATGGACGTTCTTTCTTCAAAAAATTCTGCGTACAAAACCACATACGCTCTCTGAGCCAGAAGAGCGTCTTTTAGCTCTTGTCGAAGAGGCATTAGGGGGTGCTAGCACTGTTTTTCGCCAGCTGACAAACGTTGATATGAATTTTGGTCATATTCATGATAGGGGGGGTGTCTACCGCAAAATTCAATTAACACAAAATACGCTCGCCTCCTTTCTTACTAGAAGGGACAGAACAATCAGGAGGAGGGCCTTCAGAAAATTCTACCAGGAATTTTCTGACCACAGGTACACGCTATCAGCTGCTTTGGTCAGCTCAGTGCGACGAGACGTATTTCATGCACGGGTACGGAATTTTTCATCATCACAAGAAGCAGCACTCTTTTATGATGATGTTCCTCTCTCGATATACGACAATTTGATCTTCACTATCCGTACTCATCTTCCCTTGTTGCACCGTTACTACAGCTTACGCCGGCGTGTGCTGAAGCTTCCTGCCATCCACATCTATGACACACTGGTGCCGCTAGTGGATTCTATCCAGATGAGCATTCCGTTTGAGGAAGCAGTAGAAAAAGTCCTGTCGTCAGTTGCTCCTCTAGGCGAGGAGTATGTTAGCGTACTCCGCAGAGGACTAATGGTCGAACGCTGGTGCGATCGCTATGAAAATAAGGGAAAACATAGTGGAGCGTTCAGCGCTGGTAGCTATTCTAGCCCCCCCTACCTTCTCATGAATTACAAGCAGGATGTCTTCTCTGACCTCTATACACTTGCCCACGAAGTAGGCCATTCTATGCATACGTGGTACTCAAGTAGGGCCCAGAGTTTTCAAAACTATCGTTATCCCATCTTTCTTGCAGAGGTCGCCTCTACCTTTAATGAAGCATTACTTACTGAGCACTTGCTTGCTAAAGCGAGTGCTTCCTCCGTATATGCCTATTTACTTAATCGACAGATCGACGACTTGCAAGGGAGTCTCTTTCGGCAAACAATGTTCGCAGAGTTTGAAAAAATCATCCATACAGCCGAAGAGGAAGGACGTGCACTCACACTAGAGTTTCTAAGATCCTCCTACCGGTCTTTGCTCGATGCTTTTTTCGGGCATGAAGTAGTAGTTGACGATGTCGCGGAGCTCGAGTGTCTGCGAATCCCTCATTTCTACGATGCATTCTATGTCTATAAATATGCGACTGGTGTTTCTGCGGCTGTAACCCTGTGCAATAAGGTACTGGCAAGCGGAGATGCTTCTGCATACCTTGGCCTTCTCCGGAGCGGAGGGAGTCGATTTCCAATCGAGACTCTACAAGCAGCAGGAGTAGACATGAACTCCCCGGAACCTATCCAAGTTGCATTACATCTATTTGCTCGTCGTCTGGAAGAGCTGGAAGCTCTTCTTGAATAAGAAGATAAGCACTTCACGTCTGGACATTGGAAAGCACCAAGCTGGGGGCCATCTTAACCTGGGAATCTGCGTGCAAGAAGAGTGGCATTATGACCACCAAATCCAAACGAGTTGTTAATAGCAATACACACCCTTTGCTCACGAGCCTGGTTAGGTACATAGTCAAGATCACATTCTGGATCTTGGTGCTCAAGGTTGATCGTTGGAGGCACGATTCCATATTTAATCGCCAAGACACAGGCAGCCATTTCCACCCCTCCGGCTGCTCCAAGTAGATGGCCAGTCATAGACTTCGTCGAGCTTACCATAGTAGTTTTAGCACTACTGCCTAACGCAAGCTTGATTGCCTTAGTCTCGCAAATATCACCAATGGGCGTAGAAGTCCCATGCGCATTAATATAATCGATTTCTCCAGAATTTACACCGGCATGTTGCATGGCCATTTTCATACAGCGCGCAGCTCCCTCACCCTCCGGGAGAGGCTGCGTCATGTGATAGGCATCACTACTTAAGCCATATCCAGAAAGCTCGCAGTAAATAGATGCTCCTCGGCGTTTAGCGTGTTCTAGTTCTTCAATAAGCAGTATCCCAGCCCCCTCACCCATAACAAACCCGTCGCGATCACGATCAAATGGACGAGAGGCTCGCTCTGGTTCATCATTTCTCAGACTTAGCGCATTCATGGCTGAAAACCCTGATATGCCCAAAGGGGTAATAGTAGCCTCGGCACCACCAGCCAGAAAAACATCAGCATCTCCAAACTTAATGATACGCCAGGCTTCCCCAATAGAATGATTAGCAGTTGCACAGGCAGTCACAATGGACATGTTGGGCCCACAGATGCCAAATTCCATTGAAACCACACCGCTTGCCATATTGCTAATCATCATAGCAATTGTAAAGGGGGAAACACGGGATGGTCCGCGTGCATACAGACGCTTTGTTTCATCCTCCATGCTTTGCAAGCCTCCTATGCCACTTCCAATCAGGACGCCGAAGCGATCACGTTGAATGGTCTTGATATCTAATCCTGAGTCCGACAAGGCCATGGTGGCGGCAGCTACGGCAAACTGAGTAAATCGGTCTGAGCGCCTAGCTTCCTTGAGCGCTTTGGCTTTTGCGACCTCCTCAAAAGATCTGGTGCTGGTGCAAAGATCCTGCTCAGCAGAATGATGGAATTTATTTGCCTCTTTAAAAACACCAACAGGATCAAAACTCCGGACCTCCCCTGCAATTTTGCAGGAGTAGATCTCTGAGTCGAATGCCTGATAAAGTCTGACACCACTTCGGCCTTCAATTAGGTTTTTCCAAAATGTTTTTACGTCGTTACCAAGCGGAGTTATAACGCCTAGACCTGTTACGACGACCCTACGATCACTCATCGATTGAATCAAACTTAGGAACCACAAGGGAGGCTCAACGGAAAGGGTTATTCATTGGCTGTGTAGAGCAGCCTAGAATTTACTGTGATCCCATCCCTACATTTTGCACAACCTGGAAGAGCTTACCTTCAGTTTGGATAGAAGGTGCAATGATAATTTCTGTTTCTTGAAATGCGCGAATGGATGCAGCGCCTACGTTACCCATACAGGTAGTGACGGCTCCTATGAGATTCTGGCTGCCATCATCCACGCCTGCCGGACCGAAAAGAATCTGTTGCAAGCTTCCCGTAGTGCCCACATGAATACGAGTGCCACGGGGGAGATTTGCATGGGGAGTGGCCATACCCCAGTGATAACCCTTGCCAGGGGCCTCCCTGGCTTTGGCAAATGCACTACCTACCATTACCGCATCCGAACCACATGCCAGCGCTTTGCATACATCGCCTCCTTTGCGCATTCCTCCATCGGTAATAATAGGAATATAGGACCCGCTTTTTTTATAAAAGGCATCGCGTGCTGCAGCACAATCCACCGTAGCGGTAACCTGTGGCACTCCTAAACCAAGTACTCCACGAGAGGTGCAGGCAGCTCCCGGGCCAACGCCAACAAGAACTCCTGCTGCTCCGCATTCCAAAATCTCAAGTGTCACGTTGTAGCTAACAGCATTGCCAACAATGACTGGCAGAGACATTTTTTTGCAAAAACTGGCGAGCTCAAGAGACTTATACTCATTAGAAATATGCCGAACGGTGGATACAGTACTTTGGATCACAAAAATGTCTGCTCCTGCTTCCGCCGCAATGCAGCCGTAAAGTTCTGCATTTTGTGGGATGGAGCTTACCGCAGTAGTTACTTGAGATTCCTTGATTTGTTGGATACGTTTAGCGACGAGTGCCTCCTGTACAGGTTCTTGGTATAACTTCTGCAGCAGGGAGGTGACATGTTCTCTCTTAGCTTTAAGGATTTCATCGAAAATTTCTTTGGGGCTTTCATAGCGGGTTTGTATTCCTTCCAAATTAAGGACTGCAAGGCCACCGAGGAGTCCCATTTCCCTCGCAAAACAAACGTCCACTACACCATCCATTGCACTCGCAAGAATAGGAATGTTAAGGCGGATAGGCTCCCCACTTTTTCTTGGAATAGAGAAAGTGATATCTACCTCATTGGGATTGATGGTAACTGTACCAGGAACCAAAGAGATTTCGTCAAACCCATAAGTAACGCGTGCCTTTCTATTTTTTCCGATCCACATTCCCATAGATACTAGTAGTTCGATGATAGTTTTTAAAACATGTGCGTTTACTACGTTCATTTAAGCTGCTACACCGTGGGCACCGGACAAGCGTAGCTGGAGAACAATCTTCGAACTCCATACCGCACAACAGACACCGAATATGGCAGCGTAGTAAACAAGCCACATGCCTCTTTCTACCTATCTCGTAGGCTATCCAGACAGCAGAAACCGCCGCAAGGAAAACTAGGGTGTAGATTTCTGGAAGTTGAGAGAGATTGATAGAAATCATGTTTCTTGGCAACTAGCAGCACGGTAAGGACAATTCCGAGAGAAAGTAACAAAAGCCTGTCGTCCCAGCAGAGATGCCCCGTCCTCCTTTAGTATTCCCGATTCTAAGTAGGTTTCTTATAGGTCGCACCTCTTACGCTTTTTCTCAAAACTCAGATTCTCTAAATAAACTGTGAAGTGGAAGCAGATCCCAGGATCTACCGTCTGGTATTTTCATGGCTGGACAACCACATACATGATAGACTAGGAGAAGAGGATATAGGAGAGGCGCCTTCTGAATAAGGCAGGGGGACCTTGCAGCTTTCCACCTGATTTAAGGTAATCAAGGGAAGACGAAGCAAAGGGAAAAGAGCGATGGGTGACAAGTCCGTAGTCAGCTGCATTTAGAATTCAGATCAGTTTTGATTGGGTAGTTCCTTATACAAAGGGATCGAATTTGTGGCTGCCAGATTATCTCCGAGCATTTCGCTGTATTTCCGTACTAAGGAGATAAACAACCACAGGTGATAAGTTTAGAGATCCCTGGGTGGGGGATGCGATACTAAAAAGAAACAACCCAGTAGCATGAAGCAAGGCAGAAATTCCTACTGCGATAACAAGTCTCCAAAAGGGGCCCTGAGACCAAAAGGGGCGTAGCCGCCGCCAGTCCTGGGTTTTTCTCATCTAAGAACGCTTTCCTTGTGTTGCCAGAACAACAGGATATCCCTGTCTAATAGATTGCCTAAGGACTTCTGCTACTAACCACAGGGGCGTCCATTGATCCGCCCTAACAATTACTGAGTGAGATTGGGAGTGCAGCTTCCTTAAACTGGCTTCTAATTCCGTGAGAGGAACGTTCCGGCCAGCTAAAAAGACACTCGGTAGCGGTAGGGCAGTAACACTGATTATCAAAGGATTCCCCTGGGGAGGAAGCAGAAATGGGGAATAGGGCACTTCGACTGCTATTCCTGGCTGTAACACTAAGGAAGTACAAATCAGCAAGAAGAACATGAGAAGAAGCGCAACGCTGGCTATCGGCGCTAAAAACAGCCAGGCAGAATCGGGAGAGTAGGTCCTTTGCAACTTCACAGAGCCTTCCCCTGCGATGTAGATTTCAACAGATAGATAATTTCAACCCCAGCTCGTTCCATATCGTGCATGAGAATATTAATGCGAAAAGAAAGGAACTTATAAGCCGTAAAGGCAGCGATGCCAACTGCAATTCCTGCAGCGGAACAAAGCAAACTCTGATAGACACCGTCAGCAAGCTCCGCAGCCGTAGTATACCCTCCATGGAGGGTAATAGCTTGAAATGCCTTAAGCAACCCTAAGACAGTGCCAAGCAGTCCAATCATCGGGGCGCCATAGGCAATGGCATGGAGAATGGGTAGGTTCTTTTCCAATTTCGGCACTTCCAACTGTGCAGCATTCTGAACAACTTCTCTGGTTTCTCTCTTGTCAAAGTCATACTGTAAAATAGCCTCGTGAAGGACGCGAGCCACCGGACCTGGCGTACAAGCGCACTCTTGTATGGCCTCCGAAAAATTCTTTCTCTCTATGAGAGTCGCCAGTCCTTTTAAGAAATCGCTGACATGGATACTCGCCCGATGGAGGGAAAGTAACCGCTCAAAAAAAACTCCAAGAGCAACAATGCTACAGAGTAGAATAACCCACGTGAGAGGTCCACCCTTTTGTACAAACTCAGCCATGACTCTCAGGGTTAATATTAGGAATTGCTGATCTTACACGGGGGTCATCTCTCTGTCGAGGATCAGATTTTTCTCTGCTTTTCAAAGCAAGAAAGGGTGAATTATTGTCGAGCTGTCAGACGCCATCGAGCCCAAGAGGCCTCTTGCTGCTCATTACTAGATTTCAGAAGAATAATGAATTTTAATGAGTCTGAACACACCATCCTTCATAAATATGTTACTCGCCATGGCCCCCCCTGATAGGTGAAACTAATCCCCCAACAAAGTGGCGTAGGAATTCTAAATTCTCCAGGGGACCCAGATAGAATAAGATGAAAGGCCCTTTTAGGAGAAAGAGTCTGTTAAAGGAGGGAAGCGACCCTTCCCATTCTGTGGCCCGTTCCATTTGACGGAAAGAAAGGCGACAATACTCCAGAGTATCTTCCCCCTCTCTCTTCCCCTCAGTTAGAGCTATAATCTACCTATGTCCGCTGTTTCTCCTTCTTCGCATCCTATCCTTGTCTATCTCCATAATCAGACCTCAGTAATTTCAGTAGGGGAGAAGTTGTGATATTCACGGGCCCGTAGCACCACTGGCCAAACAGTTGACAAGGAGCACGCTGGAAAGCGAAGCTCCGGAAGATGCTTGCGATTTACTCGTTTGAGTCTCATACTACCGTGCTCTAGTTTTGTGTGACTCAACGGAAAGTTTGCCAAGATGGACTTTGATTTTAGGTTTAATGCGGAAGGGTTGATCCCTGCTATTGTTCAGCAGGCGCTCGCTTCCCAGCATCATTACGGTCGTGTCCTAATGATGGGATGGATGAACAGGGAATCTATAGAACAATCCCTATCCAAAGGATTCATGCACTATTGGAGCCGTTCTAGAAATAAGCTTTGGCTTAAGGGAGAGACCAGTGGCAATGTTCAGAAAATCATACGTTGGTTTGTAGATTGTGACCGAGATACCCTTCTTTTTTTTGTAGACCAAAAAGGGTCAGCATGCCACTCCGGTTCCCAAAGTTGTTTCTTTTCGGAATTAGACGCAAAACAGGGTACGGTAATCCCACCTAAAGGGTACCTTTCCACGAGCGAAGGGGATTTCTCCAAAAAAGAAAGTGAGAGGTAGAGGCCTGTTTGCTTCTTGGCGAGTTGCGCCATCCAAATTAGGTGTGGGTCTACTGGAGTCAGGCCGCGTTTTATAAATTGGTATCACATAATCCCTGCCGGCACTGGACACACACAGCCTTGGTGCCTTTCGTGAGTTGTGCCGGTATTGTGTAAGGGAGCAGGGCAAAGGTGCAGGGGCACAAGCCTGGTGTTCCAGTTGTATGGACACTCAAAACTCCTACGGAAAAAAGCTGCCCCTTCTCTATCTTTGGATGTTTAAAAGTCTCCTCTTTAACCCCCTTAATGGAAAGTATAGAGTGGGTTCAATTCGCGCTTTTCTTCAGTTTATTTGTTTCTCGCACACAATTTTTGCCTTGCCCTTTGCTTTAAGCGCTATGCTCACAGCAGCGCACGGGTTTCCGTCCCGTAGAATTTTCCTGCTTATCATCATGGCTATGGTTTTTGCCCGGACAGCAGCCATGACGTTTAATCGAGTGATAGATTGGGAACTAGATAAACGCAATCCGCGCACTGCTTATCGCCACCTATTGGTGGGTCAACCAGTTGCCATTGCAGCCTGTGTCATCTCTTCCTTTTCCTTCATAGCTACTACTTGGCTAATTAACCGATTGTGCCTGGTGCTCTCTCCCCTCGCTTTAGGAGTCGTTTTCTTTTACTCCCTGACAAAGCGGTTCACCTATGCGTCACAATTTTTCTTAGGATTAGCGTTGTCAGTAGTTCCTATAGGGGCATGGAACGCAGTAACTGGGGAATTCGCTCTTCCCTCACTAATATTAGCGCTATGTATTTTCCTTTGGGTGGCAGGATTTGATATGATCTATGCCGTGCAAGACCTTGAGGTCGATCGACGTGAAGGTCTTAAGTCCATGGTAGTCCTACTAGGTATACCTGCGTCGCTACGTGTAGCGAAATGGCTCCACATGGGAATGCTTCTCCCTCTCAGCTTTTTCGGATGGGTGGAACGATTTGGTTTCTCCTATGCCATCGCATTAGGACTAATTTTCTGGATCCTGGTATACAGGCATTTCATGGTTGACTGTAGTGCGAAGGCTGCCAACTGGGCATTAAGTAATGCAGCAGTTGGATTGCTCCTTATGGCGGGGGTGTTTATGGACTTCTATTGGAAGTCCAGCCTCCGCTTCTAGTGCTAGAAGCTACGATTCAGGTACGGAGGGAAGAGCAACGCCGGTTTTATCCACACAACCGCAACCATCCCCCCAATCTTTCCGATTCTATTGGTTCCCCTCTAAAGGGAACCCCGTATAGAAAGCTACCAGGATGTACAGAGAACGAATCCTACACCGTGCCCGTACCCCCCCCAACGGCCCTTTTTGCAGTGGCTCTTCAAAAAAGACAAATCCTCAAGAGGAAGTAAAAGCTAGTACTGAGGCACTGATGGATCGATCCTATCGGACCATGCATGGATACCACCCTCTACGTTAAACAATTTTGTAAAGCCAGCGTCACGCAGTTGACACAGTGCCCTCATGCTCCGTCCCCCCGTTTTACAATGAATATAAATTTCATCGGCAGCATCCAGCTCACTCATGCGGGAGGCAAGTTCGCCTAATGGAATCAGGCGAGAACCGGGAATTCTGGCAATCTGGTGCTCATGGAGTTCACGTACATCTAAGAGGGTCAATGGGATACCGGAACTAAGCTTCTCCCTTAATACCTCGACGCTCACTGTCGGAACTGCAGTTCCGATTTCTGCTGAGCGTGAGACTCCGCAAAACTGTTCGTAGTCGATAAGTCCCGTAAGAGTGGGTCGCTCACTGCAGAGAGGACAACGAGGATCCTTGCGTATTCTAAACTCACTAAATTTCATCTTGAGAGCGTCGAAATGGAGAAGCCTACCTATAAGGCAATTTCCTATCCCTACTAAGAGCTTAATGCATTCAATGGATTGAATGAGGCCCACAATACCCGGGAGAACTCCCAAAACCCCACCCTCAGCACAACTAGGAACAGTTCCCGGAGGGGGTGGCTCAGGAAAAAGGCAACGATAGCAGGGACCACCCAGATGTGGGGCAAATACCGTACTCTGCCCTTCAAATCTAAAAATCGAGCCATAAATGTTCGGCTTCTTCAGAAAGAAGCATACATCATTAGAAAGGTATCGAGTTTGGAAATTATCGGTACCATCAACGATTAAATCGTAATCCATTACGATGCTCGCGGCGTTTTCGCTGCAAAAAAGGCAATCGTACGCCACCAGGCTTACATGGGGATTGATGTCCCTAATTCGCTCCAGTGCACTGTCAAGCTTTTTTCTGCCGATGTCCTTTGTTCCATGTAAAACTTGACGCTGCAGATTAGAGCGGTCCACGATGTCAAAGTCCACCAATCCTAGTTTGCCAATTCCAGCGGCTGCAAGGTAGAGGGCAATGGGAGAACCTAGCCCTCCAGCTCCAATACAGAGAACGCTGGAAGCTTTAAGCTTTTTCTGCCCCTCCAAGGTTATTTCTGGCATAATGAGGTGGCGCGCATATCGCGCAACTTCGTCGCGGCCAAGCTCGACAGAGTCAATTCGCTCCGTGCCAATGATGCTGCTTGTTCTATCCATACTTAAATCTAAATCCTCCCTAGGCTGAGGGTAAGAAGTAGTTTCCCAGGAATCAACAATGAAATTCCGCTACAGCCCGCAATTTCTGAATATTATAGGGCAGAAACTATTTTGACATGGGTAAAAAATATCCCCTTGCGAAAAGGGGCGAGGATTCCAAGCTCCGATTCGAAAAGAGGACTAATGGGGCTTAGCACGGTGCAATCTAGAGAGAATACGTGTCACATCAGCAATACACTGCTAATAGCCGGACAGCGGTTAACATGACAGTGGCTTATCCAATGACGGAGCTACTCCCTACCCACTTTCTAGGTGAGGCGCATTTGAAGGAGTGTCTATGGTATGTTCTCCGCGGATGAGGTCAGAGAGTTTTTCCCGCTCTCGAACAAGGAAAGATCTGGAATTGTCTACCATAACCTCTGCTGCAAGAGGACGGGAGTTATAACGGGAAGACATAACAGCACCATAGGCACCAGCACTCATAAGTGCTAAATAGTCTCCAGGCTGACAATTAGGGAGAGTGGTATCCTGCAGGAAGAAATCTCCGCTCTCACAGATAGGCCCAACAACATCCGCTGTACCTGCAGCAAGATGGGAGGAGTGTTTAAGAGGAACCACTTGATGCGGCGCTTCATAAAGGGCAGGTCGAATGAGATCGTTCATGCCGGCGTTCACAATCACGAAGCGCTTGGTAAATTTCTTCTTGACCTGGATTACTTGTGTGACAAGTACGCCAGCATTGCCAACAAGGCTGCGGCCAGGTTCGAACAAGATTTTAACTCCAAGGGAGGAAAGGAGTGGTAGGAGGGCCGCAGCGTATCTCTCCGGGGTTAGAAGTTTTGCATCTGCCCCTTCCCACCACTGTGGAGTTCCACTTTCTAGAGCTTCTTGATAGACAATTCCCATACCCCCCCCTATGCTGAAAGACTCAACTCCGTAACATTCCTTGAGACGGACGACAAGAGGGGATAGCTTTTCGACAGCCTCGACGAAGGGTCGACAATCTAGAATCTGGGAACCAATATGGGTCTGGATGCCGCGAATGAAAAGGTGAGGTAGACTGGCAGCGTAAGCGTACGCTTCTTCAGCGCAGCCCAGGTCAATCCCGAATTTGTTGTGGGCCTTTCCCGTAGTAATGTAAGAATGTGTACCTGCCTCCACGTCCGGGTTAATACGCAAGGCTATTGGGGCCCTTCTTCCCAGTTTTCCTGCAATTCTGTTGATAATCTCTAGTTCAGCTTCGGATTCTACAACAAAGCAGTGTACACTTTCCTTAAGTGCATAGTCGATTTCTTCCTGGGTTTTACCGATTCCTGCAAAGGTACAACGACCAGCACAACCACCGGCCTGAAGGACACGATAGAGTTCCCCACCAGAGACAATGTCAAACCCCGACCCTAGCTTAGCGAAAAGATTCAGGACAGCCAGATTAGAATTAGCTTTAACTGCGTAGCAGATTAGGTGGTCTAAAGGTGCTGAGGCAGCTTCCAAACGCTGGAAATTGTCCCGGATGGTTTGTGCTGAATAGACATAGAGGGGAGTTCCATAACGCTCGCTCAAGTAAGAGAGTTCCTGCTGTTCACAGCAAAGTGATCCCTTGTGGAAAGCAAAGTGATGCATGGTCAGAAAAAATGTAACCGCTGTTCTCCAATGTCAATAAGTCAGTGAAGTAAAGGATTTCCTAGAAGGGCAAGCTAGTGCAGAAGAGGAACAAAAAACGTCTGCAGATTTTCTATATGAAAACTGCTTATCATCCGTCAAAATAGGACTTCTATGAGTCATACAAGTGGAACCATCGGAAATCAATCGAGCCTACCAGTTGTCATTATTATCGGAGGAGGATTTGGCGGACTATCTGCCGCACGCGCCCTTGCAAATGTGGCGGTCCGAATCATTCTGGTTGACAAGAGCAACCATCATCTTTTTCAGCCGCTGCTCTATCAGGTCGCAACGTCTGGCCTGGCGGAAGCGGATATCGCTGAACCAATTCGCTCCATTTTACGTAACCAAAGGAACGTAGAGATTTTTCTCGATGAGGTAACCAGGATTAATACAGTTGAGAAACTGGTGGTGACGTCAGATTTGACCCTACACTACGACTATCTTATCCTGGCCTGCGGTGCACGCCATTCCTATTTCGGAAAAGACGAATGGGAGCAGCATGCCCCTGGCTTGAAGACACTAGGTGACGCTGTCAACATTCGAAACCGTATTCTCATGGCGTTTGAGGTTGCCGAGAAGGCTTCCGCACCAGAAGAGCGCAAACGGGCAATGACCTTTGTGGTAGTAGGTGGAGGACCGACTGGTGTCGAAACGGCAGGTGCTATTGCTGAACTGGCCTACTGTACTCTAAAAAGAGATTTTCGTCACATCAATCCGGCAGAGGCTCGGATTATTCTCATTGAGGCTACCTCCCACATTCTTCCTACGTTCGATCTTGTTCTTTCTAGAAAAGCTCTTGAACAATTGAAAAAACTTCGCGTTGATGTCCGTCTTAATGCGAAAGTCACTCGAATTACAGAGGACTACGTGGAAGTAAGTGGAATCACAATCCCTACGCGCACCGTTATTTGGGCCGCTGGAAATATGGCTTCTCCTTTGGGAAGCCAACTTGGTGTTGAAGTGGATCGTCAGGGGCGGGTGATGGTCAATGCAGATATGAGTATTCCTGGACACCCTGAGGTATTCGTGATTGGAGACATGGCCTTTGCTAAACGAGCCAACGGCACCCCTGTTCCTGGTGTTTCTCCAGCGGCAGTACAAGCTGGGCGTCACGTAGCAAGAAATATCCTTCGCCTATTAAACGGGATTTCTACGAAACACTTTGAATATGTGGACAAGGGAAGTATGGCTACTATTGGACGGCACGCTGCTATAGCTGATTTACATCTGATCAAGTTTAGCGGATATTTTGCCTGGATAACCTGGGCATTTATTCACCTTTATTTCCTCATTGGATTTAGAAAACGTTCACGTGTGTTTCTGAGTTGGGTGTTTTCCTACCTAACTTATACAACCACATCTCGCATAATTCTTCCCCAGACTCAGCAAGATGACCTTCTAAGAGGCCGTTCTGTTTCCAAAAACACTTAATCATTAGCAACGCTGGGTATTTGGAATCGGAAGATCTTCCTTGCCGAGTCCTGTTGCTCTCACCTTTGCGTAGAATTATCATTGCAAATTCTCCTCGCTTCTCCTTTCTTCCCAGGATACAGTGGGCCGGGGTCGGTGCAAGAGAGTATCAAATGAAGAAAGCGGATGATAAGAAGCTACTGCTGGGGTTGCCCTCCGGCAGCCTGATGGAGGCTACGGTGCAGCTTTTCGCGAAGGCAGGTTTTAGTATTTCCGGTTCTACTCGCTCCTACCGTCCCGCGGTGGATGATCCCGATTTAGAGGTCCGTGTCTTGCGTGCTCAAGAGATTAGCCGTTATGTAGAGCGCAGCTATTTAGATGCTGGAATCACTGGACAGGATTGGGTAGCTGAAAGTGGTTCTCACGTACGTGAAGTAGAAGTGCTCCCCTATAGCAAAGCAAGCACAAACCCAACGCGCTGGGTGTTGGTGGTGCCCGAAGAGTCTCCAGTGCACTCAGTATACGATTTGGAGGGAAAGCGAATTGCAACTGAGGTAGTTAGTTTGACTAAAGATTTTTTTAGAAAACATGGGGTGGATGTTCAGGTTGAATTCTCTTGGGGTGCTACTGAAGTTAAAGTGCCAGACCTAGTGGACGCGATTGTAGAGATTACGGAGACCGGTGCTTCGCTCCAAGCTAACAAGCTACGGGTCATAGATACTCTGTTAGAGTCATACCCTGTCCTGGTGACGAATAAGTGTAGTTGGAAGAATAAATGGAAACGAAACAAACTGGAGAGCCTTGCCCTCTTGTTAAAAGGGGCATTGGACGCCCATAGTCTGGTTGGAATAAAAATGAACCTCCCCTCGGCAAATTTGGAAAATTTGCTTGGGGCGCTACCCTCCTTGAGGAATCCCACTGTCTCTCCTTTGGCTCAGGCCAATTGGGTCGCGGTGGAAGCCGTTGTTGAAGAAAAAGTAGTCCGAGAAATCCTCGCTAAGTTGAAAGCACTCGGCGCAGAGGGGATTATTGAATATCCTTTGAATAAAGTTGTTTACTAAGTTTAAGTTGTGCGAGGATTGGCAATGTACTAGCGCGAGAGTCGTCTTTTGATTAACGAAAAGTAAGTCTTGGCAGTAGAAATTGCCTGGAAAAAATCACATGGGTTCGCTCAAAAAGAAGAGAAGAAGTAAGATTGCAAAGCACAAGCGCAGCAAACGAATGAAGCAAAATCGCCATAAGAAACGCTTGCGGTACAAGTCGTAGACTTCCCCCCCCTGTTGGAGAGGGGGGCGGGTTGTGCACTCTGTGCATGTTGATATTTTTCAGAAAGAGAGAGTAGGTTTTGGATTGCATGTTAGCAATGCTTGGCCTTGAGGAAGTCGAGGTAGCCTCTCAGAGATTTTATTTCCTAAGATGTCATTGAGAGGAAGTAGTCTCAGGATCAAAGAAGAATGAGTGTCGTCCAAAAAAACAGGTCCTGCGCAGGGTAGTGGCGTCTTTTGCTCAGATTCAGTTGTGGTGGATTAGACATGGCGTTGCCCTACGGGTTATAAAAACTCCTGGCCTTTCAGTTCTATGATCTGGGTTCCCCTCTTCTTGGAAGAGGGGTACTTCCTTTTAGCGAGGAGCAAACAAAACCACGCCTAGGGGATAGATCTCCACGACTAGTGCTTGGTAGTAGTGCTCGGCCAAGTCTGGGACTTGTACTGGATGGAGTAATTTTTCAAAGCAAATGCTCGCTGCTAAGCAATCTTTGTAATTTTACGGATCACTTCCCCGAAGCTGCACACGCGAACTTAATCCCAACGGAAGCATTCCTAGGCTTAATCAGAGATTCTCCTGCAAAAGATGGGGCTCCTTTCCATAAGCAAATTGCGGGAGAATAAGAGGCGACACAACCCCCACTCTGTATGCCTCGGAGAAAAGCCTCTCGAGAGCTTGACACCCCTTCCTACCATAGTCAAGCGTGTAGTCATTAACGTACATTCGGATAAATTGGTGTGCAAGCGCCACTCCCATTCCACGAGCGTAGGGCAGGCTGTACTCTATGGCAGAGCTTTGATGCTGAAGTCCGTATTGGATGCTTCCTCTAAGGATCTCCGCGATATCTCTTTGGACAGAGGGAGGAATGTCTTTCCGGATCACATTCCCTCCCAATGGGAGTGGGAGTTGTGTATAGGATTTCCACCATTCCCCTAGATCTAATACTTTTTTAAAGCCTTGCCTTAGATAGGTGAGCTGGCCTTCGTGAATAAGGAGGCCAACGTCCGCTTCTCCGTTTTTTACCGTGGAGAAAATTTTATCGAAGGGGACACTAATATGCTTGAATTCTCCTAAAAAAATCCGTGTGGTTAGGTAAGCAGTAGTCGTGCGTCCCGGGACGGCGATGCGTTGGTTAAGAAGCCATTTTCTACAATCATCTAGGGAAAAGAAGGAAGGTACAGAGGTTGTGTGGTGGGCAACCAACAGGGGACCATAGCCATCTCCTATGCTTGCTCCGATAGGAAGAAGTAGGTACTCATCCCTTAGATAAGCATAGGCATGAATGGAAACTGCTGAAACATGCAGTTCTCCCCGCGTAGCCTGTTTATTGAGCGACTCGATATCCTGAAGAACATGCCGGAAACGGTATCCCCTTAGGTCGATTTTTTCCTCAACCATTGCATAGAACATAAAAGCGTCATCTAGGTCCGGAGAGTGACCTATCATGAGGAGAGTGTCCTTCCAACTAGTCATAGGGCAGTCCACAGAAGAAATAGGTTTATGACTTCCAAACTTACTTAATTGCTCGGAATGTTTTGTTGTCAAAACTCCCTACCTAACTCAGCACCCGCATCAGCGCGGGATTAAAGCAGATAACAGAGCAGTTGTCTTTGGCTTTCAGGTTCCTAGGAAGGAGCAGCTTAAGATGATGCATCCCACAACAACACCCACCCCAGCAGCAATATTCCAACGCCAGGAAGATGCAGTAAGCCATGCGATCTGATCCCTCATCAGATATGGCATGCCAGCCCAGACAACACCACAAAGGATACAGATATAGGCTAGGACAACAAGAGGCAACCGATAATTCAGGGGCCAGAGAATACAGGAGTTAAGAATAGGATCAGCAGCTAAAAGAGCGAGAAATCCTGTACTTCTCGCGGCCAAAAACTCCTCCAAGAAGAGCCAAGTGAGTAGTGCTGCAAGTACCACAGAGCCTAGTGCGATCGTACGTAAGTTAGCAAACTCACCCAAGTCCATTCTTCTTACCAGAAAGAATGTCCACGTAGCAGCCATCAGTAGAAGAGCGGTTCCCCAAGTTCTAGACCTAGGAAATTTCTGTATCCACTGACTGCAGTCTTTTTGTAGGAGTGCTGCAGCATGGACAAGAATTAGAAGTGTACCTACTATAGCTCCCACAGCTTGGTGAGAAGAACCACTCATCACTTTGTAAGGGCAGGAGTTTAGCGGAGTCTGAGTCTCCCCCAGGCGCGATCAGTCAGTGCTGCATTAGCCGCTGCCACTTCCGCCATTTTTTTACTACTTCCAGTGCCACGGCCAAGTTCTCGCCTTTCCCATGTCACGCTGCACTGAAAGTGTTTTCGGTGTTCTGGACCGCTCTGGTTGAGCAGGATATACTCTGGTGTGGCTTGGGAAATAGCCTGAAGGATCTCTTGTAGTTCGCCTTTGGGATTAGATTTCTCAGAGTCCTGCAGAAGTTTTTCAAAACTGCTTTGTATTTGTTGGAGAATAAACCTGCGAACCTGTTCTAGTCCTCCGTCTAGATAGACTGCGCCAACTAGAGACTCAAAAGCATCAGCTAGTGTTGAAGCGCGGGTACGTCCTCCGCTAACATCTTCTCCATGGCCTATCATGAGGTATCTTCCGAGGCTAAGAGTGGCTGCATGATCTTTAAGGTTATCTCGTGAAACCACCCTTGCTCGTAGCTTGGTGAGTTCCCCCTCGCTGGAGTTAGGGAAGAGAGCATAGAGATGCTCGGTAACTACTAGCTGCAACACTGAATCTCCGAGAAATTCCAACCGCTGATTGTCAAACGGAAAACTTTTACGTTCCGAGGAAATACTTGGATGAGTGAGAGCTTCTGCTAGAAGGAGGGGGTTTCGGAACTTATATCCGATTTGCATTTCTAATGGATTCATTGGTGGGGCATCGGAGGGGATGAGGAGCCAGTGGCCTAAGAGGCCACGGCACGACGGTGTGGTTTGCCATAAGTTGTGTAATTTGACAAGAAGAAGACGCATTACAGCTCTGCAGTGGGCAACATAAGTGGGGCCCTACCTCCTGCCGAACAGTCTCTTCGGAGAACACCTAAAGTTTAACCTTTTCATTTACAAGCAGACGAGATTAACTGGCGGCGTAACCTTACTGATTATATCATGACTTTCTTTGAAAAAATTGAAAAGGAGCAACTCAAGTCCGAAGTCGTCCCCTTTTCAGTCGGGGACAGTGTTAAGGTACACATACGTGTGGTTGAAGGAGATAGAGAGCGTATTCAGGTTTATTCCGGAATTGTCATTGCTCGGAGAGGTGCAGGAATCAATGCGAGTTTTACCGTGCGGCGCCTTTCTTTTGGAGAAGGGGTAGAGAAAAGCTTTTCGCTTCACTCCCCCAGAATTTCTAGGATCCAAGTGGAAAGAAGGGGGTACGTTCATCGTTCTAAACTCTATTACTTGCGTAGACGCAAAGGAAAATCTGCCATGACAGTCAGGGAGAGATCCTTCTAAGGAGGCTCTTCCTCTACGTCTTCTAGCCTTGCACACCTTTTCGCGCTGTAACTAATTACGGTGCCGTAGAATCCTCAAAGGTTGCTTTGTACGAGGCTCCAGTAGTTGGGAGCCAGCTGCTGTACGAATTTTGCAGAGTATATGCCCCTCGAGGCAGCTAACTAATTGGGCCTCCTCCGTTTCCTTGGATGTCACCGAGGAAGGGTGCAGGGATCAAACTAGCAGAGAAAGTATGAGGGCAAATTGCTTATAGTTAATAAAATCAATTAGCGATTGTTTTCCTCTTTCCAAAAGGGAGTCTTTATCTTTAGCATACACCCAGTTCGCTGTATGGGTTTCTCCCTCTAAACTCTTAGAGGGACTCCTCTGACGATCATGAAGGTACCATCCGTTTGTTGCTTACTCGCTAGTGGTTTTGAAGAGATAGAAGCCCTGGTACCAGTGGATGTGCTGAGGCGTGCAGGCGGTACAGTAGTGCTTGCTACGGTGGAGAAGAAACTAGAGATAAGAGGATGCAATGGAATTTTGGTAACGGTAGATACTCTGCTTTCAGAAACTGCTGCCCCAGCCCTCTCCAGGGGGGGGAAGCCCCAGTTCGATGTTCTGATGATACCAGGTGGCCGGGAGGGCGTTTCTAGATTACGGGAAGATGGCCGTGCGCAGCAGCTGGCAGCTGCCTATGAGAAAGACGGGGCCTGGGTTGCAGCTATTTGTGCTGGACCAATAGTTCTCTCCGATGCTGGGCTGCTGGAATACCGCCGCTTCACGGCGCATTCTTCCCTTTCCAGAGAGCTACCTTATGCCTTTGTTACTACAGAGCGCGTAGTGGTGGATAGGCGCATCGTGACGTCCCGTGGTGCCGGAACCGCACTCGATTTTGGCCTGACCTTGGTAGGCCTCCTCATGGGCACCCAAAAGATGGAAGAGATCTCTCACTCCATCATGGCTTGATGGCCTCGAAAAATGGAGCAGTTTGCCAAAGAAGTGCACCATATTCCCTTGGGGGGGTTTGTGTTTTTACGCGGGTGCTGGGGCAGGAAGGCCCCCTGGGGGGATACGTTGCTCCTTATCACTTGGTATGGACGGGGTGGTAGGAGAAGTTGGAGGAGAGGGAGGTAATGGGGGTGGTTTAGGTACCATAACAGGGGGGTTGCGTAATTCGCCAAATTCGATGATTTCCTTGACGTGAATAGCGCTCAAAGTTTCGTACTCAAGAAGAGCACTAGCAATAAGTTTGATTTTCCTCCTATTCTTTCTCAGGATTGTGGTGGCACGTGCATAGGCATCGTTAATGATGCGTTTAACCTCAGAATCGATTTGCCTTGCGGTATCCTCACTGTATTCACGGCCGCGCATCATTTCCCGTGCAAAAAAGACGTAGTCACTATTCTCACTGTAACGGACCATTCCTAGGTCACTCATACCCCATTCGCATACCATCTTTCGAGTTAATTGGGTTGCCTGTTTGATGTCTCCAGCAGCACCGTTAGAGATATCATTTGTAAACATTTCTTCGGCAATGCGACCACCCATCATGACGACGAGAGAATCAGCCGCCTCTTTCTGCTGGGTGGAATATTTATCTCCTTCCGGAAGGTGCATGGTAGCACCCAAATACGGGCCACGGGGGATGATGGTAACCTTGTGTAGTGGACTGGTATGTTCCAGGAGAACATTCAGTAGAGCATGTCCTGACTCGTGCCACGCGGTAGAGATTTTTTCCCGCTCACTCATGGCTAAGCTGCGACGTTCCTTTCCCCATCGTACCTTGTCACGAGATTCTTCAAGCTCCTGCATAGTAACTGCTGGAAGTCCCTTCCTGGCAGCCATAAGAGCCGCTTCATTGATGACGTTGGCAAGCTCTGCACCAGAGTAACCTGGCGTGCCACGGGCCAAAGTAGTAAGGTCTGCGTTCCCGTCAAGTTTGATTCTCTTTGCATGCACCTTAAGAATCTCCTCCCTTCCCTTGACGTCGGGGAGGCTAACAACGACCTGTCGGTCGAAACGCCCGGGTCGCAGCAGCGCAGGATCTAGCACGTCGGGGCGATTAGTGGCAGCTATGATGATAACTCCATCTTGGGTATCGAATCCATCCATCTCTACAAGAAGCTGATTGAGGGTTTGCTCCCGTTCATCGTGCCCACCCCCTAAGCCATGTCCACGGTGACGCCCGACAGCGTCGATTTCATCGATGAACATTAGGCAAGGAGCACTTTTCTTTCCCTGCTCAAACATATCCCGTACTCGGGAAGCCCCTACCCCCACAAACATCTCGACAAAGTCTGAACCACTAATACTAAAAAAGGGAACCTCCGCTTCTCCAGCAATAGCACGTGCCAGGAGGGTTTTTCCTGTACCAGGTGGTCCTACCATCAGTACACCTTTTGGGATGCGGCCGCCGAGCTTCTGAAACTTCTTTGGATCCTTTAGAAAATCTACCAACTCAGAGACATCCTCCTTCGCCTCTTCAATACCTGCAACATCTTTAAAAGTAGCACGGTTTTTATCACGGGCCATCATACGGGCCTTGCTCTTGCCGAAGCTAAGGGCTCCCTTTCCAGCTATCTTGATTTGGGAGCGGAAGAAAAAATAGATGGCAATAAAAAGCAGGAGGATAGGTACTGTATTGATCAGTGTGCTAGCCAAAGCGTTAGACTGAGACCGGATATTTGGCTTAATCCCGGCCTCCTGGAGAGCTTGCTTTAGCTGATCACCGTCATAGGCAATAAATGCTGTGGTTTGGAAAGCCTGCAGCCCGTGATCTGAACCAGCAGCTGCCCCCCCCTTTCGGTAAAATCCAACAATAGTTTCTGTCTTGCGTCCCTCTTCTACATTGATAGAAAGCTGGCGGCCAGGGGTGGAAACGACTCTTGACTCCTTGAGGAGCTGGTAAAAGCGAGAATTGGAAATATCCTCCGATTGGGAAAAAGCTCCCCCACGCACCAGTAAAGCTCCTCCCAGCAAAGCAATAGCTACCACTACCAGAAGCAAGCCACGCCAATTAACCTGGGGCTCTTTGTCATTATTGTTGCTGAGTCGTCTGCGACTTTCCTTGCTTTGGTTATGTTTGTTTTCGGCCATGATTTTGGTCTCTGTCTGCAGCAAAAACGGCACCCAGGCTAAAGTGTAACCCCGAGTGCAACACCCCTTCAAGGGAAATAGTTTTAGACAATGTGGATACTGGCTATCCGCGCCTTTGAAAGAGCTTGCTTTCCATTCCTTCCACTGCACTCCTTCGGCGCTTGTACAGGGGAAATGGGTGGGTAGTCAAATTTCTGCAAAGAGCGAAGCAATCAACTTTTCACCAACCTCTTCGATGAAGTTTGCATGCCTTTTCAAGAAACTATGCTTGACTTCCTACACCACACTAGCCTACACACGCACCCTTCCCCTTCCCACATCAACATTAGATATGAAATTACTCCCCCAAAGGCTAGAGAGGGGCCGTGTTGGAAAACATGTGCTGTTCCCTCCTGCTTCACGGAATACCATGCTTCTCCTTGTTATCACTGTTGTCGCCGCGGTATTTGGTTTATGGCATCCTGCTGCTGCGGCAGATGATTGCCATTGGGACGTACGTGCTGCGGATTGGGAATCCCCAGATAGCTGGATAGGGCGAGCTGTTCCAACAGCTGGGAGTACGACATACATTGGCAATTATGGGACTGCGCGTATTCGAGGTATGGCCGAAGCTGATAGGCTGTATGTCGGAAGTAGAAAAAATGGGACGGTGGAAGTAGGTCCAGGTGGCAGTCTGACGATAGCAAGGGATTTGGAGATTGGCCTAAACACCACAACAGGTCATCTCGATGTTAATGGAGGAAAGGTGAGTGTGGGCTCTTCCTTATCTCTCGGCTCCAAAGACTCGATAGGCACTCTAAGGGTGTTCAGTGGAGGAGAGGTAGAAGTAAATGGAGACTTGTCTATCAGCCAGGAAAGGGGAATAGGAGAACTATCGGTTAACGGTGGGAGGGTAAAAGCAGATAGAATTACCTTTGGTAGAAGGATTGCCGATTTTGCTGATACACCAAGAGGCGTCCTAAACATCACAGATGGCTTGGTAGATGTAAACTCTATCCAGCTTGGGTTCCTACAGCCAATGGGAAATGCGGCTTTATTTTTAGATGGAGGGGTACTTGCCATAGGATACACGGATGGTTTCCATGGGGAGCAGATACTAAGGATGAACGGTGGAACCATACAAGCGAAGGGGAATTCCAACGATTTCCTTGCAGGATTCAGAAGTAAAACTTTGCTTCTTAGCGTAAGAGGTGGAACGATCGATACTAATGGGTTTCACGTAAGACTTACTAGCGGATTTCAAGGTCAGGGTGGACTAAATATAATGAGTTCCCGGGGAACAGGTGTGCTCAATCTCCAATGCCCGCAGCAATACACAGGATTTACTTACATCGGAGAAAATGCTTTGCTGCGGCAGGAGATGAATCTACCCATCGATCCACAGTCTAATGTTGGACTCGACTCAGGAGGTGCTTTCGATCTAGCTGGTTATGATAGCACTATCAACGGGCTTTTCGGGGAGGAGGGAAGCGCGGTGACTAATAGTTCGTCCAAGGCAGTAGAGCTAACGGTAGGAAGCGCCAGTGGGAGCGGGTTGTTCGCTGGGGATATCATAGAAAGGAAGGGGAAGGTTAGTCTCACCAAAGCAGGTAAAGGTGAGCAATTCCTTGCAGGAAACAATGCCTACAGTGGAGGTACCAAAATCCTAGACGGTGTGTTGTCCGGCACTACTGATTCCCTGCGTGGAAACATCGACAATAGCGGGAAGCTGGTTTTTTCCCAAGCACGCGATGGCACCTTTAAAGGGAAAATTACCGGATTTGGCAAGGTGGAGATCAATGGAAGGGGGGGGGCACTATGCATTGACGACTTGCAGAAGTATAGGGGTGGTACCGTTGTCAAAATGGGAACGCTGTCATTGCGGGTAGGGCTGCCGCAATCCAGTATTCATATCCATCCAAATGGAGTTGTAAATGGAGGAGGAAAGGTGGAGCAAACTGTCTTTAACAATGGGACGCTACATACACATTTTGCAGGTACCCCCACCAGTTTTCTTGCTGGGACTTACAGACAGGGCCCAAATGGTGTTCTGGTCATACCAATTATGGGTGACGACTCCTACGGTGAACTATGGGTTTTAAGCGACGCTCAACTAGACAAGGGTGCTGTGGTTATACCTCAATTCAGGCCAGGATACTTTCCATCTAGCAACGTAGAATATGACATTGTACATGTTGGGGGGCATCTTTCAGGTCGTTTCAGAGACATTAAACTCCCGGGGGTCCTGCAAGTGCAGCTGCAGCACAATGATAAGTGCGTCACGATGCAGATAACGCAAGAGCAATTTTCAGGGAAGACTCCCGCTCAAAAGTCCGTTGCCAAGATTTTCAATGAAATAGTCCGCAACAGGGGTCTAGCAACCGAGCACAATAGCGATTTAGAGAGGCTTGTCTGGGATCTAGAATTTGTTCCAAAAAAGGAGTTGGGCTATTATCTGGACGTGGTAGCTCCCCAACAAGTGGCTGGCATTAAGGATATTATCTTCAGCGCTGCTAACATGCACTACATGCAGATAAACGATCGCCTTGCTAGGATACGGGCGGGAGTGCACGGTACTTCCCTTAACGGGATTAGACCTAGCGCTTTACAGCAGCACGCGCTCAACTGTAGGAAGGATTACGGGGAAAACCAAGAGACAAACCAGACTCCCTCCTATGCAAGCTCTCCCCAATGGAATACGTTTGCCACAGCTTCCGGCATGTTCTCCAGCATTTCCGGTATTAATGGCTTTCCAAGGCAGCGTGCAGCTACTGGTCACTTCTCCGCTGGTGGAGACTGCTACCTCAATGAAAGGATGAGTATAGGTATCTTTGCTGGCTATCAAGGAGTAAGGTCCAGGCAAAATGGTCATACTTATAACCACAGCTCTCACGATAGCAATGGGATTAAATATGGGATATACGGTACCAGTTCTTGGAATGGATTCTATGTTAATGCTATCATAGGAGGAGGGCATAATGATCATACCCTACGTCGCGCTTTTGGAACGGCTAACAACCAGTGGGCCATGCGAAGCTTCCCGTGGAGTGGAGAGCTAGCCTCCCAGCTGGGAGTAGGATATGAGTTCAAGTTAGGCAGGTGGATGCTGGGAACAAACAGCTCAATGCAATACACTTATCTCCTAGTCTCGAGCGTAGAGGAAACAGGGGGGACAAATCTAAATGTCCGTTCAGAAAGACAAAATGTAGGTTCGCTCGTCGGAACTCTTGGGACAACTGTTGCGTATTTATGGGATGTAGCAACCGGATACCAGATTGCACCGAGATTGGGACTGGCCTGGCAGCACGAGTTTGCAAACTATGGAGAAATGATAGCGGCAGCATTTAATAATGGTAACGCTATCAATGGAAAGGCCTACCGCTTTGGCTATCAAGGCGTTAAGGGGAACAGGAACACAGCCTTCGCCACAGCTGGGGTGAGTGCTAGCTTGGGAAAGAGTGTTTGGTGTTATGCTTACTATATGCCACAGTTGGGAACTAGGATCACTTCTCACAGTGTCATGCTAGGGGTTAGCTACACCTTTTAAGGCTCTTACTACAGGATTTGAGAATAGGGTTTTCTCCTTCTCTCCTCTCTAGATGGCTCTGGAGATGGTACTTCGGCACACGGAGAAGGGGATATCGGGGGCATACTGCACATGTAGGGAGCCCTGGGAACTCTAAAGCCAAAAAGGCATCTAAACCAAAGGGGCGGTAGTTTCCAAACAACTGGGTTGTGGCCAATGTGCTCTTATTGAGCATGTAAGTCTCGCTGGTCTGCGCCAGGCATGAAAATCATTGAGCGTTATATTGGGAAGTCCATTTTAGTATCCACTGTTTTCGCGGTGGGGATACTCAGTCTTGTTTTAATACTAGGCAATATTTTCAAAGAATTGCTTGATCTACTTATTAATCGGGATGTGCCAGTTCAAACGGTACTAGCCTTTATACTGTTTGTTTTTCCATTTTCCCTCACCTTTACTATCCCTTGGGGACTCTTGACCGGCCTCCTTCTGGTTTTCGGACGAATTTCTGCTGATAACGAACTAATCGCCTTACGGGCAAGCGGAGTAAGTATTTCTCTGATTACCATTCCAGTATTCTGCTTCGCACTCGTCCTAACTGCCATTTGCTGTTGGATTAATGTTGACATTGCCCCAAGCGCAGAGAAGAAAATGCTAAACAGCATCTTTAGAATTGCTACTCATAACCCAAGCTCCCTTTTTAGTGCAAACGATGTCATGGATCAATTTCCCGGCCATCGTATCTATGTAGGAGAGCGTCAGCAGAATCAGCTGACTAACATCATTTTATTCGAAATCAACGGCGATCACTGCACCACTAGGATGGTGCATGCCAGGAGTGGCGTATTGCGGCCTGATCCAGTTAACAACTGTTTACTGCTAAAACTTCGCGGGGCTCAATTTGAAGAGCACGATATTACGGACCCCTTGAACATCCAAAAAATTTGCCAAGGGATCAGTCTGGTTGAGGGTACCTTCCTAATTCCACTTCAGAAGCTTTATAAGAAACATGATAACACAGGACGACTTAGTTCTTCTACTATGCATGAACTTAAGCAGGCTTTAAGTGTAGCTTCTGACCCTAAGAGGGCGCTTAGAATCAAAGTAGAAATCAACCGAAGATTTTCTACTTCTCTTGCCTGTGTTGCTTTTACCTTGGTAGCTATTCCGTTTGGCATTACCACGCACCGTCGAGAAACCCCCATAGGTTTTGTGTTTAGCATGGCCATCGCATTTTTCTATTTCCTTTTTATCCTTGCTGCTCGTTCTTTGCAGGAGAACATATATGCACACCCTGACTTGTTGATATGGTTGCCCAACGTCTTGTTTATTGGCCTGGGAGGCTATCTTTTCTTTAGAATTTCCACCAAATAGCAATAGCATGTGTAGAGCTCTACAGCTACAGAGCCCTTGTTACGTGAACACACCACTAGCACTAGCATTACTCAAATTTGTATTCTAAATGCGAAACGCGAACGGTCTCCGCATCCCCACGCGCCCATGGTCATACCGAGAGCATGGTACTTAGCATGCAACTTAAGGTAAATTTATCTAAAAAAGCTGGAAGACAACCTGAAGGTGCTTTATTTGTGTCCCTAATACAACGCCTAGCACTGGGCACACCCAACAGTGTCAACCATGCTACAAGCTCCTGACCAAATTTATTGTCAGCTACCAGCAAAGAAATTGTTCTCAGCTCGGTTTTTTTGTTATGCGCAGAAAGAAAGTTACCCTCTACGATACGACTCTTCGGGATGGGGTGCAAGGGCAGGGAATTTCATTTAGTCTTCTGGATAAATTACGGATCACAGAGAGATTGGCCAGGTTCGGGATAGATATTATCGAAGGTGGATGGCCAGGTTCCAACGTAAAAGATATGGGTTTTTTTCAGGAGGCTCAGGGTCGTTCCTGGTGGGGAGCAAAGATTGCAGCTTTTGGAAGCACTCGCCGTGCCAACACAGCTGTTTCTCGAGATCTGCAAATACAAACCTTGCGCGATGCAAATACACCTGTAGTCACTTTCTTTGGAAAGAGTTGGAAACTTCACGTTACTGAAGTGCTGGGAACTACTCCTTTAGAGAACCGTTCCATGATTTCGGATACCGTAGCTTATTTTAAGCACCTTCATCGTGAGGTAGTCTACGACGCAGAGCATTTTTTTGACGGCTATAAGGACGACCCAGAGCACGCATTGGGAACTTTGGAAGCTGCTCGTGAGGCCGATACGCTGGTCCTTTGCGACACAAATGGAGGAACTCTGCCGCATGAAATTGAAGGAGTGGTTCGTGCTGTGAATAGGCTCTTCCCTGGACGTATAGGCATCCACACCCATAATGACTGCGAATTGGCTGTAGCGAACTCTATTGCTGCTGTACGTGCCGGCGCTGTACACGTGCAGGGGACTATAAACGGCTATGGAGAGCGGACCGGGAACTGTAATCTGACGAGTCTCATTGCTAATTTGCAGCTGAAATTAAAACTACCTATGGTGGACAACCTCTCTGAGTTACGGGATATTTCACTTTTTGTAGATGAACTTGCAAACTGTCCTACAAACATCCGCGCGCCATTCATTGGTGCTACTGCCTTTGCCCACAAGGGAGGCATGCACGTCAACGCTGTCCAAAAGCTAGCGCGCTCTTATGAGCACATAAAGCCCTCTTCGGTAGGTAATGAGCAAAATGTCCTAGTTTCTGAGCTTTCTGGGAGAAGTAATGTTTTGCTTAAGGCAAAGAGGATTGGGCTCACTCTACATATGGAATCCCAGACGATCAAAGAAGTCCTCCTCCGCATTAAAAGTGCGGAGGCAGACGGCTATGAGTTCGAGGCCGCTGATGCTTCTTTCGAACTTTTGGTACGTGATGTCCTAGGTCAGCGCTATCCTCTCTTTGAACTAAAGGAATATCTTTGCTCCTTCCACTGTGCTCAAACCCAACTACGTCTAGCTTGCAGAGCGACAATAAAACTCTCTGTGGGGAATAGTGCTACCCTTGAACACACCATAGGCGAGGGAGTGGGACCTGTAGAAGTGTTGGACAAGGCTCTTCGAAAGGCCCTGCGACCATTTTACGGATGGGTTGATCGGATACAACTTACCGACTACAAAGTACGCATCTTGGATAGCTCGCGTGGATCAGCCGCCAGAACCAGGGTATTAATTGTTTCTACAGACGGGCATCATTCCTGGGGTACTGTTGGGGTCTCTGACAACATTATCGAAGCCAGCTGGCTAGCGTTAGTGGACAGCTTGGAGTTTTATAGCCTTAAACTGTCGAACGGTTGGCCAGAAATAACTCCCGGGTAAGCCCTCCGCGAGGCCACCACTTCTCTAGAAGGTTTTGGACTCGTCAATGGGGAGTGACGGCGCATTCTGAAATGTAAAACGCCTCATTAACATTTTAACGTATCGTCCGTGTCTTTTAAGTTTGCGATGTTCCTCAATAAAGGTCGTCGGAATATGGTAGTTATCGAGAGTCCTTGCATATCTGGGCCGACAAGTTCCAATTAATAAGTTTTTGCGGATTTCGAAGTGAAGGTGCGGACTGTACATACCTCGATTGGTTCCAACCTCTCCTACTTTCTCTCCTCTAGCAACAAGTTGCCTCTCCCGCACTAGAACCCGATGAAGATGGGCATAAAAAGAGTCAATCAAGTAGAGCTTGCCATTCTCACGATATGCATGCCGGATGATAACAACGTTTCCCCACCCCCCAGAAGCATTTCTTGCGAACACTACCCTACCAGTTCCTATTGCGTAAACTGGAGCACCCAACAATGCACCCGAACCTTTTAATCCAACCCAGTCCTCCCCCGGATGCCGCTTGGACCACCCCTGCGACCTGCAGTACCCTATAGCGTTTGGACTGGCTACAGGATAATCAAATCCATCGACCGTTGGGACCTTAACCCTGAGGAGTAATTCCTTTGATTGGATAGGTAAAGAGGAAAAGATAAGGGTAGTCAGAAGAAGGACCAAGTGCATGTAAGAAATGAAGCGGATGATGTGCATGTGCGATTGGGGAAGCTGCGTAAAGTAAACACAGCTCAAGTCTAAAGAGATGTGTAGGATGCCTGATCATTATAAGGAAACCTAGCAGAAAAAAAGCAGACCAAGCACCTCCTGTAATTCTTTTCTGACTATATCTATATAGCTCTATACAGCTCTATCCCTCTCCGTGTGAGCTGGTTCTATCGGGGCCCCCCTATTTCCCCGCATATCTGCCGTCTAGATAAGAGCATAGGAGCATGTTATCATCCTGCGCTCTTTCGTGCCACGTAAAGACTCACAATGCCAAGGCATAACGACTGAGTCCGTATTTCTCGGAAGCCATTTTTCTTTAGAACGTACAGCAGAGACTGATCCATGGGAAACTGTTCAATAGACACTCCTAGATACTTATAGGCCTGCTTATTACCGGTGATCCATGCAGCAAGTATAGGGAGAAGATGATGCAGATAAATCCGATAGAGAGCCCGCACCCATGCTACCTTTGGCATGGAGAAGTCGAGAATGAAAAGTCTTCCTCCACAGGATAGGACCCGTGCCATTTCTTGAATAGCTTTTAAGTAGTTCCCCATGTTACGCAGTCCAAAAGCTACAGTGATCACGTCAAAAGCTTCAGAGCAGAACGGCATATCTGTAGCATCTCCACACACCAGCGTGTATATCCCTTTTCTCTTAGCTTGCAACAACATGGAATGACAGAAATCCATTCCAACTATTTTGGAGCTTGGGCAAGTCTCTTGCAGTACCCTCGCGAGGGCACCGCTGCCCGTCGCCAGATCTAGAATGCATTTTGCATTCCACCGCCTGACCATTTTGGCCACGTACTTTCGCCAAACACAGTCCAGCCCACAGCACAAGAGATGGTTAGCAAGGTCGTAGCGACCCGCTATAGAGGAAAACATCTCACGAATAAGATAGGAAGACTTAGCCTGCTTTACCACACCCCAAAAGAAACCAAACCACTGGCTTTCTGAAAGCTAGAACCTCCCATTGAAAGGTGCAACACAACCTGCACTAACAGCCCTGCCTCACATCGCTCCCCACATACAGGAACGCCTACCTTTTTTGGCTCCAGTGGTAGGACTCGAACCTACGGCCAACCGGTTAACAGCCGGTCGCTCTACCGCTGAGCTACACTGGAACAGAAGACCTAGAACGAGCACTAACCTGAAGGGATCTTCTGAGCAAGAATTTTTTCTAGAATACCTGCATAACAGGACGGTCTTGGATGAATGAATTAGTGTGTGGCTGGTTCCAAGTAGAGAAAACCTTCTAGAATAGAGAAGAAGGACAGGCGTGCACTGGGATACCGTTACTTCCTGTGTACCACCGGGTGCTGGGACCTTTTTACTGGCTTCGAATTTGGTAGCGTGGGGCGTACCTTCTCCCTGAGAAGGTTTATCGCAACCGACCCGTCTCACGGTTGTCCTCAACGAGGAGAGCGGTCTAGGACCTCTAATGCTTTCTGTAGGGTCGGTCTATCATAAATGCTCAACGTAGATACCCCCTTTCGGATACGTCTTGCAAGGCCAGCCAACACATCACTGGGACCTAGTTCCAGTAAAAGACTGCACTGCAGATGATCTAATAGACATTCTACTGATTGAGTCCAGCGCACACTTGCTACCATCTGTTTGGCGAGCGCAGAACGAATAGCTTTGGGGTCAAGAATAGGACTGGCATCCATATTAGAAACTATTGGAATGGAAGGGGAGGCTATAGGAATGCGTTTTAGTTCCTCTTGAAGATCTTGGTAAGCAGGCTCCATCAAACGAGAATGAAAGGCTCCATCTACACGGAGCGCTACCACTTTACGAGCGCCGTACTTTCTAGCCAAGGAAGTTGCAAGAGCTATTCTTGGCTCTGCACCGGAGATGATAATCTGACCAGGACAGTTAAAGTTAGCTATGTCCACATTTGCAATGGCAGCTAAGTCTCGAACGGCCTTCTCTTCGGCTCCAATTATTGCTGCCATTCCCCCCTTTATCTGTTCACAGGCTTCTTGCATGAAGCAAGCTCGCTGCAGGACTAACCTCAATCCCGTTTCAAAATCGAACGTTCCTGCAGCTGTATGAGCAGTAAATTCACCGAGTGACAGACCTGCCACAGCAGCAAATTGGAAATGAGGAATAGCGCTTTGTACTGCCGCTAAGATAGCTAACCCATGAACGTAGAGAGCAGGCTGACAAACGGTAGTTCGCATTAATTCTTCAGCTGGACCTTTAAAGGTAATCCTTGAGAGAGGGTATTCCAAGAGATGATCAGCCCTTTGGAATAACGTTGAGGCGCTGGGATATGCCTGACAAATGTCCTTTCCCATACCAACAGTTTGGGCGCCTTGTCCGGAAAACATTAGTCCGACTTTCATGAATGGGCTGGTGAGTTTCTATGGCTTACGGATGGCTCTATTGTCCTGAAAGGCTTCTGAGCTGTCAAAGTTCTTCGCTGAGTTCTTCCTAGGAGAAAAAGTTGTGCAGAGTGCCGTTCCTGCAGATACAATTGCAAGCAGGAGGAGGGATGGCAGAGTGGTTGAATGCACCGGCCTTGAAAGCCGGAGGGGTGAGAAAACCCTCGTGGGTTCGAATCCCACTCCCTCCGTACCATTTCTGGGATCCGCATGAGTGGGCATTTCAATATGGCTTGCAAGGAAGAGAGCAGGAAAAAAAGACGTTACGTGAGGGAATAAAGCTGCCGGTGGCGGGACTCGAACCCGCACACTCCTTTATAGAATAAGGGATTTTAAGTCCCTTGCGTCTGCCATTCCGCCACACCGGCGCAATTAGGTGGTTTTCAGTGTGCCTTTTGTTGTGGTCGCTACTGCTTCCGTATCTGTCTTATCTAACTAAGTAGAAATTAGAAAGTCTCGGATGTTTCTGCCTGGATGAGCGAGCCCGTCCTCCCGTCAGGCCGAGCTAACTTCTTATCATTTTTATTCTCAGATGGAAGTGTAGAGGCGATTCTCTTAGCCACTGGCCGTAAAATAAAGCATCGCGCGATGCTCTTTCTCCCTTAGGAAGATCCACTCTTGTCCCGCACGAATTAGTCCCACACGTCGCAGCAGATTTTTTTGATAAAGACCCAAGGCTAAAGAGCTGCTAATCCGTTTCGATTCTCGATCTAGGAGATTGGAATAAAAGCAGAACTATCTTGCAAAGTGATCGTTTGCCTACATACAGCACAGTCGGGAAATTTCCCATTTGTTAGGGAACTTTAAGGATTGAGTTCGAGACAGATTCCTGATTAGTAGTCGTGGGTAAGATCTAGGGAGTAGGCCGACCTATCGATTGTGAGTTTCATTCATTAATGCCCATTTTTAATGCTGCAGCTATTTCCTGGTAAGGAAGAGTTCTTGGCCTCTGCTTCCGGCGGGGACCTCCCCCCTGTTGTCCCGATCTGGACAGAACTAACAGCAGACCATGAAACGCCGATTTCCGCGTACCGCAAGCTCTTTGGTGAGGAAGTTCTTTTTTTGTTGGAGTTTGCAGAAGGACATAATCTAGCAGGACGCTATTCGATTATTGCCTTAGGCGCACACGCCACGTTCTCCGCAGAGGGGAACAGAGTTCAAGTGACGCAGGGCGGAAGCTGTACAACGCTCTTAGATGTACGAGATCCACTGAGTGAAGTGGAGAAATTTATGATCCAACATCGCTCTCCTGCTCAGGAAGATCTTTCCCCATTCTGGGGAGGAGCCATTGGCTATCTTGCTTACGACACCGTCCGTTGGTTTGAACCCACCATCCCTCTTCCATCTAACGACGAATTGGGATTGCCTGATATGTTTTTTCTTGTTCCGAAGACAGTTCTTATCTTTGACCATCACCTTCATCGTCTTAAGGTGGTCGTCAGCGCCTTAACAGGGAAATCCCCAGCTGGCCAAGTATTTGATGTGGCAGTAAAAAGAATTCGTTCCGTTGTAGGGCAGCTCTCCCAACCTGTACAGTTTATACCCCTATCTCCAGCCAACGTATCCTCTTCCACGCTCCCACGGTCCAATACCAGCCGTGAACGCTACCATAGCATGGTAGAGCGTGCAAAAGCATGGATTCACTCTGGAGATGTATTTCAAGTAGTACTTTCTCAACGGTTCGAGTGTTCCTACAGCGGAGATCCTCTAGAGGTATACCGCGCTCTGCGGTTTATTAACCCGTCGCCCTATCTGTTCTGTCTACGATTTCCCGGGGGTTTTTCACTCGTAGGCAGCTCTCCAGAAGTACACGTACGGGTAAGAAAGGGGAAGGTTGAGATCCGTCCAATTGCTGGAACACGCCGAAGCGGTCAAAGTAGAGAGGAAGCAGCAGTGCTGGAGAAAGACTTGCTTTCAGATGCTAAGGAGTGTGCAGAACACCTCATGCTAGTGGATCTGGCACGCAGTGATATGGGGCGTATTGCGGTATTTGGCTCAATACAAGTTACTGATTTCATGACGACAGAGCACTATAGCCATGTTATGCATATTGTTTCTCATGTTGAAGGAAGGTTAATAGGAGGTAGTTCCGCCTTTGACGTCGTCCGAGCTACGTTTCCTGCTGGTACAGTCTCCGGCTCCCCAAAAGTGCGGGCTATGCAGATTATTAATGAGTTGGAGATAAGTAAACGTTGTACATATGCTGGGATTGTGGGACGCTTTGGCTACGATGGGAGTCTGAATTCCTGCATTACCCTGCGGACCACTCTCCTGAAGGGTGGAAAGGCGTATGTACAGGCAGGGGGGGGGATAGTAGCTGACTCCACCTCAGAAGGTGAGTACCAGGAAACTGTGAATAAGGCCATGGCTTCCTTTCGGGCACTAGAGATTGCCAAGGCCGTCCCCACATGATTCTTGTCATCGACAATTACGACTCCTTTACCTACAACCTTGTACAATACTTCGGTGAGTTGGGGGCTCGCGTAGTTGTGCGGCGAAACGACAAAGTAGACCTCTCTGAGGTAGAAATCCTCCGCCCGGATCGCATCTGTATTTCACCTGGTCCGTGTACACCCCGAGAGGCAGGCGTCAGTGGGGAGATAATTCGCCATTTTGGGAACCACCTCCCTATCTTGGGGGTCTGCCTGGGACATCAGTGCATAGGCGCAGTTTTTGGAGCTGAGATTGTTCGTGCCAAGCACCTCATGCACGGTAAGACCTCCTCAATTTACCACAAGGGTAGAGGCATTTTTATAGGTCTTTCTAATCCTTTTCAGGCCACCCGATATCACTCTCTCTTGCTTCGACGAGAATCTCTCCCTGATTGTTTGGGAGTCACAGCAGAAACTGCAGAGAAGGAAATTATGGGAATCCAACATGTAGAACTTCCTCTCTATGGGGTACAATTTCATCCAGAATCCATTCTAACAGAAAACGGAAAAGCCCTTTTGCGAAACTTCCTACGGCTGTAATCCCAGAATGACAAGAGGGAGGGAGGATTTTATAGGTGTGGTCCGCTGACCTTCCGTGGCAATATTCGCCTAAAGCCCCCTTAGTATTTTTATGTACCTCTCTCTCCTTTCACATGCCAGACTCACCTGAGAAGGAAAGTCTTAATAGGGATTCGGCTGAAGATGCACTTCTAGGGAAAAGAGCTCCTTCATTTTCTGTTTTTAGTAGGCTCTTCTGGGAAAAAAGAAAGGCGCTTTTTTTACTACTGTTCCTGTTAGGAACCATAGCCATATGGAAAATGGTGGCTTATCGTCACCAGACTTTCCCTCCTCTTATCAAAGAGGAAGTTATCCCAGTCATGGTGGTAACTGCTGAGATGGAGAATTTTCCGATTTACCTTGATGGACTGGGAACCGTTCAAGCCTATCGCTCAGTACAGGTTAAGGCACGTGTTTCTGGACAGATCCGAGAGATCTGCTTTCAAGAAGGGCAAGCGGTCAAGGAGGGCGATGTAGTGGCCATCATTAACCCACATCTTTATCAAACCAGATATAACCAGGCTCTTGCTAAGAAGCTCCAAACCCAAGCTCAACTGGAAAGTGCACGTATTACTCTTATACGCCAACAACAACTTTTGGAAAAAGCAGTTCTCGATCAGCACTCCTATGATATGCAAAAACTCCTAGTAGCGCAGTTGGAAGCAGCAGTACAAGCGGACGAGGCTCATCTGGAAAATCAAAAGATCCAGCTTGAGTGGACCAAAGTCATCGCTCCTATTGCCGGGCAAGCTGGCATCCGTAAGGTAGACGCCGGAAACCTTGTTACAGACGGCAGCACTATTGTAATCATCAATCAAATTTCGCCGATTTATGTCTCCTTTGCACTTCCACAACGCCACCTGGGACAAGTCCTCCAACCACTCATGCAGGGAAAGAAGTTACAGGTTTTTGTACTGGATCAAAATAACCAAACCGTCTTGAACAAAGGTGTACTGGAAGTTCTTGACAATCAAATTAATCCAGCTACCGCCACTTTTCAGTTGAGGGCAACTTGTAAAAATACAAACTCCCCACTCTGGCCTGGCCAGTTCGTAAATGTTCGTTTCTTACTAAGAACACTCCCAAACTCGATAGTCATCCCAACGGAGGCCATACAGCTAGGTCCCAACGGCAGCTCGCATGTATACGTGGTAGGACAGGAAAAAAGAGCAGTGATGCGTTCAGTAGTTACTGGACCTGCAGAGTCTGGGTATACATTAGTTCAGTCGGGCCTCAGTGCGGGGGAAAATGTGGTTGTAGAAGGGCAGTACCGCCTTCGACATAATTCTCCAGTTGCAACTACCATTCTTCAGAGGAGAGGGTTCTGTAACCCTCCCTAAACGGTTTTAAGGGAAGGAATTGGGAAGATATGCCGTTGTAGGTGCTTTTGAACTTTATGAAAAATATTTCAGAGCCGTTTATTAAACGCCCTATCGCTACTTCCTTGCTCATGATGGCTATTTCCCTCGCAGGCTTGATCAGTTATCGGTTGCTTCCGGTCTCTGCATTGCCATCGGTAGATTTCCCGACAATTCAGGTGACATCCAGATATCCTGGAGCAGATGCCCAAGCAATGGCATCATTGGTAACGGCTCCCTTAGAAAAGAGGTTAGGGCAGATTAGTGGAGTGGCCTCCATGGGATCTACTAGCTCCATGGGCACTTCAGTAATTACACTGCAGTTTGTCTTAGGAAAGAATATGGACCAGTCTGCTCAAGATGTGCAGACAGCTATTAGTGCAGCTGGTGGCGTCCTACCCAAGGATATGCCGAGTCCCCCCATCTATAATAAAGTAAACCCAGCAGACATGCCCATTCTGACTCTCGCCATTACCTCAGATAATTTGCCATTGGCGAAAGTTAATGACTATGCAGATTCTATTCTGGCACAAAGACTCAGCGAAATCTCTGGAGTCGGATTAATAACTATTCAAGGCAACCAGAAACCGGCTGTACGAGTCCAATTGAACCCGTCCGCTCTTGCTGCAAGGGGAATCAGTCTAGAGGATGTACGCAAGATAATTACACGTGCCAACACTAACTCCCCCAAGGGAAGCCTTGAAGGAGCCCGGCAGTCATTGACTATAGGGGCTAATGACCAAATTCGAAACGCTAGTGAGCTTGCCCCTTTGCTTCTATCCCATCAGGGTGGAGCGTCCGTATGTTTACAGGATGTGGCAGCGATAGAAGATGGGGTCGAAAATTCATTGACGCAGGCCTGGATTGCTAACTCCCAGCGGCCATACCAACGGGCTGTCCTCCTAGACATCCAAAGGCAGCCGGGCGCCAATATTATCCGCACAGCCGACCGGGTCAAATCTATTCTTCCACAGATTACTCGTTCTTTGCCGCCGGGAGTACATCTTTCTGTTTTTTCAGACCGTACTGAAACAATTCGAGCATCTATGCAGGACGTACAATTTACCCTCTTGCTGACAGTATCTTTGGTTATACTGGTGTTGTCACTCTTTCTAAGAAAAGTGGGTCTTACGCTCATTCCGACCGTAACTCTGCCAATTTCTATGTTAGGTACCCTCGTCTTTCTCTATTTTGCTGGGTTCAGTTTGGACAACCTTTCTCTGATGGCACTGACCATCTCTGCCGGATTTGTAGTAGACGATGCTATTGTGGTGATTGAGAATATTGTCCGCTACATAGAACAGGGGGAGCCGCCGATAACGGCCACTTTAAAAGGGACTCGACAAATTGGCTTTACCGTTATTTCGCTTAGCATCTCACTCATAGCAGTGTTTATTCCCTTATTGCTCATGCCTGGAATAGTTGGGCGCCTCTTCAGGGAATTCGCCATTACGCTGAGTTGTGCCATTGCAATTTCTGCTCTGATATCTCTGACTCTGACCCCTACAATGTGTTCCAGGATGCTGGGTGCACCAGATGTGTACTCGAAGAAAGGAGTATCCAGGGCCCAGCATTGCTTCGACTTTTTTTTCAGCAGGCTTCTCCAGTTCTATCGTCATTCCCTAAACTGGATATTAGAACGCCAACGAATAACCCTTCTGGTTACAGCGGTCACCACCTTCGCTACAGTAATCTTGTTCTCGTTAATTCCAAAGGGATTTTTACCACTTCAGGATACTGGGTTATTGATTGGTGTAACAGATGCCTCTCAGGACGTTTCCTTCAGCAGGATGGTGAGGTTACAGAGGCAAATCTCACAACACCTCTCCCAGGATCCGGACGTGTTGAGGGTAGCGGCTTTTGTCGGCACTAGTACAGTTAATCCCACCCAAAATATGGGGAGATTTTATATCGTACTGAAACCTCGTAAAGATCGTGCAAGCGCGCAGGAAATCATACTTCGCCTCTCAAAGACTGCCCAACGAGTGCCAAGCATCCGCCTACACCTACAGGCGGTGCAGGATTTACAGATAGATACGCATATCAGCCGTACGCAGTTTCAATACACACTGGAAGATGTACACTCTACCACCCTTCAAGAATGGGTGCCAAAACTGCTCGATAAGTTAAAAGCCGAACCTAGCCTTACCGATGTAGCTACCGATCAACAACATCACGGACTCCAGCTCCGTATTGCGATCGACCGCACAACTGCCTCTCGGCTCAATATCCCTATCCAGACTATTGGCGATACGCTTTATGACGCGTTTGGACAACGCCAGATATCAGTAATCTATACCGACCTTAACCAGTACCGCATCGTCATGGAAAATGAGAAAGGTTTTAGAAACTCACCGCGTTCCTTAGAGAAACTCTACGTAAACCCTACCATGGGTGGTAGCCTAGTTCCCATAGGATCTCTAGCGCGAGCAAACGTTCAGCCGGCTCCGCTGATAATTTCTCATTATGGGCAATTTCCGTCAGCGACAATTTCCTTCAATCTACATCCCAGATTTTCTCTTGGCGAGGCCATACATTCTGTTGAGCGCGTGGGAGTATCTATCGGCATGCCAAAAAGCATTCAAACTCATTTTGTAGGCAGTGTCGCAGAATTCCACTTCGCCCTCAAAAAGGAATTCTTCCTTATTCTCTCGGCCCTCGTGACAGTTTATATCGTTCTGGGAATACTCTATGAGAGCTACTTCCACCCCATTACCATTTTATCCACTCTGCCCAGCGCCGGAATAGGAGCTATACTCGCTCTTCTGCTCTGTAGACTGGAACTTTCTCTAGTTGCCCTTGTCGGTGTTTTTCTCCTAATCGGTATTGTGAAAAAGAATGCAATTATGATGGTTGATTTTGCTCTGGATGCAAGGCGCGAGGAACACCTTTCGGCAAGAGATGCAATTTATCAGGCATCCCTCTTACGATTCCGGCCCATTATGATGACGACAGCTACCGCGTTGTTAGGAGCCGTTCCAATGGCTTTAGGGTCTGGGCTAGGATCTGAGTTGCGCAGGCCGCTAGGGGTAGCAGTTATTGGCGGATTGTTACTTTCTCAGCTTATTACTCTCTACACTACACCGGTGGTGTATCTCTACCTTGATAGGTTAGAGCAATGTATAAAGCGGTGGAGAAAGAGAGTAACTGCTAGTAGTGCCCCTGCGGCAATATGAGTATCGCGAAGTTCTTTATTGAACATCCCAGAGGCGTCTCCCTACTAGTAGCAGGAATGCTTCTCTGGGGTATGTCAGCGTACCTTTTTTTACCAATTTCCCCATTACCCAATGTAGATCTCCCAACTATTAGCATCTCTACTTCCCTGCCGGGGGCTAGCCCTGAAACGGTTGCTTTGTCCCTAGCAGCTCCTCTAGAAAAACGCCTAGGACAGATTACAGGGCTGCAGAGAATGACTTCTTCTAACACTTTGGGTAGTTCTTTTATTACCCTCCAGTTCGACTTGAATAGGAGCATCGATGGTGCTGCAAAGGATGTTCAGGCAGCCATTCAGGCAGCAAAAAGTGACTTGCCTATCGGCACAACACCACCCACGTATCACAAAATAAACCTTGCAGGTACCCCTATAGGAGTACTTGCTATGACCTCCGATGCGTTGCCGATTGCTCAGGTATATGAACTAGCAGAAGACATCGTAGCGCGACGCTTAAGTCAGATTATTGGGATTGGTCGGGTTCCGGTTTACGGAGGAGCACGAACTGCCATCCGCGTACAAGCGCATCCAGCTCTGCTTGCCAATATGGGTATGGGTCTAAATGAGCTACAGGACTTTCTTTCTCATACTAACTCTTTCACCCCGCAAGGGTTTCTAGCAACCGGTGGCCAATTCTATGGACTCCGCACTAATGATCAACTGCCTAATGCATTGGAATACCGATCACTAGTGATCGACCAAAGAAACGAGATTCCAGTCATGCTTTCCTCAGTAGCTCGCATCATTGATGCAGAGGAAAATAAACAACATGGAGGATGGCTTAATGGCAAACGTGCCGTGATCCTCCCCATATTTAAGGATCCGAATGCAAATGCCATTTGCATAATTAAGGAACTTCACAGGATGCTACCTTCTCTCCGTTCCTGGCTACCCTCTGGGGTACATCTGGATGTGGTTATAGATCGCACGCAGACCATTCATGAGTCTCTTCACAATCTTCAATGGACACTAGCTCTAACCGTTGCTCTCGTTCTTGTCGTGATATTTCTGTTTCTCCAGCGATGGATGCCCACTCTCATAGCGGGGGTTGCAATATGCCTTTCTCTCGCAGTTACTTTCGGAATTATGGCACTCTATGGCTTTAGCCTTAATAGTATTTCCTTAATGGCGTTAACTATTTCAGTGGGATTTCTAATAGATGATGCCATAATTCTCACAGAGAACATTGTACACCACATAGAAGAGGGACACGCTCCTATGGAGGCTGCCTTGCGTAGCACAAGGCAGATAGGATTTACGGTGATATCGATGGCCCTTTCAACAGTATCCGCATTGATACCAATTCTATTCATGGGAGGGATAGCAGGACGGATTTTCCAAGAGTTTTCTATTAGCTTGAGTATGATAATTCTTATCTCAAGCATTGTTTCTTTAATTCTCATACCTACTTTCTGTGCCCAATGCTTATATGAGAAAACTCTCCGCCTACACAACACTTTCACCGTGTGGATGGAATCCTCATTTTCAAAAACAGTGGCTTGCTATCAAGCAGGATTAATATTGGCTCTACAGCATAAGAAATTCATCCATGTGGTTCTCTTGATCACCCTAGTAGGTAGCCTAATCCTCTATAAAATACTTCCTAAGGGCTTTTTTCCACAACAAGATATAGGCTTAATGTTTGGTGTAACAGCAAGTTCCAAGAACTTGTCCTATCTAGCTCTCCAATCTAAACAGCAGCGGCTAGCAGAAATTATTTTGGCTGATCCAGCAATAGAAAGCGTACTATCCATCATACATAGGGGAGATGGTTCTCCAGGCAGTAGTTATCTCTACGTTTCTCTTAAGCCTCTTTCAGAACGCAAGGTGAATGTGGAAAAGGTCATCCGTCGCCTCCGACCAAAGCTGGTTGCACTCCCGGGAATGGCACTCCATCTTTTTCCAGCACAGGAGCTTCGCACGGGCGGCCGCATCGGCATGGCCCAGCACCAGTATGCCTTGCGTTCGGATAACTTTTCAACCTTATTGGAGTGGGCACCCCGTTTGCTCAAAAAATTACGCGAGCATCCAAAACTGGTTGATGTAGAAAGTAACCAAGAGCTCGACGGTATGCAAATGCGGGTTCGCATAGATCATAGTCTTGCTGGGCAATTGGGCATTCAGTCTGAGCAGATCAGTGCTGCACTACGCTGTGCATTCGGTCAACAGCAAGTGTCCACTGTATATTCCAGCATTAATCAGTCCAACGTGATTTTAGAGGCTGGTCCAGAATTTTCTAGCAACCCGAATTCTCTTAATAAAATTCACATCAAATCTTCCTCTGGAAACTTAGTGCCCTTGGGCACAATAGCCTCCTTTGAAAAGGAAAAGTCCCTGCTTTCGGTCAATCATGAAGATCAGTCTGCAGCAGTGATACTTTCCTTTAACCTGAAGGAAGGAGTTGCACTAGGTAAAGCCATAGCAATAGTAGAGAAGGCATGTAGTGAGCTCCATATCCCTGCCTCCATCAGAGGAGAATTTGTAGGAAACGCGAAACTCCTCAAAAAGACTTCCTTGTCCCAACCTCTACTCGTTTTGGCTGCCATTGCGGCAGTTTACATCGTCCTGGGAGTACTATATGAAAGTTTACTCCATCCTTTAACCATTCTTTCTACGCTGCCCATAGCCAGCATTGGGGCCCTCCTTGCCCTGCTCCTAACAGGGATAGAGCTTAGCATCATGGCAATGATTGGCATAATCTTACTAGTTGGGATTATGAAAAGGAATGCCATTATCATGGTTGATTTTGCTATTGAATCCCAGAGAAGACGAGGCCTTAGTGCACATGACGCGATTTATCAGGCTGCTATCGTACGATTTCGCCCCATTCTCATGACAAATATAACGGCATTGCTTGGAGCTTTACCACTTGCAATAGGAAGAGGAAACGGAGCTGAATTACGTCAGCCGCTCGGGGTCACCATCATAGGAGGAGTGTTAGCATCGCAAGTGCTAACACTTTTTACAACGCCCGTGATTTATCTGACCCTTGAACATCTAAAGGGAACAGTTACTAGAGCTCAGTGTTCTTTTCTTCAATGGCAACGGGGGCCTTTATCCACTAAAATTGCCCATCTGGCAGGTTTCCCAAAAGGCCGAGAAAAGCAGCTTTAGCGACTTCTACAACCTCATATATATCTATTTCTAGTCCAGTTTCTTGAGAGAGAGAGGTCATAACGACTCCAGAAATTCCACAGGGGACAATAGATGAAAATCCAGTTAGTCCTTTGGTCACATTGAGTGCGAACCCATGCATGGAAATCCATTGTCGCACTCCAATACCGATGGAAGCAATCTTCCGGTTTTCTATCCAGACACCAGTGAAACCTTTCTTACGCTCGCCGCTCAATCCGTATTCTCTTAGGAGCTCAATTAGTACTCCTTCTAGGAAATGGAGGTATCTGTGGAGATCACGCCCCCTAGAAGCTAGGTTGAGGATAGGATAGCAAACAAGTTGACCAGGACCATGATAGGTGGCCTGTCCACCTCGATTGATATAGTGGAGAGGGAATGGGAGATGGTCTGGGTCTAAAAGACTTGATTTGTCCCGTGTTTTTCCGATAGTGAAGACCGGTTCGTGCTCGAGAAATAGCAGCCTTTCCTCTCCACAGGAACAGGCCTTTTCGACCCAATATTTCTGGAAGAACAAGCTTTCCCTGTAGGGGACTCTGCCGAGCCATTCTGCGGTTGGTGTGTCCACCCCTTACTCAGACAAGGGGACTGGGCTGTCCAATGAAAAGAGCCGCGGAGTTGGCTTGAAAATGGCAGAGGCCAACAGCCATAGCGTCAGCAACGTCTTTGGGGGGAGTCTCCGCAAGCCCCAGTATAGATCTTACCATAAAGGCTACTTGATATTTTTCTGCAGTTCCGTATCCAACAACTGCCTGTTTTACTTTCCTAGGTGCATACTCATGGACGGGAAGCCCTTGTTCTGCAGCGGAAAGGAGTACGGCTCCATGAACACCACCCATGTTGATAGCAGTACGGTGATTTTGCACAAAAATAATTGCTTCTACAGCAAGGGAGACAGGAGAATATTCCATAATGAGCTGCGCGATGTTTTGGTGAATAGAAAGGAGACATCTAGAAAGACAAAGCGCTGCAGTGCTGCGAATAGTTCCAAACCGCAGGCAACGGACTTTTGTATCTCTACATAAGATTGCATAACCTGTACTCCGCAAAGAGGGATCTACAGCCAAAATTGTCTCCATGCTTATTCTATTCGATGTATGAGAGACTGGAAGGCATGTTGCACTACCTCAAAGTGGAGATCCGCCATAGAAGGAGTGGTACAGGATACAACTGATACAAGAACATTTGCGGGTGCCCACACGCGTGGGTTCGTAGGACCGTAGAGAAGAATACAGTGAATACCGGTTGCGGCGGCTATGTGGGAGACCCCACTGTCCTGCCCGACGAAGACGCGAGCCTGGGAAAGCAGTCCAGCAAGGATAGGAAGAGGGAGGCTATCGAAAAAGCGAAGACGCGGAGAGCAAATTTGACGAGAGAAATACTTAAGTGCCAACTCATCAGCTTCTCCGCCGACACATACCAAGTTATAATCGGGAAATTTTTGAAGAACCCACAAAAAAAGTTTTTTCCAGCGGACGAGTGGCCAATTCTTATGTATTCCACCACTACCTGGGTGCATCGCAAAAAAAGGTGCTTTACATCCTGCATTCTTGAGTGCATGCAGAGCATTTTGTTGGTCCTGATCAGATAAAAAAATCTGAGCGGCTGGGTCCTCTAGGAAGAGAGACAGCTTTTTAAACGGCCGTGCTAGCTGATAGGCAGCATGTGTTTCATCGTTGATTTTTGAAGATCCCTGGATGAGGCACTGCACTCCGATACGAAGAAGATTTCTGGAAAACCAAGGACCGTGAATGTAGTTAATAACTCTCTGAAATCCAGAAAAATATCCGTAGAGTTCCTTATTTAGCTGTGCTTGTGGAGTGAAAAGGCTCGCCCACAAAGCGCTGTTTAAGTTGCGCGTTGCCCGCGCGTAATATCGCCTCTCAGCGAGCTGGACGGCAGGATAACAACCTAGAATATCCACTGCTGCTTCTGGAAACGCTACTCGAAGCAGCCGGATCGCTGGTAATGTAAGAACAAAGTCTCCAATTGCACCCCCACGAATCACCAAAGTGCTCATGCTAAGAAGGATGTTTGCAGTAATTCGATTTATGGACGGCTCCCATTTACTTCGCTTCACCCTGGATGTTCTAGAGGCATACTGACCTCCTCCCAATCTGCGGGGCGGTTCCAAGGAATCAGACTCTCCTCTTTTAAGCTCCTAGCAGGGAGAGAATGATGAGTAGTAGCACACCCAGAAAAGAGAGACACTGCTGCAATAGTTATAAGGGGGAAGATGTATTTTACTGCCAAGGTAGAGTTTAGCGAATACTGCATCACTCGCAAATAGATGCTACTTTTACAGGTACTATTTTTACAGGTACTATCTCTGTCTGGCATTTATAACTCCACCGGAACTCTAGTGGCAGGGTAGTGGGAAATCAACCTGGCATAAAGAATAAAGGTATTTTTGAAATTTTCCCTCTATATTTCCCTCTGTAGTTTTATCCATAGGGTACCCCTGCTAGGTTGTCAGGGGCGTGGTTTTTTTCGTCACAGTTCAGGAGGGAGGGGTCCCTTAGACATTTTGCCTTCTTGACTCTTAGCAATTCAATCTTAGGGTCTTCTCATGAATTTTGAGAACCGCAAGCAGGTTTGTGCTGCAGCGCGCAAGTTTTTAGAGAACAAAGGGTTGCGACAAACGCCGCAGCGCAACGCTATCATTCTGGCGGCATTTTCCACTTCTGACCACTTCAGTGCGGAAGGCCTATTGCGCATGGCCAGGGAAATTGATTTTTCTGTTTCCAGAGCCACAGTGTACCGCACTCTGCCACTTTTGATGGAAAGTGGACTCCTAAGAGGGCTAGATTTAGGGAATGGAGTCCAGTACTATGACCCAAACTTCATAGAGCATCCCACCCATAACCATCTGATTTGCGTGGATTGTGACAAAATCATTGAGTTTGAAGACATAAATATGGAACTGTTGAAGAACTGTATCTCCCGTAGGCTAGGATTTTTTCCGGAAAGTAAGGTGTTGCGAATTGAGGGGCATTGTGAGGAATTGCAACTGCATGGGAGTTGTCCGAAGCGCCGTGGATAGAAGTGTCATACGGAGGGGAAGGTTTGCGGAGGAGACGTCTGCGCTTCTTAGGGTTTATACGGAATCCATTTCCTATGACTGGCGTCTGTATCGACATGATATCCAAGGGAGCTTGGCTCACGCCAAGGCCCTAGTTGCGGCAGGTATTTTGACGGAAGAAGAACGCCTCTTGATTGAAAAAGGGCTGCTTGAAATCCAAGCAGAAATAGATCGGAAGGAATTCACATTCGATGCTTCCTTGGAGGATATCCACATGAATATCGAGGTTGCATTGATTCGCCGGATCGGATCTGTTGGGGCCAAGTTGCATACGGCACGTAGCCGCAATGACCAGGTGGCCCTGGATCTTCGTCTATACTTACGCGAGGCCATCACTAGACTACGCAAACAGTGCGCCAATCTGCAATGCAGCCTTGTAGGCTTTGCCTGCCGCCATTCCAGCGTATGTATCCCAGGCTACACTCATCTCCAGCGAGCACAACCAGTTTTATTAGCTCACCATTTACTCGCCTATACGGAGATGCTAGCCCGTGATAGGAGTCGTTTGAACGATTGTATGGAGAGAATGGACGAATTGCCTCTTGGTTCCGGTGCTATATCTGGATCGACCATTGTGCTGGATCGTAAACTGCTCGCCAGAGAATTAGGTTTTTCCCGCATTACCCAGAACAGTATGGACGCCGTTAGTGACAGAGATTTTGCCTGTGAATTTCTTTCTGCGCTGGCTATTTTGGGCATGCATCTCTCGCGACTTAGTGAAGATATAGTCCTGTGGGTTTCAGAGGAGTTTGGATTCCTTGAGTTAAGTGATCGACACACTACAGGCTCTAGTCTAATGCCTCAAAAGAAGAATCCTGACGTTGCGGAGCTCACCCGCGGAAAAACGGGCCGCCTTTACGGTAACCTTTTCTCATTACTTACTACCCTTAAAGGGTTACCTATGACTTATAACCGTGACATTCAAGAAGATAAAGAGGCCGTGTTTGATTCTCTGGATACTGCTAGCATGGCTCTTCCTATCTTTGAAGAGATGCTGGATGCAGCCCGTGTGAGAGAAGATCGGGCTGCTGCTGCCGCTGGTGATCCTATACTGCTTGCAACGGATTTAGCTGACTACCTAGTATTAAAGGGTCTACCTTTCCGTCAAGCCCACGAAGTGGTTGGGCGTATCGTCACAATGGCTTTCCAATTGAGCGTGCCTCTTAGTCAGATCCCACTACAGCAGCTGCGTGTTGTTTCTCCACTGTTTGGAGCTGACGTAGAGGCTGTTTTCAATCTTCAGCAGGCAGTTGCACGCCGACTAGCTATTGGGGCCCCTGCTCCTGCAAATGTTGAGGAACGACTCACCTATTGGAAGAATGCCTTGAGAGAAAGCCCATAGTCTTCATATGATGTGCGGTCTTTCCCTTCAAAGTAGAAGGGCAATGCGCTGTGCTGCACAGACTTGCAGCTTGCCGCCGTTACCAGAATGCCGTCTCTGAAGATTACAGATGTGCATGTTTCCTCGGCCTGCTGTCCTGAGAAAGATGAGCTTTTGGCACAAGTTTTTGGGATGCACACAAAGTCAAGATAAGCCTAAACCATTTCTTGATCATGTAGAAGACCTACGTCGCATGCTAATTAAAATGGCAGTAACATTAATCACCATGACCTTGACTTGTTTTGCCTTTCGTACGGATCTAGCGAGGCTGTTACAGCTTCCCCTCGCAGTAGCAGATCCTTACCAAGCAGCTCATCTACAGTCCCTTGGAGTAGCAGACTCGATGGTGATCTCTTGCCAAATATCCTTCTATACGGGCTTAACGCTTTCCCTTCCTTTCCTGATTTTCTTCTTGGGAGAATTTATCCTTCCAGCCCTTACCCAACGTGAAAAGCAACTTTTGCTTCCCACTGGTGTGTTTTGTACACTCCTTTTTCTAGCAGGAACCACCTTTGCGTATTTTGTACTGCTTCCTGTAGCGCTAGCATTTTTCTCTCTGGATGCCCGTTCCATGCAGTGGCGCCCTACCTGGACGGTCCGCGAATACTACACGTTCGCGACGCAATTTATTATCGCTTTCGGACTAGCTTTTGAGTTACCCCTCGGTACGTTTCTTGCCGTCAGACTAGGACTGTTAGACGTCGATTTTCTGAAGAAAAAGCGGGCATTTGCTTTTGTTATCATTCTTGTCTTAGCTGCCGCTATTACTCCGACGTCTGATTTATTTACTCTCTTTCTCATGGCAATACCAATGTATGGACTCTACGAGATGTGTATCTGGCTAGCGCCTCTTGTGAAGAGGGGGGGAACTCAAGAGACTAACTCAATCTAAAGGAAGGGGGATGACAGGATAACTACACCGTAAAAGGGATTATGGACTTCTACGGCCCATCAATCTACGCTCATCCGGGAGCTTTTCGGAAGTTGGTTGTTGCTGAGTTAGGCAGTGAAGGGCGCCAAGACCCCAGATAAGCTTACAGCAATTAATAGGTACCACTTTACGAGAAGGAAACATCTCCTGAAGAACAAAGAGCGCCTGGCTATCGTGAATGTCTGCAAAGGTAGGAAGGAGAATGATCTCGTTCCCAATGAAGAAGTTAGCGTAACTAACGGGCAATCGTTCTCCCATTGCCAAGAATGGCCCTGGCATAGGTAGTGTGATAACGTTGAGGCAGCGGTCATTACTTAATTTTGTTTCTTGGATCCTTCGTAGATTCTCTTGGAGAGGTTTAAAATTTGGATCCTTTTCATTCCTTTCGATGACGGTAAGAACAGTGTCCTCTGCAACAAAGCGTGCTATGTTGTCTACGTGTCCGTCCGTATCATCACCTGCAATTCCTTCACCTAGCCAGAGAACTTTGCTAACGCTTAGAGAACTCCGCAGGGCTTCTTCGATCTTAGATCGGGTCCAGCCGGGATTTCGGTGAGAGTCAAGGAGGCAACTTTCAGTAGTGAGTAATGCACCCGCGCCGTTGGTATCTATTGAGCCTCCCTCCAGTATCAAATCCGGACGGCCAAATATTGGAAGGTTAAGCTCCTCGCTCACACGGACTGGAACGGAATTGTCTGCATCGTAGGGTGGATATTTCCCTCCCCAGGCGTTATAGCCGAAGTTTACCACAGCAAGCTGTGGAGACCTGTTTCTTCGGACGAAGATAGGTCCATAGTCACGGCACCAGGGTTCATTAGTAGGGATATGAAAAAATTCTACCCGTTCTGGAGGCACAGTGCTGTTGAGTAAAGAACGGATCTGCTTCTCCTGTTCCAATTCTGAGACGTTAATTCGGACAACCTCCGAAGTCGAAAGAACCTCCACCATCTGCACAAAGGTAGGGAGTATCTCCCTGTAACAGGTAGCAAAGCTAGAGCCCTTTGGGTGTGGCCAAGAGACCCATGTTGCTTCATGGAGTTCCCATTCCGCCGGCATACGGTATCCAAGCCTAGCTGGAGTCTCCGTGCTAATTTCAGCCGTATTGTTCCTTGGCAAACGCATTTTGCGAGGTCTGTTCTTTCTCCTAGGTCTGTTCTTCTCCTATCAGGAATATAGAAGGATAAGTAGCTAGAGTTTTTTGTACAATCTACATATATTGTGGTCTCTTTCTATGCCGAACTTTTACATAAAGACATATGGCTGCCAAATGAATGAACAGGACTCTAGACAGGTCTCCAAAATGCTTGTAGACCGTGGTTACTGTTTGGTGGAGAATGAAGAAGAGGCGGACGTTATTTTACTTAATACATGTAGCGTGCGAGAGATGGCTGAGCAAAAAGCCATTGGAAAAATGGGAATGTTGCGCAAACTTCGCTACGATCGCCCGCGTTTGATACTTGGCTACTTAGGGTGTATGGCTCAAATCCGTGGCGACGGGTTGCTAAATATCTCTCCCCACGTAGATCTTGTGGTAGGTACGCGGAAAATTCATCGGGTAGCTGAATATGTAGACGCAATCTTCCGCCGTTCTCAGCAGGCACGGATGGATGACGAACGTTTGCCTATTGTAGAAGTGGGTGAGGAACAGGATGCTTCCACAAACTCCTTGAATCGTGCTCACACTTCCAAGGAGAGTCGAGCAACGGCTTTTGTGTCCATTATGCAAGGGTGTAACATGCACTGCGCATTTTGTATTGTGCCACAGACTCGTGGTTCCGAGAGGTCGCGCTCCATGGAAGAGATCGTGGAGGAGGTGCAAATGCTAGTAGATGAAGGAGTATTAGAGGTCATTCTACTTGGTCAGATTGTCAATTTTTATGGGCGTCACTCTTTTAAAAAGGTGGACAACAAAAGCCCTTTCGTACAGTTGATTGAACGAATTCACCGAATAAAGGGGCTGGAGAGAATTCGGTTTATCTCTCCCCATCCCATAGGATTTCAGCAGGATTTGATTGACTGCTTTGCGAGGCTGCCAAAACTTATGGAACACGTCCACCTACCACTTCAATCGGGATCAGACCGTATCCTTAGATCAATGCGCCGAGGTTATACTGTATCCACCTATCTTAGACTTGTGGAGAAATTGCGAGCCGCTAGGCCTGATCTTGCTATCAGCACCGATATTATCGTAGGCTTCCCGGGAGAAACGGAAGAAGACCACCTGGCTACAAAGGAAGTCTACCGAACTGCCGGTTTTGACCATGCGTTTATCTTTCGTTATTCCCCTCGGCGAGCAACTCGGGCCTCTGCTATGGAACAGCAGGTTACCGAGGAAGCCAAGGAGGCTCGTAATCAAGATTTACTCCATCTTCTCCGTGTCACCAGCGCAAGGAAGCTTTCAGCCTGTGTTGGGACTCGTATGGAAATTCTTTGCGAAGGTCCTAGCAAGACCAACCCAAGCCGGTTTAGTGGTCGAACTCGGACTAATCAACTAGTCGTCTTTGACGGTTCAAATCGTCATGTAGGTCAAATCTTTGATGTACTCATTACTGGCTCCTCTGCCAGCACGCTCTATGGTGATCCGGCGTTATCCTTATGACGGTTTCCTAGACGGGGGATGCTTTTTTCCTTCCCCTAGCGAAAATGTAGATAATTACCGTGCAAAAGAGCGTATTTTCCATTTGTTCTTGGTTCCTATTGGCACAAAAAAACCTAGACAATCTGTCTCAGACAGTCTTGCCGTATCTCCTCAACCCGCTGCTCCTATGTCTTGTTCTTAGGCGCAAACTAAAAAAGCGCGAAATAAATCCCTAGTAAAGTGCCCTATGTTCGTCCAGCACATGCCGGCATTCTCTTTGTCGTCTCTGCTCCGTCTGGGGCAGGAAAAAGCACGTTGTGTGCTAATTTACGGCAGGAGGGTGATTTTATCTATGCTGCCTCCTGTACAACTCGGCCGCCACGCCCTGGAGAAATTAGTGGAGAGGATTATCATTTCTTAAGTGAAGAGGCGTTCCGATCTCACTTAGTGCAGGGAGAATTCTTAGAACATGCTGAAGTCCACGGGCAAAAATATGGTACCCTGAAGAGCACCATAATTGATCATCTTCAAAAGGGAGTGGACGTCCTTATAGACATCGACACCCAAGGAGCAGCTTCCATTCGCTCTTGTAGGGATCTCTTCATCTTGCAAGCCCTAGCGGATGTATTTATCATGCCACCCAACCTTGAAGAGCTCAGGCGCAGGCTAGTGCGTCGTGGAACGGAGACTGAAGAACAAATTAGAAAGCGGCTTGCCACCGCCAAACGGGAAATGTGCAGATGGAAGGAGTACAAGTATACAATTGTTAGTAGTTCTATGGAGGAAGACATTGCCAAGTTCCGCGCCGTTATCCGAGCTGAGCAATATTTGAGCCGAAGACTCCTTTTAGAAATGGAAGCACTGCCATGAAGACAATTATTCTCGGTGTCTGTGGTTCAATTGCGGCCTATAGGTCAGCAGACCTTGCTGGCTCTCTAGTGAAGCTTAGATACGCAGTGCGTGTCGTTTTAACACAGTCAGCTGCTAGATTCGTTACGCCGCTTACCCTGCATACTCTCTCTAGAAACCCAGTCTTAACAGATATGTTTGAAGAAGAGAGCAGTTGGCATCCAAGACATATTGCCCTTGCAGACTCTGCAAGCCTTCTGCTCGTGGCACCAGCTACTGCTAATATCATTGCAAAATTGGCCATAGGCCTTGCTGATGATGCACTCTCCTCGTTAGCTCTGGTATGCCGTGCTCCTATGCTACTCGCTCCGGCGATGAATGGAAAAATGTGGAAGCATCCTGCAACTATGGCCAATGTCGCACTTCTTGCCAAACGAGGAATAGAATTTGTTGGGCCCAGGAGCGGCATGCTCGCTTGTGGGTACGAAGGGATTGGGAAACTTTGGCCGGTAGAAGAAATTACTGCACGTGTCCACCAGATTCTTTCCTCAGCTGGAGAGGGAAACCTAGACCGAGAGCGTAGGGGATTTGCCTCACAAATGCATCCTTCCGCGGAAGAATTTTGAGGATTCTGGCGATCTTCTTCTACTATTTCACCAGTCTTTGCTTACAGGGACTGGTGTTTCTAGTGCAAAAGGCTTTCCTACACGCGTTTACACACATTACCTAGACTGCATGCAAACCTTTCTTCAAAGTGCCTGTGAAGCGGTGCTGAAAACCGGCGGTTTTCTGCGCTCTCATTTTGGAAAAGAATTACACGTGGATACCCGAGAGGCACATGATATCAAATTGGAGCTTGATAGACGTTCGCAAAAACTCATAGAAGAAATCCTCCTGGGATATCATCCCGACCACACTATCTATGGGGAGGAGGGGATAGTAGAGGGTAGTTCTGCTTATCAGTGGATCGTGGATCCTATTGATGGGACTTCAAATTTCTTCTGGGGAATCCCACATTTTTCCATTTCTATTGCCCTACGCTACAGGGGACAAGTCCTGGTCGGTGTCATTTATGATCCCATACGGAATGAACTTTGGGCAGTGGAGCAAGGAGCTACTCCTACTCTTAACGGAGTACAGATTTTCGTAAGTAGACGTAAAACGCTAGCTGATGCGGTAATCTCTGTAGGAATCTCCAAGTCTCTTGAATCCATTCAGTCCGGTCTCACTTTGTTTCAGAGAATGGTTCGTGTAGTAAACAAATGCCGAATTATGGGAAGTGCTGCCTTGGATATGGCCTACGTAGCCTGTGGTCGCCTAGATGTCTATATTGAAAGCCAGATCAATCTATGGGATATAGCGGCTGGTATGGCTCTTGTTGAGGAAGCAGGGGGCAAAGTAGAGCTTAGTCCTCATCCAGTAAAGCTTGGTAAATATTCGATTGTTGCCACCAACGGGAATATTCGTCTTAGCCTATGAGGAACACTTTGGTGGGCATAGGATATGACGTTCATCCCTTTAAGAAAGGGTGCCCTCTGATTCTGGGAGGCATCTGTATAGAGTCTCAGCTGGGTGGGCTAGAGGGTCATTCCGATGCGGATGTATTGGCGCATGCACTTGCGGACGCCCTGTTGGGTGCGGCTGGAAAACCGGACATTGGTTGCCTTTTCCCAAATACGGACGAATCCGTCCGCGGAATAAGTGGTTTGGCGATTTTGCATAGGGTCAGCATGCTCTTACACGCAGCAGGGTTAAGCATATGCAATATAGATTGCACTGTAATTGCTGAGGCGCCTAAAGTTTTACCTCACTCATATGCAATGAAGGAAAAACTTGCTGGAGCTCTTGATATAAAGCCTCTCCGCGTCGGGATTAAGGCTACTACCAATGAGGGAATGGGGTTTCTCGGGAGAAAAGAGGGTATAGCTGTGCTTGCCATTGCAAACTTGGTTTCAGCAGTTCATGAAGAACTGCTACGTCCACCTCCTGAAATGTCAGAGTATGAGGAGGATAAATGTTAAGCTTTTTCAACACCCTCACCCGCAGGGTGGAAGAGTTCTCCCCCTTAGACCCTGAGGGGCAAACCGTTCTGCTCTATACCTGCGGTCCAACAGTATATAGCCTGGCTCATATTGGAAATTTTCGCGCCTATATTTTTGAGGACCTTCTACAGCGCCATCTAGAATTTCGCGGGTTTAACGTGCGGCGCGTGATGAACTTAACGGATGTAGAGGACAAAACTATTCGTGGCTGTTGCGAGGCAGGCATCCCTCTTGCAGATTTTACTCGTCCTTTTAAGGAGGCATTTTTCCAGGATTTAAGTACGCTCCGTATAAAGAAGGCTGAATCCTATCCAGAAGCGAGTGCACCTGTTCATATCGGACGTATGATTGAAATGATCGCCACTCTCATTAGTAAAGGCCATGCGTATCAAGCTAGGGACAGTTCCGTATATTTCCGTTTATCGACATTTCCTGCCTATGGGCAGCTTGCTCATTTTCATCTCAATGAGCTGCGGCCTTCCGGGCGCATAAAGAGCGATGAATATGGGAAAGAAAGTGTAGGAGATTTCGCTCTTTGGAAGGCATGGGATGAGAAGGATAAAGCCGTTGGTTGGGAAAGTCCATGGGGGAAGGGGCGACCCGGATGGCACATTGAATGTAGTGCTATGGCTACAGGTACTCTTGGACCAAGCATCGACATCCATTGTGGTGGAGAAGATAACATTTTTCCCCATCACGAGGCAGAAATTGCTCAGTCAGAGTGTGCGACTGGAAGACCCTTTGTTAGACTATGGATGCATTGCCGACACCTCCTAGTCAACGGACAAAAAATGTCTAAATCTAAGGGTAATTTCCTAACCCTTCGCGATCTTCTCCATCAAGGATGGACAGGAAGAGAAGTTCGGTATGTACTTGCCAGTACTCGCTATAGAGAGCCTCTGAATTTTACCTTTGAGAGCCTATTAGGGGCTAGAAGCGCTCTGCAGCGTTTGGATGAATGGACCAAGCGCTTGCACAGCAGAACCAGTAGAGTTTCATTGCAGCCTATAGCACCTCCACAACTGGATACTGCGGCATTTGGAAGAGCATTGGACAACGATCTTAACACTTCGGCCGCACTGGGTAACGTCTTTGAGATTGTACGAGATTCCAACCGCCTCTTAGACCAAGAGAAACTCTCACCGTCCAATATTACTTTTTTAAATAGCTGGATTAGGCAAGTGCATTCCGTGTTCCATCTAGAGCTAAATTACCGGCGGCCAGACCTGCCTAGAAAGGTAAGTTCTCTTCTTTTCCAAAGAGAACAGGCGCGAGCTAAGAAACAGTGGGGCACCAGCGATAGTTTACGTGAGGAAATTCTCGCTTTGGGATGGAAGATAAAAGACACTAGGGGAGGCCAGGAGGTAAGTGGTAATTCGTTGAATTAGGTTGCGAAAAAGCTTTTCGGCTGGCTTTTACATTTTCCATGTTTCGTCCAGAAGACTACTTCGACCTGGTGCATACTGAGCACGCAACTCTTTTTGAAAAAGTCGAGAACGTCTGGGAGGTGCTATCTGGAATTGGAACTTATCTCCAACTTAACCTCCGGTCTAGTATCGAAGGAAAGCTAATGGGGGAGCCACTTATTGGGAAAAGGGCTCGTATAGGGAGGGGAACACTTGTCGAAGACGGGGTAATGATCAAGGGCCCAGCATGGATTGGAGAGCACTGCCAGATTCGCCACGGATGCTATATCCGGGAAAATGTAATCGTTGGCAATGGGGTAGTCCTAGGCAATTCCTGCGAATTGAAGAACTGCCTAATTTTTGATGGCGTGCGGTTACCGCATTTCAATTATGTGGGAGATTCTATTCTGGGATACAAGGCTCACTTGGGTGCAGGAGCCATCCTTTCCAACGTCAAATTAAGCCCGGGTGAAATTTGGGTTGTGGGCCCACATGGGAAAGTCGCAACGGGATTAAGAAAGTTTGGTGCTATACTGGGTGACTATGTCAAGGTGGGCTGTAATTCCATCTTAAATCCAGGGTCTCTTGTTGGTCGGTATGCTGTGCTCTACCCGGGCTGTCAATGGCGTGGAGTCTTACCCGCTCACTCCATCGTTAAATTACGGCAGTTACCACTGGAAATCCTTTCTAGAAAGACTACTAGCCCCTAACAAACAGAATAGCCCTCCCAATTCCTCTCTCTGTCTGCGTCGTGGACTTCTCAATCCTAATGGGGAGCGAGCGCAAAAAGCAGATATGGGCTTTTGGCAGATCACTCGATGCAGAAGCGCTCGCTTAAAAGAGGTTTCTCCTATACCTTGGCGGGAAAGAGCATGGGGCCTCTATCCGGCTAGCCCCATGTGCGTGACACCGAAGATAAGATCCCCGATATTATCGGTAAACGCGTTTACGAGAAAAAGGATACCACAAAAATATAAGCTCCAGCCGGGTCAAGCTTATATAGGGTCTACATTACAACGAGGCACTTCCCTACAAAAGAAGCGAGGGGCGTTCATAGACCTCGTATCAAAAAGAGGTCTGTCCTCCAGAGTATTCACCGTAACCGAAAAAGCTACAGACCAGGAGACAATGTTATTCCTTGCCATGCAAACGGTTCATAAAGAACGCGCGAAGCGTTTTATCTTCTAAACGTTCTAACACAGAAGAGAGAAAACCATTAGCAATGAGCTGGCGACCCAATCTTGCAGGAATGCCTCGTGTTTTCATGTAAAAGAGTTCCTCCTCATTGATTTGTCCAGAAGTCGCTCCGTGAGTACAGCGAACATCATCTGCTAAAATTTCCAGGCCAGGCATGGAGTTGGCCTCAGCGGCATCACTGAGAAGGAGGTTACGCACTTTTTGATAGGCGTCTGTCCTTTGAGCATGCGGTTCCACTCGAATAAGACCAGAAAAGATAGTACGTGCTGAGTCGTCAAGTGTATTATGGTAGAGTAGGTCGCTGGATGTGTTTGGGGCAATATGGTCTTGGAGAGTGCGTTGATCAACCTCTTGGGTATCCGAGGCTGACGTTAATGAGAGCATGAGACTACTAGCCTTGCATCCAGTTAATCGGCTAAGGCTCTCAGAGCGGAGAAATCCTGCTCCAAAGTTTGCCTGAAAAACAGTCGCTCTGGCATTTTGAGATACCAGTGTAGAATTGAGGTGCCAGGCACGCGTAAGGGCGCTCCACTCCTGCATGGCAGCGTATGTGACGCGGGCTCCTGCCGCAAGATGAATATCACTGACGCCGCAGACAAACCCTCCGTCCTGTTGGGAAACTGAGCGAAAATGCTCCAGCACAGTGATACAGCTATTTTCTCCGCAAACAATCAGAGTATGCGGAGATAAAGCAACCCCCCTCCCATCTAACCAAGAAAAAATCTCCACGGGGACCTCAACAGCGGTGTCTGGAGGGACATAAATAAACACCCCGTTGCGCAAACGAGCCTTATGCCACATTGCATACTTGTGGGACCCTAATTCCGCTGGTTGCTTCATGAAGTATCTTCGAATCAAACTGCCATGAGTATGAATAGCAGATTGCAAAGGCGACATTACTAGCCCAAGGGGGAGAAGGCTCTGCGTTTTCTGTATAACTGGCGTATGATTAGCAAAGATGAGACGAGGCGTTTCAGGAGCCAGCCCAATGCTGCGTTCTAGGAGAGAAGGAAAGATTTCCTTCCTGGGATTGACATCTACTCCGCAGTGAAGTTCTGGGAGCTCTAAGGTCTGTACACTGGAAAACCTCCATGCTTCCTGCTGAAAAGCGGAAGGGGGGGGCGTAGAGAGAAACTCTTCCCATGCTTGGCGTTGCACCGAGCGAAACCACATTGGCCAGGAAATCCCTTCTTGCAGTCCCAAGATAGAAGAAGGCTGCTTGGGTAACATAGGTTGGTAGCGCTATGGAGTTTGAGGAAATGCTCCCTATTTTTATCCTACGGAGCCCTCCATCTCGAGCTCAATAAGCCGCTTTAACTCAACAGAATATTCTATGGGAAACTGACGAACTAAATCATTGACAAAACCATTAACGGCAAGGCTCATTGCCTCACCTTCGCTTAATCCACGCTGCTGCATGTAAAAGATTTGCTCAGCGCTAACTTGGCTAACACTAGCCTCATGCTGACAGGCGTTTCCCTGCCCACGAACAGTAATAGCTGGATAAGTATCCGTACGGCTCTGCGCATTAACCAGGAGAGCATCACACTCTGTGTTGTTTTTGCAACCCCTCAGCCCCTTAGGTATGTGAACGAGACCACGGTAAGTAGCACGGCCATTCCCGAGGCTAATGGATTTAGATACAATGTTACTAGTAGTTTCGTTTGCAGCATGGATCATCTTGGCACCGGTATCTTGGTGTTGGCCATCTCCAGCAAGGGCAATACTGATGACTTCGCCACGAGCTTTCTGGCCTTTCATAACAACGCCTGGATATTTCATCGTAAGGCGTGAACCAATATTGCAGTCAATCCATTTAATTTCCGCCTCTTTGTGTGCCAAGCCACGCTTAGTAACAAGATTAAAAACATTAGAGCTCCAGTTTTGGACGGTAACATACTGGATTTTAGCACTTGGCATAGCTACTAACTCCACAACAGCACTATGGAGAGTAGTGGTCTCAAACTGAGGTGCTGTACAACCCTCCATGTACATGACCTCGCTTCCTTCATCTGCAATGATAAGCGTCCGCTCAAACTGGCCAAAACTCTCCGCGTTAATCCGAAAATAGGCTTGGAGAGGATGTTTTACCTTCACCCCGGGAGGCACATAAATAAAACTCCCCCCACTGAAAACAGCACTGTTAAGCGCACTGAACTTATTATCTCCTGCTGGAATTACTTTCCCAAACCACCTCCGGAAGATTTGCGGATATTGCTTGAGGCCTTCTGTACTACCCAAAAAAATCACTCCCTGAGCGCTTACAGCCTGCTTAATGTTAGAATAAGCGGCTTCGCTATCAAACTGGGCCTCCACTCCGGCTAAAAATCGGCGTTCTTGCTCCAAAATTCCCAACCGCTCAAAGGTACGCTTTAACTTCTCTGGCACTTCATCCCATGAGCGCTTTGGCTGTTGTCCCTGAGCGAGATAATACCGAATTTGATTAAAAGCAATGCTTTCTAAATCCCTGCTTGCCCAACGAGTGGGGAGCAGTTTTTCTAGGAACTTCTTGTAGGCCCGCTTCCGAAATTGACGAACCCAGTCAGGATCCCCTTTAGCATCAGAAATATAGTCGATGGTCTTTTCGCTCAGACCGACGCCTGCATCATAGGCATAGTCGACGGCATAGCTAAAGTTTCCAATGGAGCGGTCGATGTCAATTTGTGGTTTCGTCTCGATGCTCATTTCTAGTACAGGTTTAAGTGGATTTAAGCAAGTCATCAGATGAACCTGGAGCCCCATTAGACCGTGGTTGGCTGGGAGTAAGCCAATCGTAGCCCTCAGCCTCCAGTTGTAGGGCTAGCTCCCTTCCTCCGCTACGGGCAACCCTACCGTCCATCATAACATGGACACGATCCGGCACAATGTAATTCAAAAGGCGTTGGTAGTGAGTAATAATTAGTATCCCGACATGGGGACCTCGCAGGGTATTCACTCCTTCAGAAACAACCCTTAAGGCATCAATATCTAATCCACTGTCCGTTTCATCCAATATAGCATAGGTAGGTTGTAACATAGCCATCTGGAGAATTTCGCAGCGCTTTTTCTCCCCTCCAGAAAATCCCTCGTTTACAGAACGAGAGGTAAATGCTCTAGGAATTTGTAGGGAGTCCATCTGCTGGTAAAGGGCAGAGTAGTATTCAGTCGCCTCCAATTCCTTACCCTTAGGCAGCCTGGCCTGGATGGCGGCACGAATAAAATTTGCAACTGTGACGCCTGGAATTTCTACTGGATACTGAAAAGCTAGAAAAACGCCCAAACAGGCACGCTCGTTAGGTTCCATCGCCAGGAGGTTCTCACCATCAAGCACAATGCTACCAGCGGTAGCAGTATAACTGGGATGTCCTGCAACGACCTTGGCAAGGGTACTTTTTCCAGAGCCGTTTTTGCCCATAACAGCATGCACCTCCCCCTTCGGAATCTTTAAGCTCACCCCTTTAAGAATTTCCTGGTCATCAACATTAGCGTAAAGGTCCTGAATGGTCAGTGTACTCATAATCAGTAGACAGGAAGAGACAGACGCAGCCTGCGCCAGCAGCACCCACCACTAATCCAGTTGAAAACTAAAAGCAAGGAGAAGAACAACTAAGTAGATTCCTTTCATGTTCAGCCATCAAAATTACAGCAGATATCAAACACCTCGTACGCAGAAGGCTCTGGGTCATGCGACATTGTTGGTCCTTATTTATACCTTATAAACAGGAGCCTCCCTAAGCTTAGGGACATATAAACCCTTACCCCGGGCTGCTATTAAGGATCCTCCTATGGAATTAACTCTTTTCCCCAACACTAAAGGGTTATAAACTCATCCATATCCTCTCTTCTAATGCGTTGGGGAGGTTATCCTTGGAACAGGAGAAGGAGGACTTTTTCTTTTGACTCCTGTGCACGTCTTTCAGTGTGAATATTTAGCACTTTTATAGGTTAGTTACCGAACTTCGGATGCTTTGAACGGCGGAAAAAAGGTCCGGTTTCCCAAAAATAGCTGTTCCAGCAACGAATACATTAGCGCCGGCAAGACGACATTTAGCGGCAGTTTCTGCACAAATCCCTCCATCTACCGCTATATGAAAGCCCAATCTTTTCTGAGAGCGGACCTCAGCGGCAGCTCTTATCTTTTTCAATATCCCTGGGAGAAAATCCTGGCCTCCAGACCCGGGGTATACGGTCATGATAAGAAGAAAATCCAGGTTCGCAAGGAAAGGGTACGCTTCAAAAAGCGGTGTTTCAGGATTAATGGCTATTCCAGCCAAGCACCGCTGGTCACGGATAGAGTGAAGTGTTTCAGATACACACTGTGATGCCTCAATATGAAAAATGATGGAGTGAAAAAAAGAAGAGATAGAGTGAGGAATTAAGCCAAGAAGGTGATGTTGAGGACAATCAACCATTAGATGGATGTCAAGGGGAAGCTTTGTGGAGCGTGCAACAGCCTGAATGATAACAGACCCAAAGGAGATATTTTTTACAAAATGACCGTCCATAACATCACAATGGATCCGATCAGCCCCTGCCGAGATAACTCGGCCGACTTCTATGCCGAGTTGCGAGAAGTCGCAGGCAAGAATAGATGGAGCAATAAGTGACTTATTATAATGGTCTAAATGTAGTCCCATGGGGCAAAGTATAAGTATGGCCAACAAAGTTGTACATGGTAGAAATATTCCCGTGGAGGGGACGGGTGTTCGTTCTTCGCCCTATCTAAGTATGGTTGGTCAAATGTTGGATCGATATTTTATGGGGGAAGCATTGCGTCAAGCAAGGAAGGCATTGGACCTGGAGGAGGTACCTGTGGGTGTCGCAATCGTTCGCCGGGAGGTAGTTATCGCACGCGCGCACAATCAGGTAGAAGTCCTAGGAGATGCCACGGCTCACGCGGAAATATTGGCAATTAGGCAGGCAGAGTACATGATAGGGGACTGGCGTCTAACGGATTGTGTTCTGTATGTCACGAAGGAGCCGTGTCCTATGTGTGCAGGAGCAATGGTACAGGCACGTTTAAGTCAGGTCGTATTTGGGTGTCCCGATCCCAGCAGTGGTGGTGCAGGGGGACGGGTTAATCTTCTACAAATGCCCGGACGGAACCATCACTGCAAGATAGTGGCAGGAGTGCGTA